>NZ_JBITCM010000008.1:0-428677 GCF_044453205.1 Streptomyces sp. NPDC051738 | reverse complement strand
GGAGACGGGGTATCAACTAATCTGGCGTTGATTTTTGGCACGCTGTTGAGTTCTCAAGGAACGGACGCTTCCTTTGTACTCACCCTCTCGGGCTTCCCTCCGGGCGCTTCCCTTCGTTCTTGCGTTTCCGACTCTATCAGATCCTTTTCCGATCCGATTTCCTCGGTGCTTTCCAGGTTCCCGCTCTCGCGTTTCCCTTTCCGGCGACTCCGACTTTATCAGAGATTCTGAGTCGGAATTTCCGCCCCCTCCGGGAGCTGGTTCCGGCGCACGAAGCTGCCGGGTTCCCGTTCAGGCGGAGCCGTAAACGTACTGGAGCGGGGCGCCTCGATGCAAATCGAGGCGCCCCGCGCCGGGGTGAACCATGGGGGGGTGCCCCCGCCCCGCAAACCACCCCCCCCCCACCCCCGCACAACCGCCCGCGGCCCAAATGGTGTCAGCCCCCCCCCCGCCGCGCGGGGGGGGGGGCCCCCCCCCCCGGGGGGGGGCGGGCCCCCCCCCCCCCCCCGCCCGCGGGCGGCGCCCCCCCCCCCCCCCCCCCCCCCCCCCCCCCCCCCCCGCTCCTGGTTCACACTGTGCGGTGTCCGACGGACCGTCAGACCTCCACCACCACAGGCAGGATCATCGGCCTGCGCCGATAGGTGTCCGAGACCCACTTGCCCAGGGTCCGGCGCACCAGCTGTTGCAACTGATGGGGTTCCACCACGCCGTCCTGGGCTGAGCGCTCCAGCACCTCGGCGATCTTCGGGATGACATCGCCGAAGACGGAGTCATCGATGCCCGAGCCTCGGGCCTGGATGTGCGGGCCGCCCGTGATCTTGCCGGTGGACGAGTCCACCACCACGAAGACCGAGATGATGCCTTCGTCGCCGAGGATCTTGCGGTCCTTGAGTGCCGGCTCGCCCACATCGCCGACCGAGAGGCCGTCGACGTACACGTAGCCGGCCTGGACCTTGCCGGAGATCTTCGCCTTGCCCTCGATGAGGTCGACGGCGACGCCGTCCTCGGCGATGACGATGCGGTCGTGCGGGACGCCGGTCAGGGCACCCAGTTCGGCGTTGGCGCGCAGGTGGCGCCATTCGCCGTGCACCGGCATCAGGTTCTTCGGGCGGCAGATGTTGTAGAAGTACAGCAGCTCGCCCGCGGACGCGTGGCCCGAGACGTGGACCTTGGCGTTGCCCTTGTGGACGACGTTCGCGCCCCAGCGGGTCAGGCCGTTGATGACACGGTAGACCGCGTTCTCGTTGCCGGGGATGAGGGACGACGCGAGGATCACCGTGTCGCCGTCGACGATGCGGATCTGGTGGTCGCGGTTGGCCATCCTCGACAGGGCCGCCATCGGTTCGCCCTGCGAGCCCGTGCAGACGAGCACGACCTGGCTGTCCGGGAGGTCGTCCAGTGTCTTGACGTCCACCACCAGGCCCGGCGGGACCTTTAGGTAGCCCAGGTCGCGTGCGATGCCCATGTTGCGGACCATCGAGCGGCCGACGAAGGCGACCCGGCGGCCGTACTCGTGGGCCGCGTCCAGGATCTGCTGGATGCGGTGGATGTGGCTGGCGAAGCTCGCCACGATGATCCGCTTGCGGGCGCCCGCGAACACCTGGCGCAGGACGTTGGAGATGTCGCGCTCGGGTGGAACGAACCCCGGGACCTCGGCGTTCGTGGAGTCGGAGAGGAGGAGGTCGATGCCTTCCTCGCTCAGCCGCGCGAACGCGTGGAGGTCGGTCAGGCGGTTGTCCAGCGGGAGCTGGTCCATCTTGAAGTCGCCCGTGTGGACCACCATGCCGGCCGGCGTACGGATGGCGACCGCCAGGGCGTCCGGGATGGAGTGGTTGACCGCGACGAACTCGCAGTCGAAGGGGCCGATGCGCTCGCGGTGACCCTCGGCCACCTCTAGCGTGTACGGGCGGATGCGGTGCTCCTGGAGCTTGGCCTCGATGAGGGCGAGGGTCAGCTTGGAGCCGATCAGCGGGATGTCCGGCTTCTCGCGGAGCAGGAAGGGGACGCCGCCGATGTGGTCCTCGTGGCCGTGGGTGAGGACGATGCCCTCGATGTCGTCGAGGCGGTCCCTGATGGACGAGAAGTCCGGCAGGATCAGGTCGATTCCGGGCTGCTCCTCCTCGGGGAAGAGCACTCCGCAGTCGACGATCAGCAGGCGGCCGCCGTACTCGAAGACCGTCATGTTTCGGCCGATCTCGCCGAGGCCGCCGAGCGGGGTGACCCGCAGGCCGCCTTCGGGGAGCGGCGGGGGCGAGCTGAGTTCTGGATGCGGATGACTCAAAAGACTCTCCTCACCACGCACGCCACGTACCGGTTGGGGCACGTGGCGCGCGTGACGTTCGTGCAGAAGCAGTTGTCATTGTGTGTAGTGCGCAGGCACCGGTGGCCCGCTTATTCAGTTGTGGAGTCTGCTGCGCGGCCGGCGCGCGAAGTCTGGTGTTAGAGCTGTACCCCGCCTGCGGCAAGATCGATCTTGAGCTGCTCGATCTCCTCGGGCGAACACTCGGCCATGGGAGCGCGCAGCGGTCCGGCGGGCAGGCCCTGGAGGGCGAGCGCGGCCTTGGTGGTCATGACGCCCTGGGTCCGGAACATGCCCGTGTAGACGGGGAGCAGCTTCTGGTGGATCTCCGTGGCCTTCTGTACGTCGCCGGCGATGTACGCCTCGACGAGCGCCCGCAGGTCGGGCGTGACCACATGGCCCACGACCGAGACGAAGCCGACCGCGCCGACGGAGAGCAGCGGGAGGTTCAGCATGTCGTCGCCGGAGTACCAGGCGAGGCCGGAGCGGGCGATGGCCCAGCTGGCGCGGCCGAGGTCGCCCTTGGCGTCCTTGTTGGCGACGATGCGCGGGTGCTCGGCGAGGCGGACGATCGTCTCGGTGTTGATCGGGACGCCGCTGCGGCCGGGGATGTCGTAGAGCATGACCGGCAGCTCGGTGGCGTCGGCGATGGCCTTGAAGTGCCGGTACAGGCCCTCCTGCGGGGGCTTGTTGTAGTACGGCGTGACGACCAGGAGGCCGTGTGCGCCCACCTGCTCCGCCGTACGCGCCAGCTCGAGGCTGTGGTGGGTGTTGTTCGTGCCGACGCCGGCGATGACGTGGGCTCGGTCGCCGACCGCCTCCAGTACGGCTCGTACGAGGTCCGCTTTCTCCGCATCGCTGGTCGTGGGGGACTCGCCGGTGGTGCCGTTGATGATCAGGCCGTCGTTGCCTGCGTCCACCAAGTGCGTGGCGAGCCGCTGTGCGCCGTCGATGTCGAGTGCGCCGTCCGCCGTGAAGGGCGTGATCATGGCGGTGAGGACCCGCCCGAAGGGGGTCTGCGGAGTGGAGGTCGGAGCCATGGGTTACACGCTACTCGTTGCGCACGGCCTGGTCTGCCCTAGGGGGGTGCGGGAAAGTCAGGACAAATAAGGAGCCCGGCACTGCCTGCTCGGGGGTTCAAGCAGTGCCGGGTCCGTTTGATCAGGCTAGATGAACTTCTCTAAATGCCGCAATACGGACACTTCATGAGGCTGGTCCATGGGCCCGAGGTCGGCCGTGCAACGCGCATGCCCGGCCGGGGGAACATCGGTTCGTTACGGCGCCACGCGACCGTTCGCATTGAAGGCGGCGTGCGTCAGCGGCATGAGCTTGGCCCACTCCGCCTCCATCCGCTCGCCGACCATCTCGATCTCCCGCTGCGGGAAGGACGGCACCTTGGCCAGCTCGTGCTGGGTGCGCAGGCCGAGGAAGTGCATCAGGGAGCGGGCGTTGCAGGTGGCGTACATCGAGGAGAACAGGCCGACCGGGAGGACCGCTCGGGCGACCTCGCGGGCGACGCCCTGCGCGAGCATCTCCTGGTAGGCCCGGTACGCCTGGCGGTACGACTCCTCCATGGCGCCCTGCACGAACTCGTGCTGCTCCTGGGTGCCCTCGACGAACACGTACTTGCCCGGCCGGCCCTCCTGGACGAGCTTGCGCGACGCGTCCGGCACGTAGAAGACGGGCTGCAGCTCCCTGTACCGGCCGGACTCCTCGTTGTACGACCAGCCGACGCGGTGCCGCATGAACTCGCGGAAGACGAAGATCGGGGCGCTGATGAAGAACGTCATCGAGTTGTGCTCGAACGGGCTGCCGTGCCGGTCGCGCATGAGGTAGTTGATCAGCCCCTTGGAGCGCTCCGGATCCTTGTTCAGCTCGTCCAGGGACTGCTCCCCGACGGTCGACACACGGGCCGCGAACAGGACGTCCGAGTCTGCCGCGCTGTGCTTGACCAGTTCAACGGTGACATCGCCGCGCAGGTCGATCTTGAGTTCGTCGTCGGGGGTCACGATTTGGCGGGTCCTTCCCATCTCATCACTTGGCGACGCCACTCTACGGCCCGCCAAACGGGACGTTCGCTGTCGTGACCGAGTGAAGTTGGTGAAACCGGGCACCTTTTGGGGCATTCGCTCGTCTGTGTTGATGAGGCCTACTCATTCGATCCCCGAGAGGAGACGCACCTTCCATGTTCCATCGGCGCGAGTCCGTGCCCTTCGCCTTTGTCGCCGAGGCCGACCGGTTCCGCAGCGATGTCACTCCCCCGCCCCGTGAGCGGGCGTCCACCGGTCAGATAGCCGGGCGATGGCTGCTGGGGCTCACCATCGTCGCCGGGCTGGTGGGCTCGCTCCTGGTGGGCATGCCGGCGCTTTCCACCGACACCGCCAAGCAGAGTCAGCAGTCACAGGCGTCCGAAGGGCGCTGACCTCTCCCCCCACCGCCCGAATGGCGTGGGAGGTACCCCCTTGGACCCCCGAGGGTGGTGAGCGGGGACGCAGGTCGATAGCCTCACCGGGCACAGCCCATGCATGGATTGAGTGAGGACCAGCCGTGCCCCTGCCCTTCCTGACGGCCGACCGCGCCTTCGAGGCGGCCGACGATGTCGCGCTGCCCTTCGAGGACCTTGACCGCTGGCGGCGCCCCTACCGTCCCGGGCCATGGCGGGTGGGCGTTGCGGCGCTGTGGTTGCTGCTCGCCTCGTATGTGCTGTTCGCGGCGGTCATCATCGCCCTGACCGGCACGGTGACCGAGGCGGCCGTCGTGTTCGGCATCGCCCTGCTGATGATCACCGGTGCGCTGCGGCTGCTGCGCATGGGCGTGTGGGTGAGTGCACGCGGGCTGCGCCAGGTCGGCTTCCTGGTGACGCGTACGGCGCCCTGGGAGCAGGTCGTCGCCATAAGGACGGTGCAGCAGCCGGTGCGCTGGCTGGGGTTGCCGCGCACGGTGCAGGGACAGGCGCTCAGGCTCGTACGGCGGGGTCGTGCGGCGGAGGACATGCCGGTGCTGATGACCACCCGCAATGCGGACTTCCTGGGGCGGACCGCCGCGTTCGACCGGGCTGCGGACGCGGTCGAGGCATGGGCCGCGGAGTACGCGCGCGACTGAGCGTGACGGTACGCCGAAGGGGCCGGTCCGCGGCGAGTGCGGGTCGGCCCCTTCGGCGTATGGCGGCGTACGAGTGAGGAGTCGGCGTAGGGCTCGGGCCGGCTCTGTCGGCCGCCTCCGCCCTCGGCCGCTCCCCTCCTCGGCCGCCCCAGTCCTCAGACCTCGACAGTCCTCAGACCTCGACGGTTCTCAAGCCTCGACAGTCATCAAGCCTCGACGGTCCTGCCGTCGTGCAGGGCGATCGCCCGCTGCATGGCCTTGCGGGCGCGCGGGGTGTCGCGGGCGTCGTGGTAGGCGACGGCCAGGCGGAACCAGCTGCGCCAGTCGTCGGGGGCCGCCTCCGTCTCGGCCTTGCGCCTGGCGAAGACCTCGTCGGCCGAGTCGCGGTCGATACGGCCGCTGGGGGTGCGCCTCAGCTCGTCGACGGGCAGGCCGCCCTCGGCGTCGAGTTCGGCGGCGAGGGCGTTGGCCTTGCGGACGAACTGGGTGTTCTTCCACAGGAACCACAGGCCGATGACCGGCAGGATCAGCACCGCCACGCCGAAGGTGACGGTGAGGACCGTGCCGGACTGGATGAGCATCACGCCACGGCTGCCGACCAGGACGAAGTAGACGACCAGGACGGCAGCCGTTATGGCGTAGGAGAGCTTCGCGCGCATCAGTGAGCCCCGGGTCAGCCGAGGTCCAGGAAGTGCTCCAGGCCGAAGGTCAGGCCCGGAGTGGTCACCACGCGGCGGGCGCCGAGCAGGATGCCCGGCATGAAGCTGCTGTGGTGGAGGGAGTCGTGGCGGATGGTGAGGGTCTCGCCCTCGCCGCCCAGCAGGACCTCCTGGTGGGCCAGGAGGCCGCGCAGGCGAACGGAGTGGACGGGGATGCCGTCGACGTCCGCGCCGCGCGCGCCGTCCAGGGCCGTCTCCGTGGCGTCAGGCGCCGGGGCCGTGCCCGCCTCGGCGCGAGCCGAGGCGATGAGCTGAGCCGTGCGCGTGGCCGTACCGCTCGGGGCGTCGACCTTCTTCGGGTGGTGCAGTTCGACGACCTCCACCGACTCGAAGTAGGGCGCGGCGATCTGCGCGAACTTCATGTTCAGTACGGCCCCGATGGAGAAGTTCGGCGCGATGAGCACGCCGGTCTCCGGGGACCCGGCCAGCCAGCCCTTCAGCTGCGCGAGACGCTCGTCGGTCCAGCCCGTCGTACCGACGACCGCGTGGATGCCGTGGTTCACGCAGTAGTCGAGGTTGGCCATCACCGAGTCGGGTGTGGTCAGTTCGACGGCCACCTGGGCGCCCGTCTCCGCGAGCGTCTCCAGCTTGTCGCCCCGGTTCAGGGCGGCGACCAGCTCCATGTCCTCGGCGGCCTCGACCGCCCGTACCGCCTCGGAGCCGATACGGCCCTTGGCGCCGAGGACCGCCACGCGCAGCTTGCTCATCTCTCTTGCTTCCTTACGTCGGATGTTCCGAGGTTCCGAGGACGGACAGGTCAGGCGACCGCGTCGTTCAACCGGGACGCCTGCTTGTCCTTCAGCGGGCCGATGACCGACAGCGACGGTCGCTGTCCCAGGACGTCGCGGGCGACCGAGCGGACGTCGTCCGGGGTCACGGCGGCTATCCGGGCCAGCATGTCGTCGACGGACATCTGCTCGCCCCAGCACAGCTCACTCTTGCCGATGCGGTTCATGAGCGCGCCTGTGTCCTCCAGACCGAGGACGGTGGAGCCGCGGAGCTGGCCGATGGCGCGGCCGATCTCGTCGTCGGTCAGACCGTGTTCGGCGACGTGGTCGAGTTCGTCGCGGCAGATCTTCAGCACGTCGTGGACCTGGGAGGGCCGGCAGCCCGCGTACACGCCGAACAGGCCGCAGTCAGCGAAGCCCGAGGTGTACGAGTACACGCTGTAGGCCAGGCCGCGCTTCTCGCGGACCTCCTGGAACAGGCGGGAGGACATACCGCCGCCGAGGGCGGTGTTGAGGACTCCCAGTGCCCAGCGGCGGTCGTCCGTGCGGGACAGGCCGGGCATGCCGAGGACGATGTGGGCCTGTTCGGTCTTGCGGCCCAGCAGTTCGACGCGGCCCGCGGTGCGCAGAGCGCGCCGGCCGTTCCGCGGAGCGCTGGGGGCGGCGTCGCCGTTCTTGAAGGCGCCCGCCTTCTCGAAGGCCGCGCGGACCTGTCGTACGACCTTGTTGTGGTCGACGTTGCCCGCGGCCGCCACGACCAGGTGCGTCGGGTCGTAGTGCTTCTTGTAGAAGCGGCGGATGCGGTCTGCGGTGAGGGCGTTGACCGTGTCGACCGTGCCGAGGACCGGGCGGCCGAGGGGGTTGTCGCCGAACATGGTGTGCGCGAACAGGTCGTGCACGCAGTCGCCCGGGTCGTCCTCGGTCATGGCGATCTCTTCGAGGATCGCGCCCCGCTCGACGTTGACGTCCTCTTCGAGGATGAGGGAGCCCGTCAGCATGTCGCAGACGACGTCGATGGCGAGCGGCAGGTCGGTGTCGAGCACGCGCGCGTAGTAGCACGTGTACTCCTTCGCCGTGAAGGCGTTCATCTCGCCGCCGACCGCGTCGACGGCGGACGAGATGTCCAGCGCCGACCTGCGGGTGGTGCCCTTGAAGAGCAGGTGCTCCAGGTAGTGCGTGGCGCCGTTCAGGGACGGTGTCTCGTCGCGGGAGCCGACGTGCGCCCAGATGCCGAAGGTCGCCGAGCGGACCGAGGGCAGGGTCTCGGTGACGATGCGCAGGCCACCGGGGAGGGTGGTCTTGCGGACCGTGCCGATGCCGTTGGTGCCCTTGATCATGGTTTGGGTACGGGCGACGGCCCGCGCCTCCGAAGAGGTGCGGGCCGTCGCCGTGGAGCTACTCGACGTCACTTGTCGGAGTCGTCCTTCTTGTCCTCGGAGGCCTCGGCCCCTTCCTCGCCCTCGATCACGGGGACGAGCGAGAGCTTGCCGCGGGAGTCGATCTCGGCGATCTCGACCTGGACCTTCTGGCCCACACCGAGCACGTCCTCGACGTTCTCCACGCGCTTGCCGCCGGCCAGCTTGCGGATCTGCGAGATGTGCAGCAGACCGTCCTTGCCGGGGAGCAGGGAGACGAACGCGCCGAAGGTGGTCGTCTTCACGACCGTGCCCAGGTAGCGCTCGCCGACCTCGGGCATCGTCGGGTTGGCGATGCCGTTGATCGTCGTACGGGCGGCCTCGGCGGCCGGGCCGTCGGAGGCACCGATGTAGATCGTGCCGTCGTCCTCGATCGTGATCTCGGCGCCCGTGTCCTCCTGGATCTGGTTGATCATCTTGCCCTTGGGGCCGATGACCTCGCCGATCTTGTCGACCGGGATCTTCACGGTGATGATCCGCGGCGCGTTCGGGGACATCTCGTCCGGCGTGTCGATCGCTTCCATCATCACGTCGAGGATGTGGAGGCGGGCGTCACGGGCCTGCTTGAGGGCCGCGGCCAGGACGGAGGCCGGGATGCCGTCCAGCTTGGTGTCGAGCTGGAGGGCGGTCACGAACTCCTTCGTGCCGGCGACCTTGAAGTCCATGTCGCCGAAGGCGTCCTCCGCACCGAGGATGTCGGTGAGGGTGACGTAGTGCGTCTCGCCCTCGATGTCCTGGGAGATCAGGCCCATGGCGATACCGGCGACGGGGGCCTTCAGCGGCACACCGGCGTTCAGCAGCGACATCGTGGAGGCGCAGACCGAGCCCATGGACGTCGAGCCGTTGGAGCTCAGCGCCTCGGACACCTGGCGGATCGCGTAGGGGAACTCCTCCCGCGTCGGCAGGACCGGGACCAGGGCGCGCTCGGCGAGAGCGCCGTGGCCGATCTCGCGGCGCTTCGGGGAGCCGACGCGGCCGGTCTCGCCGGTGGAGTACGGCGGGAAGTTGTAGTTGTGCATGTAGCGCTTGCGGGTCACCGGCGAGAGGGTGTCCAGCTGCTGCTCCATGCGGAGCATGTTGAGGGTGGTGACGCCCAGGATCTGGGTCTCGCCACGCTCGAACACGGCGGAGCCGTGGACCCGCGGGATGGCCTCGACCTCGGCGGCGAGCGTACGGATGTCCGTCACGCCACGGCCGTCGATGCGCTTCTTCTCCTTGATCACGCGCTCACGGACCAGCTGCTTGGTGAGCGAGCGGTACGCGGCGGAGATCTCCTTCTCGCGGCCCTCGAACTCCGGCAGGAGCTTCTCGGCGGCGAGCACCTTGACGCGGTCCAGCTCGGACTCGCGCTCCTGCTTGCCCGCGATCGTCAGGGCGGAGGCGAGCTCCGGCTTGACGGCGGCGGTCAGCGCCTCCAGGACGTCGTCCTGGTAGTCGAGGAAGATCGGGAACTCGCCGGTGGGCTTGGCGGCCTTGGAGGCGAGGTCGGCCTGGGCCTTGCAGAGCACCTTGATGAAGGGCTTCGCGGCGTCCAGACCGGCGGCGACGACCTCCTCGGTCGGGGCCTCGGCGCCACCCTGGACCAGCTTGATGGTCCCCTCGGTGGCCTCGGCCTCGACCATCATGATCGCGACGTCGCCGTCCTCCAGGGTGCGGCCCGCGACGACCATGTCGAAGACGGCGTCCTCGAGCTCGGTGTGCGTCGGGAAGGCCACCCACTGGCCGCGGATCAGCGCGACGCGGACGCCGCCGATCGGACCGGAGAAGGGCAGGCCGGCCAGCTGCGTGGACGCGGACGCGGCGTTGATCGCCACGACGTCGTACAGGTGGTCGGGGTTGAGCGCCATGATCGTGGCGACCACCTGGATCTCGTTGCGCAGGCCCTTCTTGAAGGACGGGCGCAGCGGGCGGTCGATCAGGCGGCAGGTGAGGATGGCGTCCTCGGAGGGACGGCCCTCACGGCGGAAGAAGCTGCCGGGGATCTTGCCGGCGGCGTACATCCGCTCCTCGACGTCCACCGTGAGGGGGAAGAAGTCGAGCTGGTCCTTGGGGTTCTTGGAGGCGGTGGTGGCCGACAGCACCATGGTGTCGTCGTCCAGGTACGCCACGGCGGAGCCGGCGGCCTGCTTGGCCAGGCGGCCCGTCTCGAAGCGGATGGTGCGGGTGCCGAAGGAGCCGTTGTCGATGACGGCCTCGGCGTAGTGGGTCTCGTTCTCCACTAGCGTTTTCTCCGTTACTTTGTCGTCTTTTGTCCCGTCGCTGCCCGTGTGGCAGGGGGACGGTGGCGGAGAAGCGCTCCGTGCGGTGCGGGCCGGTCTTCGATCGAAGCACCCGGGGCTCGCTTCCCCCCGGGGGCCACTACCGAGGACCGGCGGCGGCTTGGCGCGCTTCTCCTCTGCTTGTCCTGCTGTGTCGTCCGTACTGCTTCTTGTACTGCTTGTTGTACTGCTTCTTCTACTGCTTGTCGTGCTGGGGCACGCGTACTGCGTTTTGCTACCACACTACAAAGCGTGTGTGACACTCCGCATGTTTCCGCACGGACGGTTGACGCTCCGCACGTACAGCAAAGGGAGCGGCTCCCGATCCTTCCGGGAACCGCTCCCCTCACGGCGTCTTACTTGGCGCCCGCCGCACCGCGGCGGATGCCGAGGCGGTCGACCAGCGTACGGAAGCGCTGGATGTCCTTCTTGGCCAGGTACTGCAGCAGGCGGCGGCGCTGACCGACCAGGATCAGCAGACCACGGCGGGAGTGGTGGTCGTGCTTGTGGGTCCGGAGGTGCTCGGTCAGGTCCGAGATACGGCGCGAGAGCATCGCGACCTGGACCTCGGGGGAGCCGGTGTCGCCCTCCTTGGTACCGAACTCGCTGATGATCTGCTTCTTCGTAGCGGCGTCGAGCGACACGCGTACTCCTCATGATCTGTGATTGCCGCCGAGTGCCCCTGGTCTGCTACTCAGGGGAGCTTCCGTGACTCGGGAGGCGGGGTTCCGCTGGGCGCTGCCCCCAGGTGGACCGGGGGCGCGTACACAAACGGCCGTCACACAGCGTACCAGCCCGGGAGCGCCGCCCTGACCGCGGTACGGCGGGGTGGTCCGGCGAGGTCGTCGCGGTGCACGCACCACCAAGCGCACAACACAGCGGCTGCCACCTTCGCAGGTGGCAGCCGCTGTGTGCTGCTCATGGCCGGTCGGCGGTCAGCTTGTCATGCCTCGGGCGGCGTTGAACAGGTCGAGCACCGCCAGGCAGAGCGGGACGAGCGACAGCAGAACCGCGCCTTCGCTCAGGTCGAGCATGCGCCCCCAGAAGGGGGTCATGCCCTTGCGCGGCACGATCAGGGCGATGGCCACGAGGACCATGGCGGCCAGGGCCACCGAGGCGGCGAGCCAGATCGTGCGGATGTCCAGCGGGGCGCTGTTGTCGTTGTAGAGCAGTTCCTTCAGGATGTCGGCCGGCGGGTTCAGGGCGAGGCCGAGCACCAGCAGGCAGATCGTGACGATGCCGGAGACCATCAGGGTCACGACCTGGGACGTGTACAGGAAGAGGCGGGCCCGCATCAGCAGGGCGAGGCCGGCCGCCAGCGAGAGCAGCTGGGCCCAGCCGCTGGTGGAGAAGCCGAGCACCACGCCGGCGGAGGCGACACCGCCGAGGGCGCAGCCGCCGACGAGACCGAGCAGCAGTTCGTGCCCGCGGCGCGCCTGGTCGTTGATGACCTGGAAGTCGACGGGCTCCTGCTCCTGCTGGTCTTCCGAGCGTCCGCGCTTGGCGATCTGGTCGGGCGAGCGGAAGCCGATGGGGAGCTTGGCGAAGCGGGCGGACCAGCCGGGCAGGAAGCCGATGACGGCGACCATGACCACGGCGGTGACGGCGGCGGTCTCACGCGGCTCGGCCTCGGTGACGATCGCCAAGAAGGTCGCGAGGACACCGACGCCGGAGGCGAACGCGGCGGCGATGAAGGGCGCGTCGTTCTGCGGCAGCATCAGGACGAGCAGCACCGCGGCGACGAGAACGACCGAGAGGGCGATCAGGAGGTGCAGCCGGCCGGGCCCCTGGCCCGCGGCGACGCCCACGATGCCCGAGCCGCCCACCATCAGGTGGGGCAGCGAGGCCAGGCCCAGGGCCGCGGCCGCGAGGTGGTCGTCGTAGACCCGCGCCCGTACGGCGGCGAGCGCGACGAGCACGACGCCGGTGACGCCGGCGATGATGCCGGGCAGGCCGTTCATGTCGTGGGCGATCGGCTCGGAGAACCACAGGGCGAAGGCCATCATGATCAGCAGCAGCGACCCGGCAGCCAGGCCGACGCCGCGCATCATGCCGTCGTTCCAGCTGCGGCGGTCGGTCTCGACGGCGGATGCCACGGCGTCCACGACATCGTCGAAGACGGCGGGTGGCAGGGAGTCCGCGAACGGCCGCAGAAGCAGCAGTTCGCCGTCGCGGATTTGCAGTTCGGCGAGCGAGCGGCCGTCGTCGAGGACGGAGCCGTCCCTGCGTACCAAGTTGTACCCGGTGGGCGCGGCCTCCTCCGGCGTCTGCCCCGAGAGCCGGAGGATCTCCGGGTACACGTCAGAGAGCGGCACATCCTCGGGAAGTGCCACATCGATCCGGCTGTTCGGTGCCGCCACCGTGACTCTGCAGAATCCGGTTGCTGAAACCGTACTCACTGACGGTTCCCCCTCGTCCAGTACTCGGTGATTCGTCGCGGTTTGCCAGGGCGATTCCCGCTCCGCGCTTCGGTTGGAGCGTCACCCTACCGTCCTTACGCGGCATCTCCCCATCCCCTCCCGACTCAATGTCCCCGCAGAACAGTAGGATCAACGCCCGACTCCTGGACCCGGCTTCGACCGGCACGAGTTGGCGTAGGTACGGGGGCCGTCACGACGGGGGCGGTTCAAGATTGCGATTGCGTGAAGGACTGGTGGACCGGTGAGCGTCGTCATCGTCAAGCGCCCGCCGCGGGTGTTCCCGCCGGAGGTGCCGAATGAGGAGGTCAAGCTCGAATCCCCTCCCGAAATCCCTCGCAACGAGGACGACAGCCTGTTGATGAACCTGCTGCCGATGCTCGGCATGGGTTCGTCGGCGGCGTTCTTCTTCATGCCTGGTGCCCAGGGCTTTATGAAGATCATGGGCATGTTGATGATGGTGTCCACGGTCGCCATGCTGATCGCCCAGATCGTGCGGGCCCGGAAGGGGCCGTCCGGGCAGATGGCCGAGGGGCGGCGGGACTACCTCAAGTACCTGGCCCAGAAGCGGCGTGAGATCCGGCGTACCGCGCACAAGCAGCGCGACGCCCAGTACTACCTCCACCCGGCGCCGGAGCAGCTGTGGGCGCTGGTCGCGGAGGGTTCCCGGCTGTGGGAGCGGCGTTCCACCGACCAGGACTTCGCGCAGGTGCGAATCGGTCTCGGTCCGCAGCAGTTGGCGACTCCCCTGGTCGCGCCCGAGACGGCGCCGGTGGACGAGCTGGAGCCGCTGACCGCCCATGCGATGCAGCAGTTCATCGCGAGTTACGGCACGATCAACGAGCTTCCGCTGGCGATCGGGCTGCGCTCCTTCTACCACGTGACGATCTCCGGCGACTCGGAGACGGTCTACGGCCAGACTCGGTCGGTGATCGGTCAACTGGCCTCGCTGCACTCACCCGAGGACGTGGTGATTGCGGTCGTGGCCGCGCCGGGCGCGGCGGTGGACTGGGAGTGGACCAAGTGGCTGCCGCACATGCAGCACAAGGAGTCCGACGGTGCCGGTACGCGGCGGCTGGTGTGCTACGACCTCGGTGAGCTGGAGGAGGCGATCGCCCACCAGCTGGAGGGCCGGTCCCGCTGGAGCCGGGACGGTCAGCCGGTCCTGGACCAGCCGCACGTGGTCGTCGTGCTGGACGGCGGCGGTGTGCCGGCGGACTCGGTCCTCGCCTCCGCGGAGGGCCTTCAGGGCGTGACCATCCTCGAGGTGGTGCCCGGTGAACTCGACGAGCTGCGTGGCTCGTTGTCGGTTCGGGTGTACCCCGACGGCATGGAGCTCGAGGCGGGCACGGGTGTCTTCACCGGCATGCCCGACGTGCTGTCGCAGGCGCAGGCGGAGTCGCTGGCCCGGCAGTTGGCGCCGCTCCGCCTCGGTGCGGCCGACGCGGACGAGCCGCTGCTCGCGAACCTGGACTTCACCGATCTGATGCAGATCGGTGATGCGGCGAGCGTGGATGTCTCGCGCACGTGGCGGCCGCGCACGCTGCACGAGCGGCTGCGTGTCCCGATCGGTCTCGGCGAGAGCGGCGAGGCGGTCATGCTGGACATCAAGGAGGCCTCGCAGGAGGGCATGGGCCCGCACGGTCTGTGCGTCGGCGCCACCGGTTCCGGTAAGTCGGAGCTGCTGCGCACCCTGGTGCTGGGCCTGGCGGTCACCCACTCGTCCGAGACGCTCAACTTCGTCCTCGCGGACTTCAAGGGTGGTGCCACCTTCACCGGCATGGGCTCCATGCCGCACGTCTCCGCGGTGATCACCAACCTGGCCGACGAGCTCACGCTCGTGGACCGCATGCGTGACTCCATCACCGGTGAGCTGACCCGCCGCCAGGAGCTTCTGCGGCAGGCCGGCAACTACGCCAACATCACCGACTACGAGAAGGCCCGTGCGGCGGGCGCCGCGCTCGACCCGCTTCCGTCGCTCGTCCTGATCATCGACGAGTTCAGCGAACTGCTCGCCGCGAAGCCCGACTTCATCGAGATGTTCATCCAGATCGGCCGTATCGGCCGTTCGCTGGGTGTGCACATGCTGCTCGCGTCGCAGCGACTCGAAGAGGGCAAGCTGCGCGGCCTCGACACCTTCCTGTCGTACCGCATCGGTCTGCGGACCTTCTCCGCCGCCGAGTCCCGTACGGCGATCGGTGTGCCCGACGCCTATCACCTGCCGAACGTCCCCGGCGCGGGCATCCTGAAGTACGACACCGGCACGATGGTGCAGTTCAAGGCCGCGTACGTGTCCGGCACCTACAGGCCGAACGGCCCGGTGGTCCAGGGCGGCGGACGGATCGACCGCTCCCCGGTGCTGTTCACCGCCGCGCCCGTGCCGGTGCGGATTCTCGCCGACCCGGAGCCCGAGACCCGTACGAACCAGGTCGACGACGCGCTCGCCGACACCGTGCTGGACGTCATCGTCAGCCGCCTGGACGGTCAGGGCCCGCCCGCCCACCAGGTGTGGCTGCCGCCGCTGGACGAGCCGTTCAGCCTCGACCAGATCCTGCCGGTGCTCAACATCAGCGCGGAGCGCGGTCTGCACGCCGAGGGGTACCACGCCCAGAGCAAGCTCGTCGTCCCGGTCGGCCTGGTCGACAAGCCCTTCGAGCAGCGCCGTGACGTGATGTACGCGGATCTCTCGGGTTCCGCCGGTCACGCCCTGATCGTCGGTGGCCCGCAGTCCGGCAAGTCGACGCTCGTGCGCACGATGATCACGTCGTTCGCGCTCACGCACACGCCCACCGAAGTGCAGTTCTACGCCCTCGACTTCGGCGGCGGCGGCATGCTCGCCCTGGAGAACCTGGCCCACATGGGCGGCGCGGCCTCCCGTCTGGACCAGGAGAAGGTCCGTCGTTCGGTGGCGGAGGTGCACGGCATCCTCAACGCCCGTGAGGAGTTCTTCCGCTCCAAGAGCATCGACTCCATGGCCACGTTCCGTAACCGCCGGGCGCAGGGCCACTACCCCGACCAGAAGTGGGGCGACGTCTTCCTGATCATCGACGGCTGGGCGACGTTCAAGAACGACTACGAGATGCTCGACGCGGTCATCGCGGACATCGCGACCCGCGGTCTCGGTTTCGGTGTCCACCTGATCATCACGGCGACCCGGTACACCGAGATGCGGCCGGCGCTGCGCGACCAGATCCTGAGCCGTCTCGAGTTGCGTCTCGGTGACGCGATGGAGTCGGAGTTCGACCGCAAGCGGGCCGAGAACGTGCCGATGGGCAAGCCCGGTCGCGGTCTGTCTCCGGACAAGCTGGACTACCTCGCAGCCACGCCCCGGATCGACGGGTCGCCCGCGGTGGAGGACCTGGCCGACGGTATGGCGAATCTCGTCCAGAGCGTCAACAACGCCTGGCAGGGCGCTACGGCGCCCAAGGTGCGGATGCTGCCGACGATGCTCCAAGCGTCCGAGCTGCCCGGCGGCGGCGACTTCGGCAGCCGCGGCATCGCGGTCGGCGTCGACGAGCTCACGCTGTCCCCGGTGTTCGTGGACTTCGAGACCGACCCGCTGTTCGTCATCTACGGCGAGAGCGAGTCCGGCAAGTCCTCGCTGCTGCGGTTCATCGCCAAGCAGGTGTCCGAGCGGTACGCGACCAACAAGGCACTGTTCGTGGTGTCGGACTTCCGGCGCGCGCTGCTCGGCCAGGTGCCCGAGAGCCACATGTACAAGTACTGCGCCTCGGGTCCGCAGCTGCAGGAGGTCATGGAGTCGCTGGCCGGCTCGATGAACCGCCGTATGCCCGGCCCGGACGTGACCCCGGACCAGCTGCGCAACCGCAGCTGGTACAACGAGCCCGACGCGTTCATCTTCATCGACGACTACGACCTGGTCGCCACGTCGATGGGTAACCCGTTGTCGGTGCTCATGGAGTACCTGCCGTTCGCCCGCGACCTGGGTCTGCGCATCATCCTGGCGCGCACCACCTCGGGTGCCTCGCGCTCGTCCTTCGAGCCGGTGCTCACCCGGATCAAGGAGCTCGGCGCGCAGGGCATCGTGCTCTCCGGCGATCCGCAGGAGGGGCCGGTGTTCAACAACATCAAGGCCGCGCCGATGCCGCCGGGACGTGGGCAGTTCATCTCGCGTCGGACCAGTGGGCAGTTGGTCCAGACGGGATACCTGCCGGAGAGCTGAGCCTGCTCCGGTGTTGAGGGGTGGGCCGCTTCCGCGGTCCACCCCTCCTGTGTTCCAGCCGTCCAACGGGGAGGAAAGCTGTGGCAACCGACTACTTCAACACCGACACCGAGGAACTGGGTCGCTTCCGAAAGACGCTGGAAGACGCGAAGACGGAACTCGACAACGTCCGCAAGTGGATGCAGGACGTGGCCGCGGAAGGCATCGGCACCAAGGACCTCGACGCCGCCTGCGCGGAGTTCCACGAGCACTGGAAGTACGGCTCCGAGCAGATCGCGCAGCTGACCGGCAAGTTCGCGGAGAGCGTCAACCAGAGCAAGGCCAACTACGAAGAGGTCGACCAGGCGCTTGAGGAAGGCTTCCGCAAGGCCGCTGCCGAAGGGGGCGCGAAGTGAGCGCGAACCCGTACACGCACCTGGGCTTCAACCCGGTACCGGGCAATGTCTCGGTGGTGTCCGACCTGACGGCGAAGCTCCAGAAGTCGGCGCAGACCCTCGCCGACGCGCACACGATGATCGAGAAACTGCGGTCGGGCAGCTCCTGGGAGGGAGATGCCGCGGTCGCCTTCCGTGAGCAGCTCGACGGGGCGCTGCCGAAGAATCTGCAGAACGCCCACACCTCCATCACCAAGGCCACGACCGCGCTTTCCGACTGGCAGAAGGCGCTCGACGGCTATCAGGACCGGGCCAGGACCCTCGACGGCCAGGCGCAGACCGCGAAGGGGAAGATCGAGACGGCGGAGGGCACGGAGAAGACGGCCGCCGCCAATCCCGACCTCAAGCTCGCGGGCAAGACGTTCACCGACGACGCGGAGCTGAAGAACGCCCAGGCGCGGCTGGACAAGGCGACCGAAGAGCTCAACAACGCGCGCGAGGCGGTGAACAACGCCAAGACCGCGTACAACGACGTCATCAAGAAGGCGCGGGAGCTGGAGGAGAACCACGCCACCGACGCCCGCGGCAAGGCCAGGATCCTGCGGGAGTCCACGGACAAGCTGGCGCCGGAGGAGCCGAACTGGTTCGAGAAGGCCATGGACTGGGTCGGGGACAACCTGACCGACATCCTGGGCGCGATCGCGGCGATCGCCGGCCTCGCGGCCCTGTTCTTCGCCGTCCCGGTCGGCCCCATCCTGCTGTTGGTCGCGGCGGCGGCGAGCGCGGCCACGCTGATCAGCCGGTTGTCGAACCCTGTGGTCCGGGCCTCGCTCAAGGACGGCTTCACCAAGGGGGAGTTCGACTCGGACTTCTGGAACAACGCGGTCGGCGTGGTCGGCGACACCCTCGGCATGGTCCCGGGCATCGGCGCCGCGGCACGCGGCATCAACGGCGCCGCACGGTCGGCGAGTGCCGGCGCGGAGGCCCTCACCCTCGGGCAGAAGCTCTCCAGCGCGGGCGGCAAGACCTGGCTGGCCGCGCAGCGGATCCACGCGGCCGACAACCCCCTGACCACCTGGCTGGTGAAGGGCGCTGCCAACCCGGCAACGGCGGCGAAGATCGTCGACGTCTCGGTCTCCGGGGCCGGCGCGCTCACCGGCACGTACGGCGTGGCCAAGAACCTGTGGGACGAGATCAAGAACCCCGCCGCGGAGAACGCCGCGACCGGCGCCGACGGCGTCCGGGCCGGCAGCTTCGACGGGGCCGGCCACGGGGCCACCGCCCTGAAGACGCTGAAGATCCTGTTCGGCGCGCACTGAGGGGCTGGAACCGTTGAGCAGCGATGAAGGGTCTGAACCGTTGAGCGACAACGCGGACGAACTCGAGTACGCCATCGACGAGTCGGCCATGGAGCGTGGCTGCGACCTGTGGTTCGCGCTGGCGCCCGGCTATGTGGAGGTCCCCTTCCACGACCTCTTCGCCGATCCGGAGTCCCCCGAGGGCGCCCGGGTGGTCGAGGCGGTCAACTCGCTCCTGGAGCTGGTGCCGGAGGAGAAGCAGGCCGACTTCCTGGACCAGCTCGCCCAGGCCAGGGTGCTGACCCTGGAGATGCAGCGGGAAGGCGTGGTGAGCTTCGCCATCGGCGCGCACGAGGCGGACGACGGCAGCATGCTGGAGTCGGTCGTCACGCTCGCCCGGCGCGAGATCCCCTGGACCCCGCCGAAGCTGGCGGCGGTGCAGGCGGCGACGGCTCGCAAGAACGCGCTGCCGGTGGCCGTGGCGGACCTGCCCTGCGGTCCCGCCGCGTTCACCGAGGCCCTGGTGGAGCTGCCCGAGGCGGCCGACGCCCAGCGGCGTTCGCTCTACGAGGCGACCGTGTACCTGCCGTTCCCGGACGGACGGAACCTCGCGATCCTCACGCTGACCACCACGGCGGTGGCCGCGCGCGAGCACTACCGTGACATCCACCGTGGCATGGCGGAGATGGTGAGCTTCGACAACCCGCTCCCCGAGGAGTTCAAGGCCCAGATTCCCGAGTCCGAGGTCGAGGCGTCCGTACGCGCGGTCTTCGGCTGACCCTCAATGGCCCTGACGGCCCCTATGGAGTGAACTGCAGTGGACGTTCCCCTGACGCAGACGGCATACGACGATGCGGCCACCCGCCGGGCCTGGCGCCGCACGGCCTCCTTCCGGCTGTGCGCCTTCCTGCTCTCGCTCGCGTCCTTCGTGGCCTGGCTGTACGCGGTGCTTCTGACTCCGGTGTGGACCCTCTGGGTTCTCATGCCCGCGCTGTTGGTGCTGATCTACGTGGCGATGCTCAACACCGCGCGGGTCTCGGGCGTGCTGTCACTGCGCCGTATCCTCCGGGTCTACCCGTGGCAGTCGGTCCCGGGAGCCGCCTCGATCGCGAAGAACGGCACCACCCGGTTCTCCTTCACTGATCCCGAGCACCCGGATCCCGACAAGCGTGTCTCGCTCGGCTACGGCAGCTTCCTGGGCAGCGGCTACACGTTCTGGATCCGGAAGGTCAGGTCCGGTGACGTCGACGAAGTCTGGTTCGCGGGCGACCCGCGCTTCCTCGGCGTCGTCGCCGTACCCGGACCGCGCCGGCTGATGGGTGTGGCCCAGCGCGAGGCGGTCGACTGCCGGACATCGGCCCGCAAGCGCGGCGTCAGCCCCGAGGCGCGGGAGCGGGCCAAGGCGGCGGGGGCGCGGGTCGGTTGACGTCCTGAGCGGTGAACCCACGACGTGACGGTTCCGCTACAGCGGATCAGTCTCGTGCCGTCCGGTAGTTCCATTTCGTGCGGTGGTCGCCACCGTTGTGTGCAGGGAGGCTGCCGAAGCACACCCAGCTGGGCACCGTCGGGCGCCATCACGACCAGAGTGCCATCCTGGTCGTCGTATGGTGATCGTCCCCGTCATCGGGGAGCGTCGAGGAGCTTGCGCAGTTGCGGCGAGAGCTCCGGAACCACGGCGCCGGAGGCCTGCGCCGCGGTCAGCTGCTGAACGTACTCACGCGCCCCGGCCTCCAGCGCACTCTTCCGCTTGCCCAGTCGGTAGCCCGCGACCCAGAACCAGATCGCGACCGGCGCGAGGATCCCGGCAGCGAAGGCCACCGGCATGTCCTTGGTGAAGCCCGTCCCCACGCCCACCGCCGCGCCGATGACCAGGAGGCAGCCGATCTCGTCGTGCGAGCCGCCTTGATCCGCGATCCGCTCGTACTCAGCGACTGCCTGCGGCTTCGGGGGGAGCGGCGCGGAAGCCCCGGCCCGAGCATTTTGCGCACCGCTGTGAGCCGGACTGCCGACAGGTGCCGCGTACGAAGGCAGCGGGGCGGCTCCCTCACCGCTGCCGTTGCGGCCGATCAGCCAGTCAGGGATGTGCGTGACCGGTGCCCCGTGAGCGAGCGCCGCAGCGAGCACGTGCCGGTAGCCCTCGAGGTGCGGGTGCCGCAGCTGCCGCTTGGCCTGGCGGTAGGCACGTACGAAGCCGGCGACCGCCAGAACGATCAGCACCGCCGGTGGGCCGATCGCGACAGCGATGTTCTCGGGCTTGCTGAGCCCGGCCCACAGGAACCAGATGAACCCGGAGGTGCCGGCGAGCGAGGAGACCCAGACCAAGGCCCCGTACGACGTGCGACGGATGTCAGCCTGCCGTTCGGCCAGCATCGCTCCGACCTTGCGGTCGTCGAGGTAGTCGAGGCCGTAGAGACTGCTGAATCGGCGTACCGTGGTGTCGAGTTGTGGATGAGCGGTCAGCGCGTTGCCGCTTACCGGCAGGAGATCACTGGGAGTGTTGTTCATGGTGCGAACGGCCTCGACTTAACTGGACCACGTGTGCAGAACGGCCTGCGCGTAGGCCACGCGCGCGTCCAAGCGTGTCGTGCGAACTTTGTACTTGTCGGTGATCCCGTAGAACTTCAGGGGAGCGGTTCCAAGGGCGCCGCTTGTCCGCCACGCCGTACGCGTGGGCAGATGCCCATCAAGACCGTATCCGCCGAGGAAACTCGCCACGTTGTAGATCAGCAACAGCGGCGACAGTACGACGTAGACAACCCACGAACCGATGGTTCCACCGCGGCCGACCAGCTTCGTGCCATCGGGCAGTTCGATCTCGTACCGGGGCCGCCAGCGGCTCCGTCGGGCAGGCGGCCGCAGTACACCCAACACCTCTCCGCCGGGCCCCATGACGGCATAACTGCCGTCCGAACTCGTCCCAGTCGTCCGCCGGGCCACGGAACACAAGGGCTTGTGACCTGCTTGATCCTCATGGAGGGTGAACCCGGATCCGAGGTCATCCGGCCTGTCCGACCTCGGAGCGTCTCCTTGAAGGTAGACAGGGTTACCGCCTCGTACCCTGATGACCCACTCATAGCCGGATTCTGTTTGCTCATGCGCAGGCTGCACTTGCACGCTAAAGACAGTATTCGTCATCGCCATCTCTTTCCGGTGACCGGCTTCAGCCACGCGGGCATGCGGTGGGGGAGCCCGGCTGCCGACAAGACCTGAAGGTATCCATTGACCTGATCACGAGTCCCACCGCGTACCCAGACACGGCGAAACCAGAAGGCCCGTGCCAGCAGGTACACACTGAGCACGATCAGGAGCGCCGCCGGCGTGTAGAGGACCACAGCGGCCGCCGTGCCGAGTTCGCCCGCGTCGGTGGTATCGGCCAGGAACCAGGCTCCCACCGCTCCGGGAGTGAACAGCAGGCCTCCCCACACTCCGCGTGAGTTCATCTTGCCCAGCAGCCTCCGATGGCGCTGGAGCATCGCCGCGACGTCCGGGTCGGCCAGGTAGTCGATTCTCTTGTCGACGCCGATCGTCCGTGCCGCCTCGGTCAGCCCCGGCACCGCCGCCATCTGAGCAGCCGTCACCGGCAAGAGGCCCAGATCCTCCTCGGGAGCGGTGCCGGGTTCGCTTCTCATCCGAACACGTCTCGCACGGACTTCGTCTGCAGGGGGACGTCGGCGCCACTCGCCAAGTCTGTCGGTCCACCGGGAGGCTGGGTCGCCGGCTGCTGCGGGTGTGGATCGTGGACGGGGGTCTCGCCGACGACCGGGCTCTCGCTCTCGCCGTTGTTCGCCTCAAGAGTGTTCACGATGGTGAAGAAGAGCTCGGAGTACAGGTCCCAGTCCTCCATGCAAGGAGTGCTGAGTTCGAAGAGAGCCACCTCGGCGTTGCGGCGGAGTGGCAGGAAGATCGCGATTTTCCCGATCTCCACCTCCTCGACTCGACCGGAATCGGTGATCTCCGCGGGAAGACTGATGACTTCCGAGGTGAACCGGGCCGCTGCCTCGCCCGCCGCGAGCCAGACCGTCTCGATCTGAGTCTGGTCCCCGGCACCCGCGAGTTCCGCCGCAACGCTCGAGGCGGTCATCCGCCCACCTCCTGGCACGGACTCCAGGAGTTTGGCGGTCACCGTCGCCGTGCTTCGTCGCCCGTCGAGGTCGAGCAGACAGAATCCGGCGTAGCCGATTCCGTCCTCCATCATCTGGGCGACCACGGGCAGTTGAGCCGCCGCGTACTGGAACCAGAGTTCGGCGTTTCCCTCCGGATAAATGTCCTGGGCCAGCTCGATCAGTGCCTGGCCGACTTCCTCCGGAGCCTCATAGACAGGTAGCTCGAAAAAGGCGGGCGGCACCCGGAACGTCAGGCGTTCAAGGGCGGCAGCCGCGGAATGGGCCGAGCCGTCGCCGGGAAGCATCGTGTCCATCGGTTACGCCGCTCCTGCCGCCGACATGAAGGCATTACTGGACGGCGCACTGGCCGTCTGGGTGCTCGACCCACCTGTCACAAGGCCGAGGCCGAGGCCAAGACCCTTCACGCCCATCTGCGTTCCGCGCATGGCCGCGCTGCCGACGTCCACCACCTCGTCGCTGAGGCCCATGGCCTTGCCCGCCTTCGCCAGGCCCTTGTACATGAGACCGTCGGCCATGCCCCTGGCCACATTGACCGAGGTCGCCATCTCATCGGCGTTGGAGAAGACACCCTTGAGTCGGTTGCCTGTCGCCGCGGCCCTGGCCGCCTTCGCACCCGCTGTCAGTCCCTTGACCGCTCCGATGCCCGGCAGCACGCCCAGCCCCGCCCCGACCCAGTCCATCACCCCGACCTTTTCACCACGGGCCACCCGGGCCCCGTAACCGGCCAGAGCGAGCGCGCTGGCGCCGATGGCCAGTGCCCCGAGCACCGCCCCCACGGGCGGAATGGCCATGGTTGCCAGAGACAGGATGGACAGGACGGATCCGATCTTGGAGAACAGGTCCGCGTTGTCGGCGAGGAAGTCCTTGAAGCCCTCCCAGGCGCCCTTCAGCCCGTCCGTGACCTTGTCCCAGATACTGAAGTCCGGCGGCCGGTTCTTTGCGGCCTCGCGGATGGCCTTCTCGGCTTTCTCGGCCGCCTCTTCCCAGTTCTTGCGCAGCGCCTCGCCCTTGTCGATGAGCGACTCAAGGTCGGACGCCGCGTCCTTGGCCGCCGCCGAGGCCGAGTTGGCCTCCTCTCCGAGTGCCTTGGCCTCCTGCTCGGTGAGCTGGCGGAACTGCGCGCCCTCGATCTTGACGTTGACGCGGTCGACGGCTTCGTTCTTCTGGTCGAGCCGCTTGCGCGCCTCGAACGCCTGGTCCTCGAGGCCCTTGGCCCGCTGCTGCATGGTCTGGAGTTCGTCGTGCCAGCTGCGGAGCGCCCTGGAGCAGGCGGCCATCGACTCGTGGCCCTGCTTCAGGTACTTGGGCAGCTCGCCGACCTTGTCCTGGAACTTCTTGGCGGCCTCGCCGTCCCACACGCCGTCCGTCTTGCCGATGCTGACCAGCATCTCGCGCATCTCGTCGAGCTCGTCGCCGACCGTCTTGACGTCGTACGCCAGCGACTCGATCGTGTGCAGATCACCCTTGGCCGGGTTGAACGTCAGACCTGGCCAGTTGGGATCGTCGAACATTCCCATCGTCTTCTCCCCGTTGTGTGCGAGTTGTGCGAGTTTGCGGAACGGCAGTAGCCAGGACTACTTCTGACTGAAGCCCTTCTGAAGGTCCCGGTCGACGGACTCGTACGACTCGACAGTCTTCTTGAGCCCCTCATGCAGCTGCTTGGAGGCGTCCGCGATCCGCTTGATGCCGTCGCCCCAGTCGTCCTGGAAGTCGTCACAGGCGTTGTCGAGGCCGTCCGTGCCCAGGCCCTTGGGGCCCACCTTGTTGAGCCGCTCCTGGGCGCCGCGCATGCGGTCGTCCACCTGGTCCAACCTGTTGATCAGGGTCTTCATACGATCGACATCGATCTGGAAGTCCGCCATCCCCGTGTCTCCCCGTAGTCGTGATCCATGTAGTAGTGATCCATTGACCGCCGCACAGATTATCGGAGCGCCAACCTCCGTGATACATGAGGAGGTTCGCGGTTGCCAATGTGGTGCGGCTGCCCGTCAGATGCCGTCCCACACGTGCAATACGGCCTGTGCGTAGGCGAGCCGGAGGTCCAGCCGCTGCGACTCGATGTGGAAGGTGCTGCCGCCCCGGTAGTCGACGACGGTGTCGGAGCCACCGGACGGATGCCACAGGGCACGGCTCGGAGCTCCCAGCTCCCAGGCCGTTTCCTTCTTCGCCTCGTCCTTGTCGCCGACAAGCAGCAGAAGCAGCCCCTGGACGGCCGAGACCACCCAGAAGACCAAGTAGAGCGGGAACCCGAGGGTCGACCAGAGCATCCAGCCCCGCACCGTTCCCCGCTTCGCCGTCAACGGCTGGGCCCCGGTCGCCGGCTGCAGGGTCCAGTGCGCACGACGCGGCCAGGGCAGCACCCGTCCGTCGCGCCGAGTGATCCGCCCGATGGCCGTGCCGTCGCCGCCGTAAACGTCGTAACCGCCTTCGCCGATGGACCGGACAGAGCAGAACGACTCACCCTGCGGGCCGCTGACGTGGAACGGCGGCCGCGCCGTGCGCCCTCCCTTGGGGGCGTCCTGCGGCACGTGGACATACGCGAGCGCGTGGCCCTTCGTCGCCGGATCCGCCGAGCGGATGATGGCGGCCGGCTCCCCCGCCGTGACCCGGTCGTACCTGCTCAGCCAGTAGTGCTGGATCTCGACCATGGTCAGTGGCGCGGGGTTCGGATACGGCGTCGGCGCCAGAGCCTGTCCGTACTGCCCCGGAGCCTGCGGCTGCCCCTCCGAAGCCCATCCCTGGCTGCTGTGGTTCATGGCCGCCCAACTGTCGTTGACGATGACGAGCCTCAGGATCTCAGAGGTCAGTCGTGCGTGTCGTGGGGCGGGTGGGACAGAGCGGCCCCATGACGGCTCCTCCACAGGAGGACCACATCACCTCGCGGAACTGTCCATACTCAGCGCGCCACGGGCGCCGTGAAGGCGAAGCACCGGGCGCGGTAGAGCTTCGCCGGGATTCGTTCGGGCAGCCGTGAACCTCGGGTTCACGACATCTTCACGAGCTTTACCACATGGAAAGGGAACCACCCAGGCCCTCAATTGACCTGCTAGTAGGCTGTCATGAGCATTAACGGGGAAGCTGAGGCATGAGCGGCGAGTCATCGCCCGTGCGAAAACACTGAAGTCGACCTCCTGAGCGGAACGCTCCGTTCTCGGTGGGCTTCGCAGCCACGCGCTCTCCTACGCATGCGCGGGCACCACCTGGTCCCGCGCGCCATCGAGACTCATGGGAGAGGCAGTTCATGTCGTACCCTCCGCCGCCCGGAGGGCCGGGCGGCGCGTATCCGCAGGGACCTCCGCAGGGTCAGGGAGGTTGGGTGCCGCAGCAGGGCGGCGCGCCGTACCAGCCCCAGAGCACGCCGGGATACGCCGGCTACCCGCCGCCGCCTCAGCCCGGCGCGGTCCCTGGTTGGCCTGGGGCCCATCAGCCGTACCCGCAGCAGCCGCCCCCTGGTGGAGGCGGCGGCCGCGATCAGGGCAAGGGGCTGAAGAAGGCCGTCATCGGCGTGGTCGTCCTGGCCGTGCTGGCAGTCCTGGGAGTCGGCGGGCTCGCCGTGTACAAGGCGGTCGGCGGCGGCTCGTTGCCCAACGCGGGCGGCGACTCGGAGAGCGAGCAGTTGCTCAGCCCCGAGGACATCGAGGAGTTGCTCGACGGCCGTAGCCAGGCGCTGAAGAGCGGCGACGAGGACGCCTATCTCGCCCCCTTCACCGGCAAGGCCAAGGACACGCAGCAGAACCTCTTCCAGAACCTGCGGAAAATACCCTTCTCGCAGGCCGAGTACTCCATCCTCAGCCAGAGCGGCAACACCACCGACGAATACGGCGACGGGGCGACGGTCGCCCTCGACGTCGCCTTCGTCCACAAGATCCAGAACGTGGACGTCCGGCCGGTGTCCGAGTGGTACCGCTGGATCATCAAGCGGGAATCGAAGGACGCCGAGCCGCAGATCACCCGAGTGGGGCCCTCGGCCGACGCCTACGGCTCCGCGAGCTACGTGTACAACTCGGCGCCCTGGGACCTTTATGAGGACATGCACGTCGTGAAGCAGGACCACACGCTCACGATCTCGGACAAGAAGTACGCCGCGGACACGGACCGTTTCGCGCCGTACATCGAGAAGGCCGCGAAGGACGACATCGAGCTGTGGAAGTCGAAGGGGCCCGCGGGAACCGAGACTCCCACAGGATTCGTGGCAGTTCTCGAGCGCGACCGCAAGACCTATTCCTCCCTGTACGGCTCGGAATCCGTCGAGTGGGAAGCCGGCCAGAGCGTGGCGATGCCCGCCTTCGACGCCAACTCCAGCGGTGACGAGAAGGACCTGGAGTACGGCGGCGCCCGCGTGAAGATGGACATGTCCGGGAAGCGCTTCACCAACGCGACGTACTGGCCGAAGCTCGTCCAGGAGATCTCCCACCACGAGTTCGCGCACGCCATCGTCCAGCCGCTCGAGGGCGCCTCCGGCTTCGACTCCGAGACCTACACGAGCTGGTGGGTCGTGGAGGGTTTCGCCGATTACATGGCGTTCCGTTTCGACCGTGAGCTCGGCGAATGGAGCATCCGGAACGACGTCACCGGTAAGGAATTCGGGGGTTCGCTGCCCAATGACGCAGGGTTCGACGACGAGGTCTCCACGAATTACACGCTCAGCTACATGGCCATCCGGTTCATCGCCGAAAAGGGTGGCGAGGCCGCGGCGTTGAAGTTCGTCACCGACCACTACGACAACCCCGACCAGCTCGATCAGCAGCTGCGCGAGGCCACGGGCATGGGCAAGAGCGAGTTCGAGGCCGCCTGGGCCAGTTATGTGAGGAGCAACAGCTGATGACGACAGACGGTTCGCAGGGAGCGGGCGGCGGGTACGGCCAGCAGCCTCCACCACCCGTGCCCCCGCCGGGATACGGCTACCCCCAGCAGCCTCCGGCGCCGCCGCAGAGCCCGCCACAGCCTCCGCAGCAGTACGGGTACGGTGCGCCGCAGCAGGCCCCGCAGCCGGGGCCGCCGCAGGCACCCCCGCCGGGATACGGCCATCCCCAACAGCCCCCGCAGGGCTACGGCTACCCGCAACAACCTCAGCCGGGCGGCCACGGCTACCCCCAGCAACCCCCGCAGGGGTACGGCCAGCAGCCCCCGCCCGGGTACGGCTACGGTGGCCCCGCCGGCCCACCTCACCAGGGGAACACTCGCAAGAAGCCGGTCGGGATGATCGTGCTGCTCGTCATGGCCGTACTCGTCCTGAGTGGGGCCGGTTACGGGGCCTGGTACATGTTCATCGGCTCGGCCAGCAACAACGTGCTGTGGAGCGTGGCCGCCCCCAAGCCGCAGGGATCGACCGTCGACACCAGCATCAACACGAATCGGGGCACCTGGTTCACCGACAAGGCGGTGGTTCAGGCCCTGACCGGCGGTGTGAAGGCGTACGACCTCGATACCGGGAAGCAGCTGTGGGCCACCTCCCTCCCCGGCGACAGCAACCACTCGTGTATCGCGCCCGAGAACTCCTCAGGCAACATCGGTGTCGTCACCTATGGTGAGAACAGAGCCTGCGACCACGTCGTGGCCTATGACCTCAACACCGGCAAGAAGCTCTGGGACAAGAAGATCAGCCTCGGTGACTCCTCGGACGGTGCGTCGGTCGCTCGTGCCGGCGACGTCGTCGTCATCAACGGCGGAAACACGGCGCTTGCCCTGAAGGCGGCCGACGGCACACCGGCCTGGAATCCGAAGCGGTTCGCTACGACTGACTGCCCCAGCGGCGGCTTCAGCGGCGGCGAGGCGCTGCTCAGGGTCCGTCACTGCCAGATCGGCGATCCCGATGACCCGAACTGGGGCGACGGGTGGGACGAGGTCTCATTGGTCGACCCGGCCACCGGGCAGCCCCGCTGGACCTACCGTCACGAGATCCCCGAGGACAGCTTCGGCGAGCTCTCCAGCGGCAACGTTCTGTCGACCTCTCCCATCGTCATGATCCGGGAGGGCGACAACGGAGAAGCGCTCTTCTCCCTTGACGACAAAACAGGGAAGGTACGCAGCGAGTTCTCCCCCGCCAAGCCGGCCGAATACCTCCACACTTCCGGCTCGGACGGCGGTCGCTGGCCGGAGGCCGGCGTCTTCGGTGACACATTCGTCATGGGCGTGTCCGAGGAGAAGAGCAAGGGCCTCATGGTCGCGTACGACCTCGACAGCGGTAAGCAGCTGTGGAAGACGGAGGCGGTCGAGTTCAAGGAGTACTACCCGCTGCCGGCTGCCGGAAGCGATCGCATCCTGGCCTACGTGACCAACAATGACAACGACAAGGGACCCGAGCTGGTCGAATTCGGAGCCGAGGACGGTTCGATGAAGACGATCGTGGAATACCCGATCGAAGTCCGCAAGGCGATGTCCACCAGGGGCACGCCGTTCTGGCACAAGGACCGGCTCTTCATGTCCTTGGCCGACCCCCTCACCGGCCTGGGGGACCAGGCGTACACCCTGGTGGCTCTCCCCACCACCGACTAGCGACGACACAGACAACGGCTGGGTGCCCGACTCCCTCGAGGATCGGGCACCCAGCCGTATGACGGCCCCGACCCCCTGGCCGTATGACGCCCCCGCCCCCTTGCGCCTCGGAGACCACCGGCCTCATGCCACCCGACGCCCCCACCCCACCGACCCCACCCACAACCCCCGAACAGGCCCTCGCCATCGTCCGCAACCGCTACGCACAACCCAAACTGCCGGACGGCACCCCCGCTACCCTGCACGTCCACGAATTCGACATCGGCTACCTGGTGTACGCGACGTTTCCGCCCACAACCGACGCCTCGGGCCGGCCCCTGCCCGCGGCACCGGGCGGCAGCCAGGTCATCGTCGCCAAGGACACCGGCGAGACGGTCGTCGTCCCCAACTACCCGGTGGAGACGGCCATCGCCCACTACCGCGGACAAGCCCGTCAATAAGATCGTTATAGGAGCTCCACGGGACCGGACGCACCTTGCGTCTGCGAAGGTCATAAGGTGTCGGGAGACTCACGGGGGCGCCGAAAGGTGCGCGAGTGGCTCGAGTCGAGCCCCGCGGCGACCTGAGGTACGGGTCGGTGGAGATGCGGGCTCCTTTCGTGTGAGCCCGGACCACGCATCGTGCTCCCTCGCAGAAGGACGTGTGAGAGGGAACCATGACTTACCCCACGCCGCCCGGCGGCGGCAATCCGCATGGGCAGCCGCCCTCGCAGAGTGGTTGGCAACCGCAATGGCAGGGGTCGGGCCAGGGCTCGGTGCAGCCGCCCATGCCGGCGGCGCCCCCGGGGCCTCCTCCGACTGCCGCTCCGGCTCAGCCGGGGCCGTCTCCGTACGGTGGGTACGCCCCGCCCGCGAACCATCCCGGCCACGGAGGTCCCGTCCCCGGAGGTCCCGTCCCTGGCGGGCCCGTCCCTGGCGGCCCTGTTCCGGGGTACGCCGTCCCCGGCGGCCCGGTGCCCGGGGCGCCGGTGCCTCCCTCGGGCGGCGGACGGACCGGCCGTAAGGCCTTCGGCATCGTGCTGACCGTCTTCGGCGTGCTCGGCATGCTCGGCGGCGGCGCGCTGGTGGCTCACGCGTACAGCAACGCGCAGCAGGTGATACCCAACCAGGACTACACGTCGGTGGTGTGGCGCAACGAGACCACCGAAGCGCTCTTCCCGGAGACCATCGGCAACCCTCCCAACTACAAGTACGAGGCATCGGACAAGAAGATCGCGCAGTGGAACCGGATGGGCATCTCCGAGGACACCTCGTGCTCCAAGGGCCTCAGCGGAGAGACCAAGGAGAAGGCGCTGGAGCTCGGCTGCGAGGCCGTGCTGCGCGCCACGTACGTCGATCTCACCGGTGAGATGGTGGCCACGGTCGCGATCGTCGTGATGCCCAAGGACGGAGAAGCCGGGTCGGAACTGGGCCAGTACCTGGAGGATCAGTCGGGTGAGGACCACCCCGACGCCGCGGTGGTCCCGCTGAAGGTTCCCGGGACGCTCGCGGCCAAGTGGCAGGAGAGCAGGCGCAACGGCATGGGCGGGGACCCCGTCGGAACGTACGCCGTCGCCGTCACCACCGGCGCGGTCGACGGGCGCGCTTCGGCCAACCTGCCCGGCGACTTCGCCGACTACAACGAAGAGGACCGAAAGCCGTGGATGGACGAGGCCAGCGACCTCGCCGACACCTTCGGCATCCACATCATGAACCTGGCGAGGTGAACCCCACGGTGAAGTTCCGGACCATACGCACGACCTGCACCGCACTCGCCCTCACCGGCGTGCTGGCCTCCCTGGCCACCACGCCCGCGCAGGCGGCCACGCCGGTCGGCTGGGAAGGGCAGGCGCTCAGTCTGTCCGCGGCGCAGCAGCAGAGCCAGGGCGAGGGAATGACGGTCGCCGTCCTCGATTCGGGTGTGATGGAGGACCATCCCGCCCTCAAGGGCAAGGTGACCACCGGCCCCGACTTCCTCAAGGACGGGCTGGAGCCGGGGGACCCGAAGTGGGGCCAGCACGGCACCGCCATGGCCTCGGACGTCCTGAAGGTGGCCCCGAAAGCCAAGATCCTCTCTGTGCGCGTGATCAATGACGAGGACGACGACGCGCCCGACGCCAAGGACCTGGAAGACCTTCGGAACCAGGGCAAGAGCCCCATCGATCAAGGCATCCATTACGCGGTCGACCACGGGGCCGACGTGATCTCCATGTCGCTCGGCAGCAGCGACTGGTTCAACACCTACAACGCCGAGGAGTCCGCCGCCGTGGACTACGCCCTGGTGGCAGGCGTGCCGGTGCTCGCCTCGGCCGGCAACTCGGGTGACATGCTCAACTCGGTTTCCTACCCGGCCGGTTACGCCGGCGTGATCGCGGTGGCCGCCACCCAGCAGAACGGCACCCGCGCCGAGTTCTCCACGGTGCACACCAACAACGACGTGGCCGCACCGGGCGTCGCGATCAACAGCGCGACGAACACCGGCGGCTACGAGCCGGTCAACGGCACCTCACCGGCCTGCGCGCTGGCCGCCGGCGTCGTGGCGCTCATGAAGGCGAAGAACCCGAAGCTGACCCCCGCCCAGGTCAACGACGTCCTGATCGCCACCGCCAACCGCCCCGCCGGCGGCGGCAGCGCCCTGCTCGGCTACGGCCCGATCAACGCGGCCGCGGCTGTGCAGGCCTCCGCCTCACCGCCCAAGGACGAGACGGCGCCGGTGGCCTACAAGGGCAAGGAGCACCTGGCGACACCGGACGGCACGCCGAAGACCACGCACCCCGAGCTGGAGCAGTCGGTCTTCATGACGGGCGCGGTCGCCGCGGGCGTGGGGCTGGTGTTGCTGATCGGCGGTGTGCTTCTGGTGCGGTCGGGGCGGCGTAGGGTGCCGGCGCCCACGCCCGTGCCGATGGGACCGGCGGGCATGATGCCGCCGCCTCGGGGGCCGTATCCGGGCTGAGTGTCCCGGTTGCCGATGAGTGACACAGTTCCTGGCGGCTGGAAACGCATCCGGATACCGATCCATACCCGTACCTGTGTATGGATCGGTATCCGGTCTTTCAGCCGACAGGAGCTTTCGTTTTCCCCGTTCAGGCAAGTGGTGCGGCGGCAACCCGGTCATGGGCCAGTGCCAGCCCCGAGCAGTCGTGCCCACCCGAGGGATCCGGCTCGTACAGCCAGGCCAAGGCCGCCAGTTGCACCAGCAGCAGTACGGGGACGAGGCACGCGGCCACCATGGCCACGCGTCCCTGCCACGCCGCCCCCGGTCGCAGCCCCCGCCGACGCGCCCCACGGCGCAGGCCCGTCAGGAGCAGCAGGGCTGCCAGTGCACACACCGGGCCGACCCAGGCGGTGACGTACATGCGTGTGGACGGACCCAGATACCGGCAGTTCTGGAAACTGTCGCCCTCGAACGAGAAGTGCGCCGCCACCAGTCCCGCCGAAGCGACGACCAGGGCGGGTACCAGCAGAGACCAGCGGCGCCAGGAGGAGGCGGGGACGCCGGTAACAGGTGTCGGGTGCATGTCTGTGCTGCTCATCAGTACCAGTCCGGGTTGGGGCGGACGATCCGTATGTTCTGCTGTCCCTCGTGCTTCTCGGTCGCGGGGAGCCGGCCCTCCAGGCTGACGTTCTGGTACGAGTCGCTGTGCTGGGTGTACTTGATCTCGCCGTCGGGCATCACCGCCGTGACGATCGCCGCGTGATGCGTGTTGCCCTTCTCGATGGAGTCGTTGGGCCCGGCCTGCTCGTAATAGATGATGTCGCCAGGCTTCACGTCGGAGCGAGGCACCTCGGTGCCCCCATGCCGGAGCATGAAGTTCTGCTGGTTCTCAGCCGCGGCCCACGTGTCGGAGTAGGCGAGCCGCTTGTCGACCGCGTCGGCACCGGTGCGGTTTCCGATCATCCAGGAGTCGTCGTCGGACGTTCCCCAGATACTGGTCTTCTCCTTCATTCCCGCGTGCAGCAGGGCGTTGGAGACGAAGTTGGTGCAGTTGTTGCCGAAGTCGGTCGGGTCTCCCTTGTCCCAGTTGGCGAGGGCGTACTCGACCAGCTTCACGCGGTCGTACTTGCCGTTTCCGCGCAGCTCCCGCCGTACGTCGGCCGGAATGCCGTCGAGGTTGGCGATGGCGACCGGCTGGGCCAGCATCATGTCCTTGCGCTGCTGGGCGGTCAGGCCGTTCCACCACTGACGGACGGTCGTCGGATCCTCGTCGGTCGGGACGTCGGCGGCGAGCATCTGCATCTGGACGTGAGAGGCGTGGGTCTGGAGGTCGCTCAGCGCTTTGGCGGGATCGGTGACACCGGTCTCGTCGCCGAGCTTGGCGAACTCTGCGGCGGCCAGCTTGTCGGCGGTGGTTGCGGATTGACGGTCAAAGGTGCTCCAAGAGTACGGAGCAGGAACGAGGGGGACGCCTGTGGGCCCGTACCTCCCCTTCGAACCTCCACGCAGAGGCCACAAACCGGCAATCCCACCGGGTCGGCCACTGCGCGCGCAACGCCGGTCCGCCGAAGGCGCTCTCAGTCGTAGAAGAACAGCTCAAGATCTTCGATGGACCCCGGCCCGGTCAGAAAGGCCTCGGCCTGGGCGATCTCGCCTTCCGGCGGCGGCCCGCTCTCACGTAGCTGCCTCTGCCACATCTCGCCCTGTTCGCCGATCGCATAGATCCCGGACAGCAGCTCGGCCATACCCGCAGGGCGCTTCGGACTTCGCCCGACAACGGGTTGGAGTTCCCACCCGCCTGCCCGCGCGGCCAACCGGAGCACACCGGCCCAGTTCGCGATACGTCCGATCCGCACATGCCACGAGTCCTCGGTGAACGGCGCCATCCGACCACCGTGCAGGGCGTTGGTGGCAGCCCTGATGTCCGCCATCACCTGCCGTTCCAAGGCATCGCGGACCCAGTGTCCGTCCTGGGTTTCGTCGATGGCGGCGGACCACCATTGCCATGCGGCTTCCAGCCGGGTGGCGAATGCATCCATGCAGAGAATCTTCCGCTCGGGGAGGCATGCGAGCTGGTCAGCAGCGCGCGACGCCCACAGGTGTACACCCTGAATCCGTTGTACTCGGCACGGAACCCGGCGTCAGCCACGAGTAGGGTCGGACGACAACCTCCCCCCCAGCCACATGTCCGGGACCGCGCGCCATTGACGCGCTGGAGCCGCGGAAGGAAGTTATGCGAGAGCCATCCGTTCAGGGACGAGACGCTCAAGTCCCCATGGACAAGGCCGCCTTCGACCACCCAGGGACTCGGACCGCTTGGGCCAGGGCCAAACGCGCGATGATCACACGCCTGTCACTGGCGACCTTCCTCTTCGTGGCATCGTTCATCACGCTCAGGGTGCTCCAGGAGTTCGGCGTCATCACTCTTCCCGGCGGCGACAGGGAAGACGGGGGTCTGCTCGGTCTGATCCTGGCTCTGCTGCTCTTCGTCTACGTCACTTTCCTCTACGTCTACGTCAGCGCCCTGCGCTCCCTGAAGCGGATCCGACGCCTCCTGGAAGCGCACCCGTGGCGACCGATCCCCGGTGCTCACCGACACACCGCCCTCAAGGACATCAGCGGCGTACCCGTCCGGCTCCAGTTGGACGTCGAGGCAGCAAAGTCGGGCTCTTTCATGTCAGCCCGCGGTGCGGTCCACCGCCGCCGCTGGCCTGAAGCCATGGAGTACGGCGCCTGGCACGCGGGGGACGTCGAGGGCCACGGTGTCCTCGCCCTCCCGGGCGGCACCGACCTCATGGAGGTTGAGCCTCGTCGATGAGACGGGGCCAAGCCCGAGGACGGTCAGCGACCATCCACTCGGCCCCATGAACAGCAGCTCGCCAGTGCCCGGCACGATGGCCGCACCCCCGAAGGGATCGCGCAGGCGAAGCCTCAACCTGGCCTGCTTCTCCAGCCGCAAGGCCGACTACCGGTAACGCACAGCCCTCTTGATCCCGGCTTGCTTCGCCTGACCGATACGAACTTCCCCGGCGCTCTCCCGCTCCTTCGCCGACAACGCCCACTCAGTGGGCTGCATGAAGAGCAGCTCGCCACTGCCCGGCACGATGGCCGCGCCCCCGAACGGTTCATCACCGGCGAACCACACGCCGTTGGCGATGCCTTCCGGCCAGCGGGAGCGCCCCAAGGGGTCCTTCGCCAGCAATGTCACCGCCTGCCGGCCGGCCTGCGCGCCCAAGCGCAAGTGGAGCCGTAGGGGCCGCTCCAGCTTGACCTTCTCGACGGGCGCGCGGAATTCCAGAGGGTAGGTACGGAAGGCCCGCGCACATCTCCAGGTCAGGAACAGGCGGCCGTAAAAAAGGAAGAACGCGATCAGGAAGCCGACCATTCCGACGATGGAAAACGGCAAGAAGTATCCGCGGTAGTCCATCGGCCACGCGAACATCTGAACAAACAGAGCCGCACTGGGCAGGCCGAGTTTCGCGAAGCGCGTCAGCGCGGAGCGGTAGTAATAGCTCAGCGCGCCCTTGAAGTCCGTGCCGTCCGTCGCGTAAGGCGCGTGCGCGGTCTCTGACACAGCGGATCCTCCAGTCTTGCCCGTGTTCATCTCTTGCCCGTGCTCATCCGAAGGGACTCTTCTGCGCGGGTCCGGCCCCTGGGGCTCCGAACGGCCCCGATGCGCCGTTCGCTTCGGCCGGCCCTGCCGGGTCGGTGAAGGTCACCGTTCGGGCGACACCCAGCAGCACTCCACGGTAGTCGTCGGCCAGCTGCACGTTCGGGGTCACCAACTGCACGGTGATGACCGACGAGGAGCGCGTGTCCGGAATGACCACCGTGCCCTGCCAGACCGTCTCCTCCAGGGGCTCGTCCTGCCCCTCGGGCGGAGCGCCCGGAGACACGGTGCTCCGTTCCGACTCAAGGAGGAAACCCGTCCCGACGGCCAGTTCCACCGGAACGACGCCGTTGCCCACACCGGTTCCGGCGCCGGCCGCCAGCATCTGGGTGAGCGCGGCCTTGGCGTTCCCATTCGGCGTCGCGAGCGTGGAGACCGTCAGAACGGACATCAGAGGGTCGCCGTTGTCGTCGGGGTGCATTCCGAGTGCGCACCCCTGCACCTGCTGGCTCTGCAGCATGCTCACGACGACGGCATAGAGGCGGAACACCTGGTCGGCGTGATCGCGGGCCTCAGCGGGAAGCGCATTGATCTGCCGAGCCATCTCCAAAAGTCCCTCAGCCGTCGGCTGGAGGTCCAACTTGAGGTAGCCGTACGGGAGTCCGTACCAGTACTCCGGCTTCGGCTCGGGCGGCGCAACATCAAGGAAGCTGTTCACAGTCGGATGCCCCGCATCATTTCACCCATATCCGTCAGGATTCCGATGGCTCCGCCCTTGAGCCCGGTCGAGGCAGCGCCGATCTTCGTCACCTCGGCGGCATCGTGTCCATAGCCGTTCTTCGGAAGGACGCCTGCCGTCTCCAGCGACGAAGCCGTGTTCGCGAGTACGTTCGCGCCCTGGATGGAGTACTGGAGCGCTCCGACCGCCGGATCCGTCGCGGCCTCGAGCGCCTTGAACTTGAAGGCCGGCACGATCTCACTGCCGAAGTTGGCCATCTTCGACCCGAGCGACATGGCGTCCCCGCCCTCCCGGACGACCGCCGCCGCGAGCCCCGCCTCACTGCCGGCCCTGGCGAGCGCTCCGACGCCGGGCACCATGCCGAGCGTGTCACCAACCATCGCGCCCCAGGCGAATGCCCCTTCTTTCCACCCGTACTTGCCCATCAGGGAATCCCTGAAGTCCTCGCTCGAGAGGTTCTTCGTCATGGCGAGCGCGCTGGCACCCACGGCGATCGCCGCGAAGAGCGGCGCGGCCGGCGTCGGGAGGAGTGCGAGGAGACCGGCGATCGCGCCGATGGTTCCGGCGTGCTCATAGATCTGCTTGCCGACCCAGGCGATGCCCTCACCGATAGCCGAGACGGTTCTGCTGAGCCACCCCGGTTCCTTCGGAGCCAGCTTGTCGTCGGCCTCGTCGAGCTTGCCGGCGATGAACTCGGCCCGCCGGGTGTGGTCGCCCTCCAGCTCGCGCGCCTTCTTGATGACGTCGTTGTACGCGGTGGTGGCGTTGTTGAGCTGGGTGGTGGCTTCGTTCAGCGCGCTTTCGGCGGCCCGCAGCTTGGCCGTGGCGGCGTCGGCCTCCGCCTGGGAGGGGTACTCCTTCCCGCCGAGCTTGAGGTCCGGGTGCTTGCTGGCCTCGTCATGACGCGTCTGGGCCGACTCGCGGGCGGACTTCTTCTCCGCTGCGGCGTCGTCGTACTTCTTCGCCAGGTCCCGGTGGGACGCGAGGTCGCCGTCCCACGTACCCAGCCAGCCGGCGGCCTTCCCCAAGGACTGCCCGGCGTTCCTCATGTACTCCTTGAGGTCGCCGTCGAGGGAGTCACGGAATGCGTTCGCCGCGTCCCCCTGCCAGGAGGAGCTGGCCGCGAGCAGTCTGTCGATCTGGCGATGACAGTTCTCCAGCGTGTCCGCTGCGGACTTCACCTTCTTCTGCAGCGTCGAAACCGCCTCCGGCACACCGGGAACGGGATTCCAGCCGAGGTTCGGATACGGGTTGGCAGCCATCAGCGGGACCCCCCTGCGTTCGCGGCCGCCGTGTCGCCCATCTCCTTGAGGGCCTTCGACAGTTCCTCTTCGAACTTCTTGTAGCTCAGCATGGTCGTCTCGACGCCCTCGCCGACGGCCTTGATCAGTTCCTTCAGCTGGTCGGTCCCGTACGCCCACCTGTCCTGGAAGGTGTCACAGGCCTCGTCCAGCCGAGGCGTTCCGATCTGGTCGGCCCGGACATCCGCGAGCGCTTTGCGCGCCCCCTCCAGCTCCTCGACCGATCGCTTCAATGTGTCACCGAACGACTTCAAATGGTCAAGATCGACCTTGAATTCCCCAGCCACTGAGGACCCCCTTGTTGGTTACGACGAAGCGATCAGTTGGAACGCACGCATGGAACGCAGGGGGCGATAAGGCACCCCCGTGGTGATGACGCGGGCACAGACTATCGTCGAGTCTTGGAGATTTTGTGACGACTGAATCGTCACATTGAGTGAGCGGTCGATCATGAAACACGCGAGCGTACGGGGCGTGCTGATGCGCTCGCGCAGACGCGCCCAGATCGGACGCGCTCCGGCATTTCAAGATCGACCAGCGGCGGACCGACCGAGTCAGGCCCCCTCAAGAGACGCCAGCACGAACGTCAACGGCAGTGTGGCCACGGCCAGGACGAGCCCCATCGCCGCCATCCCCGCACGGATCTCCCGCTTGCCCCGGACGCCCAGGTAGGCGGCGATCAACGGGAGTACGCAGCACAGGAGAAGGCTGTAGTGCCAGCCCTCTTCCTTGATGAGGAAGACCATGAGACCGAGGCAGGCCGGTATCGACCCGACGCTCATGATCTGGCAGCGCGAGAGGAAGAGCTCCAGGCTGTCGCCCCCGCCGAGGAATGCCATGTTCCGGGCCGCCTTCTATCTGTGTCTGTACCGCACGGTGGCCCGTCGCCACGGGTGTGCCTGGGGAAACCGTCCGCCGTGCCGAACGTCCCTGGTCACGACTCAGCCGAAGCCGTTCGAGCCGGGGTGGAGCGGACGCTGATGATCTCGCGTCCGTGAGCATAGTGGTGCCGTATGCATCAAGCATCCGATCTCGAACTCCAACTGGAGTCCACGCCAGCGCATTTGCCGGCCAATACCCCATCCAACTCTTCGCGCCTTAACCCCAATCGCCTTTTGCGTCTCAGGGGGGACCGAGCGAAGCAATCGTCAAGGCGTCACGGGAGCAGAACAACCGTGGGCTCTCGCCGAGCGCTCGGCGAACGCCCTGAGCGCGGCGCGTTCGTAAGTTCAGTGGGCTGCTCGACGCAGCGAACCTGGAGAGCGGGCGAGCACGATGTGAATGCGGCTCTTCCGCGGGCTGCAAGCGCCCTCCGGCCGTGTGAAGAACTTCGCTAGGCTCACGCAGCATGTTGCCCCCGCACACCCCCTCCCCCACACCGAACGCCACGGTCATACGCACCGGCCGCTGCGGCGCCATGACCGGGCTCCCCTGTTCCGTCCTCCTCATCGCAATCGGCGCCGTCGGCATCTTCGGCGCTGTCATGATTGCTACCGGGAACCAGAAAGGGGAGTCCACAGTCGCGGGGTTCGCGGGCCTCGTCTTCATGCTGGCGCTCGGTGCGCTCGGCGTCTTCCTCTTCATCGGCCACTGGGCGAACCGCCGCAACAGGGTTCTCATGGACCACACAGGCCTGTGGGTCGACAACGGAAGGCTCCACAACGTCATCCCCTGGCAGGACCTCGCTGGAGTCGCCCTCTACTGGAGCAAGCTCGGTCGAAGCCAGAAGGTCTACTCCCTGGAGCTGCTCCCCGCCAGCCCCATCGACCGGGACGACCCGGTTCTGTGGGGCCTGGTCCGAGACGAGGAGCCGTTGCGTCCCGAACTCCCCCGCCTGCGCTACCGACTCCCCTTCCCGCCCGCTTGCCGGCAACAGATGGTCGCGGCAGTTCAGCAGTACGTCCCGCAGATCTGGCTCGGCGAATCCGAGCGCCCGACGGGCCACATCGGCCGACCCGACATCGAGGGGCACCGGAAGCGGGGACTTCGATGAAGGAGGCGGAGGAAAGGGCGGGGAAGGTCCTGCCGGCCGGTGAGCGGCTCGTTGCAGGCCAGCCGACCTGGCCTGGCGACGCGTTCCCAAGCCCCGCAGGGGCGCCGCCCTCGTGTACTTCGCGGTCTGCGGATGCCCGGCGATTGTTGGGAAGGAGTGAAGGCCCGGTTCTGGTTCTTCCTGGTGGTGACGGATCTCCCCCGGCGCCGCCTTCGAGGCCCTGTTCAACTGGGAACGCAAGAAGGGCAGGCCACTGAAAGGCGATTGGAACATCCTAGCCGGGCAGTTCGCCGCAGCGCTGCACCCCATTTCGAAGACGGCAGGCGTGGTGCAGGTGCTCCTCCTGACCGACCGGCATCTGCGGGTCACCTACGTCCAGCGGGGCCGCCGGAGTGCCAAACTGGGCCAGGCCGAGCCCGGTTGGGCCGTGGACATCCGGCAGGTCACATGGCTGCGCAACCGTGACGACGTATCCAACAAGAACTACGAGATCGGATTCACAGACGGCTCTTGGGCCTGCGTCTACTTCTCGCCGGTGAACCGGGACTTCCTCGACCGCCTTCCGTCCCAGCTCCGGCACGACGCCGCCACGCCGTGAGCGGCGGTGACGGCCGCGCCGTGACGCCGACGGACCCGAGCAAAGATCCGGCCCGGCGGGCAGCAACCCGCCGGGCCCTCGGCTGTGCAACCGGGGATTACTCCTTCGGCGCTTCCTCGACCGAGCCGGACGGGGCCTGTGCGCCCACCGGCTTGCCGAAGTCGGAGAACACCACGTCCTCCATGTCGTCACGCGTGCTGTCCTGCTTGAGGTAGTACGACTTGCCCGTGGTCGCCACGTACCAGGTAACCGATTCGCCCTTCCCGGTGACGACGAGCGGCACCGCCTGCTGCCCGTCCACCGTGGTGATCTTCCCCTTGGTGGGCTTCGTGTCGGCGCCCAGCGTGTCGGAGTCGGTGAACTGCTCGTGGTGGCACCAGCTGACGAAGCCCTTCATCAGCTGGTTGCTCGGCTCCCCGTGGATCCACGTGTCAGGGGAGAGCGACAGGCCGACCTCCGAGTTCAATCCCTTGACGAGCCTCGAGTCCAGCTTGGCCCAGACGTCGTTGTCCTTCCGGATGATTTCGAAAGTGCCCTCCGACATTTCGACGGTGCCGACGCATTCCGTGGCGGAGATCAGGAGATCGCTCTTGGCGTCCCCACGCGTCATCTTCTCCCGGAAGGAGCCGGCATCGGCGTTGGCCTTGCGGCCCGCGTTGTAGATCTCCTTGACGGAGAGCTTCTCAATTCCGTTCGGCTCGGCAGCAGGACTGGCCTCTGCACTCTTCGACGGCGAGGAGTCACCCACGGACTCCGCGTCGTCGGTGCCGTTCTCGCAGGCCGTGAGCGACACCAGTGCGGTGGCGCAGGCGAGCGCCGCGGCAGCGCGGCGGACGGACAGGAAATGCGTCTGCATGAGTACCCCGTGAGTATTCGGTTGCGGTCAAACGTGCTTGATCATTTAATCGGGGATCCGCCCTGCAACGCCAACTGGTGCCCAGGTCAGAGCGCTTGACGACGAAAACCCCGCCGGATCTTCACACCTCGACCCCGATCAGCTGTCGCAGCCGAGGCGGCCTCCGGATGCAGGGTGCCGGGAGATGTGGTTGCCGTCAGGGACAGGGCCCATACGACGCCGGGCAAAAGGTCCTCGACCTTCACCTTCACCGGCACCGGCACCGGGGAGACAAGGGCGGCAGCGCGCACCCGCACCAACCTGCGCCCCGGCCAAGCCACAACGCAGTTCACTCGGGAACGGCTCTCCTCATCGGGCTCCAATACGGTGCCGTAGCCTTGGACGCCGTCGGGCACGAGGCTGCGGAGTTCCTCGTACGGCATAGAATTCACGAGCACAGAACCCACCCGCCTACTTACGGGCCGTCTCGGGACAGTCCCCTTGTCCTCCAATCTGGCACACATCAATGCCTCAAGTTCGTTTCAGCCTCGCGCACAGTAAATCCTCTAGAGAGGCATCGAAGAAACTGCCGTACAGCGTTTGGCACGCGATTCTGCAAGAGCGAGGTCGCAAGCCCGACACGGTCGCGGCATGGGTGGCCCATGGCACCCCTGTTACTCCGTCACGGGCAGATGCCGCTCGGGCCGACACTTTCCCTGCTGATACAGACGGCGATCCTCTGACCCCGACCTTCACCATCTACTCGGAGGCCGAGCCGCTGCGACCGATGTGTGTCATCCAAGCTGACGACTCAGCAGGTGCCGGCGCAGAGTCTTACTCGGTGATCGACGATCGCGGCCAAGTTCTGGCGCGTATCTCCAAGAGCCGATCACCACTCGGCCTGCGGCGGGCGTGGCGGATCGAACCCACGGGCTCGGGGAATCCGCTCGTCGGGTATCGGGGTACCTTGCGTAGCTGGCTGCTGTTCATCGTGTTCTTGCCGCTATGGCTGCCACTGACGCTTGTGACCATCGTGGTCATCAAGCTGGATTTGGACACCGGCGACGAATTCACGTGGGAGCCTCCTCAGCGCACAGTCTGGCGTTCTCGTCCCCGTGACCTCCTGGCGTCGGCCGCCTTGGACAGTCGCCTCTCGGCATACCGTTGGACTCCCACGGAACTCGACGCACGGATCGCGTACGCACAGGCAGTTCTGCATCGGGTTTGCTGAGCGGAGAGGCGGAGCGCCGGATGGATTCCGCAGCAAGATCGCGATGACGTCGATGCACCCGGCCGGTCGCTCACTCCACCTTGATGGCGAGGCTCTCAGTCCGCGAGAACTCCGGTCAGGGCTTACCGATGTCAACGGCCCACACGCCCGTACCGTTGTATGCCTCGGGCGTGGCGGTCAGAATCTGCCCCTCGACCGCACCGGAGACGGCAGCGTGGACAGCGTGGCCGTAAGCCCACTCCAGACCGGCCTCAACCGCCTGTTCGACGGTGGCGGTGCCGGCGAAGTCAAGCGGCAGAAACTCGAGACCGGGCAATGCCCCGACATGTGCCGCCGCTCCGGGGAGTTGAAGACTCGCCGCCACCAGACAGAGCGCTGGAATGTGCGCACGCTGGTCCGGATCGTCGACCTCGACGACGGCCAGACCTGACAGCAATCGGTGACCACGGCACAGAGCAAGCACCGCCGTGTGGTCCAGGATGATCAACGGCGCTCCCCCAACTGCCCGGACGCGATGGCGGCGCGCCATTCCTGCGCTTCCCGCACATCAGCCTCGGTGAAGTCCTTGCGCAGGTTGGCCCGTACGTACGCGATGCCCCGCGCCGTCCGCTCCGCGCGCTCCGCCTCGGTGGGCGTTGTGGCGACCACGCGCTCGACGTAGGCGCGCGTACTCATGCCGCGTTCCTCGGCAAGAGTGCGGAGACGGTCCCTTATCGACTCACTGATCTTGATGGTGGTGTCAGCCATATCGGAAGAATACAACTGAATACCAACATGCGGGAGCCGAAGGCGTGCCACGCCGAGTCGTGCCAGGCACCGCCGGGATGCGCACTGGCCCGTTGGTCTTCCCTGCGCCTCGCGGCGCGCTAGGGAAGTGCGGCCGGACTGTCACATCCGTGGCGGGCTGCCGACTGCTCGGCGAAGAGCTGCAGATCCGCCCGTTCGCTCTTACTGAGGGGGTTCGATGTGAAACTGCGGTCGTTCCCCTCGACCGGTGACGCGTGGTAGTAGCCGATACCCAGGGCGCCCTGGCATGTGGCCGAGGTCCAAGCCGCGGACCTCTCGACTCCCGAGGGGGTGTCGTGGCCGCCGTACTTGCCGTTGACGACGGCGTCGGACGCGTCGCTGAACGGACCGTACTCGGCAAGAAGCCGCAGGCTACCGACGAGTACACACTCTTCCACCGGCGCCTCCCTGGCGGCTGTCTCCCGTACCGTCGGTACGGAGGCCATGCCTTTGCAGGTCCCCGTGGCGGCGTCGGCCGACACCGCCCGGGTAGCGGTTTCAGGAGCGGTGAGCTTACGCGGGTCTCCCGACCGCGTCTCGCAGCCGGTCTTTTCCGCCGCACGCTGTGCCGTCCCAGTAGCGACCTGGGCGAGCTTGAGCCGTATGGACTCAGTGACCTCGGTGTCGTACGGCGAATCGGCCGTCACGAGGATTCCGCTGCCCTCTTTCGGTGACCAGTTCTTGCAGCTGAGGAGCACCGACGCGGTCGACTCGAGGTCATCGGTGACCATGAAGCCCTGCCACCCCGCGTTCAGTGGCACGGCAGGGATCTTCTCGTCCCTTTGGAAGGCGGCGTACGCGCTGTGCGCGCCGGCCGTGGTCTCGATGGCTATCTCGATGCCGTCGACCTCACATCTCGTCGCCAGCCCGGCCGGTTCTGTCACATCGCCAGACACGTCGAACTGCCAACTGGAGACCTCGAATCCCATACCGAGCAGGGAGAGCTTCGACTTCCCCGCAAGGTCCAGTACCGAGTCGACCGGAAGCATCCCACTGCACGCTCGCCCGGTCTTGGCAGCCGGGTACTGCAGCTGAAGTCCGTAGTACCCGGCCCCCAGCACGGCGAGGACAACCGTGGAGCCGATCAGCCGACGTCGCCCTCTTCCTCGGAACAGAGCCCGAGCGTCCCACTTCATCTGCCGCAATCCCTGTCTGCGTGACGATTGACCGAACCTGCATGCACCACGTGTGACCCTCGGACCGCCCAAGGGCTTCCCGGATGCCGCTCTTGTCCTGGCCGTAGCCACCATCCAGGTTGCTCTCAGCCGATTGGAACCCCTGCTCGACCTCGGTGGCCAGGATGTTGTTGTAGTCGGCGACGTCGCCCTTGCCTTGGGCCTCCGCGGAGTTCTGGTAGGCGTCCTGGAGAACGGCCGTGGTGGAGTGCTTCGCGTTCTCCCAGCCCGCACCGCTGGAGTACACCGTGTCCCCCAGGGTGTCCCGTTGGGATCCCTGGTCCATCTGGTTGATGAGATCTCCGGTGACCGTGGTGGCCAGGCCGCCGGCTCCGGCACCGACCGCCGACGTGGCGATGAAGGAGGTGCCGACACCGATGCCGGCCGCCCCGGAGAGCCTTTATGCCCCCTCACAGGCGAGGAGGTCCTGTGCCGCATAACGGGCGGCTGCGATCGTCAAGTCCCGAAATCCAGGCTCTTGTGATCCGTTGAGGTCATCATCGGCATGTACATAACCGACAGTCACCCAGGCAAGCGAGTCACGGTCCCTCTGAGTCGGACAGGGTACGAACAAGGCGCCTCCTCTGTCGCTCACGTACCCCTTGGCCTTGCCCGACGCCAGCGAGGACCGCCCCTTCAACGCAGCCTGCTCTTCGATGTTCTCCTCGCTGAACGTGCCGCCTGCGCTCAGGTCGTATTTGATCTCCACCGAGATACCCCCAGCGCGGAGAAAGCAATACCCGGAGCTGTCACCTGGCTTGTCGAAGGCCCGGGTCTCCTCGGTATACGCCGTGCCCTGTTTGGGCAGCACGGGGGATGCCAGCCCCCCTGAAATCGACCCGTCGCAGACTCGGGACGGCACAGCCACGGCAGGCTCCTCGGTACCACGGAGCGCCCACCAGCCAGCGCCCGCCGCCAGAACCACAGCGCCTGCAACGACCGCTATCCACCGCCCTAGATGACGAGGGCGGGAATTCCCAACGTCGGCGCCCTTATTCGAACCACCCATTGCTACGCACCTCTGTTTTCTCGCCCCTGACGGGATACAACCCTGAGAAGTAGTGGAAGACGAAGCCGGGAACTACAAGCCACGGGCTCGGTCCCGGCCATCGCCATAGTCCAGGTTGGCCTGGTGATACACCGCGTCCCCGAGGTCGGTGATCTGCCTTTCGGTGAGGCCTGCCTCACGGCCGGCGACCGCGGTCGCGTCCTTGATTGCCTGAGCTCCGGTCTCCCGCTTGGATTCCAGCTCGTGCCGCGCTTCGTCGCTGGCTTCACCACTGGAGTCACGGGTGTAGTGCTCGACGACCGACGACCGGACGTCTTCCACCACCCAGCCGACCGCATCCCCCGCGATCGGGATCTTGCTCGTGCCCATTCCAATGACCCGGCCGACCCACTTGTCTCCCGTGGCCAGCCCGTCGTTGAACTCCTTGTCAGTGGCGATCTTCTCGTCGTAGACAGCCTGGGACCGGGATTCCTCCATGATGCCGCTGATGAGGGCCCCCGGAGCGACCAAGTCCTTGATCTTCTCCGTCGGTACGTCGTCACCTGTGCGGCCTTCAAGTGCCCCCGTCACCACTTGGGTAGTAACCGCCTGCTGCGCGTTACCGATCGCACCGTAGGCATCGGGGTCCTTGGACACTGCACCGAGGAAGTCGGACAGCGGACCATTATTGAGATTCCCGAGTCCGGAATCTTCCCCATATGTGGGAAAGTTGTCGCTCCCTCCGGCCATCGCCTTCTGCACGTCCCACATGTACTCGGCCGTCATGTTGCCGAGGCTGTCGGTCATCGGGGTCAGCGCGCCGCCGTCCTTCTCACTGATGAGATCCGTGTTGTTGCCGAACTTCTCGACCACGTCATGCATGAGCGCGGCCTGCTCCCCGGAGTGCTTGACCGATGCCGCGTCAGCGTCGTCGTACGCACGCCCGGAAACCGCGGCCTCAAGTGCGTGACCCAGCGCGTCGGGCCCATGCTGGGTGGCCTTGGCGCTTTCCTCAAGGTCGCGGCTGGCTGTGTCGGGCAGCCAGTCACGCTCGGAGTCGGTGAAGTAGTCCAGATAGGAGGAGACGTCCTTCTCCCCGTCGCCGTAGTCCACCTTGACGGTGCCGTTCCCGTCGACGGTGCCGTCCTCGTTGTAGGCGACCACATCGCCGGTGAAGAAGGCCTCGGCGGCGTCGGGGCTGTGGCCGAGGCCTTCCAGGATGCCTGCCATGGGATCGAAGCCGTCGCCGCCTTTCCCGGAGGGGTTGGACGTGACGTTTTCATTCAGCGAGCCGCGGGGGGAGTTCTCGATCCACATGTCCGGGTTCTTGGCCTCCAGGGAGACCGCGTGCTGGGCAATGGGGGTGAGGAAGCTCGAGTCGTACTCGCCGTACCGGAGGATGCCGCCGAGGACCTGGTACCCGTACGGCTGGTATGGGTAGCCGGTGTTGTCGCTGACCGTGATCTTCTGGGCGCCCTGGGCGCGCAGTTCCTCGTTCCACTTCTCGGACAGGTGCGGGTCCTCGCCAGGGTCGGTGGCGGTGGCCAGGGAGTAGCCCAGGTTCTTCTGCAGCTCCTGGACCTCTTTGAAGCGCCTCGAGTCCGGCTCGTCGCCTGCCTGGGCGGTGAGGTTGGCATAGAAGTCGAGAGTCTTCTTGGGGCCGAGCTTGTCGTAGAACCCGGTGGTGAAGTCGGGGTCCTTGCTGTTGGCGTGAAGGATGCGATTCAGTTTGTCGAGCTCGGCGTCCGACATGTTCTCGCCTTTGTTGGCGAGGTTCACGGCCTGGTCGACTTCGACGGCGTCGAGGCTGGTGTAGACGCTGGTGTTGAAGGAGCGGCTGTCGCCGTTGGCGTCACGCTCCAGAGCAGCGCTGGCGGCTTCGTCGGCGGCGGTGGCCTGTTCGAGGATCCGCGTCAGCCGGGATACGAGCGAGTCCAGCTTCTCCTTGCGTTCGGTGGCGAAGCCCGGGGACGCGGACGCGGTCGGACTGTCCCACCGCGAGTCGACGTCTTCGATCTTGCCGTCGTCGTGGACCTTGTACTTGTCGTTACGTGCCTCGTCGAGGAGGGTGCGGAGCTGCTTTTGGAAGGCCGCGAACTCGGTGTGGGCGTCCTGCAGCAGCTTGCCTATGCGTTCCGCCTCGGTGGCGGCGTTCTCGTACTCCGTACGGGCCTTGGCCATGGTGGCGAAGGCCGCTTCGGCTGCGTCGCCCTCCCAGTGACCCTTGAGGTGATTGATGACTCGTTGCTCGAACTCGCGCTGCAGGCCCTCGTACTTGGCCGGCAATGCCTTCCAGGAAGCGGCGGCGTCGGCCAGCGGGACGAGGTCGGCCTTGTCGAGGTAGGGGATGGACACCATGTGCGACAGCTCCTAATCCCGCCCGGGGACGGGGAATGGGGTTTCGGTCCGGCTTGTGGACTGCCCCGGACAGCGCTCCGGCCGCCCGGTGCCCGGCCTATCCGAAAGGAGAGATCGAGGTCTGGCGGGCCCGCTCCTCCTGCTCGGCACGGGTGTAGTGGCCGGAGGTGGTGTGGAGCTTGTCGCTGATGTCCTGCAGCATGCGCTTGAGGTTGAGGACCTGGTCGCCCCAGCGGACGTCCATGGTCACCAGAGAACCGGCGGTGGCCCAGGAACCCGCCTCGGCCATACCCCCGGCGCTGTGCTTGTTCAGGCCCCTGGAGGCGCTCAGGCAGTCGTCGTCCGCGGCGTTGTCGACGTTCTCGGTGTCACCGCGCAGCTCGACCAGGGCGTTAGCGGCCCCGTCCAAACGCTGGGTGTCGACCTTGGCGGTCCCGCTGGCACTCCCCCCGCCACCACCACCGCCCTCCGCAGGTAGCGAGTTCAACTGCATCCGCGCAGTTCCACTGTGCTGTGGCGCATCGAAAGGGCTACTCATCCCCGTATCCCATCCCCGTTGACAACGACGGCCGACACGCCTGCCTCGCTCACTCGCCTGCGGGTTCACATTCTTCATCCGTACGGCGTGAGTGCTCACGCCGATCAAGCGGCAGACTCGATCACTAAGCAAGGACATGCCAATCAGGCCGAACAGTACCGGATCTTCCTTTGGGCGCCTCACCGCTTGACGGCGGGCCGCTCGACAATCTGACGCGCCCCTGGTGTAACGCAAGCCGAGCAACCCGAATTCGTCACCACCGACCCCGAAAAACTACACAGTGCGGCGAGCCTGCCGTCACGCAGGCTCGCGATCATCGCCGGCCAACGCCGCAACTACACAGACCCCACCCCACGAGGTGGCACCAGTTCGCGGGAAGACCCGGGTGATTCCGCGTGCGCACCCTGCGGACCTGCACGATGCCTATCAGACCGAACAATCCAACCGACCGTGCTGGACTCCGTCGAGGAAGGCAGCGAACGCCTCGCCACTGACGGACAGGAGCGGACCCGGGACCACCTTCGAGTCACGCACGCCGACCGTCCCATCACCTCCGAAGGCCAACTCGACGCAGTCACTGCCGGCCCCACCGCTGTACGAAGACTTGCCCCAGAGACGCCCACGTATATCTCTGCCAGGTGCGGTCATCATGGCTCCCTGCCTGCGCGCTCCGTGAATTCGTTGACCAGAGTTCCGAGTAGCCGCGTGGTGTCGCTGGTGCTCAGAGCCTGCGATCGCAAGTACTCGAACACCACCTTATGCCGCTCCAACTCGACTTCCTTCTCGAGGTACAGGGCACCGCTGAGATTGCTCATGTGCACCACGTCGAGCGACGGTTCCGGCCCGCGGATGATGACGAAGCCCGTACTCTCCGCCGCGTGTGCTCCGGCGTCGAACGGGAGTACCTGCAAGGTCACATGCGGGGAACGGCTGCTCGTGCGCAGATGCTGAAGCTGCTCGGTCATCACAGCGGGTCCGCCGACGCAACGACGCACCACTGCCTCATCGACGATCGCCCAGACATGCGGTGGCGTCTCCCGCTTCAGTACCTCCTGCCGTTTCATTCGTACGTCGACCATCCGCTGAATGACTTCCTCGTCAGCCCTGGCCTCCACGGCCCGGATGACGGCCGCGGCGTACGCACGGGTCTGGAGCAGACCTGGTACGTACGCATTGGCCCAGTGGCACTCCTCCACCGCCTCATCCTCAAGGGTCAGGAACGGTGTGAGCCAGTCGTGGATCGCGTCGCCATAGCCCTTCCACCAGCCTTGCACCTTGGCTGACTTGGCCAGCGCGACGACTGCTTCACGCTCCTCGTCCGCCGCGTCATAGGCACGGCACAGGCCTTCCACCACGATCCACTTCACCGGTCCTTGGTTGGACTCGTACCGGTTCACCGTGGCACGCGAGATGCCGACGGCCTGTCCAGCGGCCTCCAGCGTCATCCCCTTGCGATCGCGCAGCCTGCGAAGCTCAGCTCCCAGTTGGCGGCGGCGAGTTGTAGGCCCCACTGTCATGCCCTTCCCTCCGTGCAGGTCGAGCCATTCTCCCGGTCGCGACGAAGGCCTTCAACGTCAGCAGAACGCGCAAGCAACCTGAGACTTTCGTCGTGAGATTCACATGGCGAGATGAACAATGCCATACTCGACAAGTGCGCTACCCACAGCAATCGCACGATGACACTGCGCGCCTAGACCCGTCCGTGCCCGGTAGCCCCTGGAGTCGAGCATGACGATCTATAAACCCTCCGACCTCCGTACCGGCACCCACGATCCCCTCCGCCTACCCCACGAGTCCTGGCGCCGCCTGTACGGCCTGGCCTGCGTCCGCTGCGGCGGAGGACGAGAGCTCAGGCCCGGCGGACACGCCTACACCCAGCACCCCGACGGAGGCCGGTTCGGCTGGGCAGTACAGATCTGCGCCGACTGCGAGACCCGCCCCAAGGCCCCCAAGAACAAGGAAAGTTGACGAATGACCAACCTGCTCCTCCGAGCCCGTGACGTGCTCACCCTCCTCTTCGCCCCGCGTGGCCGTCACCGCGCCGGACACGCGCCACCCGCTGCCGCATGCCGCCAAGAACCAAAGCCTGCGTACCGCCGAACGCCCGGCACCTACGCCACCGACACACCTCTCGACGGCGCCGCCACCTCCCCTGTGCGCCCCTACGTCCTCACCACCGAGCAACGTGCAAGGCGCCGAACCTTGTGGCTGGCGACGTACGGCATCGGTGCCCGCCACATGCACGGAATGGAGGTCGGCTGATGATCCATATCAAACCGGCAGAAACAGGAGACGGAGACGATCTCCCCGAGGCATCCGAGCCCCGAACCCGTCTCCTCCCTTGGACCGGTTCCCTCGGCCAGCGCTGCTACCTCATCGAGGACGGCACCGGTAACGGGCCTCTCTCCCGGATCGCCGACCGCGTCGAGGCCATACAACTCCGCTTCGCGGAACAGCTCCATCAGCAGGCGTGGGAGTTGCTCGCCACGCCCACCGCTCCGAACACCCAGCTACGGCACCTCGCCAAGCAACTCGCCCAGGCCCTCGGCGACGCCCTACTCATCGCCGAAAGCCGAGGCGCACGACTCCAACACGCCTCGGAACGGCCGCCTGCCTCTACCGCCGGCGCACTCGCCGACCGCGAGGCTCCGACACACTCCCCCTAGCAGCTCGGGCCTCCTGGCCCGAGGCCCTCCGGCTCCGTCGCCTTTGTGATCAACCGCGGGGTACCAGCAACAAGGCCTCCCGACGCTCGATGGATTCGACATCCATGAGCTGTTCGGGAGGCCTTGCATGCCTGCATCCATGTATCACCACATCAGCGTGCTGCTGTACGCGCTACTGCTGGGGCGGCCACTGGCCGTGCGGCGGAGTGGACTGCTGCTGGTAGGGGTTCGGCTGCTGCGGCGCACCCTGCTGCTGGTACGGGTTCTGCTGGGGCGGGAAGGGCTGCTGGCCGTACTGCGGGTAGCCGGCAGGGCCGCCGGGTCCGCCGTTGTTGTTCTTGTTGCGCCGGGACCGCTTCACGATCAGGAGGACGATCAGGCCGATCACGGCCAGGGCGATGACGCCGAGGAGGGCGAAGAACAGCATTTGCTTCTGGTCTGCCTTTTCGGTTTCTGCGGCGTAGTCGGCGTCGGACTTGCCCGTGCTTGGAGCAGCGGAGGGGCTCGCAGACGCGGACGCTGGGGCCTTGAGCGGTCCGTACTTCGAGCCCGCGGGAATGTCCTCCGTCAGTGCGGCGAGCGGGCGAATGGAGCCGTAGCCGTACTTCTCATCCGGGAGGGAAAGCCCCTTGGCGGAGTCCGGCAAGACAGCGGTCTTCACCAGTCGATTAGCGATCTGGCCCGCTGTGAGGTCGGGAAACTTCGAGCGGAGCAAGGCGGCGGCTGCAGACACGAAGGCAGTGGAGTCCGAAGTTCCGTCAGCGATGCTGAGCTTATTGCCGGGCCATGATGCACTCACAATACGCGTCGCCGGCGCGGTCAACAGAACTTCGGGACCGTAGTTAGATTTCCGCCAAACCTCACCGCTTTTGTCGACACCGCCGACTGTCAGGACCCCTGGATACTCGCCTGGGAAATAAATTTCATTGGGCCGCCCGTCATTCCCTGACGCCGCTACAATCAAAACATCGTGTTCTAGTGCGTACGCAACGGCCGCGCGGTCTGCGGGATCATCCTCACCGACGAAGCCCGCAATATTAATTACTGAAGCGCCTCGGTCTACTGCGTAGCGGATCTCATCCGCAAAACTGTAGTCAGTCTGGACGTTATCCCGAATCGGGAGAATCTTGGATTCTGGAGCCAGCCCCATTACGCCATCAGCTGCACCTTGGCCATGCCCATGCCCTGCGATGACTGCCGCAATTCCGGTGCCGTGGCCAGGCTTCTCATCCGATGCTGATGGAGAGGCATTCTCATCGCCATCAGCAAAGTCTTTACCCTGGAGGACACTGTTCTTCAGATCGATGTGATCCGCATTCACACCGGTGTCGATAACGGCAACAGTTACGCCCTTACCCTTCGAAACCTTCCAGACGGACTCGGCCTGCAGCGCATCCAGTGCCCACTGGTCACGTCTGGTCTGGTCGGCGGAGGCAGCAGGAGCCGCCGTCAGGATCAGCGCACCCGTCAGTGCAGTGGCGCCCAGAGCACGCACTGTTCGCGTGAAGGCCATTCCGTCTTCCTCTCCCATACCGAACGTGGGCGTGGCCCAGAGGCCACGCCCACGCATCCTGTCACGTGCCGGTGAGCGCCAATCGACTACTCGATGACGCGAGGCGCCGCATTGGTCTGCGGTGCCCAGGTCTCCTCGTCCTCGACCAGGTAGTCGGGACGCTCGCCCTCGCGCTGTTCCTCGTCGTTGGGGCGACCAGTCCGTGCACCGGGGGCGCCTACCATGCCGCCCCTGCGAACAGCACCTGCGCCCGCTCCTGCGGCACCACGGCTGCGGAGCAGGCCGGAACCACCGGCAGTACCCCTACCCGCGCCCGCACCGCCCTTGGGCGTGCCGCCAACTACGCCACCGCTCTGGCGAGCCATGCCTCCGGTGCGGGCGGCGGCACCGCCCTTGCCGGCACCTGCGCCAGCGGCACCGCCCAGGCCGCCGCCGGCAGCGCGACCCGCCATGCCCGCAGCACCGGCACGACCGGCCATGCCGCCGCGAGCGGCACCCGCTCCAGCCGCGCCACCAGCCACACCGCCGCCGAGGCCAGCGCCGCCATTGACCGTACCTCCGGAGCTGGCAGATCCTCCCGCGACCGGTGCAACGCCACCGCCGGTCGGGGCCACGGTGCGGCCGCCGGAGACACCGTCAATCGCGGTGCCGACTTGGGGCTGCGGCGCGGCCGGCTTGTGAGCGCCGCCCGTGATGCCCGAGGGCGGAGCCACAGGCTTCGACGGACTGATCGTGCCGACCTGGCCGCCGCGAGCAGTACCCGATGTCGCCCCCTGTGGGCTTCGAGGAGCGCTCCCCGTCGGCACCACTACGGCAGCAGGCGGAATACCGCCGGGATCGCCGGGATAGCCGTCTTCATCGTTACGGTGACCATTCGGTGGCTTCGGCTTCGGAACCCACGACCCCATCTCCGCAGCCCGGCTGTTATAAGCCGCCCCCAGAATCTCCATCTGCGCAGCCATCTTGAGCTGGCGCTCTTTCCCCTCCGACAAGCTACCCGCGTTGTCGTCGAGGGCTTGCTGAGAGCTGGCCCCGCCCCGGATGGCGTTGTCCGCAGCCGGACCGCCGTCCCGGTCGCCCAGGTTGCCGACAAAGTCCGCCCCGCTGGCGAGCTTGCTCGGCTTCTCCATCGCCATGATCGTGGGCTTGACATCCTCGAGGACCGCAGCGGCACCCTTGAGGGACTGCGCCGTGTTGGTGGCGTACTTCGCGCTGTCGGTGACCTGCTGGCTGATGAACTGCGCCCGCTGGCGGAACAGGTCCGCACTTTCCCCCTCCCAGTGGGCGAGGACGTGCTGGACAGCGGTGTCGAGGGACTCCTTGATCCCGCCACCCCCGACGAGGTCCTTGTTGAGGGCTTCCCAGGCCTCAGCCACCCTCTTCACGGCCACCGGGTCGGCGTCCTGGACCATGGCTTTCATCTGGTCCATGTCGAAATCCACCCCGAATGGCGTGGAGTGCTTTTCGGCGAAGCACTGCTGCGGGTCGACGTACCCGAAGCTGTCGGTGTCCTTGCCGCCCATGGCTACTGCCCCCTCATCTCCATGTAGCAGAACATTCGTCACTTCCCATTGAAAGCGGCGTAGTTCTGAGCCTCAGCGTCAGCGAACGCGTCATGGGTCTTCTTCGTCTTCTGCCCGAAGTCGTCCAGCACGTCTTCCAGATGCTGGACGATCTCGTAGAGGCGTTCCTTCATTGACTCGTGAGCGCTGTACAGCGCCTCAGCCTCACCAAAGCCCGTCCCAAGCGCGCCCTGCGGCAGGTACGTCTTGCCCATGCAGCTCGACTTGGACGTCGTCATGTCCTTGATGACACGATTGAGCTTCGCAATCGTGCCCTCGATCTCACTCAGATCGACCTTGTACTGCTCAGCCATCCTCAGCTCCCCGTTGACTCCACGTTGTTACCCATGCCCTGTTTGCGTCGCCAGTCACTCAAGACCCGACCACCCCCGAACAGAAGAAGCACCACGGCGAACCCGGCCGCCAGCACGTACAGCGCGTACCGCTCCGTCCGCTCCTGAGGAGACTCCCCAAGAACCAGAGTCGCGGCCTCAACGTCGGCGGAATCGCCCACGGCGCCGACCTGCTCGGGCTTCGGGCCGTCCTCGGAGGGCTCCGTCGTGTCGTCGTTGACCGCGGCAGCCGGGTCGACGACGCCCCAGCCTACGAAGTCGTCGCGGCCCGGCTTCGCGCGGTCCGCGGTCTGCTCGATCTGGGTGATGACCTGCTTGTAGGTCCAGCTGGGGTGCTTCGCGCGGATCAGGGCGGCGACGCCCGCGACGTAGGGGGCCGCGAAGCTCGTGCCCTGGTCGACGCAGTGGCCGCCCACGGGGACCGTCGAGACCATGTCGATGCCGGGTGCCGCGACGCCCACGAACTTGCCGGACTGGGAGAAGGGGGCGCGGGCGTTGTTGCGGTCCGAGGCCGCGACCGCCAAGACGCCGTCGTACGCCGCCGGGTACGTCTCCTTGATCTTGCCGTCCGCGCCGTTGTTGCCGGCCGCGGCGACGATCAGGGCGTCCTTCTCCTGGGCGTACTCGACAGCCGCCCGGAAACCGGCGTCGACCGTGGGGTCCATCTTCGACGCCGTGTCCTGCGAGATGTTGATGATGTCGGCGCCGGCGTCGGCCGCGTACTTGATGGCCTTGATCATCGTGCCGACATTGCCGCTGCCCTGATCGTCGTTCTGCCGGATCGGGATGATCGTCGCTTCCGGGGCCAGGCCGACGAAGCCGGTGTCGTCGATCGGACGGGCGGCGATGATGCCCGCCACCTTGGTCCCGTGGCCCACCTCGTCAGACTTGCCGGTGCCGCCCTTGTGCAAGTAGTCCATGCCGTTGGCGACGGCGCCGCCCTTGAGCTGCGCGTTGACGGTGTTGACGCCCGTGTCGATGACCGCGACCTTGACGCCCTTGCCCTTGGTGTCCTGCCACAGCTGGTCGAGGACGATGCGCTGCAGGGACCAGGGGGTTCCCTTGATGGGGTCCGACGGGAACGAGCAACTGGTGTCGTCGACCTGGAACCGCACGTCGCCGTCGTCGGCCAAGGTGGTCCGCACCTGTTCCGCGGCGGCAGCTGGTGCAGCGCCCGCGAAGGGCAGCCCACAGGCGAGGACCGCCATCGCGGCGGTACCTGCGGCGCTCCGACGCGCCGCGCGCGATGCCCCGGATCCCACTTCTTACGTCCTCCCGTTTTGTTCCTCTACAGGCCACGCAGACCGTACGGGCCGTGCGGATCGGCGACCGGCCGATGACCCCGCGCGACCCGTCAACCGCCAATGGGGGCGAGCACGCTGTCGCGCACTCGCCCCCATCAAGCGATCACGTCAGCCGCCCCAGATCTGGGCGTTCTTCGACTCGGTGGCCTGGTAGTTCTGGGCCGCGCTGTCGAGAGCCTTGGCGATGGCCTCCAGCGTCTGCTGCATGGAAGCGGCGCGCTGGTCCCACTCGGTCTGCTTGGCGCGGTAGGAATCCTGCGCCGCACCTTCCCAGCTGGCAGCGATCCGCTTGACGCCGGCCTCGAGTTCGTCCAGCTGACGGCGGACGTTGTTCGCCGTCGAGCGGACATCCTGAGAGGCCTGGGAGATCGTGGCAAAATTGACGAGGATTTGCCCGGACATGTCTTCTCCTCAGTTGTGTGAATGGTCGGTCACGGACGTGTGCCGCGCGCGGCACACGGGGCCGATCATCCGAACGGCGACGAGGCGGCGATGTTCTGGATGGAAGCGCGCTGCTCCTCTTCCGAAGCCGCGTAGCTCTTGGTGCTCTGGTCGATCGCTTCCTTGATGTCGTTCAAGATCTGATTGATCTTGTTGGCATCCTGGTTCACCTGCGACTGCAGGTTGTTGTACGCGGTTGCCGCCGAGCCCTTCCAGCCGCCCGTGATGGTGTCGATCACGGTCTGCAGCCGGCGAATCTCGCCCTGAATCGAGGAGTTGACCGAGGAGATCTTGCCGCTGAACGCGACCATCTCCTCCTCGGTCATGGTGAACTGCTGTCCAGCCATGTTGTGTCCCCCATGAGACGTAGGAGTTCTTGTCAGACCCGCACACGGACCGCCAACGCCCGACGGCGAGAGGCGTATCCAGTCTGGTCTGGTTCCACTCTAGTCGCATCCGACGACAGAACGAACATCGGATGGGCTCTGTAGCAGGATCGCGATGAAGCCAACTCATCTCTTTCACAAGCCAGTTCGTTGACCGTTTGATGAGTTGACCTTGTGATGGGTGTAAGGGCCCTATGCCTGTTCAGCCAGCTTGCTCAGTCAGGCTGTTCAGCCACACGGCCCCGACACGGGAAACCACGCACTGGCTCCGTTAAGAACCCTGCGCCTGCTGCGCATTGCCGCTGCTCAGTTCCGGGCCCGCGGCGAGCAGGTCCGCCCAGGCCGCAGGCACCGCGACCGGACGGATCTTGCCGTACCCGAGCCGGACCTGCGCGGTGTTGGTCTGCTGTTGGCCGTCGGACTTCTCACCGCCGGTCACCGCGCTGTCGTTACGTGCGGGAACCGAGTAGCGCAGGCCGGTGTCGGTCACCAGGAAGGTGCTGCCACCACCGGCGTCGGTTCCCGTGATCCTCTTGAACAGCAGGCCGCTGCCGGGCGAGACGTGTGTGTTGGAGCCGTTTCCGGCAAGCTCCTTCGGGTACTCCTGGCCGTTCCAGACCGTCATCTGCGGCAGGCCCGTGTACTGGTCTTTCTGGCCATGCCAGATGCTGCACGAGACCCTGTTGCCGCCCCTCTCCCAGTGGTTGGTGTTGGCCGGGATCACCGGCTCCGCGGGCCACTTCGTCTGAGACATCCACTCGCCGTCCGACGGCTGGATGTCATTGAACTTGACCTCGACCGGCGCCGGGTTCTGGCTGCCGTACACAGAGCTGATGAACGGGCTGCGCAACCACATCTGCGCCGCGAAGTCAGACACAGGCAGCACCCTGTCCTTCAACACGATGTACTTCTGCTTCCGGGTACCGGCATCGGCCTCAAGGACGAGGCCCACCTTGGAGTAGTTGGGGAGGAGGCCTTCGACACTCGCCTCCGTGCCCGCGTCCGCGAGAGTGGGGAAATCGAGGGTGCCCACCACGTTGAGCGTCTTGATGAAGTCCGCGCTGACCTTCTGCGGCCGCACGCCGTCACCGAAGATGGCTCGTTCCAGCGTCGTCATCGCCGCCTCAGACCGAAGCTTCCACTCCACGCCACCCATCAGATAGGCCAGCCCGTCACCGGTGACCATGTACCGCGGCCCGTCCGAGCCGGGCTCGGACGGGCCCTCGATGTACAGCGCCTCGCGCTGGTTCAGTTCCTTGTTGCCCTTGTGCAGCAGGCCGTTGTAGTCGCCCTGGTCCAGCACATAGGTGGCCTTGACCGGCTGCCCGTCCTCGCCCGGCGCCTCACACAACGCCCACACCTTGGCCTTCTCCGCGTCATCAGGAGAGGGCAGCCGGTCCGGCGCGAACGGAATCCCGACCGTGGCGCCCATCGAGTACTTGCTCTCGTCGAGCACCGATTCCTTGATCTTGATGACCTGCGGGTTCTCGCCGTTCAGCAGGAGCTTGGCGGACGCGAGGTTGAGGACCGGGTGCAGGCTGGCCTTGTCCTCGCCCTTGGTCTTCACCAGGACGTAACGCGTCGTCGACTCGCTGCCGACGAGGATGTTCTTGCCCTGGTCGTCCCAGCCCTTCGGCGCGGTCGGGCTGAGCATGCCCCACGCCCCGAACCCGACGAGCACCAGCACCGCCACGCCCAGACTCGGCAGGACGGTCTTGAGGGGACGCGGCGCGGCCTCCTCCGAACCGTGCGGCGATGGCTGCAAGAACGCCGCCACCGTGCGCCTGCGCGCGAAGGAGTAGGCGTTCAGCTCATCCCGACGTGTCGCCATCGATGGGTCAACTCCCCGTTTTTTCGCTTTGTTTCCGATTGCGGAATTCCCCAGGGCCGCCCGGTACTCCGTGGCGTTTGCTCCTGCAGGGGCCTCTACTATGCCGTGTGACGATCGCACCGTACGGTACGGGGTACGGTGGTGCGCCGCCAGCTCAAGTAGCGGTCAGAGAATGCAAAGGGGTTGTAGCGGGGGATGAGCACTGCGACCAGGTCCCGGCGCCGTAACGGCAGCCGTCGTACGCAGGAAAACCAAGGGCCGGAACCCGCACAGCGGTCCGCACCCCCTGGTCGTCCGAGCCCGGTTTCCCCGGTGCTCTCCAGGCGACCCGGCAGTATCGGCCCGATCCGGGTCCAGCAGTTGGTCGGCTTCGAGCTGGCCGCCGCGGTGCTGTTGATCGGGTGGCTGCTGCGGCCCATCGGTCTCACCGTGGGCATCGTGCTCGCCGTACCGCTGGTGCTGGCGGGTCTGCTCCGTCGGCGCGGTCTGCCGCTGGCCGAGGGGTTCGCCACCTCTCGTGCGCAGCGGGAGCGCCGCAAGCGCAACGCCGAGCCCGTGCCGCCCGGCACCGACCCCGGCTTCGCTCCGGCCGTCGAGTGCGACCCGGCGCTGCGGACCTATACCTTCCAGGACCGTGAGCAGCGCGAGATCGGCATGGTCGGCGACGGCACCTTCCTCACCGCACTCGTGCAGGTGCAGGCCGCGGACATCCCGCTGCGTCCGACGCAGGGTGCCCGTGACATTCCTCTCGATCTGATCCAGGGTCTGCTCGAGGTGGACGACATCCGGCTCGCCTCCGTCCAGGTCGTCCAGCACACCCAGCCCGCGCCGGCGACGCATCTGCCTCCGCAGGCCATGGCGGTCCGCTCCTACGGTCCGCTGCAGGCGCAGAGCATGACGCCGGGTCTGCGGCTCACCTGGGTTGCGCTCAAGCTCGACCCGGAGCTCTGCCCGGAGGCCGTGGCGGCCCGCGGCGGCGGTATGCAGGGGGCCCGGCGGGCTCTGCTGCGGGTCGCCGACCAGCTGGCCAGCCGCCTCATGGGCGCCGGTCTGCAGGCCAAGGTGCTGACCGAGTCGGAGATCGTCGCGGCCATCGCCACCTCCAGCTGCGTCAACCCTCTGGCCACCACCGGCGGTGCCGCGCTCGACGGCAGCCGCTCCAACCGCCGTACGGCCGAGAGCACCCGTGCCTGGCGCTGTGACGACCGTTGGCACACCACGTACTGGATCTCCAAGTGGCCGCAGCTCGGCGCCGGTACGCCCCCTCTTCCCCAGCTGATCGGCGCGGTGACCTCGTCGCCCGCACTGGCCAGCACCTTCTCGCTCACGATCAGCAAGAGGCGGGGCAACACCCTGGCGCTGTCGGGGCACGTACGGGTCACCGGTCGCGGTGAGAACGAACTGGCGCAGGCGACCCAGCATTTGGAGCGGTCCGCGTCCGCGTTCAAGATCGGTCTGCTGCGGCTCGACCGTGAGCAGCTGCCCGGAGTTCTCGCCACCCTGCCGCTGGGAGGTACTCGCTGATGTCCGCCCCCACAGTTCCCGCCTCCGGCCGTCCGGGCTTCGGATCCTCGGCATCGGGCGTGCCCGGGCAGCGTCCCGGCCATCTGCCCCGCAACGCCGAACCCACCCGGCTCGGGCCGGAGCGACGCCTGCGCTCGGCCTTCGGTCTGCTCGGCCCCCGGCGTGAGCGCCACGTCGTGGACGCCGACCTGCTGGCGCAGCTGGCCATGCCCGTCGGAGACGACGGCCTGATCCTCGGGGTCGACCCCAACAACCAGCCCGCGGTACTGGGGCTGTGCCGGCCCACACGGCTGGACATCCTGATGGTGGGCGGTACCTGGCTGGCCCAGGTCATCGCCCTGCGCGCCGCGGCGATCGGCGCCCGCGTGGCCGTCGAGACGGCGCGTCCCCAGCTGTGGTCGCCGATGGCGCAGGCAGCCGGCGGCGGCCAGCAGTGTGTGACCGTGCACCAGGTGGGGCGGATCGCTCCGCAGGGTCCGTCCCCCGCCAGCCCCGTGCTCATCATCCGCGACCTGGGCATCCGCCCGCCGAGGAGCCGACTCAGCCCGGCGCCCTGGCAGTCGGTGCTGACGCTGGTCCCCTACCTCGGCCCCACCGCGCCGCGTCTGCTGGCCAACGCCGACGTCGTCGGTCTGCAGCGGATCTCGCCGCAGGAGGCCGATGTCGTGGGCAAGGTGATGCGGCTGGGCCGGGACGACACCGCGTCGCTGCCGACCCTTGCCGACAGCGTCGCCCTGTGGTGCACGCAGAAGCACCAGCAGTACGTGATGACACAGCCCACCGACGCGGAGACCGGCCTCCTCGGAGCCGCTCGCCGTATGGACTGAGTTCTCTTGGACTGAGTTCTCTTGGACTCAGTTCTCGTGGACCGAGTCCACGGCGGGGAGAGCCTCGTTCAGGGCATGGCATGGCATGGCACGTGAGGTTCCGGGCTCGTAGGAACCTGCGCGTCATGGTTTCGTAGGAACATGCGTGTCGTGGTGGGGAGTTCGACGTACGGCGCCTCTGGCGGCCGGGGTCTCCACCTCGTCCGCCGGAGGGTGACGTCACCACTCGCCCGTAACGGCACACTCATGGATGAAAGCGACCAAGGCCCACGGGCCGGAGAGCTCGCCTTGGACGCAAACTCGCGTGGTATGTCGAACACCTCGGCACCTGGCTCCATTTCGTGACCAGATCGTTGCACCGTGCGACCCCCCGGAGTCTGAGTAAGGTGATCCTGCACGTCGTTCGCCCATCAGAAAGGGCCCTTTGACCATGGCCGACGCACGCGACAGCGCCGCGGGGACACCGGACGAGGACGTCAAGGCACGGAAGGAGAGGGAGCGGGACGAGCTCTACGCCCTGGACATTTCGGATGTCGAGTGGCATAGCGCACCCGGCACCGAAGAGCACGAGGAGCGTGTCGAGATCGCCTATCTCCCGGCCGGCGCGGTGGCCATGCGGTCCTCCCTGGATCCGGACACCGTGCTGCGCTACACCGAGGCGGAGTGGCAGGCTTTCGTACTCGGCGCACGCGACGGCGAGTTCGACCTGGAGCCCGCACCGCACAACGGAGGGCTCCCAGCGGAGTAGCCCGAAGGGGCCAGCGATGCTGCGGGTGCGAACGCACACAGGACGGGCCTGCCCTGCTGACACCTGTGGCGTTTACGCTTGATGCGGGTGCGACGTCGGAACCCCCGGGTGGGTTGTTCGCGTCCAGGGGAAACCAGCGGATCGGACGACAGGAACGGTCGCCCCCAGCCCGGCACATGAGTGCCCCAGGGCACGAGGGTGCTAGACCACACCAGGAGGAATTGTGCAGAGCGATCGGGACGGGCTGCGGGCGGGCTGGACCACGCCCAGCGATGACCAGTCCGACGCGGAGTCCGCCGTCGAGATGACGGGTGAGTTCACCATCGACTACGCCGCGCCTGCCTGGTACACCCAGGGCGCGGCGCCCACCGGAGAGGCGGCGGCTCCCCCGCCTGCGCCTCCCGCGGCTCCCGCTGCCCCTGCCCCCGCCCCTCCTGCTGCCCCTGTCCCGCCTGCCCCCGCGCCGCATCCTGGTTACGGCGATACGTCCGGTTCCAACGCGGGGACCGGTCACGGCGGACAGTACGACCCGTCGACGGGTGCGGCCGGTGCGACGCCGCCTGCTCCGTGGGCGGCGAACCCCAACGCGGCCCCGAATCAATACCTGGCCCCCAATCAGAACGTGGCGCCGAATCAGAACGTGGCGCCGCACCCACACGTGGCGCCGAACCCGCCCGCACCGAACACCCCCGCGCCGGTGGCCCCCGAGGTTCCGGGGCCGTCCGGTGTCCAGGCCGGCGGTTCCGACGGTGTCGGAGTTGTCGTCAGTGCCGCGGTTTCCGGCAGCGAGGGCACGGAGGGCGGTAACGGCGCTCCGTCTTCCGGCGCAGCCACGACCGGTGACGGCCAGGAGCCCGCCGCCGCGCCGGTCGCCCCGGCGACGAACGAGGCCTCCACCGCACACGACAGCGGCGCCACATCGGCGACTCCCGCCGAGGGCACCCAGGTGCCGACGGGAGCGGCCGCACCGGCGGATGCCTCTGCGCAGGCCGAGCCGGCCCCCAGCAGCGCCGCGCCCTCGGCCGACCCCCGCGAGGGCGGTACAGCCGGGCAGAGCGCGACCGACGGTGCTGGGGCGGCAGACGCCCAGCAAGGGTCGGGTGCCGCCAACGACATAACTGCGGGGGGTTCGGACGGCGCCGGAGGTACGGCCGCCGTCCCGACCGGCGAGGCCGAAGCAGGCCCCGCCGAACCGCAGCCGCAGCCGCAGGGCGCCGCGCCCACCGGAAGCGACTCGACCGCACCGAGCGACGCACAGCAGCAGGCCGCGGCCGCCCAGGCTGCTGCTCAACAGGCCGCAGCTGCCCAGGCTCCTCCGCAGCAGGACCCGTCGGCCGGCTGGACTCCGCCGCCGGCCCCGCAAGGGACCGTCCCTCCGCTCCCGCCCGAGTTCCCGTCGGCGGCCACGGGCGGGGCGCCCGCACCGGCGTCCGGCGCCGCACCGACCGGCGCTCCGGAGTGGTCGGCGGCGCCCGGGCAGCACCAGCAGCAGCCCGGCGTCCAGCCGGCCGCCCCGGCCCAGCCCCAGGCACCGCAGTCCGCGCCGCCCGGCTGGCCGGCCAACGCACAGCAGCCCCCGGCCCAGGCCCCCGCCCAGCCCCCGGCTGCCGCCGCCCAGCAGGGCGGCGAAGGCTTCCCGCCGCACGCCGCTGCCCAGAACCCGCAGGGCGCTTACGGCTACCCCCAGCAGCCCGCACCCCAGAACCCGCAAGGCGGCTACGGCTACCCGCAACAGCCCGCGCCCCAGCCGCCGCAGGGCGCTTACGGCTACCCGCAACAGCCCGCACCCCAGAACCCACAGGGCGGCTACGGCTACCCGCAACAGCCCGCACCTCAGCCGCCGCAGGGCGCTTACGGCTACCCGCAACAGCCCCCCGCCGCCCAGCCCCAACAGCAGCACCCGCAGCAGCCCCACCCGCAGCAGGGCCACCCACAGCAGGGTCAGCCCGTTGCGCCTCCGCCGCAGGCCCCGGCCCAGCCGCAGGCCCAGCCCGGACAGCCGCCGCAGGCCCAGCAGCCCTACGCCCAGGCCCCCGGCCACCCCGGAGTGGACCCCCGCACCGGTGCCGCCTGGCCGCAGCAGGACCAGCGCAGCCAGGTCGGCCCGGGCGCGCCGCTCGGCTACAACGCCGCCGTCGAGCTGACCTCCGACCGGCTGGTCAACAGCCGGAAGCAGAAGGCCAAGAGCAGCCGTCCCACCCCCGGCGCGGGGAAGTTCAAGATCGGCGGGAAGAAGGAGGAGCAGGAGAGGCAGCGCAAGCTCGACCTGATCCGCACTCCGGTGCTCTCCTGCTACCGCATCGCGGTCATCAGCCTCAAGGGCGGCGTGGGCAAGACGACCACGACCACCGCCCTGGGCGCGACGCTCTCCACCGAGCGGCAGGACAAGATCCTCGCCATCGACGCCAACCCGGACGCCGGCACGCTCGGCCGCCGGGTACGGCGGGAGACCGGCGCCACCATCCGCGACCTCGTCCAGGCGATCCCGTACCTCAACTCGTACATGGACATTCGCCGCTTCACGTCGCAGGCGCCGTCGGGCCTCGAAATCCTCGCCAACGACGTGGACCCGGCCGTGTCCACGACGTTCAACGACGAGGACTACCGGCGCGCGATCGACGTGCTGGGTCGGCAGTACCCGATCATCCTCACGGACTCGGGTACGGGTCTGCTCTACAGCGCCATGCGCGGAGTGCTCGACCTCGCCGACCAGTTGATCATCATCTCGACGCCGTCGGTGGACGGGGCGAGCAGCGCCAGCACGACGCTCGACTGGCTGTCGGCGCACGGGTACGCGGCCCTGGTCTCGCGGTCCATCACCGTGATCTCCGGAGTCCGCGAAACCGGCAAGATGATCAAGGTCGAGGACATCGTCAACCACTTCGAGCAGCGCTGCCGGGGTGTGATCGTCGTGCCGTTCGACGAGCATCTGGCGGCGGGTGCCGAGGTCGACCTCGACATGATGCGGCCGAAGGTGCGGGAGGCGTACTTCGAGCTGGCCACGATGGTGGCCGAGGACTTCGTGCGGGCTCAGCAGGAGCAGGGTCTGTGGACGGGGGACGGAAACAACCCGCCGCCGACCATGGCGCCCCCGATGCCCGGCCACCAGACCCAGGGCGGACAGCCGTTCCAGAGCCCTCCCGGGGTCCAGCCCGGCCAGCCCTGGCAGTCCGGCCCGCCTCAGCAGCCCGGGTTCACCCAGCAGCCGTACGACCAGACCGGCGGAGGGCAGCCGCATCCGGGGTTCCCGCCGGGACAGGCGCCGCCCCAGCAGCAGTAGCGGAGCGTCCCGAAACGGCGAAAGGGCCGGCACCTTCACGGTGCCGGCCCTTCGGCGTCAGCTACGACCGTCGCGTACGACAGTCAGGTACTACCGGCGCATACACGACAGTGGCCGCGAACGCGCCGCCCGGCGTCAGCCGCGGGCCTCCGCGGCCTCGATCAGTTCGCGGCAGCGCTTGACGTCCTCGGCCATCTGCTCCAGCAGGGCCTCCAGCGACTCGAACTTCGCCTGGCCGCGGACGTAGGCGAGGAAGTCGACGGCGACGTGCAGGCCGTACAGATCCAGCCCAACCCGGTCGATCGCGTACGCCTCCACCGTCCGCTCCGTGCCGTCGAACTGCGGGTTCGTGCCGACGGAGATCGCGGCCGGCATCGCCTCGCCCTGGGCGTGCAGCCAGCCGGCGTAGACGCCGTCGGCGGGGATGGCGGTGTGCGGCAGGGTCTCGACGTTGGCGGTCGGGAAACCGAGTTCGCGCCCCCGCTGAGCACCTCGTACCACGACGCCCTCCACGCGGTGCGGACGGCCCAGGATCTCGCCGGCGCCCTCGACGTCGCCCTCGGAGACCAGACGCCGGGTCAGGGTCGAGGAGAACGGCTCGCCGCCGCCCGCCTCACCGGTCACGTACAGGTCGACGACCTCGACCTCGAAGTCGTAGACCTTGCCCTGCTCGGCGAGGAACTCGACGTTGCCCGCCGCGCGGTGGCCGAAGCGGAAGTTCGGGCCCTCGACGACCGCCTTGGCATGCAGCTTGTCGACCAGGACCTTGACCACGAAGTCGGCCGGCGACAGCTTCGAGAACTCGGTCGTGAACGGCAGGATCAGCACCGCGTCCACGCCCAGTTCGCCCATCAGCTCGGCGCGACGGTGGTGCGGGGCGAGCAAAGGCGGGTGGCTGCCGGGGCGGACGACCTCGCTGGGGTGCGGGTCGAAGGTGACGACGACGGCGGGAACGCCCAGCTCACGGGCGCGGTCCACGGCATGCCGGATGATCAGCTGGTGTCCGCGGTGGACTCCGTCGTAGGAGCCGATGGTGACGACGCTGCGCCCCCAGTCCTGGGGGATGTCCTCCAAGCCACGCCAGCGCTGCACTGTGCCTGCTCCTTGTCGCAAACTCGTCGAACCGTGTCCGTCTTTGCCTCACACGCTCTTACGCAGGTCTAAGGGTGCCATGCCGGATGCCTCGGGCCCGCATCGGCATGGGGGTGTGACCGGGTGCACGCACGGACGCGCCGGTCAGGCGGGGACTCGTACGCCTGCCAGGTTCTCGATCATCCGGCGGCTGCTCGGCCCGACCACCGCGGACCACTCCTGCGGGGCGTCGGTCAGCCAGCCGGCGACCCGCGCGGCGAAGCCCGGGACGCGGCGGCCCAGATCGACCAGACCCCGGTCGAAGCGTGCCGCGCCGTCCGGGGTGCGGACGAGGAGCAGGCCGGTGTGATGGACCAGGCCGCGAAGGTCCTCGTCCTCGTCCACCCGCTCGTCGCCCCGCTGGACGGTGGCGTGCAGGAAGGCGTCCAGGACGGCGGGGGCGCGTTCGTGGGCGAGGAGGAGGTCGCGGAGTTCTCGGCGCAGCGGGCGGGATTCGGGGGTGCCGGACGTTGCGAGTACGGCGGCGAGGGCGGCCCGCACCTGTTCCGTACCGCCGTCCAGCAGGCCGGTGACCAGCGGGAGGAGTACGACGCGGGCGGCGGGGCCCTGGTCGAGGCGCCGGTCGACGTACGCGGCCACGTCGGCGGCGGACTCGGGGTGCCGATAGACCGCCTCCCGGACGAGGGCGGCGGCGCGTAGGGCGAGGCCGGGTGTGGTGACCTCGGCGAGGGTACGCAGCGCCTGCCCGGGGTCCGGTCGGTTCAGGCGTTCACGGAAGGCGTCCAGGACCGGTTCGGGGTGGGTGGCCAGGGCGGCGACCAGGGCGCTGGGCGGGAACTGCGGGTCGGCGTCCGCGAAGAGCGCCAGCGCCTGCGGGAGGTGACGGGCACGGGTGCGCGGATCCCGGACGAGGAGGGCGACCGCACCGCTGTGCAGGCTGCAGTCGGCGGGGCGGGCGAGCAGGGCGAGGGCGGCGTAGCGGAGCAGCTCGCGGTCGGCCTCGGTGTGGACATGGGGCGCGGCGCGCAGTCCGTACGCCACGGCCGCGACGCGCCGCGCGGGCCGCTCGTCGTGCGCCCAGCGGTCGACGGCCCGGCAGATGGCGGACGGTTCCTCTTCGGCCAGCCCGGCGAGGAGTTCGTCGGCCCTGCGGTGCGCGCTGTCGACAAGGGTCTCGGTGAGGTCGTCGAGGGCGCGGTTGCGGTGGGCGTAGAGCAGGGCCTGGGCGGCGCGGGCGACGGTCGCGTGCGGGGTGGCGGGCAGGGGCCGGTCGTCGTCGAACCAGCGGGTGAGGTGGGCCTGTACGGCGCTCGGGGTGGCGGCGAGGAGATGGGCCACGGCGTCGAGGTAGCGGGGGCTGCGGGAGGGCGTCGCGGTGGCTTCAGGCGAGAAGGGGGTGGAGACGGAGATGGTCGGCTCTTGTGCGCGGTCGCCTGTGGTGGGCGGGAGGGCGTCGCCCGGGGCGGGTTCCGTCTCGTGCGGGGGGCCGTCGGCGCGGACCAGGTCGCGGAGGAGGTCGAAGCGGTCGGTGTCCGGGAGGCGCAGGGCGGTCCAGAAGTCGGGGTGGAAGTCCCGGGGCGCGGGGCGTCCCCGGTGCCGCCAGGTGACGATGTGGTCGGCTAGCAGGCGCAGTACGTCCAGATACGGCGTCGCGTCCGGGACTCGCAGCAGGGTCTCGGCGAGGAGGCGGGCGGCCCACCAGGAGTGCCGGTCGGCGTCGAGGGCGTGCGTCAACTCCTCCAGTCGGCGGACGAGTTGGGCGGTTTCGTGCTGGCGGGCAAGGAGGAGTAGGGCCTGTACGACGGGGCCGATGCGGTGGTGCGGTACGGGGAGAGGGTGCTCGGCATCGGGGTGGGTGCGGCGGCGGTGGACCAGTGCCTGGAGGGCCTCGTCCAGGTCGAGGTGCATGCCCTGGATCCAGTCGGCGAGTTCCTCGTGGGCGAAGCGGTAGCCGTTGCCGGCGGGGACGAGGAGGCCCTCGGTGAGGACGGCGGACGCCCAGCCGGTGCCGCCGCCGAGCCGCGCCGGGGCGGGGCCCCACGGGAACACGGCCTCGAAGGACGTACGGTCCAGCTCTCCCTGCCCGGGGCCGAGGCTGCGGCGGGCGGCCTCGTGGACCTGGCCGGAGACCTTGGCGGCGAGGCGGCGCACGGCGGTGCCGCGCAGGCCGTTCTCGGCGGCGAGGCGCACCGCGATGCGCAGGCACATGAGGTCGAGGTGGGCGCAGAGGACGTCGTCGCGGTCGAGTGGGGGGTGCGGGGTGTCGGGGAGGGCGGCGCGGACCTCGGAGAGGAGGCGCAGGGTGAGGGGGTGGCGGGCGTCGAGGGCTGCCAGGGCGGCTTCCGGGATGCCGTAGCGGGCACGGGCCTGCTGGGCCTCGTCGGGGGTGAGGTCGCCGAGCGGTACACAGGGCGGGAGGCCCCGGGAGTCTTCCTCGCCCCCGCTGCCCGTCCCAGGGGCTACCCCCGGACGGGCTGGAATGCCTCCAGCCCCGTACAGCGACTCCTCCGGGAACTCCGCCCCCGCCCCCTCCCAGTACTCCGCCCTGCACGCCACCACCAACCGCGCCCCGGTCTCCCGCAGCCACTCCGCCGTGCCCTGCGTCCAGTCCGTGAGGCGGTGGGCCAGGAGTGGGGGCATCTCCTCGGGGCCGTCGAGGAGGAGCAGGAGGGGGCGGCCGGTGGTGTGGGAGTGGTGGGCCAGGCGTTCGGGGGTCGTGTCGCCCTGCGTGGCGGGGTCGGACGAGGTCGAGGCCGCCACGATGCGGGCGGCCCGGATCAGCGCCCGGCGCACGGCGTCGGCCACGGAGTCGTCGTCGTCCTTCAGATCGGCGCCGCGCAGCCACAGCGTGGGAGCCGGTGCCGGGCCGCGGTGGCGGCGGGCGGCCAGGGCCGCGAGTTCCGTCGTACGGCCGCTGCCCGGGGGCCCGACCAGGCCCAGGACCGCTGCGTCGCTCTCGGCGAAGGCGTCGAACTCCCTTGCCACCGAGGCGCGTTCGACCGGGGCTACTGGCCCTGCCGCTCCCACTCCCCCGGCGTCCACCCGGCCCACACAGCCCGTCAGCGTCCCTGCGGGACCGTCCTGCCCGACCGACGTGGCCGTCAGTTCCAGTACGCCCGCCAGGTTCAGGTCGGCGCCGTAGGCCGGCACCGTCGCCGCGTTCTCGGCGAGCAGCTCGGCGAGCGGCCCGTCGGGCGACTTCAGCAGCGACACCGCGAACCCGGCGTCACGGCCACCGGACCGCAGGGCCGTGCCGAGGACTCCCACCACCGCGCCGGTCCCGGCGTCGAGCACGGGTCCCCCGGCCGCCCCTCCGCCCAGCCGCAACGCGTCCCGGCCGGCCGTGCCGATCGCCAACTCCAGGGCGCCATCGAGGAGATGGCAGCGGTCCGTCGCCGTGTAGGTGACCGACGCCATGCCCAGCACCCGCGCCTCCCGCCACCCGCCGGCCGCGATCCGCACGTACGCCCCGGTCTCGACCCGGTCCCGCGCGGTCACCGGCATCGGGTCCACGCCCAGGCCCTCGGTGCGTACGAGAGCCAGGCCCAGCGCAGGCAACGATGTCACCGCGACCGCGGCGACGACACAGCTCCGGCCGCCGTCGGCGGCGTACAGGACCAGCCAGGGCAGGCCGTCGACGACCTCGTGGCTGGTGACGACCGTGCCGTGGTGGTCGGCCACGAAGCCGAGACCACGTGGCCGCCCGGCCAGGTCGTGGATGCGGACCAGGCCTTCGTCGCGGACGCGGGCCCGGTCGTCGTCGCGAGCGCGGGCCCCGTCGCCGTCGTGGGACTGGGAGCAACGTGAGTGCCGTACGCAGGAGTCCTTCTCGGACCGGCCGACGTCGTCCGGCGTATCCGACGCACCCTGCGTGTTCTCCGCCGTCCCGGGCGTCGGGCCCCGTCCCGCCATCGTCGAACCTCCCCGCCGCACGTCACACGCTCATCCGCCTGCACCCTTTGTTTTTCGACGGTAGGCGTGAAGTGATCAGCGGGACAGATCGCTCGGCGAACGCGCCCCCTTCCGCTCCCTCGGTTCACTCCGAGCGCCTGCACAGACGGGTGAACAGACCGGGGTCGCTGGATACACCCTAGGGGTGGGGGAACCGAGGGGGGACCGTGGAGCGGCGGGCAGAGGACGACCCCGTGACCGCCGCTCCACGGGCAGGCACCGAAAGGGCACCGCGAGCTCGGAGCCTCAGCCGAACACGGCCAGGCTCTTCGCCTTGCCCTTCTGCTGCTCCACGAGCGCGAGGAAGCGGCCCTCGGGGTCGAAGACGGCTACGGGCCCGGCATCGGCGTACTCGTCGGGCATGTCGAGGCGCACCCCGTTGGTCAGCAGCCGGGCGCGCCTGGCGTCCACGTCCCAGCGGGGGAACGCGGCCGTGGCGGCGTCGGCGATCGGCATCACCGTCAGCTCCTGCTGGAGCTGGTCCAGCGTCTTGGCGGCGTCCAGCTTGTACGGGCCGACGCGGGTGCGGCGCAGCGCCGTGAGGTGGCCGCCCACGCCGAGGTCGGCGCCCAGGTCACGGGCGAGGGCACGGATGTAGGTGCCGGAGGAGCAGACCACCGAAACGACCAGGTCGAGGACGGCGGTGCCGTCGTCGGCGACGGCCGCCCGGACGTCGTACACCGAGAAGGACGAGACGGTGACCGGCCGCGCCGGGATCTCGAACTCCTCGCCGTCGCGTGCCCGCTTGTAGGAGCGCACGCCGTCGATCTTGATGGCGCTGACCTTGGACGGCACCTGCATGATGTCGCCGCTCAGCTTGGCGATCCCGGCGTCGACGGCCTCCCGGGTGACCTTCGAGGCGTCGGCCGACCCCGTGATCTCGCCCTCGGCGTCATCGGTGAGCGTGGTCTGGCCCAGGCGGATGGTGCCGAGGTACTCCTTCTCGGTCAGGGCCAGATGACCGAGCAGCTTGGTCGCCTTCTCGACGCCGAGGACGAGGACGCCCGTCGCCATCGGGTCGAGGGTGCCGGCGTGCCCGACGCGGCGCGTGCGCGCGATGCCGCGCATCTTGGCGACCACGTCGTGCGAAGTGAAGCCCGACGGCTTGTCGACGATGACAAGGCCGTCGGGCGTGGTGTGCTTCTGCGTCATTCCGCGGTGTCGCCGTCCGTCTCGTCCTCGGACTCCGGCTTGCGGTACGGGTCCGCCTCACCGGCGTACTTCGCGCCCGCGGACACCTCACGCACCTTCTCGTCGGACTGGCGCGCCTTGTCGAGGAGGTCCTCGATGGTGCGAGCGGTGTCCGGGAGGGCGTCGGCGACGAAGGTGAGGGTCGGCGTGAACTTCACGCCCGCGGCCGCACCGACGGCCGACCGGAGCACGCCCTTGGCGCTCTCCAGACCGGCGGCCGCGGCCGCCCGCTCCTCGTCGTCCCCGTACACCGTGTAGAAGACGGTCGCCTCCCGCAGGTCACCCGTGACGCGGGTGTCCGTGATCGTGACGTGTGAGCCGAGCCGCGGGTCCTTGATCCCGCGCTGCAGCTTCTGGGCCACCACCTCTCGGATGAGGTCCGCCAGCCTTTTCGCCCGCGCGTTGTCGGCCACTGGTCCGTCTCCCGTTCTTTCTTCTTCGTTCTTGGCTGTTGATCGTCAGTCGTCATGATCACCGTGGAGGCGCCGCCGTACCGACAGCAGTTCCACTTCGGGACGGCCGGCGACCAGCCGTTCGCACCGGTCCAGTACGTCGGTGAGGTGACCGGTGTCGCCGGACACCACGGCGATGCCGATCTCGGCCCGCCGGTAGAGGTCCATGTGGTCCACCTCGGCCGCGCTCACCGCGCATTTGCGCTGGAGCTCGGCGACGATCGGGCGGACGACGGAGCGCTTCTCCTTCAGCGACCGTACGTCGCCGAGGAGGAGGTCGAAGGACAGCGTCCCCACGTACATGTATGTAGCCGGTTCACCCGCCGGTACGGGATCGATGGCCTCGCCGACCGTATGGGGCGGGGACATCAGAACCGTACAACGAAGGGGCCGAGGCGATCGACGGATATTACGCTCCGTGGACCCGGCCGCGGGGCCCGCGTGAACCGGCGGGCAAACGGCGCGCTGGCCGACAGGACCGAAGTCCCGCCGGCCAGCACGAACCGTCGGCTGTTAGCCCCGCGGCTTCTCACGCATCTCGTACGTCGCGATGACGTCGTCGACCTTGATGTCGTTGAAGTTGCCGAGGTTGATACCGCCCTCGAACCCTTCGCGGATCTCGGTGACGTCGTCCTTGAAGCGACGCAGACCCTCGATGTTGAGGCTCTCCGCGACCACCTTGCCGTCGCGGATGAGGCGCGCCTTGGTGTTGCGCTTGACCTCGCCGGAGCGGATGAGAACACCCGCGATGTTGCCCAGCTTGGACGACTTGAAGACCTCGCGGATCTCCGCCGTACCGAGCTCGACCTCTTCGTACTCCGGCTTGAGCATGCCCTTGAGGGCCGCCTCGATCTCCTCGATCGCCTGGTAGATGACCGAGTAGTACCGGACGTCCACACCCTCGCGCTCGGCCATCTGCTGCGCACGCCCGGCGGCGCGCACGTTGAAGCCGATCACGATGGCGTCGGAGCCCATAGCCAGGTCGATGTCGGACTCCGTGACCGCACCGACGCCGCGGTGCAGGACGCGGATGTCGACCTCTTCGCCGACGTCCAGCTGGAGCAGGGAGGACTCCAGGGCCTCGACGGAACCAGAAGCGTCACCCTTGATGATGAGGTTGAGCTGCTGGACCTCGCCGGCCTTGAGCACCTTGTCCAGGTCCTCGAGCGAGACGCGGCGCGTGCGCTTGGCGAACGCGGCGTTGCGCTCACGGGCGGCACGCTTCTCGGCGATCTGACGGGCCGTACGGTCCTCGTCCACCACCAGGAAGTTGTCGCCCGCACCCGGGACGTTGGTCAGACCCAGGACCTGGACCGGCGTGGACGGGCCGGCCTCGGCGACGTTGTTGCCGTTGTCGTCGAGCATGGCGCGCACGCGGCCGTAGGCGTCGCCCACGACCATCGTGTCGCCGACCCGCAGCGTGCCTCGCTGGACGAGGACCGTCGCCACGGCACCGCGGCCGCGGTCGAGGCGGGACTCGATGGAAATACCCTGCGCGTCCTGGTTCGGGTTGGCCCGCAGGTCGAGCGAGGCGTCCGCGGTGAGGACCACGGCCTCCAGCAGGGAGTCGATGTGCAGACCCTGCTTGGCGGAGATGTCGACGAACATCGTGTCGCCGCCGTACTCCTCGGCCACCAGGCCGTACTCGGTCAGCTGACCGCGCACCTTGGTCGGGTCCGCGCCCTCGACGTCGATCTTGTTGACCGCGACGACGATCGGCACGTCGGCCGCCTTGGCGTGGTTGAGCGCCTCGACCGTCTGCGGCATGACGCCGTCGTTGGCCGCGACGACCAGGATCGCGATGTCCGTCGACCGGGCACCACGGGCACGCATGGCGGTGAACGCCTCGTGACCCGGGGTGTCGATGAAGGTGATCGCGCGGTCCTCGTCGTTGACCTGGGTCGAGACCTGGTAGGCACCGATGTGCTGGGTGATGCCGCCGGCCTCGCCCGCGATGACGTTCGTCTTGCGGATGGCGTCGAGCAGTCGGGTCTTACCGTGGTCGACGTGACCCATGACGGTGACGACCGGCGGACGGACCACCAGGTCCTCCTCGTCGCCCTCGTCCTCGCCGAACTCGATGTCGAAGGACTCGAGCAGCTCGCGGTCCTCCTCCTCGGGGCTGACGATCTGAACCGTGTAGTTCATCTCGCCGGCGAGGAGCTGCAGCGTCTCGTCGGAGACGGACTGCGTGGCCGTGACCATCTCGCCGAGGTTCATCATGACCGCGACGAGCGACGCCGGGTTGGCGTTGATCTTCTCCGCGAAGTCGGTGAGCGACGCACCGCGCGACAGGCGAATGGACTCGCCGTTGCCGCGAGGCAGCATCACGCCGCCGACCGACGGGGCCTGCATGGCCTCGTACTCCTGGCGCCTCTGCCGCTTCGACTTGCGACCACGACGCGCGGGACCACCGGGACGACCGAAGGCACCCTGCGTGCCACCACGGCCACCGGGACCGCCGGGACGACCGCCGAAGCCGGGACGGCCACCGCCGCCACCGCCGGGACCACCCGGACGACCGGCGAAGCCGCCGCCACCGCCGCCACCCGGACCGCCGGGACGGCCGGCGAAGCCGCCGCCACCGCCACCACCGGGACGACCGGCGAAGCCGCCGCCGCCACCGGGGCGACCGCCGCCACCGGGACCACGGCCACCGCCACCGCCACCGGGACCACGGCCACCGGGGCCACCGCCGCCGGGACGCGGGCCGGCAGCGGGACGCTGCGGCATCATGCCGGGGTTCGGACGCGGACCACCGGGGCCGCCGCCGGGACGCGGGCCGCCACCCTGCGGGCGGGGCATGCCGCCCGGGGAGGGACGCGCGCCGCCCGGAGCCTGCGGACGGGGACCGCCCGCGCCGCCCTGGGGACGGGGACCGCCCTGGCCCTGCGGACGCGGAGCGCCGCCGGGAGCGCCGGGGGCACCGGGGCCGCCGGGACGCGGGGCACCGCCCGGACGGGGCGCCTGCGGGCGCGCCATGCCGGTGGAGCCACCAGAGGTGAACGGGTTGTTACCCGGACGGGGACCGGCCGGACGACCACCGGGACGCGCGGCGCCGCCACCCGGACGCGGAGCGCCCGAACGGTCGCCGCGCTCACCGCGGTCACTGCGCTCGCCACGACCCTGGCCGCCCTGGCCGGGGCCACCCGGACGCGGGGCGCCGGGACGCGGGGCCTGGCCGGCCGGACGCGGGGCGCCCGGACGTGCGCCGGAGCCCTGGGAGGCGGCCGGTGCGGCGGGAGCCGACGGGGGCGCCGTGAACTCGGGCGTGGTCGGAGCCGGGGACGCCGGGGCGGGCCGCGGCGCGGGCTTCGGGCCCGGGGTCGGACGGGGGCCGGGAGTCACCGGGGCGGCAGCCGCGGGCTTCTCGGCAGCGGCCGGCTTGGGGGCCGGCGGGCGCGGGGCGGCCGGACGGGCAGCCTGCGCCGGAGAGGGGGCCGCCGGCTTCGCCGGGGCAGCCTTGCGTGCGGGGGCGGGCTTGCCGCCTCCGTTGCCCTGCTGGAGGGCGTCCGTCAACTTACGGACGACGGGCGCTTCGATGGTCGAAGACGCCGAACGGACGAATTCACCGAGTTCTTGGAGCTTGGCCATGACGACCTTGCTCTCAACCCCGAACTCCTTGGCGAGTTCGTATACCCGGACCTTAGCCACTTCGCTCCTTTTAGGTCCGGGTGTGTCCGGACCGTCGCTACTTCATGGGCGTACTCATCGCGTGCTCATCGAGTGCTCATCGCAATCTCGACCTACTTCCAACTCGCGGGGTACCAGGGCCGCGCGGGGGTTCCGCACGACGCTTCTTACGGTGTTGCCTGCTCAGCAACTGTTCTCTGCTCGACGTGCCGGCGCAACGCCTTTGTGTCGAGCGCTCCCGGGGCGCGCAACGCCCGCGTGAACGCCCGGCGGCGTACCGCCTGGTCGAGACAGACCAGGGCGGGGTGTACGTACGCACCCCGGCCGGGCAGCGTACCGCGATGATCAGGGACGCATTCGTCCTCGATCGCCACGATGCGCAGCAGATCAGCCTTGGCCGCTCGCTCCCGGCACCCCACACAGGTGCGCTCAGGGCATGCGCGGACGCGTGTCCGGCCAGACACAGCTAAGTCTACCTCCCCGTACCGACCTCACCCCTTTGGGGCAGGCTTCGAACAGTTGCCGGGCGATAACCTGACGTGATCTAAGCGACCCGCGGCTTGGATCTATTCCCCGGCCTGCTCGGTGTCCGGACGGATGTCGATCCGCCAGCCGGTCAGCCGGGCCGCGAGTCGGGCGTTCTGCCCTTCCTTGCCGATCGCCAGTGACAGCTGGTAGTCGGGCACGGTCACGCGCGCGGAGCGGGCCGCCATGTCCACGACCTCCACCTTGGAGACCCGGGCCGGCGACAGCGCGTTCGCCACCATCTCGGCCGGGTCGTCCGACCAGTCGACGATGTCGATCTTCTCGCCGTTCAGCTCGCCCATGACATTGCGCACCCGGCCGCCCATGGGGCCGATGCAGGCGCCCTTGGCGTTCAGACCGGATCGGGTGGACCGTACGGCGATCTTCGTACGGTGACCTGCCTCACGCGCGATGGCGGCGATCTCCACCGACCCGTCGGCGATCTCCGGCACCTCCAGGGCGAAGAGCTTCTTCACCAGGTTGGGGTGCGTGCGCGACAGGGTGACGGACGGCCCGCGTACGCCCTTCGCCACCCGAACGACGTACGACCGGATCCGCATGCCGTGCGGGTACGTCTCGCCCGGGACCTGCTCCTGCACCGGCAGGATGGCCTCCAGCTTGCCGATGTCCACGAGGACGTTCTTCGGGTCGCGGCCCTGCTGGACCACGCCGGTGACGATGTCGCCCTCGCGGCCGGCGTACTCGCCGAGCGTCGCGTCGTCCTCGGCGTCGCGCAGCCGCTGCAGGATGACCTGCTTGGCGGTGGTGGCGGCGATACGGCCGAAGCCGGACGGGGTGTCGTCGAACTCGCGGGCCTCCTGGCCCTCCTCCAGATCCTCGGGATCCTCCTTCGCCCACACCGTCACGTGGCCGGTCTCCCGGTTGAGCTCCACGCGCGCGTGGCGGCGGCTTCCCTCGGTGCGGTGGTAGGCGATGAGGAGGGCCGACTCGATCGCCTCGACCAGCAGGGGGAAGGAGATCTCCTTCTCCCGAACCAAGCCCCGCAGGGCACTCATGTCGATGTCCACGGCTACGCCTCCTCTTCCTTCTTGTCCTTGCGGCTGAACTCGACCTGCACGCGCGCCTTGTCGATCTCCGGGAAGCCGAGTCTGCGGCTGGTGGCCTTGCGGCCCTTCACTCCGGGCACTTCGAGGTCGAGGCCTTCGTCGTCGACCTTGATGATGCGGGCCACCAGCTCGCCGTCGTCGGCCAGTTGGAACTTCACCAGCCGGTCGAGCGCACGTACGTAGTGCCGGTGCTCCTTGAGGAGGCGTTCGGCGCCCGGGGTGCCGACCTCGAGGGTGTACTCGCCCTCACCCATCGCGTCCGTCTCGTCGAGCTTCGCCGAGAGCGCACGGCTCACATCGGCGACCTCGTCCAGGTCCGCTCCGGTGTCGGAGTCGACAACGACACGCAGCACCCGCTTGCGTCCGACGGAGTCCACTTCGATCTCTTCGAGATCCAGGCCCTGAGAGCTGACGAGCGGTTCCAGTAGTTCTCGCAGCCTCTCGCTCTGGGTGGTGCTCATCCGGGTGACTCCTCGGCCGCGTGTGCTGTTGTGGGATGGGTCGGTGTCTGGTCAAAGGGTATCCGGTCGCAGGGAGTGTTGCCGTCCACCTGCACACGAACGGTGCCGATGAGTGGTGCCGTCCGGTTGCGCGGGTACCGTGATCACGGGCCTGCGGCCCGCTGGTTCCGCAGCCGCTGTCGTAACTGCTTTCGTAACTGGTTTCGTACGAGTTCCCCGAGGACGTCTGCCGTGCCGTACCCCTCGCCACCGCGCTCCCCCTCGGGGCCGCGCAGAAGAACCCTGCTCGCCTCTGCCGCGACCGGGGCCGGCCTCCTGCTGGTGGGCTGCTCCTCCGGGTCCGAGGACTCGGACGGCACCACGAGCGGCAGCCCGTCGCTCACCGAACGGGCACGCGCGCGTGCGGCCCGGGACAGCGAGGGCCTGGTCGCGCGGTACGACGCGGTACTCGCCGCCCATCCGGTGCTGGCGGCGCTGGTGGGGCCGTTGCGGGCGCAGGCCGTACGGCATGCGGAGGCGTTCGGCGGCGGCACTTCCGGGGCCGCCGGAACCTCCGGACCGTCCGCGGACTCTTCTACGGCGTCCAAGGCGCCGCAGGCCGAAAAGGCATCGCCGTCGTCCTCCCCTTCGCCTTCGGCCACCGCGCCCGCGACGGAACAGGACGCCTTGGCCGAACTGGCCACGGCCGAGCGTGAACTCGCGAACCGACGCGCGAAGGAGCTGCTCGATGTGCCGGGTGAGCTGGCACGGCTGCTGGCCTCCGTGGCGGCGGCCGGAGCGGTGCACGCGTATCTGCTGACGGAGGGGGTCAAGTGAGCGAGACCGGTAAGAAGGAGCAGCTGACGGCTCTGCAGGCGGCGCTCACCGCCGAGCATGCGGCCGTGTACGGGTACGGCGTCGTCGGCGGCCGCATCGCCGAGGGGCAGCGCTCGGAGGCACGCGCTGCCTATCACGCGCACCGGGCGCGGCGGGACGCGCTGGCGCGCGAGGTGCGCGACCTGGGCGCCGAGCCGGCCGCGGCGAGCGCCGCGTACGCGCTGCCGTTCCCGGTGTCGGACCCGGCCGCCGCCGTCCGGCTCGCCGCCGAGCTGGAGGACCGGGTGGCCGGGGTGTACTCCGACCTGGTGCGGGCGGCCGAGGGCGCGCTGCGGGGCACCGCTGCCGAGGCGCTGCGGGAGGCGGCGGTGCGGGCGGTGCGCTGGCGGGGCGAGAGCGTAGCCTTCCCTGGGCTCGCCGAGCGGGCGGGCACCACGTCGGCATCGGCGGCGCCCAGCGTGTGACGCGGGCCGCAGAGCACGTACGCAGGTAGTACGGGAAGGGAACGACTCGCGCATGGCTTTCGAACCGCCGCAGCGTCTGGTCAGGGCGCTCGGTGAGACGGCACCGGACGGTGACGACTGGTTGGAGAAGCTGCCGGAGGCGGCCCGCCAGGCCGTCGCGCTACGCGAGTTGACCGTTGAACGGGTGCAGATGCCCGGGGGCCGCAGCAGCCTGGTGGTGCTGGTCCGGCGTGCGGACGGAACCCCCGCCGTGCTCAAGCTGGCCCCGCCCCGGTTCCGCCCGGAGAGCGAGCGGGCCGCGCTCGCGCACTGGGGCGGCCTGGGCGCCGTACAGCTGCTCGAACCCTTCGTGACCGAGGGTGTGCTGGTGCTGGAGCGGCTGCATCCGGAGATGTCGGTGCGGTCGTTGCCGGAGGCGAAGGCGTTGCTGGAGGCGGCGGGGACGTTGCGGCGGCTGTGGGTCGAGCCGCCGGCCGAGTATGCCTTTGAGACCGTGGCCGAGCGGACGGGGCGGCAGGCCGAGGCGATGCGGGCGACTGCGTCGGGCGAGGCGGGGGTTTCGGCGCTGGTGGAGGCCGCGCTCGGGGCGCGCGAGGAGTTGTTGGGCGCGCCGCCTGAGCGGCGGTTGCTGCATGGGACGTTTCGGCAGAGCAAGGTGTTGGCCGGGGAGCGGATGCCGTGGTTGGCGGTGGGGCCGGATCCGGTGGTCGGGGAGTGTGCGTTCGATCTGGCGCGGTTGGTGCGGGATCGGGTGGAGGATCTGATCGCCTCGCCGTCGGGGGCGGCGATTACGCGGCGGCGGGTGAAGCGGCTTGCGGAGTCGTTGGATGTGGATCAGGAGCGGTTGCGGGGGTGGACGTTGTTCCGGGCGGTTGAGTCCGGAGTGCGTGCAGTGAGGGTGGGACGACCCAAGGATGCGGAGTTGTTGCTGGAGTTTGCCGGATGGCTTTGAGGGTTGTGTGTTGTCTGCCGGCCGGTGGGGGCTGGTCGCGCAGTTCCCCGCGCCCCTTCAGGGAACTGCCCTCGCCGCCAGCTTGAAGGCCAACGCGGGACAGTCAGCCGCTGCTCTGCGGGCTCGTTTGACCGTGCGGGCGGGGACCGGGGCGCTGTCCACCAGGGGATAGCCCCACTCGTCCAGCGTGACGTGGTCGGGGAGCAGTTCGGCGCACAGGCCGTGGCCCTCGCAGGACGTCCAGTCGATGGCTATGTGCTGGTCCATGTCAGGCCTCCTGGGGTATCGGCAGCAGGGGTGTGCGGTCCGTCGCCGTGCAGAATCCGCTTGCGTGGGCGTCGAGTTCAGCCGCGAACGTCGTCAGGGCGCTGCGTACCAGGCGGACCGTGCCGTCGGGGTGGTGGCAGGCGCCGCGGCCTTCGACCAGGCCGGACCAGCGGGTCACGTCGGCTCGGGTGCCGCCCTGGGGGCCGGGGGTGGACAGGGTGGCGAAGGCGGCGGCGATGCGGGGCAGGCCGTTGAGGCAGGGGCCGCACCGGCCTGCCGACTGGAGGGCCAAGTAGCGCAGTACGCGGGCGGTTTCCACCACGCCGCAGCGGTCGGCGGGGAGGGGCGCCAGGACTCCCGCGCCCAAGTTCGATGAGTCCAGGGTGAGTTGTGCCGCCTCGACGGCCGGGATCCACGTGCCGTGGTAGCCGCCCAGCAGGAGGGCGGACATGCCGTCCAGGGGGAGCAGTCGGTGCAGGGGCATGCCGAACGGGGCCTCCACGACCCGGGGTTCGCGTCCTGGCACATGCACCGTGCACAGGGCGCTGCCGGGCTGGGCAGGGGTGCCGGCGGAGCGGAACCAGTCGGGGCCGTAGCGGGCGATCAGGGCGAGGTGGGCCAGGGTCTCGACGTTCTGGACGAGGGTGGGGGCGCGGTGGACGCCGCGTTCGCGGACCGGCGGGTGCTGGTACGTGGGCAGGGCGGCGCCTCCCGAGACGTACTGGACGAGGGCCGAGGACTCGCCGGACAGGAACCGCTTGGGGAGCCGTACGACCCGGACGGGCACGGGGTCGTGGCGCTGGGCGAGGGCCGACTCCAGGTAGGACGCGCCGTCCTCCACCGCCAGGTGGGCCTCCCCCGCGCCGACCGCCACTGCGGCCAACTGCAGTCCGTCCAGGACGAGATGGGGCGCGAGGCGGAGGAGGGTCTTGTCCTTGCTGCTCGCCGGCTCGCCCTCAGCGCCGTTGGCCACCACGACCGGCGTACGGCCCGTGCGCCGGGCGGACTCGGCCACCGACAGCAGCTTGCGGTACATCGGGAAGGCCGCTCCCCCGCGACCGGTGAGGCCCGATTCGGCGACGGACCGGAGGAGGGCGGCGGGATCGCCGTACGTCAGGGGGCCATACCGCTGCTCGTGGGTGCGGAAGTCGGCCGGCGTGCCGCCCGGGGCGAGCAGTCGGGGGGACATGTGGACGTCGGTGAAGGTCAGGGTCACGGTCGGGCTCCTTCGGCCGTGCGGAGCAGGGCGGCGGGGGTGCGGCGGGCGGCTCGGGCGGAGTGGGCGAGGCGGATGCCGCCGGCGGTGAGGACGGCGGCCACGCAGGTGATCGTCAGCCAGGTCATCCAGTCGGTTCCGGTGTCCGTGCCGATGCCGATGCCGTGGATCAGGGCGACGGGCCAGGAGGCGTACGCCAGCCAGTGCACGGCCCGCCAGGTGCGGTGGCCCAAGCGTTCCCGCAGGAGGCTGGTGACCAGGACCGCGAGCATCAGGTCGAGGGCGACCGTGCCGAGGCCGAGCCACAGGGGCCGGTAGTCGGAGACGAAGGGGACGAGGACGTCGAGGACGGTGATGTCGACGTAGCTGTCGATCACCGCGAACGCGATGTGCAGGGCGAGGAAGGCGGTCGCCGAGAGGGAGAGGGCACGGTGGAGGGAGACGGTGCCGAAACGGGGCAGGCCGGGGATGCGTGCGCGAAGTCGTACGGCGATGCCGAGCAGGACGACGACCGTGAAGAGGACCAGGCAGACGGCGCCGGTGGCGCGATTGGCGTACCAGAGGGTCTCGGAGGTCATGCGGCTGCCTCCAGGTCGGCGGCGACCGGGGCCGGCCAGGCCGGAGTCGTGACCACCAGGCCGTCCTGGCTCACGAGCCGTGCGGGCAGCCCCAGCCCGGTCAGCCAGCGCTCCGCGCCGGCGCCCTTCACCAGCGCCGCCGTACTCGCGGCGTTGGCGTCGGCGCAGGTCCGTGCCGCCACCGAGACCGTGCGCCAGGGTGAGTGGACGGGCAGGCCGGTGCGGGGGTCGACGATGTGGTGGAGGGTGTGGCCGTCGCGGCGCCAGGTGCGGGCCGCCGTGCCGGAGGTCGCGAGGCCTCCGCTGTGCAGGCCCACCGTGGCGTACGGCCCCTGCGCGGGCGTCTCGTCGGCCGGGCCCGTGACGTCCTGGACGCGGATCCGCCAGCCGCCCGCCGGGGGTTCGCCCGCGACGGCCGTGTCGCCGCCGAGGCTCACCAGGACGCCGCAACCGGCCGCCTCCGCCAGCATCGTGGCCGCCCGGTCGGCGGCCCAGGCCTTGGCCGTGGCGCCCAGGTCCAGGCGGACGCCGTCCGGGACGGTGACCGTGCCACGCTCGCGGTCCAGCTGGACCTGACGCCAGCCGGGAGCGCGGCGGACCATCAGCCGTACGGGGCGGTCGTCCTCGCGGACCAGGGTGAAGTCACGGTCGTAGCCGATCGCCTCCATCGCCGAGCCGACCGTCGGGTCGACGGCGCCGTCCGTCGCTTCGGCCGCGCGCAGGGCGACCGCGAGGGCCTCGGCGAGCAGCGGGCTGACCCGGACCGGGCGACCCGACGCGGCGTTGAGGGCGGCGAGTTCGGAGTCCGTGCGGAAGCGGCTGCAGGTCGCGTCGACCTCGGCCAGGTAGCGGGCGAGGAGCAGGTTGCAGGAGTCCAGCAGGGCCGGATCGGTGACGACCAGTCGGACGCCGGTGCCGAGGGCACGCCAGTCGGCGGCGGCGGTCGTGCGCGGGAGCCTGCTCATCACGACGCCCCCGACGTGGAGTCGGCGGAGCCGCCGGAGGAAGACGTGAGGCCGTCGGACGAGGACTGCGCGGAGGAGTCGGTGCCGGTGCTGTCCGTGCTGCTCGATGACGTGCTGTCGGAGGTCGAGCTGCCCGAGGATTCGGACGCCGAGCTGCCGGAAGTTGTGGAACTGCTTGTCTGCGTGCCACTGCTCGCCGTCGTGTCGGCGTCCGCCTGCATCGTGCCGATCAGGGCGAACACCCCGGCGGCGGCCGCGAGCGTGATCGCCGCCGTGGCGGCCGCCGTGCGCCGCGCTCCTCTTCGGACCGCTGCCGCGGCACCCCGTTCCCTGGTACGCAAGACCGTTCCCCTCCCGAGTGACGCTGTGTCACGTCCTACGGTCGGGGAACGGCCTGAGGGAAAGCTGTGAGGTGCCTTTAGCAACCCGGAGAGGTTTCTGAGGATTTCCTTTGGGTCGTGGCTTGCGCGGTCGGATCGTGGCTTACGCGGTCAGGCACGCGATCGCCTCGTCCACCGTCAGCTCCTCGCGCTCACCGGTCCTGCGGTCCTTGAGCTCGACGACGCCTTCGGCCGCGCGCCGTCCGGCCACCAGGATCTGCGGTACGCCGATCAGCTCCGAGTCGGTGAACTTCACGCCCGGCGAGACGCCCGCCCGGTCGTCGCACAGGACGCGCAGGCCGGCCGTGGCCAGCTTCTCGGAGACGTCGAGGGCGAGTTCGGTCTGCAGGGCCTTGCCCGCGGCGACCACGTGGACGTCGGCCGGGGCGACCTCGGCGGGCCAGCACAGGCCCTTGTCGTCGGCGGTCTGCTCGGCGAGGGCGGCGACGGCGCGGGAGACGCCGATGCCGTAGGAGCCCATGGTCACGCGGACCGGCTTGCCGTTCTGGCCGAGGACGTCGAGCTTCAGGGCGTCCGCGTACTTGCGGCCCAGCTGGAAGATGTGGCCGATCTCGATGGCGCGGTCGAGCTTGAGGCCGGTGCCGCACTTCGGGCAGGGGTCACCCTCCTGGACGACCACGACGTCGACGTACTCGCCGACCTCGAAGTCACGGCCCGCGACGACGTTCTTGGCGTGCGTGGCGTCCTTGTTGGCGCCGGTGATCCAGGAGGTGCCGGGGGCCACGCGCGGGTCGGCGATGTACTTGACCTTCTCGCCGAGGCCCTGCGGGCCGACGTAGCCGCGCACCAGGTCCGGGCGGCCGGCGAAGTCCGCCTCGGTGACCATCTCGACGACGGCCGGCGCGAAGTGGGCCTCGACCTTGCCCATGTCGACCTCACGGTCGCCGGGGACTCCGACGGCGACGATCTCGCCGTCGACCTTGACGAGGAGGTTCTTGAGAGTGGCGGAGGCCGGGACACCGAGGTGGGCGGCGAGGGTCTCGATGGTCGGGGTGTCGGGGGTCGGGATCTCTTCGAGGGCGGCCACGCCGTCCGCGTCCACCGGCTTCAGCTCGTACGAGATCGCCTCGGTGTTGGCCGCGAAGTCGCAGTTCGGACAGTCCGCGAAGGTGTCCTCGCCGGCGCCGGCCGGGGCGAGGAACTCCTCCGACTTGGAGCCGCCCATCGCGCCGGCGGTGGCGGCGCAGATGCGGTAGTCGAGGCCGAGGCGCTCGAAGACACGCTGGTAGGCCTGGCGGTGCAGGGCGTACGACTGGGCCAGGCCCTCGTCCTCCGTGTCGAAGGAGTACGAGTCCTTCATCAGGAACTCACGGCCGCGCAGGATGCCGGCCCGCGGGCGGGCCTCGTCACGGTACTTGTGCTGGATCTGGTAGAGGATGACCGGCAGGTCCTTGTAGGAGGACGCCTGGTCCTTCACCAGCAGGGTGAAGATCTCCTCGTGGGTCGGGCCGAGCAGGTAGTCGCCGCCCTTGCGGTCCTGGAGGCGGAACAGCTCGGGGCCGTACTCGTCCCAGCGGCCGGTCGCGTCGTACGGCTCACGCGGCAGCAGCGCGGGGAGCAGCACCTCCTGGGCGCCGATGGCGTCCATCTCCTCGCGGACGATGCGCTCCACGTTGGCGAGGACCCGCTTGCCGAGGGGCAGCCACGACCAGATACCGGCCGCCGTGCGGCGGACGTAGCCGGCCCGGACGAGCAGCTTGTGGCTGAGTACCTCGGCGTCCGCCGGGTCGTCGCGCAGCGTCTTCGCCATCAACTGGGACATGCGCTGGACCGGTGCGTTCGCCATGGTTCTCGTACTCCTGCTGGTTTGGGTTATGGCAGGAGGTTAGCCGGGGGGTACGGGGCGGTGGAAATCGATTGGCGGCGGGGCGGTGGCTACCGGCGGCGCAGCGGGAGCGGGGCGCCCATGACGGCGTACGGCTTCGGGGCGCTGGGGAAGAGGACCTGGCGGGCGAGGTCCGTGTAGCCGAGGGAGTGGTAGAGGCCGCGGGCGGGGCTGTCCGTGTCGATCGCCGAGAGGATCGAGCGGGGTTCGGCGGCGCCGTCCGTGATCGTGGTGATCAGGGAGCGGCCGACGCCTCGGTTCTGGAAGCGGGGGTGGACGTGGAGTTCCGTGATGACGAAGGAGTCGTCGAGCCAGGCGTCGTGGCCCTGGGCTCGGAGGTAGGGCTGTACGACGGTGGACCACCAGTGGGTGCGGTCGTTGGGCATGCCGTACACGAAACCCGCGAGTCGTCCGTCCGCGGTCGTCGCCCCGAGGGCCTTTGCTCCCGGGTAGGACATGTGGCGCAGGACGATCTGGCGGCGTACGGCCACTTCGTCCGGGCCGAGGCCGAAGGCGACGGCCTGGACTGCGAGGGCCTCGTCCACGTGGGCCGCTAGGTCCAGGGGGCCGATCACGATGTCGTCGGGTCGGCGGCGGTGTCCGTGACCGGGAAGACGCATGTGGGGAGCGTACCGGTGCGCTTCGCTGGATTGCGCCGGGGACTTCGGGTTGTCCGTCCACTGCGGGTTGTGGGGGCTGGTCGCGCAGTTCCCCGCGCCCCTAGGTCCGCTGCCCTTGGCGTTCCTCAGAAAAGAACGCTCATGAAGGCGCCGACCTCCTGGAAGCCGACCCTCTGATACGTCCGCCTCGCCGCCGTGTTGAAGTCGTTCACGTACAGGCTGACCACCGGGGCCACGTCCGCCAGGGCGTAGCGGAGGACCGCTGCCATGCCGGGGACCGCGAGGCCCTGCCCGCGGTACTCGGGGGCCACCCACACGCCCTGGATCTGGCACGCCCGGTCCGTCGCCGCGCCGATCTCCGCCTTGAAGGCCACCTTGCCGTTCTGGTCGAGGCGGGCGAAGGAGCGGCCGGAGCCGACGAGTTCGGCAACCCGGGCCTGGTAGAGGAGTCCGCCGTCGCCGGCCATCGGCGATACCCCGACCTCCTCGGTGAACATCGCCACGCACGCCGGCATGATCGTCTCCATCTCGTCCTTGCGGATGCGGCGGACGTACGGATCCGGGGTGATGTCGGTCGGCATGCGGTCGGTGAGCATGAGCGGCTGGTGGGCGCGGACCTCGCGGGCCGGGCCCCAGCCGGGTTCCAGCAGACGCCACAGCTGGCCGGTGGAATCGGCGGGGCCGACGATGGAGGAGCAGCGGCGGCCCGCGCGCCGGGCGCGGTCGGCGAAGGCCCGTACCGCTCGGGAGGTCGCGCAGATCGGGACGAGGTTGGCGCCCGCGTAGCACAGGGACGTCAGCATGCCGTCCTCGTACCAGCCCCACATCTCGCCGCCGAGGCGCCAGGGGTCGAGGCCTGCGACCTGGACGCGGGACGTCACGAAGGCGTTCACGACCGGCTCGCGGTCGAGGACGGCGAGCGCGGCGTCCAGGTCACTCGGTTCGAGCACCCGTGAGGTGGTCTGGGTCAACACGTGCGGGGGCCCTCCGGGGAACTGCAGGTCTCCGCACTGTACCTGTGGAAGCTGAGCCACGCTGCCTGTAGAGGTTGGCGGCCCTTGAGGGTGTCCGTCTGCTGTGGTCCCGTCCCTGGGGGCTGCCGCCCCCAGACCCCCGCTGTCGGCCCCGAAAGGGCCTCGTCCTCAAACGCCGGACGGGCTGAGATTGCCTGGACCGGCGCCGAGAAGCAGCCCCCGGCAGAACGCCGGCCTCTGTCAGAACATCGGTCCCGTCAGACACCGGTCCCGTCAGACACCGGTCCCGTCAGCCCGCCACCGCGACCGACGGCTCGCCCGACTCCACCCCGTCCGCCTCCATCTGCTCGGCCAGCTTCATGGCCTCCTCGATGAGGGTCTCTACGATCTTGGACTCGGGGACCGTCTTGATGACCTCGCCCTTGACGAAGATCTGGCCCTTGCCGTTGCCGGAGGCGACGCCGAGGTCGGCCTCGCGGGCCTCGCCGGGGCCGTTCACCACGCAGCCCATGACGGCGACGCGGAGGGGGACGTCCATGCCGGTCAGGCCCGCCGTGACTTCCTCGGCCAGCTTGTAGACGTCGACCTGGGCGCGACCGCAGGACGGGCAGGAGACGATCTCCAGGCCGCGCTGCTTGAGGTTCAGGGACTCCAGGATCTGGTTGCCGACCTTGACCTCCTCGACCGGAGGGGCCGACAGGGAGACGCGGATGGTGTCGCCGATGCCCTGCGCCAGCAGCGCCCCGAAGGCGACCGCCGACTTGATCGTGCCCTGGAAGGCCGGGCCCGCCTCCGTCACGCCGAGGTGGAGGGGGTAGTCGCACTGGGCGGCCAGCTGCTTGTACGCCTCGATCATCACGACCGGGTCGTTGTGCTTCACCGAGATCTTGATGTCCCGGAAGTCGTGCTCCTCGAAGAGCGACGCCTCCCACAGGGCCGACTCGACCAGCGCCTCGGGCGTCGCCTTGCCGTACTTCTGCAGCAGGCGCCGGTCCAGCGAACCGGCGTTGACGCCGATCCGGATCGGGGTGCCGTGCTCCTTGGCGGCCCGCGCGATCTCCTTGACCTTGTCGTCGAACTGCTTGATGTTCCCGGGGTTCACCCGCACCGCGGCACAGCCGGCCTCGATCGCCGCGAACACGTACTTCGGCTGGAAGTGGATGTCCGCGATCACCGGGATCTGCGACTTGCGGGCGATCGTCGACAGCGCGTCCGCGTCGTCCTGCGTCGGACAGGCCACCCGCACGATCTGGCAGCCGGACGCCGTCAGCTCCGCGATCTGCTGCAGCGTGGCGCCGATGTCCGACGTACGCGTCGTCGTCATCGACTGGACCGAGACCGGCGCGTCCCCGCCGACGGCCACGGAGCCGACCTGGATCTGCCTGCTCTGGCGGCGCTCGGCAACCCTGGTCGGAACGGACGGCATGCCGAGAGAAATCGCAGTCATCTGCTGTGCAACCCCAAGTCGTGGATCAAGGTCCGGTCCCGTCAGCAGCGGGCTCCAGGCTTCGAGATTACGGCACCGGGCCTCACCCCAGCACATCACGGCCTGTAAACCCACTCATTCGAAGGCGGCCCGGGACATACGATCCCGGGCCGCCTCGAACACCGTATGACTAGGAGATTCTGACTGGGTTAACCACGTCCGCGACGAGTACGAGCAGTGTGAAGCAGATGAAGATCCCGGCGACGACGTAAGCGACCGGCATGAGCTTCGCCACGTCGAAGGGGCCAGGGTCCGGGCGGCGCAGCACCTTCGCCGTGTTGCGGCGCAGCGACTCCCACAGGGCTCCCGCGATATGGCCGCCGTCGAGCGGCAGCAGCGGGAGCATGTTGAAGAGGAACAGGGAGAGGTTGAAGCCGGCCAGGAGGAACACGAAGGTGGCCAGCTGTTGTGAGGCGGGGATGTCGAGCGTCGCGATCTCGCCGCTCACCCTCGCCGCTCCGACGATGCCCATCGGGGAGTCCGGTTCGCGCGGGCCGTCGCCGAAGGCGGCGTCCCACAGGGCGGGGATCTTGGAGGGCAGGGCCACGAGGGAGTCGACGGCGTCGCCGACCCGGTCGGACATCCAGACCACCGAGTCGCCGAAGTCCTGTTTGACGACGCCGGTGGCCGAGCTGAAGCCGAGGAAGCCGGCCTGGACGTACTTGTCCTCGACGTACGCCCCGCTGGCGTCCTTCTTCACGACCCAGTTGGTGGCGATCTTCGCGTGCAGGGTCAGTTCCTGGCCCTTGCGGTCGACGACGATCGGGACGTCCTTGCCGGCGCTCTCGCGGATGAGGTCGGAGAGGGTGTTCCAGTCCTCGGTGCGTACCCCGCCGAAGGAGACGATCTTGTCGCCGGCCTTCATGCCCGCGGCGGCGGCCGGGGACTTCGCGTCGGACGCCTTGCAGTCGTCGCGGTTCTCCTTCTGGTCGATGACGCACTGGGAGACCGAGCTGACGGTGGTGGTCTGCTGCTGGATGCCGAAGCCCATCAGCACGGTGAGGAACAGGGCCACCGCGAGGACGAGGTTCATGAAGGGGCCGGCGAACATCACGATGACGCGCTTCCACGGCTTGCGCGTGTAGAAGAGGCGGGTCTCGTCACCCGGCTTGAGCTCCTCGAACGCGGCCGAGCGGGCGTCCTCGATCATGCCGCGCCAGGGGGATGTGGAGCGTGCCTCCAGGCGGCCGTCCGGTCCCGGCGGGAACATGCCGATCATGCGGATGTAGCCGCCGAACGGGATCGCCTTGACGCCGTACTCGGTATCGCCCTTCTTCCGCGACCAGAGGGTCGGGCCGAAGCCGACCATGTACTGCGGCACGCGGATGCCGAACAGCTTGGCCGTCGACAGGTGGCCCAGCTCGTGCCATGCGATCGAGAACAGCAGCCCGACCGCGAACAGCACTATGCCGAGGATGAACATCAGGGTCGTCATGCACGGGCCTCCGCCGTGTGTGCCGCCAGTTCCCGGGCCCGCGTGCGTGCCCAGGTTTCCGCTTCGAGGACGTCCGCGACGGTGAGAGAAGTTCCCGCGTGCGGGGTTCCGTGCTCCTCCACCACCCTTGTCACAGTCTCCATGATCCCGTTGAACGGCAGCGCGCCGGCCCGGAAGGCCTCCACGCACTCCTCGTTGGCCGCATTGAACACCGCGGGTGCCGTGCCCGCGAGCTCTCCGACGTGGCGCGCCAGGTTGACCGACGGGAAGGCGTCGTTGTCGAGCGGGAAGAACTCCCAGGTCGACGCCTTGCTCCAGTCGAAGGTGGGCGCGGCGTCGGGCACCCGCTCCGGCCAGCCGAGGCCGATGGCGATCGGCCCGCGCATGTCGGGGGGTGTCGCCTGGGCGATCGTGGATCCGTCCGTGAACTCAACCATCGAGTGAACATACGACTGGGGATGCACGACCACCTCAATGCGGTCGAAGGAAATGTCGTAGAGCAGGTGCGCCTCGATGACCTCCAGACCCTTGTTGACGAGGGTCGCGGAGTTGATCGTGATGACCGGGCCCATCGCCCAGGTGGGGTGCGCGAGGGCGTCCTCGACGGTCACCTGGGCCAGGTCCGCCTTCGAGCGGCCCCGGAACGGCCCCCCGGACGCCGTGACGACCAGCTTCCGTACGTCTGCCCTCGTCCCGGACGCCAGCGCCTGGAACAGGGCCGCGTGCTCGGAGTCGACCGGGATGATCTGCCCCGGCTTGGCGAGCGCCTTGACCAGGGGGCCGCCGACGATCAGGGACTCCTTGTTGGCGAGCGCGAGGGTGCGGCCCGCCTCCAGGGCGGCGAGGGTGGGGGCCAGGCCGATGGAGCCGGTGATGCCGTTCAGGACGGTGTGGCAGTCGGAGGCGGCGACCTGCGTGGCCGCCTCCGGGCCGGCCAGGATCTCGGGGAGCGGCTCGCCCGTGCCGTACTGGGCCGTCAGAGCTTCCCGCAGCGCCGGTACGACGTCCTCGCGGGCGACCGCGACGGTCCGCGCCTTCAGCCGGTACGCCTGCTCGGCGAGGAGGGCGACCCGGCCGCCGTTGGCGGACAGGGCGGTGACCCGGAACCGGTCGGGGTTGCGCAGCACGAGGTCGATGGCCTGGGTGCCGATCGAGCCGGTGGAGCCGAGGATCACCACGTCCTTGGGGCCGTCGCCCGCTACGGGGTCGTAGACGAGGTGTGGGTCGGCGAGGGGGGCTGGACTGTCGCTCATCCCCCCATTGTGGCCGGAAGGACTGACAGGGAGGACAGGGCATCCCCCTCCGGTGGGTAACAGGATGGTGAGGGGTCGCTGCGGGCAGTGACCCCTCACCAGGACGTCACCTGATGGGGCGGTGTACGTTCTCCCGCTCGCTCGGGCCCGGCGTCGCGTCCGCGATCCACACGCCGCCGTCGTCCGACGGGTCGACGATGCCCTGCTCCAGCCACTCGTACGTGCCCGACATCACGCCCTTGACCACCTTGCGGTCGAGGTCGTCGGTGTTGGACCACAGCCGCCCGAAGAGCTCCTCGACGCGCAGCCGGGACTGGCGGCAGAAGGCGTCGGCGAGCTGGTAGGCCTCCCGGCCGTGCTCACCCTGGGCGCGCAGGTGCTCGGCGCGCACGCAGGCCGCGCTCATGGCGAACAGCTCGGCGCCGATGTCGACGACACGGCCCAGGAAGCCCTGCTTGCTCTCCATGCGGCCCTGCCAGCGGGACATGCCGTAGAAGGTGGAGCGGGCGAGTTTGCGGGACGTGCGTTCGACGTAGCGCAGGTGCGCGGAGAGGTCGACGCCCTGCTTGAACTCGCCGTATGTGTACGGCAGTTGTCCCTGGCCGGCAACCAGCTTCGGCAGCCACTTGGCGTAGAAGACGCCGGCGTTCGCGCCCGCCTTCGCCTTGTCCTGGAGGGACTTGTCGGGGTCGATGAGGTCGCCGGCGACCGACAGGTGGGCGTCGACGGCCTCGCGGGCGATCAGGAGGTGCATGATCTCCGTCGAGCCCTCGAAGATGCGGTTGATGCGCAGGTCGCGCAGGACCTGCTCGGCGGGGACGCCGCGTTCGCCGCGCGCCCGGAGCGAGTCGGCCGTCTCGAAGCCGCGGCCGCCGCGGATCTGGATGAGTTCGTCGGCGATGAGCCAAGCCATCTCGGAGGCGTACAGCTTGGCGAGGGCGCCTTCGATGCGGATGTCGTTGCGGTCCTCGTCGGCCATCTGCGAGGCCAGGTCGGTGACGGCCTCCAGGGCGAAGGTGGTGGCCGCGATGAAGGAGATCTTCGAGCCGACGGCCTCGTGGGCGGCGAGCGGCTTGCCCCACTGCTCGCGGGCCGCCGACCACTCGCGGGCGATCTTCAGGCACCACTTGCCGGCCGCGACGCAGGACGCGGGCAGGGACAGCCGTCCGGTGTTCAGCGTGGTGAGCGCGATCTTCAGGCCGGCGCCCTCGGGGCCGATGCGGTTGGCGGCGGGGACTCGGACCTGGTGGAAGCGGGTGACGCCGTTCTCGATGCCGCGCAGGCCCATGAAGGCGTTGCGGTTCTCGACCGTGATGCCGGGCGAGTTGGTCTCGACGACGAAGGCGGTGATGCCGCCCTTGTGGCCCTCGGACTTCGGTACCCGTGCCATGACGACGAGGAGGTCGGCGACCACGCCGTTGGTCGTCCACAGCTTGACCCCGTCGAGGACGTAGTCGTCCCCGTCCGGTACCGCGGAGGTGGCCAGGCGCGCCGGGTCGGAGCCGACATCGGGCTCGGTCAGCAGGAAGGCGCTGATGTCGGTGCGGGCGCAGCGCGGCAGGAACTGCTCCTTCTGCTCGGGGGTGCCGAACAGCTTGAGCGGCTGCGGTACGCCGATCGACTGATGGGCGGAGAGCAGGACGCCGATCGCGGGGCTGGCCGAACCGGCCAGGGTCAGGGCCTTGTTGTAGTAGACCTGGGTGAGGCCAAGACCGCCGTACTTGGTGTCGATCTTCATGCCGAAGGCGCCGAGTTCCTTGAGCCCGTCGATCACGTCGTCGGGGATCCGGGCCTCGCGTTCGATCAGGGCGCCGTCGACCTTCGTCTCGACGAAGTCACGCAGCTTGGCGAGGAACTCCTCGCCACGCTGGGCGGCCTCGTCGGTGGGCATCGGGTGGGGGTGGATGAGGTCGAGGCGGAAGCGGCCGAGGAACAGTTCCTTGGCGAAGCTGGGCTTGCGCCACTCCTGCTGCCGGGCCGCCTCCGCCACCTGGCGTGCCTCACGCTCAGTGACAGTAGGCTTCGTGGGTGCTGCGGACATGAGGCTCACCTCGCCGCGAATCGGGATCTTGGGCCGTTTGGTTACCGACGGGTGCTACCCGATCGTATGTACCCGATTACGGACGACCCCACCACCCCGCGCGCAGCCGTTCAGCCGATGTTGACGGAGTACGACTTCGTGTCCAGACGGCCCGTGCCCTTGAAGACCTCGGTGCCGGACTCGATGCCGGAGACGTACTTGTCGTTGCTCAGCAGGTTGCGCCGGACGAGTGCCTGGGTGAAGTCGTCCAGGTTGAGCGTGGCCTTGGTGGTGTTGGCGCGGCGGACGAAGGAGTGGACCTTCCAGCCGATGTCGCCCTCGTAGATGTCCCACATCGCGCCGCCGTGGCCCCCACTAAAGGGGTGGGCGCCACGGCGGTGGCGGTTGAGCCAGATCTTGACTTCTCCCCCAACAGAAGCCGCGGGATTCCCCCCTCGCGGGGCGAGCTTTCTGCTTCATCGACAGCCGCCGACCCGAGCGTCAGCCCGCCCACCCGCTCGACTCGTCCGCCTGGGCGACCGTGACCCCGGCGGCGGCCGCGAGGGCGACCGTGGAGGCGAGCAGGGTCTTGCGCTTCTTGGACAGGCGCGGTCTGCGGTGTTGCATCGGGGGGTCCTTCCGGGGGACGGTTCCTGTACGCCCTCTCAGTGGCCGCAGACCCGGCCGGAGGTTGCCCCACGGCGCCGACAGCCTCGTACGAGAAAAGCCGTCGAGAAAAGCTGTCGAAGCGCTTCGACAACCTATGGACACCCACGCGCGCCAGAGCTAGTGTCGAACCACCCTCACACCCGCCCCTGGACGCTCCGCGCACTGTCGAAGCGCTTCACAAAGCTTGGAGAGCTGGATGGTCACCCTCGCCGAGGTCGCCCAGCACGCCGGAGTCTCGGCGAGCACGGTGAGCTATGTCCTCAGTGGCAAGCGGTCCATCTCCACGACCACCCGGCACCGGGTCGAGCAGAGCATCCGCGAACTCGGCTACCACCCGAACGCGGGTGCCCGCGCCCTGGCCAGCAGCAGGTCGAACATCATCGCGCTGATGATCCCGCTGCGCACCGACATGTATGTGCCGGTGATGATGGAGATCGCCATAGCGGTGGCCACCACGGCCCGCACGCACGGCTACGACGTCCTGCTGCTGACCGGCGAGGAGGGCCCCGACGCCGTACGCCGCGTCACCGGCAGCGGACTGGCCGACGCGATGATCCTGATGGACGTCCAGCTGGACGACGAGCGGCTGCCGCTGCTGCGCGGCACCGACCAGCCGTCCGTGCTGATCGGGCTGCCCGCCGACACCAGCGGGCTGACCTGCGTCGACCTGGACTTCAAGGCGACCGGCGCGCTGTGTGTGGAGCATCTGGCGATGCTGGGGCACCGCGACATCGCTGTCATAGGCGAGGCCCCGGCCGTTTACGAACGGCACACGGGCTTCGCCGAGCGCACGCTCGACGGACTGCGGCTGCGTGCCCAGGAGCTCGGGATGCGGCTGCTGCACCGGCCGTGCGAGGGCGGGTACGACGCGATGGCCGTCACCCTCGCCCGCATCCTCGACGAGCGGCCCAGCACCACCGGGTTCGTCGTGCAGAACGAGTCGGCGGTCGAGCCGCTGCTCGCGCTGCTGCGCCAACAGGGCCGTGCGGTGCCCGAGGACGTGTCGGTGGTCGGCATCTGCCCCGACCAGGTCGCCACCCAGGCCTCGGTGCGGCTGACGTCGGTGTCCATCCCCGCGCAGGAGATGGGCCGGCATGCCGTGGCGCAGCTGGTCGCCAAGCTCGACGGGCGCGGGAGCGACGAAGTCCTGCTGATCGCACCCGAGTTGACGGTCCGGTCGAGCACGGGTCCGGCACCGTCCACCATCCACTGACCGCTTCACCGCCGTGCCCTCGCCGGGCACCCCCATGTCTGCATTCGCTGCCCTCCTGAGGAGCACACCCCGTGAATCAGTCTGCCGAAAACCAGCCCCTGCCGGGCACGGTCAGCCTCGCGCAGTCGTCCCCGACCGTCGGCACGTTCCGTGAGCGGGGCGGCGCGCTGGAGTGGAGTGGCCGCCAGGAGACCGTACGCGTCGAGCCGTGGGGTCCGGACGCGGTGCGGGTGCGTGCCCGGCTCGGCGGGCCGATCCTCGACGGACTGCCCGGCGCGCTGCTGGAGTCCGCCCCGGCGACCGAGTCGACCGTCAAGATCGAGGACGGGCTGGGCCTGCTGACCGTCGGTGCGCTGACCGTCCAGGTCGACGCCGAGGGCCTGATCCGCTTCCTGCGCACCGAGGACGGCACGGAGGTGCTCGCCGAGGAGCGCGCCCACTTCTGGTGGCCGGGCCCGCGCCTGTACACGGCCGTGGGCAACGGCTACCACCGCCTGGAGCAGCGGTTCGCCGCCTACGACGACGAGAAGCTGTACGGCCTCGGCCAGCACCAGCACGGCCGGTTCGACCAGAAGGGCCTGGTCCTCGATCTGGTCCAGCGCAACGCCGAGGTCGGCATCCCGGTGCTGTCCTCCAGCCGCGGCTACACCCTGCTGTGGAACAACCCCGCGATCGGCCGCGTGGAGCTCGCGCACAACGGCACCCGGTGGGTCGCCGACTCCGCCCGACAGATCGACTACTGGATCACCGCGGGCGCCCCGGCCGACGGCCAGCGCCGCTACAGCGCGGTGACGGGCCGTACGCCGATGCTGCCGGAGTGGGCGGCGGGTTTCTGGCAGTGCAAGCTGCGCTACCGCACCCAGGACGAACTCCTCGCCGTGGCCCGGGAGTACAAGCGCCGTGGCCTGCCGATCTCCGCGATCGTCTGCGACTTCTTCCACTGGACGCACCTCGGCGAGTGGAAGTTCGACCCGAAGGAGTGGCCGGACCCGGCGGCGATGGTGCGTGAGCTGGACGAGCTCGGCATCAAGCTCGTCGTCTCCGTCTGGCCCTCGGTGTCTCCCCTCTCCGAGAACCACCCGGTCATGGAGCAGCGCGGCTACTTCATCGGCACCCAGTACGGACCGATGGCGCACGCCGACTGGCCCGACAAGGAGGTGACCTCGACCGTCCAGGTGGCCTTCTACGACGCCACCAACCCGGACGCCCGCGCGTTCCTGTGGTCGAAGGTCAAGCAGAACTACCTCGACCCGTACGGCATCACCGCCTTCTGGCTGGACGCCTGCGAGCCCGAGCTGAAGCCCGGCTTCCAGGAGAACCTGCGCTACTGGACGGGCCCCGGCCTTGAGGTCGGCAACAGCTACCCCGCCGAGAACTCCCGCACCTTCTACGAGGGCCTCCAGTCGTCCGGCGAGGACGAGGTGATCACCCTCAACCGCTCGGCGTGGGCGGGCAGCCAGCGCTACGGCGCCGCCCTGTGGTCCGGCGACATCGGCACCGACTTCCCGACCCTGCGCCGCCAGATCGCGGCCGGCCTCAACACCGCGTTGTCCGGCATCCCCTGGTGGAACACCGACATCGGCGGCTTCCACGGCGGCGACCCGAACGACCCCGCGTACCGCGAGGTGATGGTCCGCTGGTTCCAGTTCGGCGCCCTGTCCCCGCTGATGCGCCTGCACGGCTTCCGCGACCCGGGCATGCCGCTCGGCCCGGAGATGACCGGCGGCCCGAACGAGGTGTGGTCGTACGGCGAGGAGGCCGGCGCGATCCTGGAGAAGTACCTGCGGCTGCGCGAGCGCCTGAAGCCGTACGTGCTCCAGGTGATGCGCGAGGCCCACGAGGAGGGCCTGCCGGTGCTGCGGCCGCTGTTCCTGGAGTTCCCCGAGGACCAGGCGGCCTGGTCGGTCGACGACGCCTACCTCTTCGGCCGCGATCTGCTGGTCGCGCCGGTGCTGACGGCGGGCGCGACTGCCCGCACGACCTACCTTCCGGCGGGCGCGGGCTGGACGGACGCGTGGACCGGGGAGACGTACGAGGGCGGTACGACCGTGACGGTCGACGCCCCGCTGGACCGCATCCCGCTGTTTCTGCGGGACGGGGCGCGGCTGCCTGTAGCGGAGTAGCCGTGTCGAGGGCCTGTCTGTCAGGCAGGTCATGAGAGGGCGGCCGGGCGATGGAGGTCATCCGGTCGCCCTCTCGCATGTCCAACTTGCGTTCCTTGAAGGCCAGTTGAGCGCGATAGGGTCCCTGCGTGTCCACGCCTCCCCTCGCCCTCGCCAACCAGCTGCTGCGGCCGGCCTTCGCCTCCCGCCGCAGCCCCGACCGCGTCTTCGACCGGATCGCCGTGGAAGCGGGCGAGGCGCACGGCGACCGGCAGTTCGTCGACGACTTCCGGGCGCTGCTGGGCTGGTGGGCCAAGGCCGAGAACCTCACGCCGGTGGGCTGGCAGTCGGCGCAGGTCTTCGTGCGCAGGCACCTCGCCAACCGGGCCCGGGTGCGGGGGCTGATCGCCGCGCATCCCGAGATCGAGCGGGAGCCGATCGAGCGGCCGGTGTTCGTGGTGGGCCTGCCGCGCACGGCGACGACGGTCACCCACGCCGTGCTGTCGCTGTCGGACGGGCACCGCGGCCCCCTGCTGTGGGAACTGCTCACGCCCGGCCTGGAGTTGCCGCCCCGCGAGCGCCGCAAGGCGGTCACCGCGGGCCGCCGCATGGTCCAGGGCACCAACCTCTTCGCGCCGCGCTTCCGCGACATCCACCCGATGGCCGCCGAGGGCCCGGAGGAGTGCACCTTCGCCCTCCCCCACGCCCTGATGCCGCTGTCACAGGCGCGGATCCCCGAGTACGAGCAGTGGTACCGCGAGCGGGACTTCACCGACGACTACCGGTATCTCAGGCAGGTGTTCCAGGTCCTTCAGTACGGCCGCCCGCGCCGCCGCTGGATCCTCAAGTCCCCGCTGCATCTGGGCAACCTGGACGCTCTGCGCACGGCGTTCCCGGACGCCACGATCGTGTGGTGCCACCGCGATCCCGTCACCGCCGTGGCCTCCTTCTGCAGCCTGATCGAGCACGGCATGGCCGTCAGCTCCCGGCCCCTCGACCTGCCCGGCATCGGGGCCACCTGGTTCGGTCTGCTGAGCCGTGCGATGGAACGCGGCCTGCGGGCCCGCGCCGCCATCCCCCGGGAGGCGCTGGTGGACGCGCCCTACTCCTGGCTCGCCGAGGAGCCGGCCACGGGCGCTCCGAAGCTCTACGACGCCATCGGCGCCCGCTGGACCGACGCAGAGGCGGCCCGACTCCCGGAGGCGGTCGCCCGCCCGAAGGGCACCCGGCCCCACCGGTACGACCTGGCCCGCTACGGCCTGACCCGCTCCGAGGTCGAGTCGGCGTTCGCGGACTACAACGCGCTGCGGGCCGAGGTCGACCGTGCCTGACGAGCAGACGACGGACCGACCGCGGCCCTGATGACACGTCAGCTGCTGCTGACGGTCAGGTTGTTGGTGTTGAAGTCCAGCCCGCCGGACGACGAGGTGATCTCGTAGCCGAACTGGACGTCACCTATGGTCTCGCTGCTGGACATCCAGCCCTTGCCGGCGATCCAGTTGAGAATCGGCTTCATGTCCACGGTGCCGGAGTTGGAGTCGGAGGTCCGCAGGAACGAGTACACCTCGTTGGCGCCGTTGGTGCCCTTGTAGACGTTCCAGCTGTGGCCGCCGAGACTGACGGTGCCCTGCGAGGTGCCGATCGGACCGACGGCTCCGTTGTAGTTGACCCAGAGCATGATCTCGTGGTCGTAGTCGGTGTCCCAGATGTCGTACGACGTGTTGTACGCGCCGGACGACGGGACGGTGACGTTGTAGCTGCTGGTGAGCGAGCCGAGGGAGGCGATCGTCTTGTTGATCACCTTCTTGGAGTTCGGGTAGGACTTGATGCCGCCGGTGTTGGGGTGGTTGGCCCAGACACCCCAGTTGGTGCCGGAGTTGGCCCAGATGCACTGGCTGCCGGCGCCGGAGCCCCAGATGTTGTTGTAGAGCGTGTAACCGTTGAGGCTGGTGTTGCCCCACTGGTCGCAGGAGTTCCAGACCGCGGCCGAGGCGGGGGCGGAGGCGAGGCCGACGGTGGCGCCGATGGCCATCGCCGGGGCCAGCACCGCCATGGTGATCTTGCGCAGAGCGCTCTTTGCCATGGTGTCCCTTTCCATGGGTGGGGGGAAATGCGGGGGGAAATGCGGGGGTGCTACCACGCCCCGAGGCTGAGGACGTGGTCTTCTCCGGCGACGAGGTCGAGCGGTTGGGCGTCGCCGGCGGAAGTCCGGAGTTCGATGCGGTGGGAGCGGGTCGGCTTCAGGACGGCCGTGGCTCCCTCGGGCGTCCAGGTCAGGTCGACCTCCGCGCCGAACCGGGTGCGCACGCCCCGGAGCCGGCCCCGCGGGAGGGCGGGCGGCAGCGCGGGCAGCAGGACCAGTCGGTGCGGGGTCGACTGCACGAGCATCTCGATCAGTACGGCGGGCAGGGTGTGCGCGGCGTCCGCGTTGTAGACGTCGCGGTTCGGGTAGTGGGCGCTCATCAGCGAGGCGTGGAAGAAGTCGCCGCCCAGGACCTGGTCGAGGGCGTGCGCGACCCGGGCGCCGTCTCTGAGGCGGGCCGCGATCAGGGCGTGGTGGAGGTGGCCGTGCGCGGAGTCGTTCTCGGCGCCCCGCAGTTCGAGGGCGCGGTGGGCGGCCGCCGCGAGGTCGGGGGTGTCGTACGGGGTGATCTCGTCGAGCGGCCAGACACCGTAGAGGTGGCTGAGGTGGCGGTGGTCGTAGGAGTCCTGGAGGCCGGGCCAGGCCCATTCGGCGAGGGCGCCGTCGTCGTTGATCCGGTGCGGGGGGAGGCGGTCGGCGAGGGCGCGCCAGCGGTCGGCGTGCTCCTGGTGGTACTCGGCGGCCGTGAGCAGGGCGTGCCGGGCCGCGGAGAGGTCCATGGCGGCGTTGATCGTGCCCCAGCTCGCGTTCGCCGGGCGGTTCTCGGGCGAGTAGGAGGGGACGACGACGAGGTTGCCCTCGGCGTCGGTTCGGGTGAGGAAGTCCTCGTAGAAGCGGGCGACTTCGGCGAGGGCGGCGGCGGTGCGGGGGTCGTGGCCGCCGTGTGTCTCGTCGTGGTCGACGAGGGGCTTGAGCAGCCAGTCGGCGCCGGCGGTCCACAGGTGCAGCGGGTACTCGCGGCTGAAGTGGTAGATGTGCCCGGACTCGCCGTCGGTGTGGGCGGGCGCCACCACGCCACGGGCGCCGAAGATCGCGCGGGCGTTGTCGCGCCAGTGGTCCAGCTGGCCGTGGATCAGGGCGGCGTGCGCCTCGGTGACCTCCGGCAGCGCGGCGGCCGCTGCCGATGCGGTCTGGAGGTTGAGGTTGGCGTCGGTGGTGAAGGCACCCGACCATGCGGTGTTCCAGTCGCCGGTCCACAGGCCGGTGAGGCGGGGCGGCAGCAGGCCGGAGGCGGAGAGCAGGTGGTAGCGGCCGGCCGCGAAGAGGCGTTCCAGGAGGGCGGGGCTCTTCGGGCGGCTCACCAACTCGGAGCCGGGCAGGGCGCGTTCGGCTTCCTCGGCCCCGAGGTCGAGGCCGGCGCGGAGGTAGGCCGGGCGGTGCAGGGCGGTGTGGCGGGCGAGGAGGCGGTCGTACGGGTCACCGTAGTCGCTGTCGCTGTCGCCGTCGGCGTCGCCGTCGGGGAGCAGGGCGCGCAGGGCGGCGGCCTCGGCGAGGGCGTCCACCTCGCCGGTGTGGCGCCGGACGCGGGTGAGCAGGAGCAGGGAGCGGGCGCCCTCGACGCGGATGCCGGGCAGGGCGGAGCGGACGCTGCCGCCGGTGACGACGGCGAGCGTGACGCCCGTGTACGCGCGGTCGCTACCGGGGTAGCGGACGCGGAGGGTGATGAGCGCGCCCTCGGGGGTGAGGACGGCACTGTGGCCGACCGCCAGGCCGTGGGGAGCGCCCGGCAGTTGGGGGTCCAGGGTCACGTCGGTGGTGAGGCCGGGTTCGGTGACGTACTGGACGATGACGTCGTCGGCGCGGGAGACGAAGACCTCGCTGCGCCGGCCGGCGCGGCGGGCGGTGACCACGCCGGTGGTGAAATCGACCTCACGCCGGTAGTCGCCGCGCTCCTCGGCGGTGGGGCGGCGCAGCCGGATCCGGAAGGCGGGGTGGAAGGGCTGCACCCATTGCAGCCCTCGCCCGTCGGTGAAGCCCTCCGCCGCGGTGACGTCTCCGTCGAGCAACCGGTCCTGCAGTCGCGGGAGTTCGGCGGCGAGGGCGGGCGGACGGGCGTGTTCGGTGCCGTTGGGGCGGACCAGGGTGTGGTGGTTGACGATGACCCGCTCGTCGTTCGGGTCACCGAACACCATGACGCCGTGTCGGCCGTTCCCGCTCAGGAAGGCGTCCTCCCAGCGGGCGGCGGGTGCGGGTTCCCAGGTGCCGTGCACCGGACCGGTCATGGCGCCGCCTCCAGCACGGCCACCCCGTACCGCCCCAGCTCCACCCCGTCGGTGACGTGCGCGCCGGTCAGCAGGTCGCGGTGGCGGCCGGGCAGCGGCACGGTGACGCCGTCGCGCCCGTGGTTGAGCAGGAACAGCAGCTCGCCCCGGCGTACGGCCTCCACGCCGGCCGGGAGACCGGCGAGGGTCGGTCGTACGCCCGCGTCGGCGGCGATGTCGGCGAGCAGTGTGCGCAGGGCGTGCGGTTCGGGGAGGGTGGAGACGTACCAGGCCTGGCCCTTGCGCAGGACGGCCGGGAGTCCGTCCAACTCGCCGCCCTTGTAGGGGATTACGGCGTCCACGTCATCGGCGGCCTCGATCTCCTCGGACCACAGGGTGCCCTGGAAGCCCTCGGCGTCGGCCTTCTCGCCCGCGTCGAGCGGCCACCACTCGTGCAGGACACGGATGCCGAACAGGTCGCGCAGACGGGCGTCCATGCCGCCCTCGCGCACCCGGTCGTCCTCGTCGGCGACGCCGGTCTGGAAGCCGGAGACCAGGGTGCCGCCCTGGTTCACGTAGGCGACGAGGTTGTCGATGGCCGCGTCCGTCATCAGGTACAGCTGCGGGACGACGACCAGCTTGTAGGCGGACAGGTCCTGCTCGGGGCGGGCGAAGTCGGCGACGGTGTGCGCCTCCCACAGCGCGCGGTGCCAGGCGCGGACGACCTGCGGATAGTCGACCTCGCCGGACAGCCGCCCGTCCTGCTGGCTGGCCCACCAGGCGTCCCAGTCGAGGAGTACGGCGACCTCGCCGGCCTCGACCCGGGTGTCCGCCACTTTCCCGCTCAGCAGGGCGAGTTCGGCACCGATCCGCTTGACCTCCTGGAAGGTGCGGCCCCGCTCCCCCGCGTGGCTGACCATCCCGGAGTGGAACTTCTCCGAGCCCTGCCGGGACTGCCGCCACTGGAAGTAGCAGACGGCGTCGGCGCCGCGGGCCACGGCCTGGAGGGACCACAGGCGGTTGAGGCCGGCGGGCTTGGGGTGGTTGACCCCGCGCCAGTTGACCGGGCCCGCCGCCTGCTCCATGACCATCCACGGACCGCCGCGGGCCTGCGACCGCGTCATGTCATGAATCAGCGCGCTGTACTGCCCGCCGAACGGATCACGAGGATCCGGATAGATGTCGATCGAGACGACGTCTTCCTGCTCGACCCAGACCCAGGCGTCCTGCCCCTGCCAGAACGGCATGAAGTTGGTCGTCACCGGGATGTCCGGGCTGTGCCGGGCGACGATGTCACGCTCGGCGAGATAGCAGTCCAGCAGCGCGTCGGACGTGAACCGCTTGAAGTCCAGCACCTGCGTGGGGTTCTTCATGTAGTGCGCCCGGCGCGGCGGCAGGACCTCGTACCAGTCGCCGTAGCCCTGACTCCAGAAGGCCGTCCCCCAGGCCTCGTTGAGGGTGTCGAGCGTGCCGTACTTGGCCTGGAGCCAGCCGCGGAAGGCGTCCTCGGCCTCGTCGCCCCAGTCGTAGGTGCAGTACTCGTTGTTGATGTGCCACATCCGCAGGGCGGGGTGAGCGCCGTAGCGGGCGGCGAGGTCCTCGGTGATGGCGGCGGCGTAGCGGCGGTAGGTGGCGCTGGAGTGCGAGAAGTGCTGCCGGGAGCCCCACCACTCGGTCCGGCCGTCCTCGTCGCGCGGGAGCGTCTCGGGGTGCAGCCGGCCCATCCACGGCGGCGGCGAGGAGGTCGGGGTGGCGAGGACGACGCCGATGCCGTTCTCGTGCATCAGGTCCATCAGCCGGTCCAGCCAGCCGAACTCCCGCACCCCCGGCTGAGGTTCGAGCCTGGCCCAGGAGAAGACACCGAGGGTGACCGAGTTGACCCCGGCGTCCTTCATCAGCCGGACGTCCTCGTGCCAGGTCTCCTCGGGCCACTGCTCGGGGTTGTAGTCGCCGCCGAAGAGGAGGCGGCCGCGGGTGGCGTCGCTCAGGTCGGGCCCGTTTCGCTCCGGCATCAGACGGGCTCCCCGTACTGCACGCCCCGCCCGTTGGTGGCGAGGAAGACCCGGCCGTACACGCGTGGGTCACCGGTGATCGTCTCGCCGGTCCAGCCCCACTGGTGCTGGTCGTCGTTGATCCGCACCCAGGTCCTGGCCTCGTCGTCGGAGCGGTAGACGGCGGTGATGGACTCGGTGGAGCCGACCTGGTAGATCGCCGGATAGTCGGCCCCGTCGGCCGCCTTGCCGAACCCGAGGGTGTGCGAGGCCCAGCAGCTCGCGACCTTCGTGAAGGCGGCACCACTGTCGGTGGACCGGTAGAGCCCGTTCCCCTTGGTGGAGAGCCACAGGTCACCGGACCTGCCGGGCGCGGCGACCAGCTTGAACTGGCTGTCCCCCTTGGGCAGTCCGGTCGCACGGGCGGTGAAGGTACGGCCACTGTCAGTGCTGGCGAGTAGCGTTCCCGTGTCGGTGTCGTACGCATAGAAGAGCGTCGGGTCGGCCGGGTCGGCGACCGGCGTGGCGCCCTTCGGGAAGGAGGCGACCTCGGACCAGGTGGTGCCGTTGTCCGCCGAGCGGTAGGCGGGGTACTTCGTGCCGTCCCAGTGCACGAAGACCCAGAGCAGCACGCTGCCGTCGGCGTTGGTGGCGATCGGCCCCGGTGCGTCCTTGGCGATGGAGGGCTGGGCCTCGAAGGGCGCCCAGGTCTGCCCGCCGTCGCTGGAGTAGGCGCCGTTTCCGTTGTCGCCCCAGCCGGTGCGGACGACGTACGCCGGCTTTGCCGCGGCCTGGGCGAGCCCCGTCGCCGACCCGAACACGGGGTTCGTGGCCATGCCTCGCTTCGGCGACGCCGTGAGCGTGTCGTGATACAGGGTGCCCACGTCCCTGGACCCGCTGATCAGATGCGCCTCCCCGACCGGAGGCGAGACCAGCTGGACCACGGACGCCTCCTCCAGGCCGCGGATCTGCGGGGCCCAGTTCTTCAGGTCCCGGGTGCCGTAGAGGGTCGCGCCGGTGCCGTAGACGAGGTGCCCCGAGTCGTACGGGTCGATGCCGACCGCCTGGATCCACCAGCCGAACTTGGGCTTGTCGGCGCCCCACTTGAGGTAGGGGGTCTCGGACACGTCGAGGACGGCGGAGTCCTTCAGGGACGTCCAGGTGCGACCGCCGTCGGTGGTGCGGTACAGGGTGTCGACCGCCGCCCACCGGTTGTTGGTGGAGACGACGACGGTGCCGGGGCGGCGGGCGTCGACGGCGACGCCGCCGTAGCCGAAGGCGTCGGCGGACCCGTCGGCCGTGGTGCCGCCCGGCTTCACCGGCGTGACGTCCTTCCAGGTGGCGGTCGTGGTGCACAGCTTGTGCACGCTGCCGTCGGACTGCCCGTTGGGGCCGGGCGCGTTGGCGTACGTCACGTACAGCTCGCGGGTGTGGCGGTCGTACGCGGCGCGGATCGGGACCTTGGCGGCGGTGCCGGTGGGCTGCCCCGGGACGGCCTCCCACTTACTGCCGTCGGCGGTCCGGTACAGGTTCCTGGTCCCGGTGGTGCCGTCACCGTCACCCCAGCCGGCGTACAGGGTGCGCCCGACGGCGACGAGCAGGGTGACGCCCTGCCCGGTGGCGCTCGGGGAACCGGGGAAGCCGGTCGCGGCCGCCCAAGTGGCGCCCCGGTCGGTCGACTTGAGCAATCCGTCGTGCCGGGTCCCCAGCCACAGCGTGTCACTGTCCCGCGGATCGACGAGCAGCCGCTCCCCCATGCCCCGCCCGTCCTCGTTGGCCCCGAGCTTCACGGCGAGGTCGCTGCGGCTCCAGGTGGCACCGCGGTCGTCGGAGCGCAGGACGGCACCGTTGGAGGCCCAGGACTGGGCGTAGGTGCCGAGGGCGAGGTAGACGCGGTCGGGGTGGGCGGGGTCGACGGCGATGGCCTCGACACCGAGGAGGTTCCAGTCGTCCCAGCCGAGGTGGTCGGTCAGCGGGGTCCAGCGGGCGGCGCGCTCGTCCCAGCGGTAGGCGCCGCCGATGTCGGTACGGGCGTAGGCGAGACCGCGCACGGAGGGGTGGAAGAGCACACCGGTGACGAATCCGGTGCCGCCCATGACGGCGTTGCGCCAGCGGTATGCCTGGCCGGCGGCGGACGCGGCAGCGGGCTCTGCGGCGGAGGCGTGCCCGGTGAGGGACGGGAGGGCGGTGAGCGCGGCGGCGGCCGCGGTGCCGGCGAGAACGGCTCGTCTGCTGGGCTGGGACGTGCGCATGACATACCTCGTTCTTACAAAGGGGGTGCGGATACCTGCCTAGGGGCGCGGGGCTGCATCGATATGCGGCTCCGCCGCGTGGGCGCGACCAGCCACAACGCAGCCGCAGACAGCAAGAAACCATCGGTCCTACGGCGCTGATCTCAGAATTGACCGTCAGCCCTTGACGGCCCCCGTGAGCATGCCCTTCTTGAAATGCTTCTGGACAAAGGGAGAAAGCACGGCCACCGGCAGCAAAGCCATCACCATGACCGCCATCTGCACGGCCAGCCCCGACAGCTGCCCGGTCTTGATGGCCTGCCCGAGCCCCACCGGCGCTTCCTGCTTCTGCACCAGCTGGATCATGACGTTCTGCAACGGCATCATGTCCTGGTCGTTCAAGTACAACGACGCGTTGAACCACGCGCTCCAGTACCCGACCGCGTAGAACAGCGTGATCACCGCGATGACGGCCCGCGACAGCGGCATGACGATCTGCCAGAGAATCCGGAAGTCGCCGGCGCCGTCGATCCGCGCACTGTCGATGAGTTCCTGCGAGATCCCCATGAAGAATCCGCGCAGCACCAGGATGTTGAAGACACTGATCGCGCTCGGCAGGATCAGGGCGAGATAGCTGTCCGTCAGCCCGAGCGTCTGCACCAGCAGATACGTCGGGATGAGACCGGCGCTGAAGAACATGGTCGCCAGCAGCGTCATCAGGATCCACCGGTGCCCCAGCGACCCGGTCCGCGAGAGCCCGTAGGCGCACAGCACGGACACGGTCATGGAGAATGCCGTACCGACCAGGGTGACCAGGACACTGATGATCGCCGCGCGGGTGACCTGGCCGCCACTGAGCAGTTCCTGGTAGGCGATGAAGGTGATGTCCTTCGGCACCATCACCAGACCGCCGGACTCGTCGATGGTCTTGCGCGTGGAGAGGCTGGTGACGATGACGATCCACAGCGGGAACAGGATCGCCAGGACGGCCAGGCCCAGGACGAGGCTCTTGCTCGCCAGCCCCACCTTGGTGGGCTGCTCCTCCCAGGCCGACCGAGGCGGCGCGGCCCACGGCTTGAGTTTCGGCTTGTCGATCACGGCGGTCACTTCTTGTACACCCCCTGCTCGCCCATCAGATGGGCCACCTTGTTCGCGGCCAGGACGAGACCGATGCTGATGACGCCCTTGACGAGTCCGGCGGCGGCCGCGTAGCCGAAGTCCTGGTTGCGGACGCCGTTCCACCACACGAAGGTGTCGAGCACTTCCGCCGCGCCCGGTCCTACAGCATCTCGTTGAAGGAGGATCTGTTCGAAGCCGACGGTCAGGGCGTCGCCGACCCGCAGTACCAGAAGCAGTGCGATCACCGGCCGGAGCGCCGGCAGGGTGACGTGCCACATCCGTCGCCAGCGTCCGGCGCCGTCCATCGCGGCGGCCTCGTACAGGTCGGGGCTGACGGAGGCCAGGGCGGCGAGGAAGACGATGATCCCCCAGCCGGCGTCCTTCCACACCGCCTGCGCGGTGACCAGGAACTTGAAGGTGCTCGGGTCGGTCATGATGTCGAGGCCGTCGTACCCGTGGTCGCGCAACAGCGTCGAGAGCAGCCCTGCGCCGCCGAGCAGTTGCTGGAAGACCGCGATCACCAGCACCCACGAGAAGAAGTGCGGAAGATAGAGAACGGCCTGCGCGATGGCCCGCACCCGGGGCCTGACCACGCTGTTGATGAGCAGCGCGAGCAGGATGGGGATCGGGAAGAACAGCACGAGCTGGAGGAAGAACAGCACCAGCGTGTTCTGGACCGCCTGCCAGAACGCGGAGTCCTCGAAGATCCGCTGGAAGTTCTCCAGCCCCACCCACGGGCTGTTCAGCATGGACACGACGCCGTTGTCGCTGATGTAGGGGTCGTAGTCCTGGAACGCCACCACATTGCCGAGAATCGGCACGTAGTTGAAGAGCAGGACCAGGGCGACGGCCGGCAGCGTCATCAGGAGCAGGACGCGGTCGCGCCTGAGCCTGAGCCGCAGACTCAGCTTTCCCGAGGGTGGCTTCCTACCGGATCCGGTGACGCCGTCGGGCGCCGCCGGGGTCTTCGCCGTCGTGTCGGCCTCGGTCCTGCTCCGAGGCACCGTGCTGTGGGACACGGCCGTTCTCCTTGCCTCGGTACCGGGTCAGCTGGCCGCGGAGCCGTTCTCGTCGAGGATCTGCTTGTACCAGTCCCGCAGCTTGTCGCCGCCCTTGCTCTTCCAGTCGGAGACGGCCTGCTGCATGTCGCTGATCTTCTTGCGGCCGCGGACGATGTCGTCCTCCAGCTGCTCGAAGTCGTTGGAGAGGTTGGTGTAGCGGTTCGGCTCGGTGATCTGCATGCCCCAGAAGGTGGACTTCTTGGTGAAGGCGCCCATCCGCTGCTGCCACTCGACCTGGCCCCTGGCTACGTCGGGGAAGTCGGGGTGCGCGATGGTCGAGGCGGGGCCGTCCACCATGACGTAGGCGTTCATCACCTCCAGGTTGCCCTGGTCGGTCTTGGCGGGGACGCCGTCCTTGACGGTGTAGTGGGTGCCCTCCACGCCGTAGTTGGTCAACATGTACTCCTTGGTGCCGTACGGCGCCGCGGTGACGTTCGCGACGGCCAGCACGTCACGGATGACCGACTCGGAGGCCTTCTTGTTGACGAAGGCGAAGATGCCGGCGGGCTGCTCGGCATAGATGGTGGGGTTGCCGCCGTCGTGGCCCCAGACATCCATGCCCCAGATCTTGAAGTCCGGGTTCTGGGTGGCCTGTTCGGCGGTTCGGCCCCACCACTGGGAGATGTTGTTGGGGTAGATCAGGAACTCACCGGCCGCGAACTTGGGTCCCGCGTCGGGGGCGTTCTTGCCCATCTTGGAGTCGGGGTGGACGACCCCGGCGGCGAAGAGCTTGCGGGACCACTCGATCGCTTCGAGGTACTCGTCGGTCTCGATGCGGTAGAGCAGCTTGCCGTCGACCATGTTCCAGCCGAGCGGCTTCTCGCTGCCAGAGAAGACACCGAAGGCCTGCCAGGCGGTCCACTTCATGTCCAGGCAGGCCCAGCGCTTGGCCTTGGCGTTGGTGATGTCCTTGGCCAGGGCCATGAACTCGTCGCAGGACTTGGGTATTTCGTACCCTTCCTTCTCGAAGATGTCCTGCCGGTACAAGGGCACGATGCTGGGCGCCCACGGCGCCGGCTGCGGCAGGCCGCGCAGCTCGCCGCCGAAGATGGAACGCTGCCAGGCGTCCGTGGGGATCGCGGCGAGGTTCGGGTACTCCTTGACCGCGTCGCCGGACAGGTAGGGGCCGAGGTCCGCGAACTTGCTGATGATGGCGGTGGGTATCTTGCCGTTCATGTTCCAGCCGGGGACGACCACCACGTCCGGAACGTCGCTGGAGGCCAGCACCGCGCCGAGCTTCTGCTCGTAGGTGTTGCCGTCCTGGTTCTGCCAGACGACGTCGACGCCGATCACGTCGTTCATCGCCTTGTAGTAGGCGTTGTCGCTCTTCGGCGGGGAGCCCCAGAACGGCGACATGATGGTGACCTTGCCGCCCTTGCCGAGCTTCTTCGGGACGGAGGTCTTGAGGGTGGCCAGGTCCAGCTTGCTGGTGAAGCCGACCGCCGAGCCGTTCTTCGCCGGGATGTCCGGCGTCACCACGTTGCTGGCCACGAACGCCGGAAGGATCTTCTTCGCGTCCTTGCCCGACGTGGTCCCGTCCCGCGAGCCGCTGTCCGACCCACCGCAGGCGGCGAGCAACGGCATTCCCCCCGCCACCGCGGCAGTGGCGACCGCCGTCGAGGCGAGGAAGCTTCTCCGGCTGGGTCCGGAGGCGGAGGCGGCGTTCGGCGTCATTGCGTCAACCCTTCATGGCGCACCTGGACACCCGGCGGTGGGCCGTCGGCTGCGGTGTCTGAGTGGAACTGGCTGAGCTGAAGCGGTCCTCCGACCATTGCCGAGAGCCGCGCACCCTTGAAGTGGGCGGAACTCGTAGTCGAAGCGCTTCGATGTTGCTGCGAGGTTAAGTGAAGGCATGGGGGTACACAAGGGTCATGTCCAGGATTCCTCCGAGGTATGGAGGAACCGACCGCTCTCATGTGCCGCTTGAAATAACGGTCAGGAGTCGGAGTTGTTGCGCCGGGGCGTCTTGACACCCACCCCTGAGTCGAATGAGCATCGAAGCGCTTCGAAAGCGCCTCGCCGCTCCATCGCAAGGGGATCCCCACGTGACCGCACAAACGCCGCCTACGCCGCCTTTCCGCGATCAGCGACTGCCGTTCGCGAAGCGCATCGACGACCTTCTGTCGCGGCTCACGCTCGACGAGAAGATCGGATTCCTGCACCAGTTCGCGCCCGCCGTGGAGCGGCTCGGCGTCGCCGAATTCCGCACCGGCCAGGAGGCGTTGCACGGTGTGGCCTGGATGGGCCCGGCCACCGTCTTCCCTCAGGCGGTCGGCCTCGGCGCGACCTGGAACACGGACCTCGTACGACGCGTCGGCGAGGCCGTCTCCAAGGAGACCCGCGCGATGCGCGCCCGCGACGAACGCGTGGGCCTGAATGTCTGGTCCCCGACCGTCAACCTCCTGCGCCACCCCCTGTGGGGCCGTAACGAGGAGGGCTACTCGGAGGACCCGAAGCTCACCTCGGCCATCGCGGTGGCGTACACCCGAGGCCTGCGCGGCGACCACCCGACGTACTGGCGTACCGCGCCCGTCCTCAAGCACTGGCTGGCCCACAACAACGAGACGGGCCGCGACGTCACGTCGTCCTCGGTGCGCCCTCGCGTCCTCAACGAGTACGACCTGCGCGCCTTCCGCGAGACGGTCGAGGCGGGCGCCACGGCCGGGGTGATGCCGGCGTACAACCTGGTCAACGGCCGCCCCAACCATGTCTCGCCGTATCTGCGCGAGCACCTGCGCACCTGGACCGACGACGATCTGCTGGTCTGCTCGGACGCGGGCGCGCCGTCGAACCTGGTCGACTCCGAGCACTACTTCGACACCCACGAGGAGGCCACGGCCGCAGCGATCCTCGCCGGCGTCGACAGCTTCACCGACCACGGCACCGACGGCTCGAAGATCACCGCACGGGTGCGCGGGGCGCTGGAACAGGGCCTGCTGACCGAGTCGGACCTCGACACGGCGGTCCGCCGCCAGCTCTCGGTGCGCTTCCGCCTCGGCGAGTTCGACCCGGAGTACGACCCGCACGCGCTCACCAAGGACTTCGACACCCCGGCCCATCGCGCCCTCGCCCAGGAGGCCGCGGAGCAGTCGGTCGTCCTGCTCAAGAACAGCGGCGGCCTGCTGCCGCTCGCGCCCGACACCCGGCTCGCGGTGGTCGGCCTGCTCGCCGACGAGTGCAAGCTCGACTGGTACAGCGGCACGCTCATCCACCGCTCCACCCCGCTGGAGGGCCTGTACGAGCGGTTCGGCGCGGAGCGCGTGGAGTTCGCGGAGGGCGTGGACCGCGTCCTGCTGAAGACCTCGGCCGGAACCTTCCTGCACGTCCCCGAGGCGGACGCCGACGACGAGGTGCGCGGCGCCGAGGGCGCCCTCGACCCGGCGCTGCTGGCGGGCCGCACGGACCTGCCCCCGCTGACCACCGACCCGACCGGCACCGAGCTCGCCCTCGTCGACTGGGGCGAGGGCGTACTGACCCTGCGCGCCCCCGACGGGCGCTACCTCTCGGTCGCCGAGGACGGCCGTGTCCGTGCCTCCGCCGACCAGCCCGGAGGCTGGGTCGTCCAGGAGACGTTCCGCCTGGAACCGCATGAGAACGGACACCTCCTCCGGCACATCGGTACGGGTCGCCACGTCTCAGTCGCCGCCGAGGGCGTCAGGGTTGCCGAAGCGAATCCGGAAATCTTCCAGGTCATAGTCGTCGAAAGCGGAGAAGACGCAGTAACCCGGGTCACGTCGCAGGCCGACGTGGTCCTGGTGGTCGCGGGCAACGACCCGCACATCAACGGCCGCGAGACCGAGGACCGCCCGACGCTGGCCCTCCCCGCCCACCAGGAGCGCCTGCTGCGCGCGGCCCGCGCGGCCAACCCGCACACGGTGCTGGCGCTGGTGTCGGCGTACCCGTACGCGGTCGACCCGGCCGCCCTCCCGGCGATCCTGTGGACGTCCCACGGCGGCCAGGCGGCCGGCACCGCCCTGGCCCGCGTCCTGTCCGGCGACGTCTCCCCCGCCGGCCGCCTCCCGCAGACCTGGTACTCCGACGACGCCGACCTGCCCGACCTCCTCGACTACGACGTGATCGGCAGCCGCCAGACGTACCTGTACTTCGAGGGCACCCCACTCTTCCCGTTCGGCCACGGCCTGTCGTACGCGACCTTCTCGTACGCCGACCTGAGGACGGCGGTGGACGACGACGCGGTGGAGGTCTCCTTCACGGTCACCAACACCGGCGACGTGACGGCCGACGAGGTGGCCCAGCTCTACACACGCGCCGTGGACCCGACCGTGCCGCGCCCGCGCCGCGAGCTGGTGGCGCACGACCGGGTGCGCCTGGAGCCCGGCGAGCAGCGGGAGCTGACCTTCCAGGTCCCCTTGTCGGCCTTCGACTTCTGGGACGTGGCGCGCGGCGGATGGCGCCGTGAGGCGGGCCCGTACGAGCTGCTGGCCGGCGCCTCCAGCGAGGACATCCGCCTGCGCACGACCGTGCTCCTGGACGGCGAGGCCCCGGCACCGCGCCCGGTCCTCCAACTCGGCCTGAGCGCGGCCGACTTCGACGACCAGAGCGGTGTCGCGATCGTCGACCGTACGAAGACGTCGGGCGACGCCGTGACGGCGGCGCAGGGCAGGTCGGCCGAACTGGTCTACCGGGACTGCGACTTCGGGGACGGCGTCGCGGAGGTGACGGCGTCGGTCGCGGGCGACGGAGTGGTCGAGATCTCGCTGGACGGGGGCCCGGCGCTGGCCGTACTGACGTCGCGGGCGCCTGATGCGAGCCCGTACGACTACGCGACGCTGAGCGCCGAGATCATCGCCGAGGGCGTCCGTGACGTCCACGTCAGGCTGCGCGGCCCACTGCGGCTCGCGCACGTCGGCTTCTCCGGTTGAGGGTCCGGACGAGGCCGACACCAAGAAGGGGCCCGGCACCGGAAGGCATCGGTGCCGGGCCCCTTCGGGGATCCTATGTGAAAATGGTTCCCATTAGCTAGAGGTGGGTGGTCGGAGTCTCGCTCAGAGAGCGATTCCGGTGAGGACCATCACGCGCTCGTAGGTGTAGTCGTCCATCGCGAACTTCACGCCCTCACGCCCCACACCGGACTGCTTGACACCGCCGTACGGCATCTGGTCGGCACGGTAGGAGGGAACGTCGCCGATGACGACGCCACCGACTTCCAGGGCCCGGTGGGCACGGAAGGCGACCTGGAGGTCATGCGTGAACACACCTGCCTGGAGGCCGTACTTGGACTCGTTGGCGGCGGCGAAGGCGGCGGCCTCCCCGTCGACCTTCTGCACGGTGAGGACGGGCCCGAAGACCTCCTCGCAGGCGAGGGTGACGTCGGACGGTACGTCGGTGAGGACGGTCGGCGCGTAGGAGGCGCCGTCGCGCTTGCCGCCGGCGTGCAGACGGGCGCCCGCGGCGACGGCCTCGTCGACCCAGGTCTCGACGCGCTTGGCGGCGTCCTCGCTGACCAGCGGCCCGACGTCGGTCGCGTCGTCACTCGGGTCACCGGTGACCTGGGCCTCGACGGCGGCGACGATGCGCGGCAGCAGGCGGTCGTACACGGACGCGTCCGCGATCACCCGCTGCACGGAGATGCAGGACTGGCCGCCCTGGTAGTTGGAGAAGGTGGCGATGCGGGTGGCGGCCCAGTCGAGGTCCTGGTCGCTCGCGAAGTCGCCGAGCACGATGGCCGCGCCGTTGCCGCCCAGCTCCAGGGTGCAGTGCTTGCGCGGCACCGAGTCCATGATCGCGTAGCCGACCGTCTCGGAGCCGGTGAAGGAGATCACGGGCAGGCGCGGGTCCTGGACGAGCGCGGGCATCCGGTCGTTGGCGACCGGCAGGATGCTCCAGGCGCCGGCGGGGAGCTCGGTCTCGGCGAGCAGTTCGCCGATGATCAGCCCGGACAGCGGGGTGGCCGGAGCGGGCTTCAGGATGATCGGCGCACCGGCTGCGATGGCCGGGGCGATCTTGTGGGCGCACAGGTTCAGCGGGAAGTTGAACGGCGCGATGCCGAGGACGACGCCCTTGGGGAAGCGCCGCGTGAAGGCGAGCCGCCCCTGACCGCCGAGGTCGGTGTCGAGCCGCTGGGCCTCGCCGCCGTTGAACCGCCGGGCCTCCTCGGCCGCGAACCGGAACACCGACACGGCACGGCCTACCTCGCCGCGGGCCCACTTCATGGGCTTGCCGTTCTCGGCGGAGATCAGCCGGGCGATCTCCTCGGTCCGCTCGACGAGCCGCCTGCTGACGTGGTCCAGGGCGGCGGCACGCACATGGGCCGGCGTCGCGGCGAACTCGTCCCGCACGGCGTACGCGGCGGCCACAGCCTCCTCGACCTGCGCGTCCGTCGGCACACTCACCGTGCCGACGACCCGCCCGTCCCACGGGGAGGTGACATCGAGGCTGTCCTCGCCACTTGCCTGGCGACCGGCGAGCCAGAAGGCGTGGGTGGAAGTCATATCGAGTCCCGGCCCTTCCGCGTTGGGGGTGTTCATGGGGTTCGGGGTCCACGGTAGGGGTGCGGGGGCGGACGGGCGTTTGTCCGAGGTGTAGTGGTGCGGGTGAGGGGTGCGCCGGTTTGGCGGGGTGGGTGGGCCCCCAGGCTCACTCGCCCCTGTCTGCTCCGCCCCGTCCACCCCGCCCCGTCTACTCCGCCGACGTCGCCTTCAACGCCAGCCAAAGCTCCATCCGCACATCCGCGTCATCCAGCGACCGCCCCAAGATCTCCTCCACCCGCCGCATCCGGTAGCGCAACGTATGCCGATGCACGCCCAGGTCCGCGGCCGCCGCATCCCACTGCCCGTGGCGTGACAGCCACGCCCGCAGTGAGGCCACCAGATCCCCCCGCCCGGTCGCGTCGTGCTCGTGCAGCGCCCTCAGCAACCCGTCCGCGAACGCCTTCACCGCGTCGTCAGCGAGCAGCGGCAGCACGGACCCGGCGGCCAGCTGCTCGTGCTCCACGCACACCCGGCCCCGGCGCCGGGCCACCGACACGGCCTGCTCCGCCTGCTTGTACGCCGCCGCCGCCGCGATCGGCCCGGCCGGTGCCGAGAGCCCCACGACCAGCTCGTCCTCGTCGGCGCCGGGCCCCTCGGGCGCGCCCCCCGCCCGAGCCACCTCCAACGCCGCCGCGTACTCCGCGCACGCCGCGACCGACGCGCCCCCGTCCGCGGCGAGCACCACCACCCGCGCCGCCTCGCCCTCCCCCTCCGGCACCACGAGCACCGCCTCACCGGCCCGCGCCGCCGCGGACTCCACCACCTCGGTGAGCACGGCCAGCGGATCACCGTTCGCCTCGGACGCGGCGACCAGCAGCGCGGCGGCTGTCTTGGGGAGCGCCACCCGCGTGCCCGAGTCCACGACCCGCGCCGCCGACACCGACGCCGCCTCGGCGACGATCACCCGGAACGGCGCGTCCAGCAGTTCGCCGTACAGGTCCCCCGCCACGGCCCGCGCGTGATCCGGCTCCCCGGCGAGCAGCATGCGCAGCACCGCCGCCCCCACCCGCTGCTCGGCCGCGTGCAGCGACCGCGACCGCTCCGTCGTCAGCGTCAGCAACGCGATCGCCGAGTGCACGGCGTACCGCTCCGCCGTGCCCAGCGCCGCCGCCGTACCGACCGCCAGAGCGGCGCGGGGCCGCCGCCCGGTCCCCAGCGTGTGCAGCTCGACCCGGTCCTCGTGCTCCGGGCCGCCCACCACGGACGACGCCGGCGCGGGCCGCTCCCGCAGCCGCTCCACGTCCGCCGTGAGCCGTGCCGCCCGCCGCCCCGCCCACTCGGGCGCCGTGGCGACGACCGCACCGGACGCGTCGTACAGCGCCGCCCAGCCGTTGACCTGCGACGCCAGCGCGGTCAGCAGCCCGTCCGGCCCGCCGGTCAGCGCCTGCTTCGTCAGCTCGCGTTGCGCCGCGAACCCGGCCGTCACCGCCCGGTACTGGTCCGCCGCGATCGCCGCCGACACGGCCTTGCTGATGGCGAGGAAGGGCGTGCGGCGCGGCACCGCCAGCAGCGGCAGGTCCTCTTCCGCCGCCGCGTCGACCAGCGCCTCGGGGATGTCCTCGTAGTTGACGCCGACCGCGAAGCCGAGCCCGACCACGCCGGCGCCCACCAGGCGCCGTACATAGCGCCGCATCGCCTCGGGGTTCTCCGCGTCCAGCTTGAGCGCGGTGATCAGCAGCAGTTCCCCGCCCTCCATATAGGGGACGGGGTCGGTGAGCTCGCTGGCGTGTGCCCAGCGCACGGGTACGTCCAGGCGGTCCTCGCCCGCACGCACGGTCAGCTTAAGCGCGGAGTGGTGGACGAGCGAGGCGAGCGTGGGGGGCATGAGGCCTTCAAATCGACGTGATCCGTGTGATCGCTGTGATCTTTTGGCCGCAGTGTATGAACGGCCTGTGTCGATTCTGCCTCACCGTAAGGTCGGCTCGCGGCCGCACGCCCGGACGCCGAGGTCACCCCCGCAGATCCACCAGCAACGGTGGCGCGTGCTCGCCCTGCACGCTGGTGAGCGACAGCACCGCGTGCCCCGGCGGTACCCCGTGCGCCAGCTCGGACGCCGACCAGCGCTCGCGCTCGACCTGCCGTACGGTCACCGCCCGCGCGGTCGGCGCCTTGCCGGTGATCACCCGCCGCAGCGCGTGCACCGCCTTCCCGGCCGGCGTCTCGGCGATGATCTGCCGGTCGGTGACGTCCCGCGCCTCGGTCCACTCCTTGCCCCAGACCTCGGCGAAGTCCTGCCCGTCCCACGGCGTGACCCCGGCCAGCGCCATCCGGCACCCTGTGGCCCCGAGCAGCGGCCCGCGCAGCGGCCTCGGTGCGTCGTCCAGGCTGCGCAGCGTGAGCACGGCGCCCGCGTTGCCCGACCGCAGCCGCTGGATGCCCCGCACGGCCTCGGGCGTCACGACGCCTGTCGCGTCGTCCAGCACCAGACAAGCGAACAGCGACCGGTCCTCCCGTACCGCGATACTCGCCGTGAACTGGGCCAGCACCAGCCGCGCCAGCATCCGCGAGGCCTCGGCGTGCCCGCGCGCGGGCAGGTCGATGCGGACCCGGACGGGGTGGTCGAGGGCCTTGAGGGAGAAGGGCCGCGACTGTCCGGACGTGTCGAAGAATCCGGCGAACGCCGGCCGGTCGAGCAGCGCCACCCGGTCCGCGAGCACGCCCGACACATCGCCGGGCTGCCCCAACTGCCGCTCCCGCGCGTCCAGTTCCCGGATGAGCGACTCCTGCCCGGATCCCTCCAGCGCCGTGCGCAGCGCACCGAGCGCCCCGGGAGCGCCGTCCAGCAGCTGCCGCAGCTCCGGCACGGACGGGAAGCGGTCGTGCACCGCGCGGAACGGACCGAGAAGCTGGGCCAGCACGGTCGTGGAGCGGCGGCTGTCGCTGCCCGGATGCGGGTCGGCGAGGTCACCGACGAGCGCCTCGGCGAGCACGGCCGCGGCCTCGTCCGGGTCGCCGCTGCCGCCGTACAGGTCCAGGTCGTAGACGGACTCCGGATTTCCGATCCGTACGACGACGTCGTACGCGTCCTCCGGTCCGAGCCCGGCGCCCGCCGCGCCGACCACGACGACGGCGGCCCGCCCGGCCAGCGCGTGCAGGCACAGCGACTCGGCGAGCGGCCGCACCACGGTCCCGGTCTTGCCGGAGCCGGCCGGGCCGACGGCGAGGAAGGAGGTGCCGAGCAGGTCGGGTCCGAGGCCGAGGCCGGTGCCGCGATAGGCGTAGGGGTTGCGCGGGTCGTCGGCGGTCGTGCCGAGCCGGACCTGACCGCTGACCAGGTCGTGCCGGGCGGTCCGGGCGGGCAGGTCACGCGCGCCCGACGGGTGCAGACAGGCGGCGGCGCCGTCCCGGAGCACGGCGCCCGAGAAGGCGGAGAGGTCATGGCTCCCGCTGCGCACGCCCTGCCAGGCGCGGGTGATCCGGGCGTAGTCGACGTCGCGCATCAGCCCGGAGCGGGCGTCGGTGGCGAGCCGCTCGGCTGCGTCGGAGGCCCCGGCGGCGCGCAGCGCGGGCCAGGACGCCGGGTCCTGCTCGGGGGCCGGCGGACGCTCGGGCGCCGGGGCGGAACGGCGCCAGGCGGGCGGGCCGTAGCGGCGCCAGACCTCGCCCCAGCGGCCCAGGCGGCCGACCGCGAGCATGATGGCGAGGGCGATGAGCGTGTAGTAGCTGTACCAGAGGACGGCGTTGCCGACGCGGTCGTTGTTCTCCCGCCAGGAGTCCGGGGTGAACAGCTCCAGGGGCAGCACCCACCAGCCGCCGAGATAACCGTTCCACAGCAGCGACCAGACCAGCCAGCCGACCAGGAAGGCGATCACCGCCCCGCTCAGCAGCTGCCGCGCCGGGATCTGTTCGGGCTCCTCGTCCGGCCGCGGCACATGCCCGAACCGCCACACGCCGGGCTGCGCCTGCGGTCGTGGCGCCCGCAGCCACGCCAGAAACGATCCCTCCGGCCCCGAGACACCGGGTGCCCGCGTGGGCCGTGGCGGCACCGCAGGGACCTCCGGCGGCATCGCCGGACGCGGCACCGGCGTCGCGTGCGTGCCCCGCGCGTCCTGCGTCCCGTCGCTGTCCATCGCCCTTGCCCCCTGACCAGCCGTTCCATCGGTTGCATCCACCATCAGCGAGTCAATCTAACGCCCCAGCCTGGGGAGTTCACCGCTTACACGGCCGACGGAACGGACAGTGGCGGCAGACGGGGCGGATAATCGGTTGCCCGTCGGCGACGGTGGTGGATGCAATGTCCGGCATGGTCACCCAGATACCCGGATCATCCGTCCGGATCGGCGCCCTCGTTCCGCTGAGTCGACCTGGCTGGATCGAGGCAGGCCAACACCTGCTCGCCGGCCTCGAACTGGCCGTTCGCGAAGTCAACGACGCCGGCGGGATCGTCGGGAGACCACTTGAGCTGGTGGTCCGAGACACCGCGGCCGATCCGCAGAGGGCCGCGGCGGCCGTGGACGAACTGGCTCGCCTGGGCGTGGCCGCCCTGGCCGGGGAGTATCACAGCGTCGTCGCTCGCGCCGCCGCCACCAGGGCCGACGCCCTCGGCCTGCCGTACCTCTGCTCGTCGGCGGTTCTCGACGCGCTCACCGAACAGCCGACGGAATGGGTCGCGCGCCTCTCCCCGCCGCAGTCCCGCGGCTGGCAGGTCTACGCGGACTTCCTGCTCGGCGCGGGCCACAGCCGTATCGCCGTGGCAGCCCAGCCGAGTGTCTACTGGGCGACCGGGACCCGCATTCTGCGGGACTACGTCACTGCACGCGGCGGCTCCGTCATCGAACTCGACATGAGCGCGCTCACCCCTTCGGCCGTGTGCGACGAACTCGTGGACCGTCGCGCGACAGCCCTCCTTCTTCTGGTCGGCCACCCGGATCCGGCCGTGCCGATCGTCAGGGCCGTCCGCGGCGACCAGCGCCTCGCCGAGATCATGATCGGTGCTCCGGCCGGGCAACCGGAGTTCGCCGAATGGGCGACGTCGCTGGGCCACGACGGCGCCGCGATCCCGTTCCTGCGCTACCTGCCCGAGCGCCTCAGCCCACTCGGCGCACGAGTCGAGACGACCCTGCGCGAGCAGCTGGCCGAGGCGCCCTCCTTCGTCGCCTTCGAGGGCTACGACACGGTCGCCGTCCTCGCCGAGGTGCTCCGTTCCCATGGCGTGGACCGGAGGCACATTGCCGAGTCCTGGCCGCGCGTCGCGGTCGAAGGCACCCGCGGGCAGATCCGGTTCTCCCGCACGCCGGGCATCAGCGTGTGGCAGTGGGCCGGGACGCCCATCCAAGTCGTTGACCGGGATCCGGCGGAACCCGATCGCTTCCGGATCCTTCACGCCGACGCCGCTATGTCCACGACGGACAACCGCAGCCGCTGACAACGCCCACATGGAGCATGCCCACCCCCCGCTCACGGCCCTAGCCTGCGAGAAAAGAGAAGACAAACGTCCGTAAAACCCCGGGAGCCCCTTATGAGCGCACTTCCTCAGGAGCGCCGCGTCGTCACCGCCATCCCCGGCCCGAAGTCGCAGGAACTGCAGGCCCGCCGTACCGCCGCGGTCGCGCAGGGAGTGGGCTCCGTGCTGCCCGTGTTCACCGCGCGTGCGGGCGGCGGCATCATCGAGGACGTCGACGGGAACCGGCTCATCGACTTCGGTTCGGGCATCGCCGTGACGTCCGTCGGCGCGTCCGCCGAGGCCGTCGTGCGCCGGGCCACCGCGCAGCTCGCCGACTTCACCCACACCTGTTTCATGGTCACGCCGTACGAGGGCTACGTCGCCGTCGCCGAGGCGCTGGCGGAGCTGACGCCGGGTGACCACGCCAAGAAGTCGGCGCTGTTCAACTCCGGCGCCGAGGCCGTCGAGAACGCCGTCAAGATCGCGCGGTCGTACACCAAGCGCCAGGCGGTCGTCGTCTTCGACCACGGCTACCACGGCCGCACCAACCTCACGATGGCGCTGACCGCGAAGAACATGCCGTACAAGCACGGCTTCGGTCCGTTCGCGCCCGAGGTCTACCGGGTGCCGGTGGCGTACGGCTACCGCTGGCCGACCGGCCCGGAGAACGCGGGTCCCGAGGCCGCCGCGCAGGCCATCGACCAGATCAGCAAGCAGGTCGGCGCCGAGAACGTCGCCGCGATCATCATCGAGCCGGTCCTCGGCGAGGGCGGCTTCATCGAGCCGGCCAAGGGCTTCCTCCCGGCGATCCGCAAGTTCGCCTCCGACAACGGCATCGTCTTCGTCGCCGACGAGATCCAGTCCGGGTTCTGCCGTACGGGTCAGTGGTTCGCGTGCGAGGACGAGGGCATCGTCCCGGACCTGATCACCACCGCCAAGGGCATCGCGGGCGGTCTCCCGCTCGCCGCCGTGACCGGCCGCGCCGAGATCATGGACGCGGCGCACGCAGGCGGCCTGGGCGGCACCTACGGCGGCAACCCGGTGGCGTGTGCCGGTGCGCTGGGCTCCATCGAGACGATGAAGGAGCTCGGCCTCAACGCCAGGGCGAAGGCGATCGAGGCCACCATGAAGGCCCGCCTCACCGCAATGGCCGAGAAGTTCGACATCATCGGCGACATCCGTGGCCGTGGCGCGATGATCGCCATCGAGCTGGTCAAGGACCGCTCGACGAAGGAGCCGAACGCGGAGGCGACCGCCGCGCTCGCCAAGGCCTGCCACCAGGAGGGCCTGCTGGTCCTGACCTGTGGCACCTACGGCAACGTGCTGCGCTTCCTGCCGCCGCTGGTCATCGGCGAGGACCTCCTGAACGAGGGTCTCGACATCATCGAGCAGGCCTTCGCCCGCATCTGAGGTCACAGCAAAACCACTGGTGAGCGACAGGTCCCCGCCTCGGGAGTCTCATCCGCCCCAGCCCTGACACCGCTCGCGGTTCCGGGGCTGGGGCGGCTACCGTCAGAGCGTGTGAAGAAGGTGTGCGAGGTGGATGTCAGGACGCGATTCCGCCTGTCTTACGCCCTCGCCCTGTCGTAGGTTCTAACCAGATGAGAGATACACCCCGCCCAGAGGGGACTCTGGGTGACATCGGGTCGAGGCCTCCCCAGCTTCGACCTGGTCGTGCCCTCGCGCACACAACCGGAGCCTCCGGCTCCGGATCTCCTCACCGATCGGACAGTCGCCCGCCCCAAACCCCCCGGGGCGCGCGACCATCCGATCCGGACGGCCGCCTCGGAACCACCCCCCCTGTTCCGGGGCGGCCGACCTCCCTCTTCCTCCTTCTCGGCACTCCGGCCCTCCTCTTCGTCCTGTTCACCTGGCAGGTCGTAGCGGACGGGCCGCTTGTGCGTGTGGACGAGCGAGTCAGCCGGGCCCTGGTCCATCCGGACCGCTTCTCCGAACTCCTCGCCGACCTGGGCAACATCCAGGTGGCGGTCCCGGTCCTCGCCGCGGTCCTCCTCTACGTCGCCCGGCGTGCCCGCTTCACTGGTACAGACCGCTGGTGGCTGCCGGCCACCGCGGCGACCGTCCTGATGGCGCTGGTCCCTGCCCTGGTCGTGCCCCTCAAGGAACTCACCGACCGCCCGGGCACCCCTGCCGTACCCCCGGGGACCGGCTACTACCCCTCCGGGCACACCGCCACGGCCGCCGTCGCCTACGGCGCCGCGACCCTGCTCCTCCTCCCGTGGCTGCGCAGCGCCTACGCCCGCCGCGAGCTGGTCATCGCCTGCGCCGTCGTCAACGCGGCCGTCGGTTTCGGGCTGGTCCGGCGCGGCTACCACTGGCCACTGGATGTCGTGGCCAGTTGGTGCCTGTGCGCGGTGCTCCTGGTCTCGTTGTGGCTCTTCCTCAGCCGAGGCAGCCCTCAGCCGAAGTAGCCGTCGAACGTCCGCTGAAACTCCCAGCCGCCGTACCGGTCCCAGTTGATCGACCACGTCATCAGCCCCCGCAGCGCGGGCCAGGTGCCGTGCGTCGCGTACGAGCCGCAGTTGGTCTTCTTGGTCAGGCAGTCGAGGGTCTTGGTGACCTCGGCGGGCGGGACGTGGCCGTTGCCCGCGTTGGTCGAGGCGGGCATGCCGATCGCCACCTGGTCGGGGCGCAGGGGCGGGAAGACGTTGTTCGCGTTGCCCGCGACCGGGAAGCCGGTCAGCAGCATGTCGGTCATGGCGATGTGGAAGTCGGCGCCGCCCATGGAGTGGTACTGGTTGTCGAGGCCCATGATCGGGCCCGAGTTGTAGTCCTGGACGTGCAGGAGCGTCAGGTCGTCGCGCAGGGCGTGGATGACCGGCAGGTACGCCCCAGCTCTCGGGTCCTGGCCGCCCCACGGGCCGGTGCCGTAGTACTGGTAGCCGAGCTGGACGAAGAAGGTCTCCGGGGCCATGGTCAGCACGAAGTCGTCGCCGTACTTGGCCTTCAGGGTCTTCAGGGCCGAGATGAGATTGACGATCACCGGGGTCTTCGGGTTCTTGAAGTCGGTGTCGTCGGCGTTCAGGGAGAGCGAGTGGCCCTCGAAGTCGATGTCCAGGCCGTCGAGGCCGTACTCGTCGATGATCTTCGAGACCGACGTCACGAAGGTGTCCCGTGCCGCCGTGGTGGTCAGCTGGACCTGGCCGTTCTGGCCGCCGATGGAGATCAGCACCTTCTTGCCGGCCGCCTGTTTGGCCTTGATCGCCGCCTTGAAGTCGGCGTCGGACTCGACGTTCGGGCACTCGGCGACGGGGCAGCGGTCGAAGCGGATGTCGCCTGAAGTGACCGAGGTCGGTTCGCCGAAGGCCAGGTCGATGACGTCCCAGCTGTCCGGGACGTCGGCCATGCGGGTGTAGCCGGAGCCGTTGGCGAAGCTGGCGTGGAGGTAGCCGACCAGGGCGTGGGCCGGGAGGTTCACGGGGCCGCCGGTGCCCGCGGTCGTCGTCGCGGTCGCCGTGGCCGACTTCGCCGACTCGCCGGCGTCGTTCACGGCGGCGACCTGGAAGCCGTACGCCGTCGAGGGCGACAGTCCGCTGATCGTCGCGGACGTGCCGGTCACCGTCTGGGCCTTTGCGCCGTCGCGGTAGACCGCGTAGCTCGTCGCGCCCGGGACCGGGGACCAGGTCAGGGCGACGCTGGAGGAGGTGACCGCGCCCGCCTTCAGGCCGGTCGGCGCCGCGGGCGGCTGTCCCGCGTCCACGCCCGGGCCGACCAGGGAGATGTCGTCGGCGTGGTAGGCGCCGGTGCCGTACCAGCCGTGGGTGTAGAGGGTGACGCGGGTGGTGGAGGGGCCGGTGCGGAAGGTCGTCGTGAGCTGCTGCCAGGTGGGGGCCGACTGGGTCCACGTGGAGACATCTGTGGTGCCGGTGCCGCTCGCGCCCAGGTAGACGTACGAGCCGCGGACATGGCCGGACAGCGTGTACTGGGAGTCCGGTTTCACGGTCACCGTCTGCGCGCACCGGGCGTTGTCACCACCGGCCGGGGTCGCCTGCAGCGCCGAACTGCCGCTGCGCACGGGTGAGTTGACGGTCGTACCGGCCGTGCAGGTCCAGCCGTCGAGGCCCGCCTCGAAACCGCCGTTGCGGGCCAGGTCGGTGTCGGCCGCACGGGCGGCCGACGAGAGCGCGGTGACGCCGGGCAGGGCCAGGGCCGCGGCGGTCAGGAGAGCGAGCGGTCTGAAGCGATCCACAAGTGCCTCCAGGCATGGGGGAATTGGAGGGTGGAGCCGCACACAATTTGGTCCAGACCAATCCGGCCTGTCAAGGGTTCACGCAGGTTAGCCCTCCCCGTCCGCGGCCAGCCTCGCCGCCGCCTCGTGCATGGCCAGTTCGAGGAGGGCCGGGTCGGTGAGGGTGCCGGTGCCGTCCGGTGGGACCAGCCAGCGGACGGCGCCGGCGGCGCGGCCCGGGTACGGGACGACGATCCAGGTACCGTCTCCGGCCGTACGGATGCCGGTGCCCAGCCAGCGGGCGGCCGTGCCGGGCGGCACGAAGAAGCCCATCCGGGAGTCGCCGAAGTCGACCAGGACCGGGCCGAGTTGGTCGATGATGCGGGTGAGGACGTCGAGGGTCGGGTAGCCGAGCTCGCCCGGCAGGATGAGTACGTCCCAGGCCTTGCCGGCGGGCAGCAGCGCGACCCCGAGGGGGTTGCGCTCCCACTCCCAGCGGCAGGCCTGGGGATTCGGAGCTACGGATGCCAGCCAGTCGACCGCCGACTTCGCCCCTGTCATGACGGTGACCTCCCTTTCCTTCGTGGACGCCGGTCGCGTCACGGAGGGAGAGGGAGGTCACCGGCGGGCATTACGCGGGTTCTCCCGATCGATCCAAGGTGATCTGAGTCACATCAGCTGTCGAAGCCGAGGCCCAGCCTGTCCATCGTCCTCAGCCACAGGTTGCGCCGCCCGCCGTGCGCGTCGGCGCGGGCCAGCGACCACTTGGTGAGCGCGATGCCGGTCCAGGCGAAGGGCTCCGGCGGGAACGGCAGCGGCTTCTTGCGGACCATCTCGAGCCGCGTCCGCTCCGTACTCTCCCCCGCCAGCAGGTCCAGCATCACGTCCGCGCCGAACCGGGTCGCACCGACGCCGAGCCCCGTGAAGCCCGCCGCGTACGCCACGTTGCCTTGATGAGCCGTGCCATAGAACGCCGAGAAGCGCGAGCAGGTGTCGATCGCGCCGCCCCACGCGTGCGTGAAGCGGACCCCCTCCAGCTGCGGGAAGCAGGTGAAGAAGTGCCCGGCGAGCTTGGCGTACGTCTCCGGGCGGTCGTCGTACTCGGCGCGCACCCGGCCGCCGTACGGGTAGATGGCGTCGTAGCCGCCCCACAGGATGCGGTTGTCGGCGGAGAGGCGGAAGTAGTGGAACTGGTTCGCCGAGTCGCCGAGTCCCTGCCTGTTCTTCCAGCCGATCGAGGCCAGTTGCTCCGCGCTGAGCGGCTCGGTCATCAGGGCGTAGTCGTAGACCGGGACCGTGTAGGCGCGGACCCGCTTGACCAGGCTCGGGAAGATGTTGGTGCCAAGGGCGACCTTGCGGGCGCGGACCTGGCCGTAGGGGGTGCGTACGACCATGCCGGCGCCGTACGGCTTCAGGGTGAGGGCGGGGGTGTGCTCGTGGACGCGGACGCCGAGGTCCAGGCACGCCTGCTTCAGGCCCCACGCCAGCTTGGCCGGGTTGACCATGGCGACGCCCCGGCGGTCGTAGAGGCCCGCCTGGAATGTCGGTGAGTCGACTTGTGCCCGCACCGCGTCGGCGTCGAGGAACTCGATGCCCTCGGCGAGGCCCTTCTCGCTCAACTCCTCGTACCAGTCGCGCAGTTCCCACGCCTGGTACGTCTCGGTGGCGACGTCGATCTCGCCGGTGCGCTCGAAGTCGCAGTCCAGGGAGTAGCGGGCGACCGCCTTCTCGATCTCGTCGAGGTTGCGGGCGCCCAGCTCCTGGAGCCGGTGGATCTCGTCCGGCCAGCGGGCGAGCCCGTTGGGCAGACCATGGGTGAGGGAGGCGGCGCAGAACCCGCCGTTGCGGCCCGAGGCGGCCCAGCCCACCTCGCGGCCTTCGAGCAGCACCACGTCCCGCTGCGGATCGCGCTCTTTGGCGATGAGCGCGGTCCACAGTCCGCTGTAGCCGCCGCCGACGACCAGCAGGTCGCAGGTCTCGGCGGTGGTGAGGGCGGGCTCGGGGTGGGGCTTGCCCGGGTCTTCCAGCCAGTACGGGACCGGCTGGGCTTCAGAGAGTGCCTTCGTCCAGTGATTGCCAGAACTCATGGCGCTTGGGGCCATGATTTCAACTCCCTACGGGGGCTTATGCCTTTTGCTTGTTACGGCGGTTTCCGATGGCCATGGAGGCCAGGACGAACAGTACGGCGACGACGAACATGGCCGTACCGATGACGTTGATCTGAACGGGCGTTCCGCGCTGGGCCGAGCCCCAGACGAACATCGGGAAGGTGACGGTGGAGCCCGCGTTGAAATTGGTGATGATGAAATCGTCGAAGGAGAGCGCGAAGGCGAGCAGCGCGCCCGCCGCGATTCCCGGGGCGGCGATCGGCAGGGTGACGCGGACGAACGTCTGGAACGGTCCGGCGTACAGATCCTGCGCCGCCTGCTCCAGCCTCGGATCCATCGACATCACGCGCGCCTTCACCGCCGTCACGACGAAACTGAGGCAGAACATGATGTGGGCGATCAGGATCGTCCAGAAGCCGAGCGGGGCACCCATGTTGAGGAACAGGGTGAGCAGCGAGGCCGCCATCACGACCTCGGGCATCGCCATCGGCAGGAAGATCAGCGAGTTCACGGCGCCCCGCGCGCGGAAGCGGTAGCGGACCAGCGCGAAGGCGATCATCGTGCCCAGCAGCGTGGCCCCGAGGGTCGCCCAGAACGCGATCTGGAGGCTGACCGACAGCGAGCCGCAAAGGTCGGCGACGCCGCACGGGTCCTTCCAGGCGTCCGTGGAGAACTGCTGCCATTCGTAGTTGAAGCGCCCCTTCGGTTTGTTGAAGGAGAAGATCGTCACGATGACGTTGGGCAGGAGGAGATAAGCGAGCGTCAGCAGTCCCGCGATGACGACGAGATTGCGCTTGAGCCAGTTGACGACGGTCATTTAAACCAGATCCTCCGTCCCGGACCTGCGAATGTAGACCGTCACCATGACGAGGATGGCGGCCATGAGGATGAAGGAAAGAGCCGCGGCCGTCGGATAGTCCAGGATTCTCAGGAATTGCGTCTGGATGACGTTGCCGACCATGCGGGTGTCCGTGGAGCCGAGCAGATCCGCGTTGACGTAGTCGCCGGCCGCCGGAATGAAGGTCAGCAGCGTGCCGGAGACGACGCCGGGCATCGACAGCGGGAAGGTGACCTTGCGGAAGGTGGTGATCGGCTTGGCGTACAGGTCGTGCGCCGCCTCGTGCAGCCGTGGGTCGATGCGCTCCAGCGAGGAGTAGAGCGGCAGGACCATGAACGGCAGGAAGTTGTACGTCAGACCGCACACGACCGCGAGCGGCGTGGCCAGCACGCGGTCGCCCTCGGTCATGCCGAGCCAGCTGGTGACGTCCAGGACGTGCAGCGTGTTGAGGGCGCCGACGACCGGGCCGCCGTCCGCGAGGATCGTCTTCCAGGCGAGGGTGCGGATCAGGAAGCTGGTGAAGAACGGCGCGATCACCAGGATCATGATCAGGTTCCGCCAGCGGCCCGCGCGGAAGGCGATGAGGTAGGCGAGCGGGTAGCCGAGGATCAGGCACAGGATCGTCGCCGAGCCGGCGTAGAGCACCGAGCGCAGGAACTGCGGGTAGTACTCGGACAGGGCGTCCCAGTAGGTGGCGAAGTGCCAGGTGACCTTGTAGCCCTCCTCCAGGGAGCCCGTCTGCACGGACGTGGAGGCCTGGTAGATCATCGGCAGCGCGAAGAAGACGACCAGCCAGAGGATGCCGGGGAGCAGGAGCCAGTACGGGACGAGGCGGCCGCGTTTGCGCGGGGGCTTCTTCTCGGGGGCCGTCGGGGAGAGAGGCGGAGGCGCCTCGGTGAGTGTCGCCATCAGACCGCCGCCTCTTCCTGGATGCCCGCGTCGATGTCCTGAGCGGCGTCGAGCCCGAAGGTGTGCGCCGGGTTCCAGTGCAGGACGACCTCGGCGCCGGGTACGAGCCGGTCGTCGCGGTCGATGTTCTGGGCGTAGACCTCGAACTCGGGGCAGACCGGGCTGTCGATGACGTACTGCGTGGAGACGCCGATGAAGGAGGAGTCCGCGATCCTGCCGGTGATGCGGTTGCGGCCCTCGGGTATCTCGCCCGCCTCGTCGGCATGCGTGAGGGAGATCTTCTCGGGGCGGACGCCGACCAGTACCTTGCCGCCGGTCGTGGTGGCCGCGCTGCACCGCGCCTCGGGCAGGACGAGCTTGCCGCCGCCCGCCTTCAGCACGATGTCGTCGCCGCTCTTGGAGTCGACCTCGGCCTCGATGAAGTTGGAGGTGCCGAGGAAGTTGGCGACGAAGGTCGTGCGCGGGTTCTCGTAGAGGTCGGTCGGTGAGCCGAGCTGCTCGACGCGGCCCGCGTTCATCACGGCGACCGTGTCGGCCATCGTCATGGCCTCCTCCTGGTCATGCGTGACGTGGACGAAGGTGATGCCGACCTCGGTCTGGATGCGCTTGAGCTCCAGCTGCATCTGACGGCGCAGCTTGAGGTCGAGGGCGCCGAGGGGCTCGTCGAGGAGGAGCACCTTGGGGTGGTTGATCAGCGCGCGGGCCACGGCGACACGCTGCTGCTGACCGCCGGAGAGCTGGTGCGGCTTCTTGCGGGCCTGCTCACCCAGCTGCACGAGGTCGAGCATGTCCCCGACCTGCTTCTTCACCGACTTGATGCCGCGACGGCGCAGGCCAAAGGCGACGTTCTCGAAGATGTCGAGGTGCGGGAAGAGGGCGTAGGACTGGAAGACCGTGTTCACCGGCCGCTTGTACGGCGGCAGCGCGGTCACGTCCTGCTCGCCGAGGTGGACGGTGCCGCCGCTGGGCTCCTCCAGGCCGGCGATCATGCGCAGGGTGGTGGTCTTGCCGCAGCCGGAGGCGCCGAGCAGGGCGAAGAAGGAGCCCTGCGGGACGGTCAGGTCGAGCGGGTGTACGGCGGTGAAGGAGCCGTAGGTCTTGCTGATGCCGGAGAGGCGGACGTCGCCGCCGTGGTCGGCCTTGTTCGTCGTCGTCACGGTGATCACGCCCCAGTCAGCTTCGCGAACTTCTGTTCGAACTCGGTCTCTTCCTTCGAGCTCAGCGAGCGGAAGGCGTGGGATTTCGCGGCCATGGCCTTGTCGGGAATGATCAGCGGGTTGTTCGCCGCATCCTTGTCGATCTTCTCCAGCTCGGCCTGCACACCGTCGACGGGCGTCACGTAGTTGATGTACGCGGCGAGTTCGGCGGCCGGCTTCGGCTCGTAGTAGAAGTCGATGAGCCGCTCGGCGTTCGTCTTGTGACGGGCCTTGTTGGGGATCAGCAGGTTGTCGGTCGACGTGATGTAGCCGCTGTCCGGGATCAGGAAGTCGATGTCCGGGCTGTCCGCCTTCAGCTGGACCACGTCACCGGCCCAGGCGATACAGGCCGCGAAGTCGCCGCTGGTCAGGTCGGAGGTGTAGTCGTTGCCGGTGAAGCGGCGGATCTGGCCCTTGTCGACGGCCTTCTGGACGCGGGCGATCGCCGCGTCGAAGTCGTCGGCGGTGAAGCTCGCCGGGTCCTTGCCCATGTCCAGCAGGGTCATGCCCATGCTGTCCCGCATCTCCGACAGGAAGCCGACCCGCCCCTTGAGCTTGGGGTTGTCGAGCAGGTCGGAGAGCGACTTGACCTCGACGCCGTCGAGCGCCTTCTTGTTGTAGGCGATGACGGTCGAGATGCCCTGCCAGACGTACGAGTAGGCGCGCCCGGGGTCCCAGTCGGGATCGCGGAACTGCGCCGACAGGTTGGCGTAGGCGTGCGGGAGGTTGGACGCGTCCAGTTTCTGGACCCAGCCGAGGCGGATCAGGCGGGCCGCGAGCCAGTCGGTGAGGACGATGATGTCGCGGCCGGTGTCCTGACCTGCCGCGAGCTGCGGCTTGATCTTGCCGAAGAACTCGACGTTGTCGTTGATGTCCTCGGTGTACTTGACCGAGATGCCGGTCCGCTTCTTGAACTGTTCGAGTGTGGGATGGTGCTTCTCGCTGTCGTCCACGTCGATGTACTCGGTCCAGTTGGAGAAGTTCACGACCTTCTCCTTGGCCGAGTGGTCCTCTGCGGAGACACCGCTCTGGGTGTTGCCGGCCGCGGGGATACCGCAGGCGCTCAGCGACCCGAGACCGCCGACCGCGAGCGCGCCGCCCGCGGAGGCGCGCAGCAGGGAACGGCGGGTCATGGCGGCCCGGCCGTTGCGCAAGCTGCGCCGCATGGCGGCCACTTGGGCCGGGGACAGGCGGTCGGGCTCGTACTGCTCCATGCGCGTGGTGCCCTTTCGGGAGGGAGGAGCGGCCGGCGCGGGTCGGGCGGCCGGGCGCACCTGTCTGATCTGGCTATCGGTCCCCGAAGATGGTGCGGTGCCAGTCCTTCCTGGCAATCGCCGTGTTGTCGAACATGACGTGCTTGACCTGGGTGTACTCCTCGAAGGAGTACGTGGACATGTCCTTGCCGAAGCCGGACGCCTTGTAGCCGCCGTGCGGCATCTCGCTGATGATCGGAATGTGGTCGTTGACCCACACACAGCCCGCCTTGATCTCGCGGGTGGCGCGGTTCGCCCGGTAGACGTCCCGGCTCCAGGCGGAGGCGGCGAGGCCGTACGGGGTGTCGTTGGCCAGCCGGATCCCCTCATCGTCACTCTCGAACGGCAGAACGACCAGCACGGGGCCGAAGATCTCGGACTGGACGATCTCGCTGTCCTGCGCGGCATCGGCGATCAAGGTGGGGCGATAGAAGGCGCCGTCCTTGAGCTCCCCCTGCGGAGCCTCGCCGCCGGTCACCACGCGCGCGTAGGCACGCGCACGGTCGACGAACCCCGCGACCCGGTCCCGCTGGACGTGGGAGATCAGCGGCCCGAGATCGGTGCCCGGCGCGAACGGATCACCGAGCCGGACGCTCTCCATCAGGGCCGCCGTCCGCTCGACGAACGCCTCGTACAGCGGTCGCTGCACATACGCGCGCGTGGCGGCCGTGCAGTCCTGCCCGGTGTTGATGAGGGAGCCCGCGACGGCACCGTGGGCGGCGGCTTCGAGATCGGCGTCGTCGAAGACGACGAAGGGCGCCTTGCCACCGAGTTCGAGATGGATCCGCTTGACGGTGGCGGTGGCGATCTCGGCGACGCGCTTGCCGACGGCCGTGGAGCCGGTGAAGGACGTCATGGCGACGTCGGGATGACCGACGAGACGCTCGCCGGCCTCCTTCCCGGTCCCGGTGACGATGTTGATGACCCCGTCGGGGATCCCGGCGTCGGTCGCGGCCTGAGCGAACAGCAGCGAGGTGAGGGGGGTGAGCTCGGCGGGCTTGAGCACGATCGTGTTGCCCGCGGCGATCGCCGGGAGGATCTTCCAGGCGGCCATCTGGAGGGGGTAGTTCCAGGGGGCGATGGAACCGACGACGCCGATGGGTTCGCGGCGGATGTAGGAGGTGTGGTCGCCGGAGTACTCCCCCGCGGACTGGCCGGCGAGGTGGCGGGCGGCCCCCGCGAAGAAGGACGTGTTGTCGATGGTCCCCGGGACGTCGAACTCGCGGGTCAGCTTCAGCGGCTTGCCGCACTGGAGGGACTCCGCGCGGGCGAACTCCTCGGCGCGGTCGGCGAGGACGGCGGCGAAGCGGTGCAGGGCGTCGGAGCGCTCGCCGGGGGTGGTGGCGGCCCAGGCGGGGAAGGCCTCGCGCGCGGCGGCGACGGCGGCGTCGATGTCATCGGTGCCGGCCAGGGCGTAGGTGTACACCTCCTCGCCGGTGGCGGGGTCGACGACGGCGTGCGTACGGCCGGAGGTCCCCTTCGCCGGTCGGCCCGCGATGTACTGCGCGCCGTCCGCGAAGCGGTCCTGGGCGGGAAATCGTTCCGGGGTTGCGGTGTCCTCGGTGGCGGTTTCCGGGGTGGCGTTGCCCGGGTTCTGCATGTCGCTCTCCTCCGTGTCCCCGCAATGGGGCCGGCGTGGCTCGGGCTCGATTTGAGTGCCGATCCTGACAGAGCAGGTGGACTCCAACAAGTGATTCCGTTGTTGCCTTTTGGTTACGCGACGGAATCTGTCGACCAGGTGTCGAGTCAGTCGGATAAACGGGGGACGGAATGTCGGTGGTGCGTGCGATGCTCGGGAGCATGGCGAAGATCGATTCTTGGGATGTCCTGGTCAGGGAGGTCCACGCGGGGGCGAGGGTCAAGTATCTGCACTTCTGGGGACACCGGCCACTGCCCGACGGCCGGGTGGGCGCGAGCTGTCTGAGCCAGTGGTGGCCGTCGCCGTTCACGGTGGACGGCGTGTCGTACGCGACCGCCGAGCACTGGATGATGGCCGAGAAGGCGCGGCTGTTCGGGGACGCGGAGGCGGAGCGGCGGGTGCTGGACGCCGGGCATCCGTCGGTGGCGAAGAACGCCGGGCGGCTGGTGCGGGGGTTCGACGACGGGGTGTGGGAGCGGGAGCGGTTCCGGATCGTCGTCGAGGGGTCGGTCCACAAGTTCGGCGCGGATGCGGACCTGCGGGGGTTTCTGGTGGGTACGGGGGATCGGGTGCTGGTGGAGGCGAGTCCGGTGGATCGGGTGTGGGGGATCGGGCTGGCGGTGGGGGATGCGGGGGCGGGGGATCCGGAGCGGTGGCGGGGGCCTAATTTGTTGGGGTTCGCGTTGATGGAGGCGCGGGAGCGGTTGCGAGGGTAGGCGGTTTTTTCGCCCCCGCCGCCCCTACCCGTCCCATCCTTCTGGGGCTCCGCCCCAGACCCCGCTCCTCAAACGCCGGAGGGGCTGATTTTGCCCGCCTGCGCCCCAAGCGCCGGGCCCGGGCATTTCAGCCCGTCCGGCGTTTGAGGACGAGGCCCTTTCGGGGCCGACGCGGGGGTCTGGGGGCGGCAGCGCCCAGGGACGGGTAGGGGCGGCGGGGGCGAAAAACCCACCCGGCACCGCCTACGCCGTCGAGATCACGAACGCCAGCATCACGAAGCTGAGGACCAGGCCCGCCGCCCCGCAGATGACCCCGGCGAGTGCCTGCCCGCGGTTCGTCGCCTCACCCCGCCGCGCCTTGCCCATACCGATCCCACCGAAGATCACCGCCAGCACACCCACCACGATCGCCACCGGCCACAGGCAGAAGATCACGGCCGAGATGATCCCGAGCACCAGCCCGGCGGTACCCATCCCATTGCTCGGCATGGGATGCATTCCGGGCCACCCGTAGTAGCCCGCCGGACCCGGACCAGGACCCGGCAGATGCGGGTAACCATGACCGCCGGGATAGCCGTACGGCACCCGCCCAGGCCCGTCGGGCGCGATGGGCGGCGGGGGCACGGCCTCGCCATGAGCGGCGTAGGGGCCGCCGGCCCCGGCCGGAGGCGCGAAGGGATTGACCGGCGCGGAGGGCATCGGAGCCGTGGCCCCCGGCGGCGCGAACGGGTTGGCCGCCGAACCACCCGGCGGCGTAGCAGACCCCGCCTCGACCGACGGATTCATCCACGGCGAGGCCGGCGGCACGGCGTCCCGCGGCTCGGACGGCACGTCCATCGGCGGCACCGCCCCAACCGTCTCCCGGTCGTGCACGGACGGAGCGGGCCAGGTAGGCGGCTCGTTCGAGGCGAGGGTGTGCCCGGGCCGCCCCGCGGACGGGGAGCAACCCGCCGCCCGCGCCCCCTCGACCGGAGGCGCCCACGGATCCCGCTCAGGAGGCGTCTGGAACCCACCCGGCACGGCACCACCGTGTCCCGGCACCGCATCACTCAGGCCCGCCACCCTCGGCTTGTCCAAAGACGTCGACGCCCTCTCGTCGCCCTTCCCGAGCGACACCTTCGGCCCCTCCACCGAATCCCCCGAACCCCCTTCAGCCACGTTGCCACCGCCCCGCACCGCCGATCCCCCCGAGGCCGCCGGCGTCTCCGGCGCCCCCGGCCCCTTCCCCGTACCCGCGTCGTCGGACATGCGCGGACCCCCCTCTGTCGTACGTGCCGTCATGCTAAGGCCCCGTCTGCGCCCCCGAGGTCCCGGCCTACGATGATCCCTGAGTCACCGATCAGCCGATCACACGCGTCCGCCCGCCGCCCGCACACCCGGCCGCGGACGCCGTTCCCGGGGAGGAACCTTGACCGACCATCTCGTCGATGCCCGCGCCTCGCGCGACCTGCACGCCTTCATCGCCGGACTGCCCAAGTCCGAACTGCACGTCCACCACGTGGGCTCCGCCTCCCCCCGCATCGTCGCGGCCCTCGCCGCCCGCCACCCCGACTCGAAGGTCCCCACCGACCCGGAGGCGCTGGCCGACTACTTCACGTTCACGGACTTCGCCCACTTCATCGACGTGTACCTGTCCGTCGTGGATCTGATCCGCACCCCGGAGGACGTCCGTCTGCTGACGTTCGAGGTGGCCCGTGACCTGGCCCGGCAGCAGGTGCGCTACGCCGAGCTGACCATCACCCCGTTCTCCTCGACCCGCCGCGGCATCGACGAGGGCGCGTTCATGGCCGCGATCGAGGACGCCCGCAAGGCGGCCGAGGCCGAGTTCGGGACCGTGCTGCGCTGGTGCTTCGACATCCCCGGCGAGGCCGGCCTGGAGTCCGCCGAGGAGACCGTACGGCTCGCCACCGACGACCGGCTGCGCCCGGAGGGCCTGGTCGCCTTCGGGCTCGGCGGGCCCGAGATCGGCGTACCGAGGCCGCAGTTCAAGCCGTACTTCGACCGGGCGATCGCCGCCGGACTGCACTCCGTGCCGCACGCCGGCGAGACCACCGGCCCGGAGACGGTGTGGGACGCCCTCACCCACCTGCGCGCCGAGCGCATCGGGCACGGCACGAGCTCGGCACAGGACCCGAAGCTGCTCGCGCACCTCGCCGAGCACCGGATCCCGCTGGAGGTGTGCCCGACCTCCAACATCGCCACGCGCGCGGTCCGCACGATCGAGGAGCACCCGATCAAGGAGTTCGTGGCGGCCGACATCGTCGTCACCATCAATTCCGACGACCCGCCGATGTTCGGCACCGACCTCAACAACGAGTACGCGGTCGCCGCCCGTCTCCTCGACCTCGACGAGCGCGGCCTGGCCGGCCTCGCCAAGAACGCCGTGGACGCGTCCTTCCTCGACGAGCCCGGCAAGGCGCGGATCGCGGCCGAGATCGACACGTACACGGCGGACTGGCTCGCGCGCTGAGCCCACCGCCCCCGCACACCTCCCCGTCGGCCTCCGCTCCCACCAGAATGTGCCCATGCAGAACGTGACCGCCGTCGCCCACCGCGGCGCCCCCTACCGCGTCCGCGAGAACACGCTCGCCTCGCTGCGCTCCGCGCTCCACCTGGGCGCGGACGCGGTGGAGATCGACGTACGGCTCACCAAGGACGGCGTGCCGGTGCTGTTGCACGACGCGACGCTGAAGCGGCTGTGGGAGCACGACCGCCCGCTGACCGCGCTGTCGGCGGCCGAGGTGCGGGGGCTGACGGCGGGCGGAGTTCCGACGTTGGAGGAGGCGTTGGCGGAGTGCGACGGGAGCCGGGTGATGCTCGACCTGCCGGGCACGCCCGATGTGCGGGCGGCACGCCGGGTGGTGGACGTCGTGCGCGGGTGCGAGGCGCAGGACCGCGTGTACTACTGCGCGGGCGCCCGGGAGATGCTCGCCGTGCGCGCCGCCGACCCGGCCGCCGAGATCGCCCTGACCTGGACGACGCTGGCACCGCCACGCCCCGCACTGCTGGACGCGGTACGCCCGCGCTGGCTGAACTACCGCTTCGGCCTGGTCGACCACGCCCTCGCCGAGCGCGTCCACCACGACGGCTACCTGCTGTCCGTCTGGACCCCGGACACCCGCCGCTCCATGCGCCGCCTGCTGGACATCGGCGCCGACTCGATCACGACGAACCGCGTCGAGGTCCTCCTCGCCCTGCGGTGACGCTCCGCTGGTTGGGCCGCGAGGGGTCGTCGATCGTCTGCGGCTTCGTCGTGGCTGGTCGCGCAGTTCCCCGCGCCCCTTAGGGCGCTGCCAGCGGCGGCACCAGCGCGTGGGCGTCGGCCCTCTCCCCCACCCACTGATCGATCAGGAGCGCCCCACGCGGGACTCCTGAGCCACCGTCGCCGCGTCCGCCGGGCTCCCGCGGGTCACGTACTGCGGAACGGGCGTGTCGTCCTTGCCGGTGTCGCGGACGAGGCCGTAGCGGGTCGCGCCGTCGGGTGGGCCGTGGTTGATGTCCTCGTTCACGGCGTCCCAGCTCGACGGGAACACGCTCAGGCCGTAGTCGGCGCCGCGTTCGTTCTGGATGAGGGTGACGCTGCCGTCGACGTAGAACCACTCGTTCTGCCACATCTGCTGGGTGCCGGACGGCGGGACGGCGTAGCCGGTGGTCGAGTTGCCCATGCCGGTGGCGGAGGTGTCGGTGCTGCTGACGCGGTCGTCCATGCGGCGACCGCCGCCCGAGGCGACGTGGAAGAGCCTGCCCTTCAGGCCGGTCCAGGCCGGCATGACGAGGCTGCCCGCCCGGTACTGCGGCGAGATCTGCCAGCGGACGAGAACATAGCCCTGGCCGGTGAGTGTGACGCTGTCGCCGCGGTGGTTCATCACGGCGTGCGCGCCGCCGGTGCTGGTGATGCCGGACTCGGGGCGGCGCGGCAGGGCGCCCGGCTCGGCGTTCGGGTCGGGGGCCTGGTCGACGGCGTCGACGACCGTGCCGTACAGCTCGACCTTGCGGGTCTGTGACGGCGACGGTGAGGGCGTCGCCGATGGTGACACCGGTGGTGTGGGCGGCGAGGACGACGGGCGGGCCGTGCTGGCCGCCGTGGGGGCGGACGCGCGCGGGGGCGGGGCGTCCGGAGTCTGGGTGACGACGTAGGCGCCGCCCGCGACGAACGTCGCGCCGGCCGTCACCGCCACGGCGGGCTGGGTGAGGGCGGCCATCACCTTGGCGGACCAGCCGACAGAGGTCGCCGTCGCCGCGACCGCCGTCTTGCCGCCGAAGGCGAGGGAGAGCGTGAAGCCGACGGGGATCGGGACGAGGGCGATGCCGACGAGGAGGCGTTCCGCCGGTACGACGGCCTCGCGGGTGTCGCCGCAGTAGCCGCAGCCCCTGATGTGCCGGGCCAGTCGCTTGCGCCAGACCGAGTCGGGGCGGCCGTTCCAGCGGGCGGTCACCTCGCGCAGGCCGGGGCAGGCGCCGTCCAGGGCCCGCACGATGCCGCGCGCGGTCTCCAGCCGTTCCTTCACCCGCTGGACGCGGACCGCGGCGTGCTGCCTGCTGATGCCGGCCGCGGCGGCCAGTTCGCGCCGGGTCAGCTCGCCCGCGACCTCCAGCCACCACAGCGACAGCAGTTGCCGGTCCTCGTCGTCCAGCCAGCGCACCGCCTCCGCGACCTCGCGCCGCTGGCCTTCCAACTGCAGCCGCAGCACGGTGAGTTCGGCGAAGTCGGTGGCCTCGCGCGCGGCCGACTCGTCGAGGGGGGCGGGCTGTCTGCGGCGCGCCCGGTCCCGTATCTGCCGCATGGCGATGGCGACGAGCCAGGAGCGGAAGCTGTCCGGGTCGCGCAGCGAGCCGAGGTTGTCGACGGCGCGCAGCATGGTCTCCTGGACGACGTCGTCGACGTCGGCGTGGCCGTTCAGGGCGCGCCCGACCACGTTGTAGACGAGCGGAAGCCAGCCCTCCACCAGCTCGTCCAGCGCCTGCCGGTCACCGGCCTGCGCCGCCGCGATGGTGGCGCGCCACTGCCGACCGACTGCCTCGTCCACGTACGTCCTCTCCCGGGTCATTTGCTGCCCGTACGCACCTTCTCAGCCTGACCTGCACTGTTGGCTATGTCGGAGGTCACATTCCGCTTCCGGGGCGGGCGGGGCATGGGAGTTCTCCCGGGTGTGGGGGATGACGGGACGCGAGTGGAGACGCAGTGAAGAGGGGATCGATAACACTTTTTCGGCAACCGGTGGCGAGGACTGCCGGGCCCCATGCCGTGGACCGCTCCCCGACCGACGCCCGTAAGGGCGATCCCCGACAACCCCCTTGTTCTTTACGGCACTTGCTCCGGGCTTCCCCAGGGGCACAGCCCCTCCTCACCGACGATCCGGCGGAGACCCGAACGCCCTGAGGATGATCACGGAAACTCCACCGGACATCCCCACTGGACATCCCACCGGACATCCCACCGACCCCCAGGAGCAGCAGATGCCCGTACGCCCGCTTCCCACCCTCCTCACTTCCGCGCTCGTCCTGACCCTGACCGCGCTCCCGCTGGCCGGGACGGCGTCCGCGCGCCCCGCGTCCTCATCGTCGTGCTCCGCGCGGGCGATCGAGGCCGCGCCGAAAACCGGTCCCGACGTCAAGGCCCTGTGCGCGGCGCTCGCCGGGCTGCCCGACCAGGACGCGACGGCCGCGCTGATCCGCGTCAGCGGCAAGGGGAGCTGGGAGGGGTCGGCCGGGGTACGCGATCTGAGAACCGGGGCCCCGGCACTGGAGAACGCCCGCTTCCGGGCCGGTTCGACGACGAAGGTCGTGACCGCGGCGATCGCGCTGCAACTCGCCGCCGAGGGGCGGATCTCCCTCGACGGCACGGTGCAGCAGTACCTGCCGGGCCTGCTCACCAAGGACTTCGCGCCCATCACCGTACGGCAGTTGCTGAACTACACCAGCGGACTGCGGCCCGGGGCCTCGCTCGGCGACACCACCGAGGAGATGTACCCGCACCGCTTCGAGACCCTGACCCCGGCCGAAGTCGTCGCCGCGTCCGTCGCCAAGGGGCCGGACCCCGAGTACGCGCCCGGCGAGCGGCAGGTCTACGGCAACATCCACTACACCGTGCTGGCCATGCTGATCGAGAAGGTCACCGGCGACTCGTACGCCCACCAGGCGGCCGTACGGATCTTCCGCCCGCTCGGCATGCGGCACACGTCGTTCCCCGACGGACCCGACCCGCGCGTCCACGGTCCGCACAACCGCGGCTACGAGTGGATCGACGGCAAGTTGGTGGACGTGACCGACTGGAACATGTCCGACCGATGGGCGGCCGGGGACATGATCTCGACGACCGCGGACCTCGAACGGCTGCTGGTGGGCGTGTTCAAGGGGCGAGTGGTCCCCGAGCCGCAGCTGAAGGAGATGTTCGCGGTGCCGAAGGCGGTGGACGCCACGATGGGCGCGCCGTTCACGCCGTTCGAGCTGAACGGCCGGACGATCTGGGCCAAGACGGGATCCCGCCCCGGCTACCACACGGTCGTCGCGGCGACCGCCGACCTGTCCCGCACCGTCGTCTACTCCGTCAACTCGACCGATGCGAGGGGCGACGGCGAGGCCATCGCCCGGCGCTTCGCCTTCCCGGCGTTCAACCGCTGACCAAGGAACCTTTTGTGCAAGGGCCGTAGAAAGCGAAGGTGAGGACGAGGGCCCGTAGCAGACCAGCCCTACGATGTCCGCGGCGAACGGAGAGATCATGGGCTGGGACTTGAGCGAGCGGGCCTATCGAAGGCAGCGGTGGGCGGCGCGTACGGCGTTGGCCTCGGCGGGTCTCGCGGTGCTCGTGCCGCTCGCCTACGGCGGATTCGGCGGCGTGCTGCTGCTGGTGGCCGGCGCCGCGGGCCTGTGCCTCAGCGCGGTCGCGGTGTGGTGGACGCTGACCCTGCGCGGCCCGGTGCGCTGGGCGGCGGCCGTGCTGGCCGTCGTGGTACCGGCCGCCCTCGTCGCCCTGTTCGCGGCCACCCTCTTCTGGGCGCTGCTGGCATCCGTGGCGCTGTGGACGGTGGCCGTGTGGAGCGGCCGGTACGCGCTGCGGGGCACGGGCAGTACCCGGGTGCGGGTGATGCGGGAGCGGAAGGCGCCGCCACCGAAGCGGCCGTATCTGATCATGAACCCACGCTCGGGCGGCGGCAAGGTGGTCCGCTTCGCGCTCAAGGAGCGGGCCGAACAGCTCGGCGCCCACGTCATCCTCCTCGACGCGGACGAGCACCAGGACGTCACCGCCCTGGCCCGCGAGGCCGTTGCGCAGGGCGCGGATCTGCTGGGGGTCGCGGGCGGGGACGGCACCCAGGCGCTGGTCGCGGCCATCGCCGCCGCGTACGACATCCCGTTCCTGGTGATCAGCGCCGGCACCCGCAACCACTTCGCCATGGACCTCGGGCTCGACCGCGACGACCCCGCCGCCTGCCTCGACGCGCTCACCGACGGGGTGGAGGTCCGTGTCGACCTCGGGTTCGCGAGCGGCCGGCCCTTCGTCAACAACGCGTCCTTCGGGGCGTACGCGGCCATCGTGCAGAGCCCCTCCTACCGCGACGACAAGATCGGCACCACCCTTGAGCTGCTGCCCGACCTGCTCACCCGCCAGCAGGGCGCGCGGCTGACCGCCCGCGCGGGAGGCACGACGCTCGACGCCCCGCACGCCGTGCTGGTCAGCAACAACCCCTACCGCACCGACGATCCCTTCGGGCTCGGCCGCCGCGACCGCCTCGACTCCGGCCTCCTCGGTGTCCTCGGCCTCCGGGTGGACAGCGCGGCCGAGGCCGCCGCGCTGATCATCGACCCCGCGCCGCGCGGCCTCACCATCCTCAGCGCGCCCGACGTGGTCATCGAGGCCGACCGCGCCGAGATCGAGGCGGGCATCGACGGCGAGGCCCTGATCCTGCCCGCCCCGGTCCACTGCCGCATCACCCCCCGCGCCCTACGCGTCCGCGTCCCCCGCAAACGCCCCGGAGTCCCCCAGCGCGGCCCCCGCCTGGACTGGCGCCGGTTGCGCAAGCTGGCGGCGACCGTGGGGCGGACTGCGGTGCATCGGCGGGGGCCGTTCCTCTAAGGGGGCGTCACGTAAGAGGGCGTCACGGCTGTCGCACCGCGGTCACTGCTTCCAGGCCCAGTGCAGGCGGTCGAGCCCGCTCTGGTTGTTCACCGTCAGGCTGAGGCGGGTGCCCGTGCCCTGAAGGGTGGTGAGGGAGTAGGTGTCGCCGTTGCGCAGGCCGGGCCAGTAGACCGAGCCCAGGCCCAACTCCCGGATGGTGTCGGTCGCGGCCTGGATGTAGGCGACCTCGCTGGAGCCGCCCACCGGGCCGTTGTAGTCCAGGCCGGAAGTCATGGTCGCGCCGAACTCGTCGAGGATGGTGCGCGAGGCGCAGGTGCCGATGCGCTCCTTGAAGTCGGCCTTCCACTGGTCGACGCTGGTCCAGTCGGTGTGCCAGAAGCCGTAGTTGTGCAGCGCGAGCCGGGTGCCCTTGAGGCGGGGGTCGGCGCAGACCGGCTTGACGTCCTCGCTGTACTTGTACCCGCCGATCAGGATCCGGTCGCGGGGCACGTCACGGTGGGTGCTCACCCACTGCGCGGCGATGTCGGTCCACTCCTGGGCGGTGTAGCCGAACGGCTCGTTCATCGGCTCGAAGTACACCTTGGAGTTGCGCCCGTAGGCGGAGGTGATCCGCGCCCACATCCGGTCCCAGGACGCCTGGTCGTCTATCTTGCCGTCCTTGGCGTTGTCGGCCTCCCAGTAGCCCAGGATGACCTTGAAGCCCTTGGCGGTGGCGGCGTCGATCGCGCCACGGTACGACTTCCAGAACGGGCCGTTCACGGACGTGGGGTTGACCGGCAGACGCACCGTGTTGGCGCCGAGCTTGCCGAACCCGCCGATGACCGCCCTGGACTTGGCGTAGGTCGTGGCGTAGCTGTCGGAGGTGGACAGGCCCGAGGGTACGACCGCGTCATCGGCGTAGTTGTCGCGCGGGTCAGCCCAGTTGACCCCGCGGAAGTCGCTGACGGGCGGCGGCGAGGCGTGGCGGGAGGCGGCTGCGGGAGCGGCGGACGCGGGGGAGGTGAGAGCTCCGCCGAATGCCGTGGCACCGGCCAGCAGGGCCCCCAGGCAAGCTGTCCGGCGATGGTTCTTTCGTTGCACGACATCCCCTTCTGGGTAGTTCCGTCCGCGCAACCTCACGTGCAGGCCGGCGGCTCTGTGGCTCCCGAAAAGTAGAGGGGACCTCGAACAAGGGTCAACATATCTGCACACCAAATTTCATCAAGAACACAGAACCCGGCCGCGCAAAGCGCCGGACGCCAGGCCGTCCGCCGGAGGAAGCCCCCCTCACAACCCCCCGTCACAACCCCGCGATCACATTCCACCGCTTGGCGAACTCCACCCGCTCCCCCGCCGTGATGTCCCGTGCGATCGCCAGACGCCCCCGCATCGCCGCGTCCGGGAAGATCAGCGGGTCCTCGGCCAGGGCGGCGGTCTCCGCGTCCTTGGCGGAGGCGAGGACGTCCTGGGCGGCCGGGACCGGGCAGACGTAGTTGACCCACGCGGCCAGCTCCGCGGCGACCTCGGGCTCGTAGTAGTAGTCGATCAGCCGCTCGGCGTTGGCCTTGTGGCGGGCCAGGTTGGGGATCATCAGGGACTCCGACCAGAGCTCGGCGCCCTCCTCGGGGACGACGAAGCGGATGTCGGGGTCGTCGGCCTGGAGTTGGATGACGTCGCCGGAGTACGCCTGGCAGGCCAGCACGTCGCCGCTCGACAGGTCCTTGATGTAGTCGTTGCCGGTGAAGCGGCGGATCTGCCCGCTGCGCACCTGCTTCTCGACCTGGTCGCAGATCGTGTGGAAGTCGTCCGCGGTCCACTTGGTGATGTCGACGCCGTTGCCCTGCATGAGCAGCGCGAAGGCCTCGTCCAGGCCGGACAGCAGCGTGACCCGGCCCTTCAGGTCGCTCGCCCACAGGTCGGAGACATGCCGTATCTCGCGGCCCAGCCTGCGGTGGTTGTACGCGATGCCGGTGATGCCGGACTGCCACGGCACCGTGTACGCGCGTCCGGGATCGAACGCCGGTGACCGCAACTGCGGGTCCAGGTACTTCGTCACGTTCGGCTGCCGCGCCCGGTCCATCTCCTGCACCCAGCCCAGCCGTACGAACCGGGCGCACATCCAGTCGCTGATGACGATGAGATCGCGGCCGGTGCGCTGATGGTTCATCAGGGCGGGACTGATCTTGCCGAAGAACTCGTCGTTGTCGTTGATCTCCTCGACGTACTCGACCGCGATGCCGGTGCGCTTCTCGAAGGCCTCCAGCGTCGGCCGCCGGTTCTCGTCCGCATCGTCCGTGTCGATGTAGAGCGGCCAGTTCGCCCAGGTCAGCCGCTTGTCGGTGGCGGAGACGTCCGTGGCGGCCCGGTCGCCGGGCGACACGTACGCGGGCCGCACACCACATCCGGCAAGCCCACCGACCAGCACGCCCCCACCGAGGGCGCGCAACAGGGTCCGACGGGAGAAAGCGGAGTTCATCGAGGGGAGGGCCATTGCGGAAGCATGCCGCCGTGGCCCCGGGCCAGGCAATGGACGCCGCGTCGAGCAGAACGGCCCCCACCAGACACCCTGTCGATCACGCCGCTGAAGGGGCGCGGGGAACTGCGCGACCAGCCCCCACGCACCCGCAGCCGAAGAACTACGCGTCCAGGGACGTCATGACGTGCTTGATCCGCGTGTAGTCATCGAACCCGTACGCCGAAAGGTCCTTGCCATAGCCCGACTTCTTGAACCCGCCATGCGGCATCTCCGCAACCAACGGAATGTGCGTGTTGATCCACACGCACCCGAAGTCCAGCGCCTTGGACATCCGCATCGCCCGCCCGTGGTCCTTGGTCCACACGGACGACGCGAGCGCGTACTCCACACCGTTCGCCCACTCGACGGCCTGCGCCTCGTCCGAGAAGGACTGCACGGTGATGACCGGCCCGAAGACCTCCTTCTGGATGATCTCGTCGTCCTGCTTGACGCCGGAGACGACGGTCGGCGCGAAGAAGTAGCCCTTCTCACCGACCCGCTTGCCACCGGCCTCCACGCGCGCGTGCGCCGGCAGCCGCTCGATGAAGCCCTCGACCTGCTTGAGCTGGTTGGGGTTGTTGAGCGGGCCGAACAGCACGTCCTCGTCGTCCGGCTGGCCGGTCTTGGTGTCGGCGGCGGCCTTGGCGAGCGCGGCGACGAACTCGTCGTGGATGGCCTCGTGGACGAGGACGCGACAGGCGGCCGTACAGTCCTGACCGGCGTTGAAGAAGCCCGCGACCGAGATGTCCTCGACCGCCTTGGCGATGTCGGTGTCCTCGAAGACGACGACCGGCGCCTTGCCGCCCAGCTCCAGGTGAACCCGCTTGAGGTCCTTGGACGCGGACTCGGCGACCGACATGCCGGCCCGCACGGAGCCGGTGATGGAGGCCATCGCCGGGGTCGGGTGCTCGACCATCAGGCGGCCGGTGTCACGGTCGCCGGTGATGACGTTGAAGACGCCCTTGGGCAGGACCGAGCCGATGATGTCGGCGATCAGGACGGTCGACGCGGGCGTCGTGTCCGACGGCTTCAACACGACCGTGTTGCCCGCGGCGAGGGCCGGCGCGAACTTCCACACGGCCATCATCATCGGGTAGTTCCAGGGCGCGACCTGCGCGCAGACGCCGATCGGCTCACGGCGGATGATGGAGGTCAGCCCCTCCATGTACTCACCGGCCGACCGGCCCTCCAGCATCCGCGCCGCGCCCGCGAAGAAGCGGATCTGGTCGACCATCGGCGGGATCTCCTCCGACCGGGTGAGCCCGATCGGCTTGCCGGTGTTCTCCACCTCGGCGGCGATCAGTTCCTCGGCGCGCTCCTCGAAGGCGTCCGCGATCTTCAGCAGCGCCTTCTGGCGCTCGGAGGGGGTCGCGTCACGCCACGCGGGGAAGGCCCTGGCGGCGGCCTCCATCGCGGCGTCGACGTCCGCCTGTCCGGACAGCGGCGCGGTCGCGTACGCCTCGCCCGTCGCGGGGTTGACCACCTCGGTGGTCCGTCCGTCGGCGGCGTCCCGGAACTCACCATCGATGTAGTTGCGCAGACGACGCAGCTCGGTGCTCACTGCCGGCCTCCTGTCAGGTTTTCACTGCTAGTGACTGTCCACTCTCTGAGACACCCACCCTAATCGGCTGCCCCACGTTTTCAACACCCCCACTCCCTCCACTTCTGCGAAATCCGCAGGTCTCAGTCACGTAAACAACGAATTTCATCGCCTCGGCCTTGCGGAACTGTCGAGACGTCGTGCACAGTGACGGCGTGGCCAGTCGAAGCGCAGAGCACAGGGACTCCCGCGAGTCCAAAGGTGGCGGTCCCCAGCTGGACGCCGTCTCCCTCGCCATCATCGAACAGCTTCAGGAGGACGGCCGCCGGCCGTACGCCGCCATCGGCAAGGCCGTGGGCCTGTCCGAGGCGGCCGTGCGCCAGCGCGTCCAGAAGCTGCTCGACCAGGGCGTGATGCAGATCGTCGCCGTCACGGACCCGCTCACCGTGGGCTTCCGCCGGCAGGCGATGGTCGGTGTGCACGTCGAGGGCGATGTGGAATCCGTCGCCGACGCGCTGACGGCCATGTCCGAATGCGAGTACGTGGTGATGACAGCCGGGTCCTTCGACCTGATGGTGGAGGTCGTCTGCGAGGACGACGACCACCTCCTGGACGTCATCAACAAACGCATCCGGGCCCTCCCTGGAGTGCGCTCGACGGAGAGCTTCGTCTACCTCAAGCTCAAGAAGCAGACCTACATGTGGGGAACCCGATAACCGTGAGGATCCGATAACCGTGAGCACCAACAGCCCTCAGGACCTCAGCAGGACCGCGTACGACCACCTGTGGATGCACTTCACGCGTATGTCCTCGTACGAGAAGTCCCCCGTCCCGACCATCGTCCGGGGCGAGGGCACCTCCATCTACGACGACAAGGGCAAGCGCTACCTCGACGGTCTCGCCGGCCTGTTCGTGGTCCAGGCCGGGCACGGCCGTGTCGAGCTGGCCGAGACCGCCTTCAAGCAGGCGCAGGAGCTGGCGTTCTTCCCGATCTGGTCCTACGCCCACCCGAAGGCCGTGGAGCTCGCCGAGCGCATAGCGGACCACGCGCCGGGCGACCTCAACAAGGTCTTCTTCACCACGGGCGGCGGTGAGGCGGTGGAGACCGCCTGGAAGCTCGCCAAGCAGTACTTCAAGCTGGTCGGCAAGCCCACCAAGCACAAGGTGATCTCGCGTGCCGTCGCCTACCACGGCACCCCGCAGGGCGCCCTGTCCATCACGGGCCTGCCCGCCCTGAAGGCGCCGTTCGAGCCCCTCGTCCCGGGCGCGCACAAGGTCCCGAACACCAACTTCTACCGCGCCCCGATCCACGGCGACGACCCGGAGGCCTTCGGCCGCTGGGCCGCCGACCAGATCGAGCAGCAGATCCTCTTCGAGGGCCCGGACACGGTCGCCGCGGTCTTCCTGGAGCCGGTGCAGAACGCGGGCGGCTGCTTCCCGCCCCCGCCCGGCTACTTCCAGCGGGTGCGCGAGATCTGCGACCAGTACGACGTCCTGCTGGTGTCGGACGAGGTCATCTGCGCCTTCGGCCGCCTCGGCACGATGTTCGCCTGCGACAAGTTCGGCTACGTCCCGGACATGATCACCTGCGCCAAGGGCATGACCTCGGGCTACTCCCCGATCGGCGCCTGCATCATCTCCGACCGCCTGGCCGAGCCGTTCTACAAGGGCGACAACACCTTCCTGCACGGCTACACCTTCGGCGGCCACCCGGTGTCGGCCGCGGTGGGCATCGCCAACCTCGACCTGTTCGAGCGCGAGGGCCTCAACCAGCACGTGCTCGACAACGAGGGCGCGTTCCGCTCGACGCTGGAGAAGCTGTACGACCTGCCGATCGTCGGCGACGTCCGCGGCAACGGCTTCTTCTACGGCATCGAGCTGGTGAAGGACAAGGCCACCAAGGAGTCCTTCAACGACGAGGAGACCGAGCGCGTCCTGTACGGCTTCCTCTCCAAGAAGCTGTTCGAGAACGGCCTGTACTGCCGTGCCGACGACCGCGGTGACCCGGTCGTCCAGCTGGCCCCGCCGCTGATCTCCAACCAGGAGACGTTCGACGAGATCGAGCAGATCCTGCGGGCGACGCTGGCGGAGGCGTGGACCAAGCTCTGACGCCCCCGCCGACCGGCGGAAGCCGACATGCGGAAGTTGATCTTCCGTATGGATGATCAACACCGGCCCCGGAGCCGCCCGTTCGAGTGAGAAACGGCGGTCCGGGGCCGTGTGCTGTCCGGGGTCCGGGGGACGGCTGCCTAGCGTGCCTGTGACCGATCGGCCGAGCCTTCGTTCCCCCGCACGGGGGATCGGGTACGGAAACGGATCAGAAGCGAGGTGTACGTCATGGTGGCCCCGCCGGACAACGACGTGCTCTGGGCGCGCGCCCTGCACTTCACCTACAACGACGGCTCACCCGCGCTGGGCGGCGTCTCGCTCGGCGTCCAGGAGGGTGAGGTCCTCGCCGTCATCGGTCCGCGCGGCAGCGGCAAGACGTCCCTCCTGCAATGCCTGTCCGGCCTGCTCCCGGTGCGCCGCGGCGAGGTCTGGTTCAACAGCGTGCCGGTGCACAAGATGGGCCCGACGGACCGCGAACGGCTCCGTCGCGACCGCTTCAGCTGGATCGACCCGGTCCCCTCACTCGTCCCCGAGCTGAACGTCTGGGAGAACGCCGCCCTCCCCCTGATGCTGCGCGGCACCAGCCGCCGGCGCGCCAAGACGGCCGCGCTGGAGTGGCTGGAGCGCCTGGACGTCGGCGAGGTGGCCCGCAAGCGCCCGCACCAGCTCGTCCAGGCCGAACGCCAGCGCGTCTGCATCGCCCGGGCTCTGGCCCCCTCGCCCACGGTCCTGTTCGCCGACGAGCCGGGGGCGCCCCTGCACCGCAGCGACCGCACCCAAGTCCTGCGCACCCTGACGACGGCGGCCCGCTCACACGGCATCACGGTCGTCCTGAGCACTTACGACGCGGACGCGGCGCCCCTCGCCGACCGCAGGGTCACCCTCCTGGACGGGCGGCGCGTGAACACGGTGCACCTGCCCCCGCCCGGGGAGACGGAAGGCCGGGCCGCGTGCTCGCTCTCCGTCTGACCCGCGGCGCCCAACCCGCCGTACAACTGCGCCGCCTGCTGGTGGCGTCGGCCTCGGCGGGCACGGGCTTCCTGCTGCTGTGCGCCCTGGGCTACGCCCTGTCCCACCCCGACTCCCCCGGCTCGTCGCTGCTCCGGCTGGCCTGGTGCCTGCCGCCGCTGGCCGCGACGATCCACTTCGCGGTGGCGGTGGCCCGCACCGACCCCGGCACCAAACCGCGCCCCGGCCTCTCCGCGATCGGCCTGGGCCCGGCCCGCCTGATGGCCGTCTCGGCGACGACCACGGCCCTGTCCTGCACGCTCGGCTCGATGGTCGCCCTGCTGTTCTTCCTCCATCTGCGAGGCGACCTCACCGGCATGCCCTTCGACGGCGCGGCCGCCGAGTTCCTGGCCGCGGACACCCCGCTCCCCCTCCCGGCCACCCTGACCCTCCTCACCCCGGTACCGGCGATCGCCTCCCTGGCGGTGGCGTTCACCCTGCGCCCGAAGGAAAAGCACCCCGACACACCGAGCCCGGCACGGCCGAACGGCAGCAGGCTCGCGGCCCAGTTGAGGAGGAGCGGACGGAGCGGCGCGGCTGCGCACGGCACCCCGGAGGACGGCGAAGGCAGTCTCGCCGCGCCGTCCGCGGACGGTCGTGCCGCTGTGGCGGGGCTCGTCCCACAGAAAGACGGCACCCCACACACGCCGGACCCGGCGCCCCACTTCCCGGCCCCCCGCAAACCCCCCGCCGGCCTCCCCTGGGGCATCGCGGTGATCGCCGCGGGCCTGACCGTGGAGGCCTACGCGGTCCACGCGGCAACCGGCAAGGGCGCCGGCACCACCCTCGCCATGCCCGCCGCCCTCCCCACCGGCCCCGCCGGCGTCCTGCTCGGCTGGCTTCTCACCGCCGTCGGCCTCACCCTGGCCGCCCCCGGCCTCACCCACCTCTGCGGCCGCCTTCTCCAGGCCGTGCGCCCCGGCGCTCTGCGCCTCCTGGCCGGCCGGGTGCTCATGGCGGAAGCCGTCCGCATCGGCCGCCCCCTCGGCATCGTCTGCGCCGCGGCCTCGGGCGCGTACGCCATGGCCAGCCTCTCCGACCCCGAGGCCGCCTCGGCCTTCGGCCCCCTCACCGCCGTCGGCGTCACCCTGGTCACCGGCTGCACCGTGGCCACCCTCCTGACGGCCGCCGTGGAGGCCAAGCAGGCCCGCGCCTTCACCACGACCGCACTGCTCCGCCTCGGCGCCCCCACCTCGTTGCTGCGCAGCGCGGCCGCCCTGCGCGTCGGCGTCCTGCTGGCCTGCTTCGGCCCGCTCACCCTGATCGTGGCGGAGCTGGCGGCACTGCCCCTGGCACGCTGAGGCCATCGAGCGCCCCTCGCCAAGCCGCCTTCACCGAGCCGCCTTCACCAAGCACCCGTCGCCGAAAAACTCGTAGGAAAAAATCTCCCGCCCGGCGATGAGTTCCGCGCGACCCCCCGGTCTACCCCACCGAACAGCAGCCACCCCGATGGGAGACCCCGATGACCGCGCCCGCGTACCAGCAGATGATCTTCGTGAACCTGCCCGTGAACGACCTCGACGCCTCGAAGAAGTTCTTCACGGAACTCGGTTATTCGATCAACCCGCAGTTCAGCGACGACAACGCCGCCTCCGTCGTGATCAGCGACACCATCGTCGCGATGCTGCTCACCCGGCCGTTCTACGCGACCTTCACCGACAAGGAGATCGCGGACGCCACGAAGACCAGCGAGGTGCTGGTCTGTCTGAGCGCCGAGAGCCGTGACAAGGTCGACGACCTGGTCGAGAAGGCCGTCGCCGCCGGCGGCACCGCCTCGGAGAAGATCCAGGACATGGGCTTCATGTACGGCCGCGCCTTCGACGACCTCGACGGCCACACCTGGGAGGTCGTGTGGATGGACCCGTCGGCCATCGAGGGCTGACGCCCGCGCTCCCTCGGACGGTGCCTAGCATGGGCGCGTGCAGACGATGCCCGCCCATGCGGCCCACCACAACGACCGTGAGATCGAGACGCTTGAGGAGTTCGACGCGACCGTCTCGGCGCGCGGCAGCCTCGCCGGATTCCGGGTCCAGGCCGTCGATCTGACGGACCGTACGCGCGAACTGCTCACCGCGGACACGGCGGGCGCCGTCTTCCTCGGCTGCCCGATGCGCGAGGAAGCCGCCGCGAAGATCGGCAAGGACGGCGCCCTGGTCTTCCCGCCCGTCCCGGGTCTGCCCTTCGACCCGTACCGCGGCCTTGTCTACTCCCCCGACGAGCTCTTCGCGTCCCTGGCGGACGGTTACGAGGCCACGCCCGACGCCCGCGCGTACGCGTGGTTCCAGCAGACCAAGGCGGACGGCGACATATACGCCTCCATGCTCCGCGCGGTCCACGACGACTCCGTCTCCGACGCCCTCGACGAACTCCTCACCGGCGCCCGGGTGATCGGCGTCATGGGCGGCCACGCGATGCGCCGCGGCACGGAGGCGTACGAGGGTGCCGCGCGGCTCGGCCGGGAGCTGGCCCGCGCCGGTTTCACGGTCGCCACCGGCGGCGGCCCGGGCGCGATGGAGGCGGCGAACCTCGGCGCGTACGCCGCCCCGTACGACGACGAGATGCTCGCCGACACCCTCCAACTCCTGGCGAAGACGCCGGGGTTCACGCCCTCCATCACCGACTGGGCGGCCGCGGCCTTCGAGGTGCGCGCCCGCTGGCCCAAGGGCGGCCGTTCCGTGGGCATCCCGACCTGGTTCTACGGCCACGAGCCGCCGAACCCCTTCGCCTCCCACATCGCCAAGTACTTCGCCAACGCCACCCGCGAGGACGGCCTCCTGGCCCGCTCGAACGCGGGCGTCGTCTTCCTGCCGGGCGCCGCCGGCACCGTACAGGAGATCTTCGACAACGCGACGCCGAACTACTACGAGTCACGCGGTGAGCCGACCCCGATGGTCCTGGTCGACCGCACGCACTGGACGGAGAGGCTGCCGACCTGGCCGCTGCTCCAGTCGCTCGCGCGGGACCGCTCGATGGAGTCCCGTATCGCCCTGGTTGACCGGATCGAGGAGGTACCGGAGGCGTTGAAACGTCTCGCTGGTTAATAAGCGGGCAAAGCCAACGGCTGTGGGCTGCATACACGTTGACACTGCTTATGTCACGCTTATAAACCTGTGAGACTCCTGGGGACGGTGATGACACATCACCAACCTCTTCAACCCCCCTCTGTGATGCAACTCGTAAGGACAAACGTGTCCATAAACCGCCGTACTGTCGCACGTTCCGTGCGTGCTCTGGGTGTCGCCTCCGCCTCGGCGGCGCTCGCACTCGGCTTCGCGGGCAACGCGCTCGCGTGCAACATCAGTGAATTCTCCGCCGAAGCCAAGTGCGACGGCAACAAGGGCGTCATCACGGTCACCGACGTGGACCCCAGCGGGATCCCGGCGACCATCAGCGTGTACCTGCAGAACAACGGCGCCGACCTGAAGAAGATCGGCGAGCAGGAGGTCAAGGGCTCGCGCGAGGGTGTCACCATCACCTTCACCGAGAACTGGAAGCCGGACGCGGAATACCGCGTCCACGTCAAGGCCGCCGGCTACGTCGACGAGGACATCAAGCCGAACCTGACGACGCCGTCCACCGCCTGCAAGAAGGAAGAGGAGGAGCCGCCGGCTCCGTCCGACACCCCGACCCCGTCGGACTCCCCCTCGACCCCGGCCGAGGAGACCGACACCCCGACCCCGACTCCGTCGGAGAGCGAGAGCACCGCCCCCGCGGACACGGAGAGCAACGCCCCGTCCCCGGCGACCGATGACTCCAACCTCGCCGAGACCGGCGCGAACTCCAACACCGGCCTGATCGCCGGCATCGCGATCGGTCTGGTCGCGCTCGGCGGAGGCGCGGTCTTCTTCGGCATGCGCCGCCGCGGCGCGAGCAGCGACCGCTGACGCAGCCGTACGCCCGCATGGCCCGTCCCCGGTTCCGGGGGCGGGCCTTCGCCTTCCCCGGCCGGCGTCAGCCGAAGGTGGCCCGCTCCAGCCAGAACTCCAGCAGCTCCCGCTCGCCGAGCACCTCCAACTCCGGGCCGTCCAGCGGCAGTCGACGGTAGAAGGCGAGCAGTACGGCGGTGAGGGGGCCGCGCAGGGCGACCGTCGCCTTCTCGTGGCCGCGACGCCAGGCGATGGCGTCACCGGTGAGGTCGATGAACCTCCCCCACCCTTCGGGCGGGGGGACCCCCATCTCGCTTCGCTCGGCGTTCACCTCCGGCGTGTTGTCGGTGGCGTGCAGATGGATGCTCCCCGAGCGCCGCAGCTCCCTCGACGGGTCGTCCGGCAGTGTCCGCTGCGCCCACTCGACGATCTCCAGCCACTCGTCGATCGCGTCGGCGGCGATGTCCGGCGCCACGTCGTAGGGCAGTTTGGCGGCGAGCGTCGCGTCCGCCCGGTGGATGGTGATCTCGTGGGTCATACGGCGGGCCCAGAACCCCGCGTTGAGCACCCCGGCCCAGCCCCACACCTTGGCGTCCGGCCCGGCCTCCCGCAGCGCGCCGACGAGCATCTCGCCGGTCTGAGCGAGCCAGGCGTCCAGGGCGGCGGGGTCGCCCTCGCCCTCGGGGCCCTCGGCCCCCGGCACCCGCTCCTCCGGGATCTCCTCCTGCGCCCGCGTCCGCACCATCAGCTCCACCCAGCGCAGGGCGCCGCCCGTGTGCCGTACGAGCTGTTCCAGCGTCCAGTCCGGGCAGGTCGGCACGGTGGCCGACAGGTCGGCACCGGAGGTCACCACGGCCCTCAACAGGCCGACCTGGTGGGCGATTTCGTCGCAGTAGCGATCATGTGCGAGCAGCGTCATGGCTCGCACCCTATGGGCCGGGCGATCAGCCGAGCACGACAATTTCCGCCGCGTCGAACTCCACCCCGACCGTGTCCCCGACCTCCGGCGCGTCCCTCAGCGCACACGCCGCCTCCAGGCGCGGCGCGTCCTCCGGCTGGAGGCGCACGGCGACATGCGTGCCCTTGAACGTCCGCGCCACGACCGTGCAGCGCAGCCCGGCGTCGGGGGCCACCAGCCGCACGCCGGCCGGCCGGACGAGGAGCGTCCGGGTTCCCTGCACGGCGCCCTCGCCCACCGGCAGCTTGCCCCAGGGCGTATCGGCGGCCTCCCCGGCGACCGTGCCCTCGACCACGTTGTCGAACCCGAGGAAGCGCGCCACGAACTCGTCCACGGGCCGCTGCCACACGTCCAGCGGCGTTCCGGTCTGGGCGATCCGCCCGTCCCGCATCACCACGACCCGGTCGGCGAGCGCGAACGCCTCGCCCTGGTCGTGCGTCACGGCCAGCACGGTGGTGCCCAACCGCCCGAACAGTTCCCGGAGTTCGACTACGAGCCGCTCCCTCAGTGAACGGTCGAGCTGGCCCAGCGGCTCGTCCAGCATCAGCAGCCGCGGCCGGGGCGCGAGCGCGCGGGCCAGCGCCACCCGCTGCTGCTCCCCGCCGGAGAGCGAGGCGACGGCACGGCGGGCGGCGCCCGGCAGTCCGACGAGGTCGAGCAACTCCCGTACCCGCTCGCTCTGTTCGCCCTTCGAGGCGCCGTGCATCCGCGCCCCGAAGGCCACGTTGCCGCCGACGTCGCGCTGCGGGAACAGCTGATGGTCCTGGAACATCAGGCCGACGCCCCGCTTGTGCGCGGGCACCCCTGCCTGGTCCCGTCCGTCGAGCGACACCGTCCCCGCATCGAGGGGTTGCAGCCCGGCCACCGCCCGCAGCAGCGTCGACTTGCCGCTGCCGCTCGGCCCGAGCACGCACACGATCTCGCGCTCGGCGACATCGAGGTCGACGCCGTCGAGCACGGCGCGGCCACCGAACCTTACGGTCGCACCGCCGAGGCTCAGCAAACTCATCTAGAACTCCCCCGTCCGATCCGTACGAAGCCGCTCCAGCACCAGCAGCGCCACCGCGCACACCACCATCAGTACCGTCGAAAGGGCCATCGCCTGGCCGTAGTTGAGCTCGCCGGCCCGCCCCAGCAACCGGGCCACGGCGACCGGCAGCGTCGGATTGTCGGGCCGCGCGATGAACACCGTCGCCCCGAACTCCCCGAGCGACACCGCGAAGGCGAACCCGGCCGCGATCAGCAGAGCCCGCCGCACCATCGGCAGATCCACCTCACGCCAGACCCGCCAGGGCGAGGCCCCCAGCACCGAGGCCGCCTCGCGCAGCCGCCGGTCCACGGCCCGCAGCACGGGCAGCATGGTCCGTACGACGAAGGGCACCCCGACCAGCGCCTGGGCCAGCGGCACCAGGATCCAGGTGCTGCGCAGGTCCAGCGGCGGCTCGTCCAGGGCGATCAGGAACCCGAAGCCGACGGTCACCGCGGACACCCCGAGCGGCAGCATCAGCAGCGCGTCGAAGCCCCGTACGAACCGGCCCGCGTCACGTCGGGTCAGCGCCGCCGCGGCCAGACCGCCGATCAGCACGGCGATGAGGGTGGCGACGACGGCGTACTGCAGCGAATTGCCGATCGCCTCGATCGGCGCGACGAGGAAGACGCCGCCGTCTGCGCTGGTCAGCGCCCGGTAGTAGCCGAAGTCGGGGGCGTCGAGCGACCGCTGCACCAGCACGGCCAGCGGCAGCAGCAGGAGTACGACGATGACGGCCAGGACACCGGCCAGCAGCGCCCACTGACCCGCACCGCGCGGCCGCCTCGCGGTCACCGACGCGTCCACCAGGCGCAGGGCGCTCTCCCGGCGCCGTACCGTCCAGGCGTGCACGGCGAGGATGCCGGCCACCGCCAGGAACTGGATGATCGTCAGGACGGCGGCCGTGGACAGGTCGAAGATCTCGGACGTCTGCCGGTAGATCTCCACTTCGAGGGTCGAGAAGGTCGGGCCGCCGAGGATCTGCACCACACCGAAGGAGGTGAAGGTGAACAGGAAGACCATGAGCGCGGCGGCGGCCACGGCAGGCGCGAGGGCAGGGAGGGTGACCTGCCGCCAGGCCTTCAGCGGCGACGCCCCCAGCATCCGCGCGGCCTCCTCCTGCCGCGGGTCGAGCTGGGACCACAGCCCACCGACCGTCCGCACGACGACGGCGTAGTTGAAGAAGACGTGCGCGAGCAGGATGGCCCACACGGTGGTGTCGAGGCGTACGCCCCACAGCTCGTCGAGGAGTCCGCCCCGGCCGACGAGCGCGAGGAACGCCGTACCGACGACGACGGTCGGCAGCACGAACGGGACGGTCACCACGGCCCGCAGGATCTGCTTGCCGGGGAAATCGAAGCGGGCGAAGACATAGGCGCCCGGCAGCGCGATCAGCAGGGTCAGCGCGGTGGAGGCGAGCGCCTGCCAGGTGGTGAACCACAGGACGTGCCGGATGTCGGACTGCCCCAGCACGTCCGCGATACGCCCGAACTGCCATACCCCGTCGACCTTCAGACCGCGCGCGACGATCGCGGCGACGGGGTAGGCGAAGAAGACCGCGAAGAACGCGACGGGCACGGCGACGAGGCCGAGCCGCGCCGCTCCGCCCTTGAAAGCCTTCCGACGGCCCTCGCTCGGGGCTACTTCAGTACGAGCGAGGTCCACGACTTGACCCAGTCGTCACGGTTGGCGGCGATCTTCGCCGGGTCCATGGTCTCGGGGTCCTTGGCCTGCGGACCGTACTTCACGAACTCCTCGGGCACCTGCGCATCCTCGCGCACCGGGTAGACGAACATGTTGAGCGGCATGTCGTCCTGGAACGTCTTGGTGAGCAGGAAGTCGAGGAGCGCCTTGCCGCCCTCGGTGTTCTCGGCGTCGGCGAGCAGCCCGGCGTACTCGACCTGCCGGAAGCACGTACCGGTCGCGACACCCGTCGGCGCGGTGGTCGGCTTCGGATCGGCGTAGATCACCTCGGCGGGCGGCGAGGAGGCGTACGACACGACGAGCGGCCGGTCGGCCTTGGCCTTCTTACCGCCGGCCGAGCCGGAGAACTCCTCGTTGTAGGCCTGCTCCCAGCCGTCGACGACCTTGACGCCGTTGGCCTTCAGCTTCTTCCAGTAGTCCTGCCATCCGTCGTCGCCGTACTGGGCGGCGGTGCCGAGCAGGAAGCCGAGCCCGGGCGAGGAGGTGGAGGCGTTCTCGGTGACGAGGAGGTCCTTGTAGGCAGGCTTGATCAGATCGTCGAACGAGTTGGGCGGGGTCAGCTTGTGCTCGCTGAAGTACGCCTTGTCGTAGTTGACGCAGATGTCGCCGGTGTCGACGGGAGTGACCCGGTGCTTGTCCTGGTCGACCCGGTACTCGGGCAGGATCAGGTCGGAGCCCTTGGGCTCGTACGACTGGAACAGTCCGTTGTCGAGCGCCCGCGAGAGCAGGGTGTTGTCGACGCCGAAGAAGACATCGCCCTGCGGGTTGTCCTTGGTGAGGATGGCCTTGTTGACGGCCTGCCCGGCGTCGCCGTCCTCCAGGACCTTGACCTGGTAGCCGGACTGCTTCTCGAACGCGGCGAGGACGTTCTTCGAGACGGCGAACGAGTCGTGACTGACGAGCGTCACGGTCTTGGACCCGCCGGCGGAGCCCTCGTCGCCGGACGACGATCCACACGCGGACAGCGTGACAAGGCCGAGCCCGGCGGCCACGGCCGCCCACTTCTTGGTGGTGCTCACTGAATTCCTCCTGGGGTTGACCAGGAAGAGACGCGGCCCCGCCCAGGAGTCCCTTTCGGCTCCTGGGCAGGGCGCAACAGCTTGAGTGATGACCGAACTTCCTACCCAGAATGACCTGGGCGAGGTTCAGAGGGTCTGCGGGCCTGATTGCCGCACTCTCAGCGCTGTGGCGCTCCCCTGTCGGAATATGCAGATGTACGTACGGGTGTACGCGCCCAGATTACCGCTCGGTGGCCGCGAGCTGACCGCAGGCCCCGTCGATCTCCTGACCACGGGTGTCCCGGATCGTCACCGGCACACCGTGCGCGGCGATGGCCTCGACGAACGCTTTCTCGTCCTCGGGCCGGGAGGCGGTCCACTTCGACCCGGGAGTCGGGTTCAGCGGAATGAGATTGACGTGCACGGGCTTGCCCTTGAGCAGCCGCCCGAGCCGGTCACCACGCCAGGCCTGGTCGTTGATGTCCCGGATGAGCGCGTACTCGATGGACAGCCGACGGCCCGACTTCTCGACGTACTCGAATCCGGCCTCGAGGACTTCCCGCACCTTCCACCGCGTGTTGACGGGCACGAGGGTGTCACGCAGCTCGTCGTCGGGGGCGTGCAGAGAGATGGCGAGCCGGCACTTGAAGCCCTCGTCGGCGAACCGGTGGATGGCCGGGACGAGGCCGACGGTCGAGACGGTGATCCCGCGCTGGGACAGCCCGAGCCCGTCCGGCTCCGGATCGGTGAGCCGCCGAATGGAGCCCACGACCCGGTTGTAGTTGGCGAGCGGCTCACCCATGCCCATGAAGACGATGTTGGACAGCCGAGCGGGCCCACCGGGCACGTCCCCATCCCTCAGCGCCCGCATCCCGTCCACGATCTGGTGGACGATCTCGGCGGTCGACAGATTCCGGTCGAGCCCCGCCTGCCCGGTCGCACAGAACGGGCAGTTCATCCCGCACCCCGCCTGCGAGCTGATGCACATGGTCACCCGGTCCGGATACCGCATCAGCACCGACTCGACGAGCGTCCCGTCGAACAGCCGCCACAGCGTCTTGCGCGTGTCGCCCTGGTCGGTCGACAGATGCCGTACGACGGTCATGAGCTCCGGGAAGAGCTCCTCCCGCAGCTTGGCACGCGACCCGGCAGGGATGTCGGTCCACTGCTCCGGGTCGTGCGTATACCGCGCGAAGTAGTGCTGCGAGAGCTGCTTGGCACGAAACGGCTTCTCGCCGATCGCGGCGACGACGTCCTTACGCTCACCAGGCGTGAGATCGGCAAGGTGCCGCGGCGGCTTCTTGGCTCCGCGGGGGGCGACGAATGTGAGTTCTCCGGGCTTAGGCATGGCCGTACCAGTGTCGCAGATCGAATCGGGTGACCTGCGGCCGTCGACTTCGGGGGTGGTCGTTGACGGTCGTTGTTGGTCGTCGCTGATCGCCCTCGGACGGCCCACAGACGGCCCGGCTGTCTTGGGCTTCTTTGAAGGTCATCACAGGTCAACACGCTCGTGCTTCCCCCTGGGCGGCCGCCCAGAGCGATCATTTTCGGAGAGCGCCTCATGGTCCGGCTGGCTGTTGCTCGGGAGGGAGGATCGTCTCCTCATCAGTTTGCGCTTCAATCAGTCGCTCAGTGAGAACTCGAACGTGCGATAGGTCGGCCCCGCGCAGGTCTGCCCGAGTGAGCGTTGCTCCCGACAGGTCCGCCCGGCTGAGCATCGCCTCGGACAGGTCGGCTTCGATCAGGTTCGCGTCAGACAAGTTGGCCCCGCTGAGCATGGCCCTATGCAGCTTTGCCCAGGTGAGTTCCGCCCCGGACAGGTTGGCGTCAGATAGGTTGGCACCTTCAAGCATCGCCCCGGACAGATTGGCCCCGCTCAGGTTCGCGTCGGCCGCGTTGACCTCATTGATCGACGCGTCGGACAGGTCGACTTCGTTGAGCTTTGCCCCAAAGAGGTCGGCTCCACTGAGCTTCGCTCTGTGCAGGTCTGCCCGGGTGAGCGTTGCCTCGGGCAGGTACGCCCTGACGAGATCCGCCTCGCGCAGGTTGGCCCTTGCAAGCGTCGCCCCGACAAGGTTGGCCCCTGCGAGCGTCGCCCCGGACAGGTTGGCCTCCGTGAGGTCTGCTTGGTTGAGTGTTGCGCCGGCGAGATGGAGGTCATGCAGGTCGAGGACTTCTCGAGGGTCGACGTGGGTGCGCGATTCCGCTCGAGTGAGGGCCGTAAGGGCTACCTGCACGTCCGCCGCCAATTCGTGCGGCAGCGTCGACGTAGGTCTGTTCTCTTCGCCGAGGAGTTCCTGGGCGGCGGCCGCCATTGGGGCACGGTCGCGAATGAAGTGACCCAGGACACGGGCGGCGTCGGTAGCGGCCTGCTCGGGTGCGTCCCGGACGATCTGTTCAAGGCCGAGGATGCCGCCGATGCGTACGTATTGCTGATCCGAGCCGAGCCGCTCCAAGGCTTTGGTGAAGCGTTCCGTGATCTGGCCCCGCCGGGTGAGACGGTAAGTGCGGGCCGTATAGAGCAGGGCGATACCGGCACCGAGGGCAGCCACGACCGCTACCACTGCGGTGCGCAGGCCCGTGACCAAGGCGGCCGATCCATCGGCCAGACCCTTGCGGTCGAGGTACATCGCGTCGATCACATAGGGCCCTCGCCACACCAGCCATGGCAGACCGGCGAGCAAGGCCAGCGCCCCGACCGCGATGAGCGCGGCTGTGCCCCATCGGCTAACCCATGCTCTCTGCCGGACCTTAGCCCGGCGCCGTTCAAGGGGCATCAGCCGCCGTGCGACCCGGCGGCGCGCCCGCACGGAGCGAATTCGATGGATCAGGCGCGGAGTCTTCATGCCCGATACATGCCTGTACCGGGGTACGCGGTTGCACGCTCTTGCCTTCCGTGCGTAGTCAGCGTGGGAGGCTTAACCCTGACGAAGGCTAGGCGGAGAGAGGGAGAGTGAGTGTCACAGCAGGCGAGCCCTCGGGGAACCTTCCTGAAGATCGCGGATGCGGTTCGAGTCAAGATCGAGTCGGACCCCGAGATGACGGAGCTACCGTCGGCCGCAGAGCTCATGCGTGATCACGGAATCTCGCGGGGCGTCGCGCTTCGGACATTCGGTGCTCTCCAGGAGCAGGGCATCGCAGAGCCGGTGCCCGGTGGCCGGTGGAGGGTGATCAGGTCGGACCGGCGAGCGGACCGCCGCCCCCTGGCAGATCGGATCGCTGAAGTGATCACGACTGACGGGCTTGAGGTCGGAGCGCTGTTCCCCAGCGCTTCCGCACTGGCCGTGCGGTTCGACAGCTCGCGGCCCACAGTGAGCAAGGCCCTGGACAAGCTGGAAGCCGCCGGACTGCTTTCTGCGAGCCATCAAGGGAAACCACGGACGGTGCTGGCTCTGCCAGACCGAGAGGAGCGTTCCTAACCTTGAGCACCACGGGACTGGCCGAGTGGGCATACCCCCTCGCCGAATCGCTGCTCGCTGACCCACTGCCTCGCAGGTGGAAGCACTCGGTGGGGGTGGCGGAGCGGGCACGGACCATCGCGCCCATCCTCGGTGCCGACGCCGAGCTGCTGGAGGCAGCCGCGGTGCTCCATGACATCGGCTACTCGCCCGATCTCGCCAAGACCGGCTTCCACCCGCTGGACGGGGCCCGGTACCTCCGGGACGTGGCTCACGCCGACGAGCGGGTTGTGCACCTGGTGGCGCACCACTCGTGCGCATGGATGGAAGCGGAGGCGCGAGGACTCCGCGAAGAGCTGGAGAGCGAGTTCCCGCGTGGGAGCGCCGACCTCAATGACGCTCTCTGCTACTGCGACATGAACACCACGCCAGACGGCACGCCCACGAACCCCGTGGACCGAGTGAACGAGATCGCGGGACGCTACGGGCCGGACAGCCTCATCGGCACGTTCATCCGCCGCGCTGAGCCGGAGATCCTGGCCAGCGCGGCGCGCGTACTTGAGCGGATGGCTAGCGCCAAGCGTCAGCCGATGTAAGGCGCAGACCGCGTCCGGTCCATTGCGTGCTCAATCCTGAGCCGCATGGTGGGGTGGATGTCGAGTTCCGACAGGTCCGCTGGGGCGACCCAGCGGACCTGCGTCGTCTCATTGCTCGTACGGACATCCCCACCGATCGGCCGTGCACGGAAGCAGATGCTGAACTGCTGCCGCGCCTCGCCGTCGTCGTAGAGCATCACGTGCCCGGGGTCGGTGTAGATCCCGGACATGTCGATGACCTCGGCCTTGATGCCGGTCTCTTCCCACACCTCACGTACGACGGTGTCACTGATGGACTCGCCGACATCGTGTCCGCCGCCGGGCAGTGCCCACCGGCCGTTGTCGGAGCGCTGGATCATGAGCACTTGCCCGGCGTCGTTCTGGACGAACGCCACGACGGATGGCACGACCGAGTTGGCCGGCGGGGCATCGGGATCGTGAAGGTAGTCGATGCGGCCCATGCTCAAGCTCCCGTGATGTCGCGTTCTGCCACCTGGCGCGCGCCTCCCCAGGTCTGTTCGATGCTATTCGCATAGGTGTCGAAGAGCCCGCCCCCGGGCAGTCGCCGCAGATGCAGGACGGGGGCCATGTACGCGCCGATGCCGTAGACGTGGGTGTTCACCAACATCTCGTCGTCCGCCCGGAAGAGCGAGTTGTAGAGGGTCGCGTCATGCAACCGGAACCCGATCTCGGGATGACTCGCGAAGAGCGGGCGGTAGTTCGTCAGGGCATTGCGGATCTTGCCGTCCATGATCCGATGGCCTTCGTCTATGCCTCGCTGTTGAACGGCTGCACAGTCGGGGTCCCCGAGCAGGATCCGCACTTGGGTGTGCCCTCGAACCTTCTCCTTGAGGAGATCAAGGAACTTGGGATCCTCCGACAGCCATAGCCCCGCGTAGACCAGGACGTCGATGCGCCCCGTCGCGCGGCCGTACATCTCACGCCACAGATCGGGCGGCACCATATGCCGGTGCGGGTAGACCGTGACGATCTCGGCTTTGCTGAGATCCGCGGCGCTCTCAACCGCGCGGGAGTCGTCCCACAGGGTCGTCACGTCGACCTTGAGCAGTGACGCCGTGGCGTACTGGTGGCGCCGGTACGGAACCTTCCCCTGCGTGATCCAGCGTTCGACTGTCTTCGCGTTGATGCCGAGGGCGTCGGCCAATTGCTGCACCGACATGCCCTGAGCCAAGAGGGCTGACCGCAACCGCTCGTTGGACATCTGCACTCCCCGTGGGATGTCTTGGGACCTCTCTGGCGCTCGTGGGACCTCTTGAAGGTAACGAGATCAACCAAAGCTGTCCACGGGTGGGGTAACCAACACCCCTGACCTGCAGCGATTCTGATGGTGCGCCAAGAAGTCCCGGCGCGAAGCCAAGAAGCTCCAGCTCCACACTTGACGAACCCCTATGCAGTACCTGTAAAACAGGTACTGCATCAGCAGAGGGCGGGGACGCTGCAATCCCGCTAAAGGCCAGGCAGAACAGGGTTTCGGCCCGTACTGGCGAGGTGGCCCGGCGACCGCGAGCAACGGCCGGAGAGTGGGGACAAGTTCCCCCTTGCAGTGCATATCCCCTGATCAGCGGCCTGAAGGAGTGGCAGTGAATCGACGAAAGCGATGGGCGCGGCCGTGATCGACCGGCACGGCGGCGCCGCTCCATCCCACCGCCCGTGAGCACCTCGGAGTGCTGCGGGCAACCGGTCACCTTCTACCGAATCGCGGCGGCTAGCGCCGCGCCGGTTGCTCGCCCCGCCCGTCCGGGAGCTCTGCGGAGCGTCTCGTACGGGCGGGGTTGAGGGGAGCCGGAGTTCGCCGGTGTCCACAGTCCGGAGCAGTCGCCGTCTCACCGCACATGCCTGCGGCTGCTCCGGGTTCGTATCCCTCCGTCTGAGGAGCCAGTAGTGAACCAGAACGACCTGAACGACATCGGTCAGCGCATTGCGTCGGCCGCGATGGAGTTCGCCCCTAGCCACCGTCCGACCGCCGGCCAGAAGGCCGACGCGGCCTCGGTCCTGCGGGACATGGTCCAGGCGGCCGAGATCCACGGCGTGACGTTCGCGGACTTCGACGGTGTCGCGCACTTCGCGCGGCTGACCATTCAGCTCGTTCAGTCCCGCGACGAGAACCGGTGACCGCCGTGACCGCTGCCACCTTCCCCGCCGTGTTCATCGCCCACAGCGTGGGTGATCACTGGGTGCAGACCTCCCACCAGTCCGCGCACAAGGGCCGTCCCGGCTGGGTCGGCCGCCTCGCGGACGCCCGGCACGTCGCCACCCTGACGCTCACCAAGGTTGCCATCCTGCTGCCGGTCGCCTGGCTGCTGAACCTCCACCTGTCCCTGCTCGGCATCCTCGCCGGGCTCGGCGTCGACGCGGTCACGCACTGGTGGGCGGATCGCCGCAGCACGCTGGCGTGGCTGGCGAAGGTGACCGGCAAGGCCGAGTTCTACCGGCTCGGGGCCCCGCGCGCCGGCCGGGACGACAACCCGCACATCGGTACCGGCACCTACGCGCTTGACCAGTCATTCCACCACCTGTGGCTGCTGGTCGCCGCGCTCATCGTCGCCACCGTCTGACCCTGCATCACCGCCCCGGCATCTCGCCGTGAGGGCGCCGGATCGAATCCGGCCCGGGGCACTTCCCCCTGCCGCGCTCGCGGCTCGGGTTCCTCCGGATCAGTCGCCGTCTCACCAACACGCCTGCGACTGCTCCGGCCTCCAGTCCCTCCCACTTCAGGAGCTTTCATGCGTGCGTACATCGGCCGCCAACAGGCCGTCTCTGTCGAGGACTTCGCGGAACTGGCGCTCGGCACCCCGGTTGAGCTGTGGCTCGGGGTGGACGGCGAGACGGACGAAGAGCGCGCGGCCCGCGAGGACGCGGCGCGCGACATCCTCGCCGACAACCCCGAGATGCCCGACGACCTGGTCCGCATGGCCGCGCAGGTCATCGAGGAGAACCCGGACCTGTTCGACGTCATCCCCCTGGTCCGCCCCGCTCGCCGTCGCACGGCACGCAAGGGGGTTGCGGCATGAGTGAGCTGCTGTTTGCCGCTGCGGCCGGTCTGCCGTTACTGGCCGGATGGTCGCTGCACGCGCTGCGCCTGCGCCGCCGTGTCGAGGCTGCCCGTCGTGACCCGCTCACCGGGCTGTGGACCCGCGACGCGTTCGAGGAGCGGGCCCGCAAGCGCCTGTCGACGCCCCGCAGCGCGGTCTACCTGCTGGACCTCAACAGGTTCAAGGAGGTCAACGACGACCACGGGCACGCCGCCGGGGACGTGGTCCTTCGCGCGACCGGCCGGCGGCTTGCCGAGTGGGCGTGCATCAACGATGCCACCGTCGGACGCCTGGGTGGGGACGAGTTCGCTGCTGTCGCCTCTCACCGGTCTCGCGCCGAACTGGAGTGGGCGCTGACGGAGTTGACCCACGCGCTGACTCAGCCGATCGATATCGGCGGTCTGCGCGTTGCGGTGGGTGCCTCCATCGGCGCGGTCGACGTCGACCCGCGTGCCGGGGTGGTGGACCTGTCCCAGGTGCTGCGGCGGGCGGATGAGCAGATGTACGCCGCCAAGCGCGCCGGGATCCCCTGGCAGATCACCAACGACCTGACCCCCCAGTGTGCGACGGTCACCGGCCGCCGCGCCGGACGACTCGGCAGCACCGGCGGAACGGAGGCCGCGGTATGAACCCCGAAACCCCGATCCCTGCGGCTAAGGTGCCGCCGCTGACCCGCCCGGAGATGGGGCTCGCCGGAGTCGGCGCGCTCGCCGCGGCCGGAGTCGGCGCGCTCGGCCTGATCGCCTCCTTCGACGCCGTGTCCGCTGCTGCGGCTCGCTGGGGGTTCGGTGAGCCGTGGATGCTGCCGGTCGGGATCGACGTGGCCATTCCCGTGTTCACAGTCGCCAACCTGCTGCTGATCCGTATGGATATGGCGCTGGCGTGGGTGCGGTTCGTGCCCTGGGTGCTCACCCTGGTCACCTGCGGGCTGAACGTCGCCGCCGGACACGGCGTGTGGGCCAAGGTCGCGCACGGCACCATGCCGCTGCTGTGGGTGGTGTTCTCCGAGATCGGCGCGCACATCTACGCCGTCCGCATCGGCGCCGCCACCGGCCGCCGCATGGAGAAGATCCGCTGGTCCCGCTGGCTGCTCGCCCCGCTGTCGACGTTCGCGCTGTGGCGGCGCATGACGCTGTGGGAGGTCACCTCCTACGGCGTGGCGCTCGCCTGCGAGCGCGAGCGGCTGTTGGCCCGTGCGGACCTGCACGAGCGCTACGGCTGGACGTGGCGCTGGAAGACCCCGCGGCGCGAGCGCGTGATGCTGCGCATGGGCGACCTCGCCCCCGCCACCGAAGAGACCACCCCCGCCCCGGCAAAGCCGCCGGCACCACCGGCCGACTCCAAGCCGCGCCCCCGCCGGCAGCCCACCAACAAGGCCAAGCCGAAGGCACAGCGCACCTTCGAGGAGCTGCTGACCGAGGCGCGCACGGCCACCGCGCAGTGGACCGAGGCGGAGTTGACCGCGGACCGCATCCGCACCGCAGTGCACTGCTCGGCAACCAACGCCCGTGCACTGCGCGAAGCGTTGAAGGCCGAGCGCGCCGACGGCCGCCCGCTGCACTCCGTGGACGGCGCGGAAGGCGAGGCGACCGAGGCTGAGGCCGCCTGATGCCCGCGGCATTCACCAAGTGCTACGACCCCGCAGGCAGCCAGTTCGGCATCCCCACCTACCCGTGGCGCTATGCCCCCGACGGGCTTGCCACGCGCCGCCAACTGCGTGCCCGCGGATTGCGTCCGGGCGGTCAGCCGATCGCGGCTCAGGTGCTGCGCCCGCGCTACCGGCGCGGCCCGCTGGTCGCCTACCTCTACCGCGTCGACCGCGCCAAGCCCGTGCGGCCGATGACGCCCGGCAAGCGGGCTGCGCTCGCCAAGGCGATGTGCGCCCGCCGCACCTGCCCGACCTGCCGCACCGACGCGGGATACGTCATCCCGACCTCGCTCGGTATGTGCGTGCCCTGCGCCTTCCCCGACACCTCCACCCCCGCTCCCGTCCACGACACCCCGAGGAAAGGTTGACCATGGCCAAGCCCAACACCAGCCGCCTGGACCGCGAGATCCGGCAGACGGAACGCAAGCTCGAAGCGGTCCGCAAGCAAGAGATGTGGCCGCTGACCGGACAGGAGCGGCGGGCGGTGCTCAGGGCTCTGGCCGGTGGCTCGTACAAGGTCGTGCGGGGCAAGAGCACCGGCCGCGCCGACCGCAAGTTGGAGACGCTGTGGGCTTCGGTCCAGACCCGACTGAAGTCGGAACTCACCGCCCTGCAGACCGAGCGGCAGCGGGTCGTGAACGAGGCCGCCTCCGCCAAGGCGGCCAAGAAGTCCTCGGGGTGGTGGTGACCATGCCCGTCAAGGACACGCCTCCTGGCGAGTGCCCGCAGTGCTGGCAGCACGCCCACGATCGGCGCGCACACCGCCACCTCCGCCCCCGACAGGACTGCCCGCAGTGCGTGGACCACATGGTCAACGGCTGCCCCTACATCGTGCCCAAGAAGCCGTCCCGCTGGTGGTGACCGCGCGGACGACACGCGCCCACACCACCCCCTGACATCCCCCTCACGATCCGGCGGGGCCCGTCCGCTCACCTCCTACAGCGACGGCCGGACCCCGCCTTTCCTCCCATGGGAAGGAACTGCTCAAGTGAACCAGCCCGACGACAACGAACTGTTCAACCGGCTCGAAGCCGAGATGGCCGACTCCGGCGCCGAGGTAGTCGACCTCGACAAGGCCCGATCCGCCCGCACCGGGTCGGCCGCCCCGACTCCCGACCCGGTGCCCGACTCCCGCCCGACTGAGTCGGGTTCCGAGTCGGCCGACCCGGAGGATGAGGAGTCGGCCGACTCGGTCGCCCGACCGGTCGACCGGCCCGACCTTCCGGCGCCGGGTATCACCACCTACAAGCGTCGGCCGATCCTGCCGACGTGGCTGACCTCCAAGCCGGGGTTCGTCTCGACTGCCCAGCGGGCGACCGGCAACGCCTTCTATGCCACCGCCTTCCACGGCATCCGCACCCCCTGGTACGTCTTCCAGCTCACGTTGAACGCGCCGCGCGGTGCGGCCCGCTTTGTGCGGGACACCAACCAGTGGGTGTGGGACGCCGAGGGTGCTCCGCTGCGCGAGTACGAGGTGCGCCGGGAGAACACCGCTGAGTACCTGAAGCTGTCGCGGCAGCGTGACGGGCGGGTGCGGCTGCGCGTGCTGGTGTCGACCGTGGCGCTCGTCTTCGGTGCTGCGTTCGCGCTGACCCTGTACGTGATGGCCCCGGCCTGGCTGGGGGTGATGGCCTCGGCCGCGGTGCTGGCCTGCGGGTTCTGGGGCTCCCCGCAGGACCATCCCGTGATCGGGCCCGCGGTGCTGAAGACCGAGATCCAGAAGCTCACCGGTCCGATCGTGCTGCGCGCGCTGGACAACATCGGCAACCCGAAGCTGACGGCCGCCATCAAGAAGGGCGGCGACATGAACGGGATGCGCTTCACCTCCGAGATCACCCGGGACGGTCCCGGCTACCGCGCCGACCTTGACCTTCCCTGGGGTGTGACCCCGGAGGACATCATGGAGGCCCGTAAGCCGCTGGCGTCCGGGCTGCGCCGCAAGGTCGGCTGTGTGTGGCCCTCGGCCGACCCGACGGAGCACGAAGGGCGGCTGATCCTGTGGGTGGGCGACAAGCCCATGAACGAGACCACCAAGCCCGCTTGGCCGCTGCTGAAGTCGGGACAGGTGGACCTGTTCAAGCCGGTGGTGTTCGGCAACGACCAGCGCATGGCCGACGTCGCCGTGACCTTGATGTTCGCGAGCGTGGTGGTCGGCTCCATTCCGCGTATGGGCAAGACGTTCCTGATGCGGCTGTTCCTGCTCATCGCCGCGCTGGATCCGCGCTCGGAGCTGTACGCGTTCGACTTCAAGGGCACCGGCGACTTCGGCGCCCTGGAGCCGGTCTGCCACCGCTACCGGGCCGGAGACGAGGACGAGGACATCCTCTACGTCCTCGAATCGCTGCGGGAGCTGCGGGCAGAGCTGCGCCGGCGGGCGAAGGTCATCAAGTCCCTGCCTCGCTCGCGCTGCCCGGAGTCCAAGGTCACGCCCGAGCTGGCCAACGACAAGTCCCTTGGGCTGCACCCGATCGTCGCCGGATTCGATGAGTGCCAGGTCCCCTTCGAGCACGAGAAGTACGGCGCCGAGATCGAAGAGATCGCCACTGACCTGGGCAAGCGCGGTCCGGCGCTGGGCATGGTGACGCTGTTCGGCACGCAGCGCCCGGACGCCAAGTCGCTGCCCACCGGCATCTCAGCCAACGCCGTGCTGCGGTTCTGCCTGAAGGTCATGGGCCAGCCCGCCAACGACATGGTGCTCGGCACGTCGATGTACAAGGCCGGATACCGGGCCACCATGTTCTCCCGCTCCGACCGCGGGATTTGCTGGATGGCCGGTGAGGGCGACGACCCGCGCATCGTCGCGAGCGCGTTCGTCGACGCGGTCGGCGCCGAACAGGTGGTAGCCCGTGCCCGCACGATGCGCGAGGCGTACGGCAACATCACCGGCCACGCCATCGGCGAGTCGCCCGAGAGCGGCGAGCCCGCGTTCGACCTGCTCGCCGACATTCTCAAGGTGGTGGCCGCGGACGAGGAGAAGGTGTGGAACGAGAAGGTCGCCGCCCGCCTCGCCACGCTGCGCCCGGAGGTCTACGGCGGCTGGAAGGCCGAGACGGTGACCACGAACCTGCGCCCGCACGGCATCACGGCGCAGGACGTGTGGGGCACCACCGACAAGGGCAAGGGCACCACCCGCCGCGGTATCGCCCGCGCCGACATCACCACTGCCATCACTCTGCGTGATGGAAAGCGGTCCGGAGACTGACCGCGCACGGGTGCTAGGTCTAGCAGCCTGAGCTGCTAGACCTAGCACCCCTACTAGCACCCGAAACCGGCTCTGATCAGCAACCTCGCACCTAGCATGCGACCTGCGAGAACGCCGGAAATCCCGCCTGGAAGGCACCCCATGACCCTGGTTCTCCTCGCTAGCGGCTGCCTGCTCTTCGTCGCTCTCGGTTACGTGAGTCTGTGTAGGGCGAGCCCGTACGGCGACTGCCGCAAGTGCCGCGGCCTCGGCTTCGCGATGAAGACCGACCGCAAGGGCCACATCAAGCGCGGCAAGAACTGCCGCCGCTGCAAGGGCCACGGCAAGCGCATACGCGTCGGCCGCCACCTCTACAACCTCTGGCTGCACGTCTACCGCGACGGCAGCGACACCCCCGCCAAAACACCTGCCCCGAAGGGATAACCGATGGCCATCACCGTCTCCATGGTCGCCCTGTTCGGCCTGGTCCTGTTCTTCCTGCTGCGCTCCAACACCCTCGGCTACGGCTCCGCGTTCGTCGCCGTGATGTTCGGCTTCTACCTCGCTTCCACCGGCGCCTCCGAGCCGGTGACCGAGCTGACCACCGCCGTCGTCAACGCCCTCGGCAAGATCTAGGAGACCAGCCATGAACGAACAAATCGTGGCCCGCCACTGGGTCGCCGCCGCGCTGCCCAAGGCAGCCCCCGCACTGGCCACCACGACCGTGCTCGCGCTGGCCCGGATCTGGAACGCCAACGGCGCCGAACACTCCGTCGGCAACGCCGTACTGATGACCGCGCTCTCCCTCGGTGCCGCCGCCGCTGGCGTCTGCGCGAGCGTCCACACCGCAGACAGCGTCCTCGCCGGGACCGCGTTCGCCGCTTCCGGTGCCCTCGCCTTCGCCGGGGTGGCCGGATACTCCGACGGTCTCTCGCTGCCGCTGCTGCTGTGGTCGCTCGCCACCGCTGGCGCCTACGCCCTCGCCGCACGCTACTGGCGCACCGACCGCCGCGAGACCGTGGCGTTCGAGCGGCAGACGAGCGAGCGGCGCGAGGAGTACGCCCACATCGAGCGCGTCGAAACCCTCCGCTCCACGACACAGATCGAAGTGGCCCGCACCGGCGCCGCCTACGCCGAACAGCTCGCGCAGGCTCTCGTCACCCGCGCCACGATGCCCGGCTTCGACCCCAAGGCGCTGGAAGCCGCGGGACTGCCGGAGCTCCCGAAGGGGGATCGGTGAGGTTCTACCTGACCACCCACAAGCGCCACTGGGTCCGGCTGACCGATGTGCCGCTGTTCTTGAAGTCCGAGCACTTCATCAGCGCGGTCAAGCTGGATCCGGCGCGCGGTCCGTACGCGGTGGACTCCGGCGGATTCTCGGAGCTCCAGCGCCACGGCCGCTGGACGCGCACCCCGCGCCAGTACATCGATGACCTGCGCCGGATATGGGAGTGCGTCGGCCCCTACGACTGGGCCGCTCCGCAGGACTGGATGTGCGAGGACCTCATCATCCACGGCGGCACGGCCGGTCCGAACGTCTTCGTTGGCACCCATCTCAGCGTGTCGGAGCACATCCGCCGCACCGTCGCCAACTTCCTGGAACTGCGCTCTCTCGCCCCGGAGTTGCGAATAGCTCCCGTGCTTCAGGGGCGGAAGGTCTCGGACTACGAGTGGTGCGCGGAGTTGTACGAGCGGGCTGGGGTCGATCTGACTCGCGAACCCACGGTCGGGCTCGGCTCAGTCTGCCGTTTGCAGTCCACCCGCGAGGGGGCCGCGATCGTGACCGCGATGGCCGCGCGCGGGCTGAAGCTGCACGGCTTCGGCTTTAAGACGCTGGGACTGGAACGGGTCGGCCACCTGCTCGCATCGGCCGATTCCGCCGCGTGGAGCTACCACGCGCGCAAGCGGCCCCCGCTGCCCGGCCACACGCACAAGAACTGCGCCAACTGCATCGACTACGCCATGCGCTGGCGTACCCGCGTCCTGGCCAGCCTGCCGCCCTGGCAACAGCCCTTCCTCGACGCAGCCTGACGAAAGGAAGCCATGTTCGAGATCCGCATCATCTGCGACCCGGCCGACACCGACCGCGTCAACGACGCCCTGTCGCAGGCCTTCACGGTCGGCCCCGTACGTCAGCACCCCACCCGCAACGGCAAGCGGCTGCGCCTGTATGTCACGGCCGACCACCACAGCAACACCGGGCCGTGGCCCAAGCCGGAAGAGGCGTACGCGCTCGCCCCGAGCATCGTCAGCGAGATCGGATGGACCGCCCAGGCGGCTACCGACAAGCCGTTCGGCACCCGGCTGCCGAGTGACTTCTGGCTCCGCAAAGCGGCGTTGCTGGACCGCATGGCGCTGCGCGACGAAGCCGACCACATCCCCGGCGACGCGGCCGAGGTGGCAAACGAGGCGGCCGAGCGGCTGATGAGCCTGGACGACACGGCCGTCATCTGCGACCCGCGCCACTACGTCCGGCAGCAGTACGCCCACTGGATCGCCAACCAGTAGCTACGCCCGAGGCGGGCGCCGTCTCACCACAAGCCTGCGCCCGCCCCGGTTCTCCAGTCCCTCCAAGAGAGCAGGAGACCTCCAGCATGCCCCAACTGCACGTTGTCGGCGAGAGCCGAACGGCCCGCACTCACCTTCGCATCGCCCTCGAACTCGCGGCGGCCGGTGTGCCACCGCTGCCGCTGCGGCAAGGCAAGGTCCCATTCGGGAACTGCCGCACGTGCGCGGACGGTGCCTGCGGCGGGCGGCCGAACATGAAGACCGCAGGCCCCTGCCAGTGCCCCGCCCCATGCCACGCGTGGGCCGCCGCCACCACCGACCCGAGCGTCCTCACCTCGCCAGCATGGGCCACGGCATGGAGGCAGGCCGCGGCCGTCGCCTACCACCCTGGCGGCGCCGCGCTGACCGTGGTCGACCTCGACAACGAGGCGGCCGTCGCATGGGCCCGCGAGACCCTGCCCGCCACCCGGACCGTGGCCACCACGCGGGGCCAGCACTGGACCTACCGAGGCACCATGCGCTCCGTGAACGCCGTCCGCGACGGCGTCGACATCAAGTCAACGATGGCCTACGCCCGCTGGCTCGGTCCCGGCAGCGGCACGATGACCGCCCTGCCGGACGCCGTGCGCGTCCTGGCTGTCAGGGAGCCTTCCACGGTCCGGCCGGCACCGCAGGCCATCGCCGTGCCCGCACCGGTGGGGGAGCGGGAGTGCCGCCACCGCACTCCCACCTACCTGGACCGTGGCATCACCATGGCCGAGCAGCGCATCACGCAGGCCTCCAGTGCCGTGCACACCACCGTCTACCGGACGTTCCTGGCCGTGCTTTCCACGCACGGCCGGTGCGGCTGCCTCACCGAAACCCATGTCGCGCGGCTGTTCACCGCCGCTCAGGCCAAGGGTGAATCGGCCCGGCACTGCACCGACGCGTGGACCAACGCCCGTATCAGGTTGGGGCTGTGACCATGTCCGATGACGAGAAGAACCCCGCCCGCGAGGTCATCACCGACTACGCACAGGCGCACTTCCGGTACTTCCGCACCGCCGATGGGACCGTGTACGCGCAGAAGAACGGCCACCCTGTGGCCCGTCCGATCCGCTCGCAGGGCACGACGGGCAGTCACCGCCAGGAACTCATGGTCGGCCTCTTCCGCGACGGGTGCGGTGTGTTCAACGGGACCGCGCTCAAGGAGGCGTTGGATTTGATCGAAGCACTCGCGTTGACCGAGGACGTGCAGCCTGTCCACATCCGCGTTGCTCCCGGTTTCGACGGGGCGACGTGGCTGGACCTGGGCCGCAATGATGGGCAGTCGGTACGTATCCACCCCACCGGCTGGGACGTGCTTACTCCCGACCCGCGCGAGGTGTGCTGGCGGCGCACCCAGCTCACCGGGGAACTGCCCCTGCCGGCCAAGGACACCGACGGCAAGGGCATCGACCTCCTGCTCCGGCTGTGCAACTTCGCCAACGCCGAGACCGAATGCCTGGCAATCGCCTGGCTGATCGGCTGCCTCGGTCCGTCCGTACCCGTCCCCGCGCCATTCCTCACCGGCCCCCAGGGCGCGGGCAAGTCCACCGGGGGCCGCATGCTCGTGCGCATCATCGAGGGCATGAGCGGCGACTTGCGCCGGGCCCCGAAGGATGAGGAGAACCTCATCGCGGCGGTTGCGGCCGGGTGGGTCACCGCCCTGGACAACCTCTCCCACATGACCCCGGACCTGTCCGACGCCATGTGCTGCATCGTGACCGGAGCCGAGAACGTCAAGCGTGCCCTGTTCACCGACGGGGACGTGTTCCGCGCGCGCTACCGCCGCCCCCTGCTCCTGACCGGTATCGACGTGGGAGTCATCCGGCCCGACCTCGCAGAACGGCTCCTGCCACTGCGTTTGGAGCGGCCCCGCGTCCGGCGCACCGAGGCCGAACTGTGGGCGGAGTACGCGGAGGTTCTGCCCGTCGTCCTCGGCTCCCTCCTCGACCTCACGGTCAAGGTCCGCGCGGTTGAAGCGGAGACCCCCACCGACCTGCGGATGGCCGACTTCGCGCACCTGTGCGCGCAGCTCGACGCGGCAACCGGCCTCGGAGCGCTCACCGCATACCGGGCCAGTCTGGACGACCTCAATGACGACGTCATCGAGGGCGACCTCCTCGCGCAAACCGTCCTCCGGCACGCCGACACCATCGAGCCGGGCGGCGAGCAGCGGATGACCTCCACCGAGTGGCTGCACTGCCTCAGTCGCCTCTACAGCGGCGACGAGCTGCGTCCCCTGCCCAAGGGGTGGCCGACCACCGGCAAAGTCCTCTCCGACCGCCTCAAGCGCCTCCAGCCGACGCTTGCCGCTCGCGGTGTCCTCATCGACACGGGCCGCACCAGCGAGGGCCGCTACCTCGAAATGACGCGCCTGGCCACCCCGCCCCCACACCAGCAAGAGCGGATGCTCTGACCCGCGCCGTGCGCTCGCCAGGACAAGCAAGAAGAGCACCATCCCCGTGGCGTGCTCCTCTTGCTGTTCGGCGGAACGCCGCCCCGAGGTCGCGCCGCGCAGCGGCTCCTTCTTCACGCTGTGAGGGGCACCGCACCACAACAGACACCCCCTCTTTTGTCCTAAGAGGGAAGACGCTGCGTCATCTGCGTCATGGAGGCCGAAAAATGGCCCCTGACCTGCGACTACAGGCATGACGCAGACGGCGACCTCTGCGTCATCCTGCGTCATCTGCGTCACCCGATGACGCAGCCCATGACGCGCCAATGACGCACCCCCTAACCGCCGCGTCACACAAAACCGCAGGTCAGAAACCCGAATGACGCAGATGACGCAATGACGCAGAAATCCGAACCTCGGACACACGCGGCCAGGCCCTCCCCGCTTGGAGTCCCTATGGCACAGCCGACAGACCCCGACCCCCGCGCCACCCTCCGGGGCGGGCTCCCGGACCGGTACCTCAACGCCGACGACATCGCCGAGATCTTCGAGGTGCCCAAAGAGACCGTCTACCAGTGGCGCAAGAAACGCATCGGCCCGCCCGGCTTCCGCATCGGCAAGTACATCCGCTACGACCCGGCGGACGTACGCGACTACGTCACCAGCCGCAAGAACGCTGACCGCGACGCGGCCTAGCCGAACACCCAACAGAGACAGCAGGGAGAGCCGCTATCAGCGGCTCTCCCTGCTGTATGTCGAGAGGACCGCCGCCACATGGCAGGCCACATCCAAGACCGCTGGTACAAGACCGAACCTGACCCCACCGGCAAGCCGCGCCGTGTACGAACCAACCGCCACGGCACCGGCATGCGCTACCGCGCCCGGTACATCGGCCCCGACGGCACCGAGAAGTCCAAGAGCTTTCAGGACCGACAGAAGCGCCTCGCCGAGGACTGGCTCAACAACATCGCGTCAGACATGTCACGCGGGCAGTACTTCGACCCACGCGCTGCCCGGATCACCTTCAAGGCCTATGCCGAGAAGTGGCTCAAGGCCCACACCGCCGACGTGTCCAGCCAAATCGTGGCCGAGCAGCGGTTGCGCCTGCACGCGTTCCCCGTCCTCGGCACCCGCCCGCTCGACTCGTTCCGTCCCGAGCACATCCGCGAACTCGTCAGCGCCCTGGAGGCAAACCCCGCAGTGAGCGGTGCGTACGCGCGCAACATCTACGGCGACGTTCGAGCCGTGCTGAGCGCAGCCGTGGACGATGCCCTGTTGCCCCGGAACCCATGCTCGGCAAAGTCCGTCCGCCCGCCGACGGTTGAGCGCCGGCGCGTCGTGCCATGGCTGCCCACTCAGGTTCACACAGTTCGCGCAGCACTCCCCGAGCGGTACCGGACCATGGTGGACACGGGTGCAGGGTGCGGACTCCGACAGGGCGAGATCGTGGGACTCGCTGAGGACGCGCTCGACTTCGAGGGCGGCATCCTGCGCGTGATCCGACAGGTGAAGCTCATCCGAGGGAAAGCCGTGTTCGCCCCACCGAAGTGCAACAAAGAGCGAGACGTACCCCTGCCGTCATCGGTGGCTGAGGCCCTGCGTGTCCACATGGACGCCTTCAAGCCGGTTGAGATCACGCTGCCGTGGCGGAAGCCGGACGGCCCAAAGGCGTCGGCCCGTCTCCTGTTCACGAACACCGCGGGCGGGGTCGTGTGGCGCAGCAACTTCAACATCCAGGAGTGGAAGCCCGCACTCGCGGTGGCTGGCCTTATCCCGGCCCCAGGGGAGCACGGCAAGTACGAGTCCGCGCGCGAGCACGGCATGCACGCGCTGAGGCACTTCTACGCATCCGTTCTGCTGGACGCCGGGGAGAGCATCAAGGCCGTCAGCCAGTACCTGGGGCACACCGACCCGGCGCTGACACTGCGGGTGTACGCACATTTGATGCCGTCGAGTCAGGAGAGGACCAGGACAGCCGTCAATCGCGTGCTACTTCGCGGGGTGGCAGATCACCACCGATGATCGTGTGCCCTATCGCCCCTGCGTGAACATGGGGCGCGCGATATGAAACCGCCCCCGCTTGTACTCACACCAGCTAGCATCGCCGAGACTGGGTGAAGGGCGGGGGCACGATCTTGTCGATTAGCTGGGACCTCATCAACATCATCTTGGCCAACGGGTTCACACTGGGCATTCTCGCAGTCTCCATTGCAACCTGGCGAACCTCCGCCAACCAGTTCAAAGGCGAGGTGCAGGAGGAACGGCAACGCCTCCGGGCAGTCCTGACAGACGGGGAAGCTCAGACTGAGAAGCCGACGGCGGCTGCCGAGCAGAGAATCGATGATGATCGGTTTGCTGAACTGCTGATCGAGTACTACGCCTATGGGTTGACCCAGGCTCGCAGTAGCTTTCTGACGAGCCAGAGATTCGCCAAGATCGGTGCCGCGATCCTCTTGGGCGGCGTGGCCCTCGCAGTCTGGTACGCGGAAACTTCGGGAGATCTGTACCTAGGCATCGTGATTAGCTCCGTGGGAGCCGTGGTGACTTTGATTGGTCAGCTCTTTCATCGCCGCGCCGATATTGCCCTCGGTCACATGACCCGACAGACCGAGTCACTGCGAGACGACATGCGTCTCGAACGATCAACCGAACAAGCCATCTTGCTCTTGTCCGAGGTTGAAGATCCGGAAGTGAAAACGCGCCTACAAGCGGGACTGATCACCAAGTTGTCCGGGGCGTCGCTACCGCAGCTCGGCCCATCGTCACCTGTTCCTGCACCGCGAGCGGAAGCCGATGGCTCAGCTCTCCAGCCATAACGCTGGAACCTAACGCGCCAGCACACGCAGCCGTGCTCAAGCCGTCCCTACGCCCAGACGGCCCAGGGACGGCCCGGCATCCCTCAAGAAAACCCGTGCGCGAGACAAACGCGCAGGTCAAAAGGTCTACACGCGCCGAATCACGCCAGTTCTCCGGGCTTAGGCATGGCCGTACCAGTGTCGCAGATCCAAATGGTGTAGCCCGCTCCCCTTTGGACAGGGGAGATCGCTCCCTCGTGATAGTCGCCCGTTCGACGGGATCGTTGGCGCCAACCACAGCCCTCCGGGAAGGAATCGTTCCATGGCCGCCGATCACCGACGCCGTACCGCCGTCCTCGCCACCGCCCTGGTCACCGTCGCACTCACCGCCGGGCTCCTCACCGGCTGCGACTCCGCCGACAAGTCTCTGAACTGCCTGCATCAGGCCGACGCGATGGCCGATGTGATCGCCGACGGCCTCACGGGCAAGCGCCTCGACGAGATCGACGTCACGACGGACGACGACAGGGTGGGCAAGGCCGTCGACGACCTGAACCGGGCGATCGAGGACTACAACAAGGCCGTCCTGAACGGCGACACCGACCCGGACGCCGGCCGGATCGACGCCGCGGCCGAGGAGCTCAGGGATGTCTGTGCGTCGTAGGTGCGGGACTAGTCGGTCGTACGCTCCAGCCGGTCCTTGAGGAGTTGCTCGTCGCGTGGCAGCTCCTTGCGGACCTGTGGGCGCACGACGAGGGGCAGCAGGACCTTGCCGAGGCCGTGCCCTTCGAAGTCGATGTCGATCGTCACGCGGGAGCGGCGTCCGTCGTCGAGCGGCTCGATCTCGCCGTGGGTGCGTGGCCTGACGGGACCGTCGATGCCGTGCAGATCCCAGCTGTGCGGTGGGTCGAGCTCGTCGAACTGCACGGTCATCGGAATCTGGCGGTTTCCGATGCGACGGGTGACCCGCACCCGGGAGCCGGCGTGGAGGGGCCCCTCGTCGAGTTGCTCCGCGGAGATCGCGCTCAGCTGCCATTCCGGCAGGTGGGACGGGTCGGTGACATACGCGTAGACCTCATCCGGCGTGCAGTCGACGTCGATGACTTCTCGGATGGCGGTCATGACGACCCCCTTTGAGTGCCTTCGATGGCGTACACGGAAATCGTCCCACACACCAGGCAGCCCCCGCTCTACGAGAACGGAGGCTCCCTGGCGCTGATCGATCCGTCAGCCCGACCCCACGAAGAGCACCAACAGCAGCCACACCACGGGCGCCGTCGGCAACAGCGAGTCCAGTCGGTCCATGATCCCACCGTGACCCGGCAGCAAGGTGCCCATGTCCTTGATGCCCAGGTCCCGCTTGATCATCGACTCGCCGAGGTCGCCCAGCGTGGCGCTGGCCGCGACCGCGAGGCCCAGCAGCAGGCCCTGCCACCAGGTGCCGTCGTCGATCAGGAAGTGCATGCACAGCGCGCCCGCCACCATCGCGAAGCTCACCGCGCCGAGCAGGCCCTCGCGGGTCTTGCCGGGGCTGATGCGCGGGGCGAGCTTGTGCTTGCCGAAGCGCCAGCCGACGGCATACGCGCCGGTGTCGCTGACGACCGTCAGGAGCAGGAAGGTCAGGACGCGGAACGCCCCGTCCTCGGCGGTGAGCATCATCGCGACGAACGTCGCCAGGAACGGCACGTAGAACGCCGCGAAGACGCCCGCGGTGACGTCCTTGAGGTAGCCCTCCGGCGGTTCCGTCATCCGCCAGACCAGTACGGCCAGCGCGGTCAGCGCCATCGACACCCAGGCGCCCTCGGCGCCCCGGACGTACCCGGCGACCACCATGGCCGCACCGCCGAGCGCGAGCGGGACGAGGGGCGCCTTGATGCCCTTGCGCTCCTCCAGCCGCTTGGTCAGCTCCCACAGGCCCACGACGACGGCGACCGCGACCACGCCGACGAACACGGCCTTGACGACGAACAGCGAAGCGACGATCACCACACCGAGCCCGACACCGACCCCTATGGCCGCACCCAGGTCGCGCCCCGCGCTCTTCTTCTGCGGCTGGGGCGCCGGCTGCGGGGCGTCGGGCATGGGCTCCGGATTCTGCGGCGCCGCCTCGTAGGGCCGCGCCTGCGGCGTGTCGTACTGCCGCGCATGCGGCTGCTGTTCGCGGAACAAGGGGCCGCTCAGCCGAGCGGCCCCCCGGTCGTCATCCTGGTCGTCGCCGTATCGAGGTACAGCGGGTCCGTCGGGCACGATGGGCATGGGGCGAGTCTGGTGCGCCTCAGGCGCATCGTACGCGGGACCCGCCGGGGCAGCCCCCTGGGCAGGTCCACGCTCGGCGGCGGTCCCCCAGTACCCGGCTTGCCCGGTGTGTCCGGCATGCCCGGTGTGTGGCGGCGCCCCCCAGGAAGAGTCGTTCATCAGACCTCGAGCAGCTCCGCTTCCTTGTGCTTCAGGAGCTCGTCCACCTGGGCGACGTACTTGTGCGTGGTGTCGTCGAGCTCCTTCTCCGCACGGCGGCCCTCGTCCTCACCGATCTCGCCGTCCTTGATCAGCTTGTCGATGGCGTCCTTGGCCTTGCGGCGGACGGAGCGGATGGACACTCGCGAGTCCTCGGCCTTGCCCTTGGCGACCTTGATGTAGTCGCGGCGGCGCTCCTCGGTGAGCTCGGGGAACACCACTCGGATGATGTTGCCGTCGTTGCTCGGGTTGACGCCCAGGTCCGAGTCCCGGATCGCCTGCTCGATGTTGCGCAGCGCGGTCTTGTCGAACGGGGTCACGACCGCCATGCGCGGCTCCGGCACGGAGAACGAAGCCAGCTGGTTGATCGGCGTCGGCGCGCCGTAGTAGTCGGCCACGATCTTGTTGAACATCGCCGGGTGCGCACGACCGGTGCGAATCGCGGCGAAGTCCTCCTTGGCGACCACGACGGCCTTCTCCATCTTCTCCTCGGCCTCGAGGAGGGTCTCTTCGATCACCACTTGCTCCTGCGTGTCTTGAGTAAAGGCCCGGCTGCGGTTCCAGGGTGGGGGCGGCGGCCGGCTGCGTCGCGTCTTCTTCCTGCACGGTTCCCGACCGGCAGGACATTGTCCATCCCCCGGTCAGGGTCCGTCCCGTCCGTCCCCCGGACGGGGTTGTTCTCGGGCGTCAGCCCTGGCTGCCCTGCTCACCCACAAGCGTGCCGATCTTCTCACCATTGACGGCGCGGGCGATATTGCCCTCCGCCAGAAGCTCGAAGACGAGGATCGGGAGCTTGTTGTCGCGGCACAGGGTGACCGCCGTGGCGTCGGCGACCTTGAGGTCCCGGGTGATGACCTCGCCGTAGCCGAGGGAGTCGAACTTGACCGCGTCCGGGTTGGTCTTCGGGTCGGAGTCGTAGACCCCGTCGACACCGTTCTTGCCCATCAGCAGCGCCTCGGCGTCGATCTCCAGGGCGCGCTGCGCGGCGGTGGTGTCGGTGGAGAAGTACGGCATGCCCATACCGGCGCCGAAGATGACCACGCGGCCCTTCTCCAGGTGCCGTACGGCCCGCAGCGGGATGTAGGGCTCGGCGACCTGGCCCATGGTGATGGCCGTCTGGACCCGGCTGTCGATGCCCTCCTTCTCCAGGAAGTCCTGGAGGGCGAGGCAGTTCATCACGGTGCCGAGCATGCCCATGTAGTCGGAGCGGGCCCGGTCCATGCCGCGCTGCTGGAGCTCGGCACCGCGGAAGAAGTTGCCGCCGCCGATGACGACCGCGACCTGTGCGCCGTCGCGCACGACGGCCGCGATCTCGCGGGCGATCTTGTGCACCACGTCGGGGTCGACGCCGAGGCCCCCGCCGCCGGAGAAGGCCTCTCCGGACAGCTTCAGCAGGTACCGGCCGCGTACTTTGCCGTCGTCGCTCTTCTGGGGCTTGGTGGTCATCGAGATCCCGCCTTTGTTACGTGGTGCACATACGAAGAAGGCCATTGCCGGTTGGGGTGTGTTTCGCATCCCATGCGCGGCAATGGCCTCCTCGTCAGATCTGTTGTCGTCCGTCACGCGCGCGTGCGCGGTGACGGCGTCCGCCAACGACTGCCCTCGACCTTATAGGGGCGGGGCGCCGATCGCGGCACGGACTCAGATGCCGACCTTGATGCGCGTGAAGCGCTTCAGGGTGACACCGGCCTCGTCCAGGATCTTCTGGACGGACTTCTTGTTGTCGAGCGCGTACGGCTGACCGAGCAGCGTGGCGTCCTTGAAGAAGCCGTTGAGGCGACCCTCGACGATCTTCGGCAGGGCGGCCTCGGGCTTGCCCTCGGCGCGGGTGGTCTCCTCGGCGACGCGGCGCTCGGACTCGACGACCTCGGCCGGCACGTCCTCCTTGGCGAGGTACTTCGGCGCGAAGGCGGCGATGTGCTGGGCGATGCCCTTGGCGACCTCGGCGTTCGGCTTGTCGAGCTCGACGAGGACACCGATCTGCGGGGGCAGGTCGGGCATCGTGCGGTGCATGTACGCGAGCACGAAGCCGTCGCCGTACTGCGCGAAGCGGTCCAGGACGATCTTCTCGCCCAGGTTGGCGTTGGCCTCGTCCACGAACGCCTGGACGGTCTTGCCGGCCTCGATCTCGGAGGCGAGCAGGGCCTCGAGGTCGGCCGGGGAGGTCTTGGCGACGTGCTCGGCGATCGCGGTGGCGACGGCCTGGAACTTGTCACCCTTGGCGACGAAGTCCGTCTCGCACTTCAGCTCGACGAGGACACCGGAGGAGTTGTCGTCGGCGATGATCGAGACCACGGCGCCGTTCTCGGCGGAGCGGCCCTCGCGCTTGGCGACGCCCTTCTGGCCCTTGATGCGGAGCGCCTCGACGGCCTTCTCGACGTTGCCCTCGGCCTCGTCCAGCGCCTTCTTGCAGTCCATCATGCCGGCGCCGGTGAGCTCACGGAGCTTCTTGACGTCAGCGGCGGTGTAGTTCGCCATGAGTCTGTGAATCTTTCTCGAAGTCTGGAAGATCGAAGATCTACGGGGTCTGCGGCCCCCATGGATTAGCGGGGGCCACTGACCTTCCGTTGACCTACAGGTGAACGGCGAGAGCGGACTTCACCGCGCCGGAGGCGCTGTGGGATGCAGTACCGCTCCCGCCGTCAACCCTGACGCTGACGGTGTCAGGCCTGCTCGCCCTCGGCGGCCGGAGCCTCAGCAGCCGGAGCCTCGGCAGCGGCCTCGGCGGGGGCCTCCTCGGCAGCCGGAGCCTCGGCAGCGGGCGCCTCAGCGGCGGGGGCCTCAGCGGCGGGGGCCTCGGCGGCGGCAGGAGCCTCGTCGGCCTTCTTCTCGCCCTCGAGCAGGTCGCGCTCCCACTCGGCGAGCGGCTCGCCCGCGGCCTTCTCGCCCTTGTCACCGGTGGCGACGCGGGAACGGGAGATGAGGCCCTCGGCGACCGCGTCGGCGATCACACGGGTGAGCAGGGTGACGGAGCGGATCGCGTCGTCGTTGCCCGGGATCTTGTAGTCGACCTCGTCGGGGTCACAGTTCGTGTCGAGGATCGCGACGACCGGGATGTTGAGCTTCCGGGCCTCACCGACCGCGATGTGCTCCTTCTTGGTGTCCACGATCCAGACGGCGCTGGGCACCTTCTGCATCTCGCGGATACCACCGAGGGTCTTCTCCAGCTTGGCCTTCTCGCGCGAGAGCACGAGAAGCTCCTTCTTGGTCAGACCGGAAGCGGCGACGTCCTCGAAGTCGATCTGCTCGAGCTCCTTGAGGCGCTGCAGACGCTTGTAGACGGTCGAGAAGTTGGTGAGCATGCCGCCCAGCCAGCGCTGGTTGACGTAGGGCATGCCGACGCGGGTGGCCTGCTCGGCGATGGCCTCCTGCGCCTGCTTCTTCGTGCCGACGAACATGACCGTGCCGCCGTGGGCGACGGTCTCCTTGACGAACTCGTAGGCGCGGTCGATGTACGACAGCGACTGGAGCAGGTCGATGATGTAGATGCCGTTGCGCTCCGTGAAGATGAAGCGCTTCATCTTCGGGTTCCAACGACGGGTCTGGTGACCGAAGTGGACGCCGCTTTCCAGCAGCTCCCGCATCGTGACGACGGCCATGGCCGTTCTCCTTGAATTTCTCGGTTGTGCCGCGGAAGCCGGACGGCTCCCGCGCCTGACGCCCACATGCGCCGTGCCACGAAGGACCGAGGGGCGCTGACACGGGCCGTTGCCGGTGGCCGTGTCGGGGCGTGCGAAGTCGACCCGGTGACCCGGATCGCCAAAAGAAGTGTACGGGACCCGCGAGGCACCGGATGACGTCGCTGTCCACAACCCGGGAGTTATCCACAGGTCCCGGCCATGATCGGCGGGGATGCGGGACGGTTGCCGGCATGCGAGAGATGCGATGCGTACGAGTTGCCCTGGCGTTGCTGCTGGGTCTGACGCTCTCGGTACTGGCTCCACTGACCTGGGCCGACGCCGCGGCCGAGGCGTTCCCGACGGCTGACTCTTCGGCCGCTCCCGGCCCTGCCTCCCCGACCGCCCCTACCGGGACGGACAGACCGGTTCCGGCCGTGGGCCGCGCCTGGCCCGTCGGTGTGCACCCCCCGGTCCTACGCGGCTGGGAACCCCCGGCGACGCCGTACGGCCGCGGTCACCGCGGCGTGGACCTGGCGGCCCCGGGCGGGGCGCCGGTACGGGCGGTGGCGGCGGGGCGGGTGTCCTTCGCGGGCCGGGTCGCGGGCAAGGGCGTCGTGTCGGTGGAGCTGACGGGGACGGGGGATCCGCCGCTGCGGACGACGTATGAGCCGGTGCGGGCGGTGGTGGAGAAGGGTGACGAGGTGGAGGCAGGGGAGGTTCTGGGCACGGTCGAGGTGCAGGGCTCGCATTGCGCCGGCACGTGTGTGCACTGGGGCTTGCTGAGAGGCGGGACGTACCTGGATCCGCTGTCCCTCCTGCCGCCGTCACTGCTGCGGAGGGGGCCGTCGAGGTTGTTGCCGGTGCTGGGGGTGCCGTTGCCCTAGTGACGGGCAGCCGCCTCGGCCGACTGCGCACAGCCGGATGCCCGCAACCGGGTACCCCCGGCCGGATGGGTCGCCCCTCCGGCGTGGCTCGCGTAGCTGCGGGCAGTCGTGCCACCGGGGCGGCTCCCGCCCTCAGGAAGCGGCACCCTGCAAGCGCGGGCAAACGACACCCGCCCCGACGCCGGCCCACCCACGGCCCCCGAACGGCCTTCAGCCCCGAACGCCCCTCAGCGCCATCGAAACAGCCGCCTCGGTGATAGCCGTCGGCTCCTCCGCCGCCCCCAACTCGATCCGCCGCACAGCCGCATCCACGACCCCCTGCAGCAACATCGCCGCCAGCCGGGGCTCCGCGTGCCCCATCTCTGCCAGCGCCTCGACGATCATCGCGACGAGCCCACCGTGCGCCGCCCGGATCTTCTCCCGAGCCCCGGCATCCAGCTCACTCGCGGAGATCGCCACCACGGCGCGATGCCGCCGGTCCCCCACGAGCGCGAGCTGCTGGCGCACATACGCCTCGACCTTGCCCTCGGCCGTCGACTCGCGCTCCATCGCCGCCGAGACGTCGGCGGCCCACACAGGAAAGTCGACCTCGCACAGCTCCTCGACCACGGCGGCCCGCGACCGGAAGTACTCGTACACGGACGACCGTGCGAGCCCCGTCCGCTCGGCGAGAGCCGGGAAGGTCAGCGCGTCCGTCCCGCCCTCGGACAACAGGGATCGAGCCGCGTCCAGCAGGGCGGCTCGCTGCATCGACCGGTGCTCGGCCACGGAGGCCGCTCGAATCCTTGGCACATCAACCACTCTACGGACGCGCCACCGCCGACGGGAGTCTCTCCACGGATCCCAACACACGTCCCGCCAGGTCAACGACCGAAGCCGGCCAGCTTCGCCCGCAACTGCAGCACCGACTTGGTGTGGATCTGGCTGACCCGGCTCTCGGTCACACCCAGCACGTTCCCGATCTCGGCGAGCGTGAGCCCCTCGTAGTAGTACAGCGTCACCACGGTCTTCTCCCGCTCGGGCAAGGTGTTGATCGCCCGCGCCAGGAACCTCCGCAGCTCCCGGTCCTCGGCGACCTCGACCGGATTGTCCGCGGCGGTGTCCTCCAGCGTGTCCATGACGCTGAGCCCGTCGCCGCCCTCACCGCCGGCATGCAGCAGCTCCTCCAGCGCCACCACGTTCGCCAGCGACAACTGGCTGAAGACCGCGTGGAGTTCGTCCACCGCGATCCCCATCTCGACGGCCACCTCGGCCTCCGTCGGCGTCCGCCGCAACCGTGCCTCCAGCGTGGCGTACGCACGCTCCACGTTCCGCGCCTTCTGCCGCACCGAGCGCGGAATCCAGTCCAGCGCCCGCAGCTCGTCGATCATCGCGCCCCGGATCCGCGTGATCGCGTACGTCTCGAACTTGATCTCCCGGTCGATGTCGAACTTCTCGATCGCGTCGATCAGCCCGAACACCCCCGACGACACGAAGTCCGCCTGCTCCACATTGGGCGGCAGACCGACGCTCACCCGGCCCGCCACGTACTTGACGAGCGGCGAGTAGTGCAGGATCAGCTGCTCGCGCAATCGCTCGTCCCCCGTCGCCTTGTACGACCGCCACAGCTCGTCGAGTGTCGAGGGTGCGGGCGGCCGCACGCTGCCACCGTCACGGGCGGCTGGGGGGATCGCCGCCCGGTCGGACCCGGAGGTGTGCTGGGGCATTCGTTGCCTTGTGCCGTTCTGCCGTGAAGTGGGGGGGTGCCTGGGGGGAGGTGTCGGTCTGATGTCGTTCTGGTGCTGTTGCGGGGTCGAGGTGCCGGTCTGTGCCGGAATCCCCGTGAGCGTAGCGTGACTGCGCTGTCGCGGTGCGCGAAGGGCGGAGTACGAGCCGTACGCAGATACGTTCCGCTGGACGCCCCACCGGGGCATGGTGATCGCTCTACGTGATCACCCGAACACCCCAACTGGGGGAATTCACAAGGGCGTCCGTGTTCCCCCGTACGGCCGAACACGCTCGGTCAGCATCGACTCCGACCGGCCCGAACGGACATCATCGCCTGGCGTGTCAACTTCCAGCCGTCGCCGTGTCGTTCGACGTAGCCAAGTGAGCGGAGTTCGTACAGTCTCGCGATCGCGTCGTCCTCGGTGGTCTGCGCACCGCGCGCGACCTCGTCCGCCCGCGCCGCGCGGCGACCCGGCAGTGCGGCCAGGACTCTGCGCGCCCGCGGCTCCAGCAGATCGCGGGGGAGGACCGGGCCGCGCCGCTCGGGCGCCAGCTCTCCCATGTCGCCCACGAGTTCGACGACCTCCGCAGCGTCGGTGACCAGCACGGCGTCCCCGCGCAGAAGCTCGTGCACGCCCGCGGAGAGCCCACTCGTGGCCGGGCCGGGCACCCCCATCGTGTGACGCCCCAGCCGCTGTGCCGCCCGCGCGGTGACGAGCGAGCCGCTGCGATGGGCGGCCTCGACGACGACCGTGCCGCGTGTGAGCGCCGCGATCACCCGGTTCCGCACGATGAATCTGCTGGGCGTCGGATGATCGCCCGGTGGCAGCTCCCCGATCACGAGTCCCTGTTCCCCGATCCGGTTGATCAGCTGGGTGTGCCCGCGCGGATAGGGCCGGTCGACCCCGCAGGCGAGCACGGCGACGGTGGCCCCACCGGCCCCCAGGGCACCCCGGTGAGCGGCTCCGTCGACCCCGTAGGCGCCGCCGGACACGACCACCCACCCCCGCTCGGCGAGCCCGCCGGCGAGGGTGGCAGCCATATGCGCCCCGTATTCGGTGCAGGCGCGCGCCCCGACGACGGCCACGGACCGCAGCGCCCACATCCGCAGACTGGCCTGCCCTCGCACCCACAACCCGATGGGCCGGGCGTCCCCCAGATCATCGAGCTGCTGCGGCCACTCGACGTCCCCCGGGCACAGAAACCGCACCCCGGCCTCCCGGGCATCGGCAAGGTCCCGACCGGGCTCGGCCCGCGAAGCCCGGGCCCGCAACCCGTCCCACCGCTTGTAACTCACCCCCGGCAGGGCCTCCGCCCCCTCCCGCAACCGCCGCACGACATCCGGCACCCCGTACTCCCGCACCCACCGCCCGGCGACCTCGTCCCCGGGCTCGACGACCCGACTGAGAAAGACCCGGTCGAGCCGCGCGTCGTCCGGATCCTGCGTCCCGTTCACGTGAGCGCCCCGATGGCCATGGGCACTCCTCGCGGCACACCGGTGCGCAGTTGCAGTGCCAGGGTGACGTCCGTCGCGTCGGGCCGGTCGTGGCCGACGAGGTCGGCGACGGTCCAGGCGACGCGCAGGACGCGGTCGAGTCCGCGGGCGGTCAGTACGCCGCGCTCAAGGTTCCGCTCGGCCTCGTCCATGGCCCCGACGGCGGCGTACCAGCGGCTGCGCAGCTCACGTCCGGGGATCTCGCTGTTGGACCGCCACGGGGTGCCGGCGAGCCGGGCCATCGCGCGCTCCCGGGCGTCCCGCACCCGATCGGCGACCGTCGCGGTGGACTCGCCCCGCGCCCCACGCTCCGTCAGCTGGGCGCGGGTGACACGGTCCACCTCGACCCGCAGGTCGACTCGGTCGAGCAGCGGCCCCGAAAGCCGGGCCTGATAGCGACGGATCGCCGAGGGCGGGCACTCGCACAGATCGTTGGTCTGGGAGAAGCGGCCGCAGGGGCAGGGGTTGGCCGCGAGCACCATCAGAAACTTCGCCGGGAAGCGCACCACACCCGCGCTGCGCGCGATCACGACGTGGCCGGCCTCCAAAGGCTGCCTCAGGGCGTCGAGGGCATGGCTGTTGAACTCCGGCGTCTCGTCCAGGAAGAGGACGCCACGGTGAGAGAGCGACACCGCGCCGGGCCGTGCGATGCCGGCTCCCCCGCCGACCAGCGCCTGCATCGTCGCCGAGTGATGCGGGGCGCAGTAGGGGGCCATGTCGATCAGGGGCTTGCCTGGAGGCAGCAGCCCCGCCACGGAGTGCACCGCCGTGACCTCCAGCGACTCCTCCCTGCCGAGCCGGGGCAGGATGGCCGGCAGCCGCTCGGCGAGCATCGTCTTGCCGGCGCCGGGCGGCCCTTCCAGGAACAGGTGATGCCCACCCGCCGCGGCGACCTCCACGGCCGTACGCGCCGAGATCTGGCCGACCACATCGGCGAGGTCGTGCCCGTGGTCGGGCTGGGCGGCGCCCATGCTGTGCATCCCCGTGGCCGCACCGGTTCCCGGCACCCGCAGACCCGCGAGCAGCGGATCCGGGCGGCCCTGCTCGTCGGGTTCCTCGTCGGGTACGGGTTCGTCGGTGAGGACGGCGATCAGCTGGCGCAGACTGCGCACTCCCAGCACGGACACGCCCGGCACCAGCGAGGCCTCGGCTGCGGCGCACTCCGGGACGACCACCTGCTCGTAGCCGGCGTCCGCCGCGGCCAGCACCGCGGGCAGGATGCCCCGGACGGGCCGTACCCGGCCGTCGAGCCCTAGCTCGCCGATCATCACGATATCGGCGAGCACGCGCGGATCGATCCGCTCGGCGGCGCCGAGGACGGCGCACGCGACGGCCAGGTCGAAGCCGCTGCCCGCCTTGGGCACCGATGCCGGGCTGAGCCCGACGGTGAGCTTCTTCTGCGGCCATTCACCGCCCGAGTTCACCACGGCGGCCCGCACCCGGTCCCGACTCTCCGACAGGCTCTTGTCCGGCAGTCCCACCAGGGTGAACGCCGCAACCCCCGGCTCCAGATCCGCCTGAACCTCGACCACAACCCCCTCGACGCCCACCAGGGCCACCGAGCACGTACGAGCGAACCCCATGTCAGGCCACCCCCCGCGCGTGCTCGACGACGGGGGCGCCGCGCTGCGGCAGGACGACACCCACCAGGTCGATGCGCACGCCTCCCGGTGGGGCGCCGCCATAGGCGTGCAGCCAGTGCTCCGCCAGGCCCCGCAGGCGTTCCGCCTTCTCCGGGGTCACCGCGGCCATGGGATGCTCGAAGGCACCCGTCCTGCGTGTCTTGACCTCGCAGACGACCAGGACGTCGCCGTCCCGCGCCACGATGTCGATCTCGCCCGTCCTGCCGCAGCGCCAGTTGCGCTCCAGGACCGTCATTCCGGCCTCGACCAGCCGCCGCGCGGCCAGCGACTCTCCATACCTGCCCAGTGCGCTGCGCGCGTTTCCGCCGCGCGTGCCCCTGCTCGTGCTCATGTCGGCACCACCTCCGGCGCCAACATTGAGGGCAGCTCAGCGAGCTATTGGATCTTGGTGGACAAGTCCGCGGTTGTGGATAACTTCCTCACCCCTGCGGGTGAAGATCATTGCGAAGGTCACCCACCCGGAAGCTCCAGATCGCTCTTGTTCAGCTCCTCGATGTTCACGTCCTTGAACGTGAGCACCCGGACCTGCTTCACGAACCGCGCCGGCCGGTACATGTCCCACACCCAGGCATCCGCCATGGACACCTCGAAGAACACCTCACCCTGAACCGAGTGCACCTGCATCTCATAGTCGTTGGTCAGGTAGAAGCGCCGCTCAGTCTCGATCACATACTTGAACAGACCGACGACATCGCGGTACTCCCGATAGAGCTTGAGCTCCATCTCGGTCTCGTACTTCTCGAGGTCCTCGGCGCTCATGGCATGTTCCCCTTCAGCCGTGCGATCCCACCATTGTGCGCCAGTCCCGTCAGCACCTAGACAATTTCGGGGTCAAGGGTCACGGGCCCGGCGGGGGGACCTTCGTCGAGCAGTGTGCGCAGCAGCTCGGCGAGTCTGGTCGGATACACCGTCTCATGTGCCTGGGCAAGTTCCCGACACGTCCACCAGCGCGCTCCGGCGACACTGCGCCGCTCCAGCTCGGTGAGGGCCACGGCCCGGGTCGCCGTCTGCGTCGTACGGGCCAGGTAGTACCACTCGTCCTGGTCCCAGCGACGGCCCGCGAAGGGGAAGGAGCACATCCGCCGCCACAGCACGGGACCGAGTTCGACCTCCGTGATACCGGTCTCCTCGGCGAGTTCCCGCAGTGCGGCTTCCGCGCGGCTTTCGTCGCCCTCGACGCCACCGCCCGGGGTGAACCACCAGTCGTCGGCCGGGTCCTCCGGCTCGTGGCCGTGCAGCAGCAGAATGCGGTCCTGCGGGTCGAGCAGCACCACACGCGCGACCTTGCGCAGTCCACCGTCGTACGAGTCACCGCGGGAGACCTCTCCCCCACCTGCCTCGCCGTACGACCCCACGCCCACCGACTCAGCGGGCACCCGCGGGCTCCGTCCGGGGCGTCGGGCGCTTGGCCAGCCTGTTGGCGATCGGACCGTACGCCCCGCCGCCCATGACCAGCACACCGCCCACGACGATCAGCACGACGATCGTCCGCAGAGGCCCCGCAGACGACAGAGCACCAAGTTCCTCGAATCCGGTGGGGCGCTGCAGCATGCCGTCCATGGGCCATACGACGGCGTCCACCCGGGCCGAAACGGCACTGCGTGCGACGGTTCCGCTCGCGGCGTCGGTGAGGTGGGCCGTGGAGTCCAGGGAGCCGCTGCGCTCGTCACCGAGCAGGAAGAGGCGGTCCTTCGGCACCGTCACCGTCGGGAAGTTCCGGATCTCGGCCGGACCGTCCCCGGCCAGGTACGGTTCGTCGATCTGCTTGCCGTTGACGGTCAGCTTGCCGTCGGTGCAGCAGGCGACCGTGTCCCCGCCGACGGCGACCACGCGCTTGACGACGGGTGCGTTGGTCACCCAGGTCTTGTCGGTGAAGACCACGACGTCACCACGGCGCACCTCATCGCCGTCGACCCGCTGGGCCAGTACCCGGTCCCCCGTGCCGATCGTCGGCACCATCGAACTGGTGGGCACGGTGTACGGCCGGTAGATCACCGCTCCCCAGGCGAACCCGCCCAGGAACAGCACCAGGCCCAGCGCCACGGCCAGTCCGGACAACCGCTGTCCGGTCCGGCTGCCCGCCGGGCCCCTGCTCGCGCCACCGCCCTGCGGCGCCGTACGTATCGTGCTCTCGCCACCCATGGGTCCGCACCCTACCCGGCGGTACCGACACCGGGCAGCCCCTCCCGAGCGCCCGAGGTCACACGCTCGGCAAAGCTTTCCCCAGCCGTTGGCCGAAGCCCCGTCCGAGCTGCTTCCCGAGCCTTCCCGGAGGGGAACTCCTCGCCACCCCTGGGACGGCGCCTCGGGCGGTCACCCCACCTCGCACGGTCAGCGGGTCTGCGCCGCCTTGATCCGCTGCCGGCGCCACAGCACCAGCGGCACCGCGCCCACGAGGGCGAGCCCCTGCGGTGCGACCGTCAGCGCGGCGGAGCGGGCGCTCAGGTCCTGCTCGAAGGCGTCCGGGACCGGCAGGTTGTCCCAGCGGTTGACCGGCCAGGCGATCACGATGGCGCGACCGACGACCTCCTTGACGGGAACCATGCCGTGGTTCTTGTCGGACTGGTTGTAGCGCGAGTCGCGGGAGTTCTGCCGGTGGTCGCCCATGACCCAGATGTAGCCCTCGGGGACCTTCACCTTGAACTTGCCGCCCTGGTCGTCCTGGCTGCACGGCGTGTTGCCGGCGTAGACGTAGGCCGACTCGCTCAGCGCCTTGCCGTTGACCTTCAGCGGGCCGGTGCCTTCGCACTCGACCGTGTCACCGCCGACGCCGATCACGCGCTTGATGAGGTCCTTCTCCTCCGCGGACGGCATCAGGCCGATCCAGCTGAGGAAGGTCTGCAGCGCGTTCGGGTCGGGGGTGGGCTCTCCCGCCAGCCAGTTGGCGGGGTCGTGGAAGACGACGACCTCGCCGCGCTCGGGCTCGGAGCCGAACCAGGGCGTGAGCTTGTCGACCAGGACGCGGTCACCCTGCTGGAGGGTGTTCTGCATCGAGTCGGAAGGGATCGAGAACGCCTGCACCAGGAACGTCTTGATCAGCAGCGCGAGGACGAGCGCGATACCGATCAGGATGGGCAGCTCCTTCCAGAAGGAGCGCTGCTTCTTCGGCTTGGGGGAAGCCCCGCCCGACTCCTGGGGGTCGGTCGGGGGCCGTCCGCCCGAAGCTCCGCCGTCGCCGGCCGCTCCGGGGTCACTCTCTGAGGTCACGGCGCTGTCCGCGGCCGGTTCGGGCGCGTCCACGGGGCGTCCGCGGTGCTCCTCGCCGTCGTGCCCGGACCGTGCGCCAACCGCCACATCCCCCACGCCAACTCCTTACTCTGTGCCGCTGCCTGCCCCATGCGCGGTGCAGGCCCACCACTCCCATAACGAGCGGGAGTTCCGCAGGGCTCGGGAGCTGGATCGTTCCGTTCGAATCGTCGGGAGCAACCCTATGCGACAGCTGGGCGGAGGCGGTCGACCCGGTCGCCGAGTCGGACACGGAGGCGTACGTTTTCGGTTCGTCCAAGGAGGTCCAGTGGCCGAGGGGCCAGGCGATCCACATGGCCCGTCCGACGACCTCGTCCTCGGAGACCGTGCCGCCGTAGCCCTGGTCCTGGTGCGCGCGGGAGTCCGCGGAGTCGGCCCTGTGGTCACCCATCACCCACAGCCGTCCCTGCGGGACGGTGATGTCGAACCGCGCGTTGGAGGGGGCGTTGCCGGGATAGAGGTAGTCCTCGTTCAGGGGAACGCCGTTGACGGTGACTCGCCCTTGCGTGTCACAGCACTTGACGCGGTCGCCGCCGACACCGACGACACGCTTGATGAGGTCCTTCTCGTCGTCGGACGGCAGCAGGCCGATGAACGTGAGCGCCTGCTTGACCTGCTTGACGACGACGGGGTCCTCCTTCTTCACCGTCGTCTGCTCGTCCCGGAGCCAGCCGCCGGGGTCCTTGAAGACGACGACGTCCCCGCGCTGCGGCTTGGAGCCGAACCAGGGGGTCAGCTTGTCGACCAGGACGCGGTCTCCGACCTGGATCGTCTGCTCCATGGAGCCGGACGGGATCACGAAGGCCTGGACGAGGAAGGTCTTCAGGACGAGTGCTATGAGGACCGCGACGCCGACGAGGAGGGGTATCTCCTTCATCGCCGAGCGCCTGCGGCGCCGTTTGACCTTGCGCTGGAGCTGGCGCCGCTCCGCGCGCGTACGACCGCCGGCGGGGCTGGCGGCGCGCCGGGCGCCGGTGGGCAGCAGATTGTCGGCAGGGCTGCTGGGCACGCCGCGGGGCTTGCCACGGTTACCCATGCGCGCCCTCCTCGGCTGCGGGCACACGCGCGTAGGCGTCCGAAGGGTGCAGGCGGGTCCAGTGCGCGGTCGGCCATACGATCCAGTCGGCGCGGCCGATGACATCGTCGACCGGGATCATGCCGCCGCCGGGCGAGCCCAGACGGTCACGGGAGTCGCTGGATTCGCTGCGGTGGTCGCCGAGGACGAACAGGGTGCCGTCGGGCACGACGATGTCGAAGCGCACCGTGGACGGACTGTCGCCGGGGTACAGAAACGTCGACTCGTCGACCGACCGGCCGTTCACCTGGATCCTCCCCTCCTTGTCACAGCAGACCACGTGGTCTCCCCCCACACCCACAACGCGTTTGATGTAGTCCGCATCCCCGAAATACCCAGTTCCGTCGAACACGACAACATCGCCGCGCTGCGGCTCGGCACCGAAACGGTACGCCAACTTATTTACGAGAACGCGGTCGCCGATCCTCAATCCGGACTCCATGGATCCGCTGGGAATCTGGAACGGCTGCAGGACGAGCGTGTTGAGCAGCAGCAGGAACACCAGGAAGACCAGCAGCGTCAGGCTGATCCGCCCGCCCGGGAGCCACTGCGAGATCCACGACACCAACGCGAAGCGCGACCGTTCCTCCGGCCCCTTCGTGTCCGAGGTCTCCTCGGAGTCGTCAGGGCGGGAGGAGCGGTCGCGCTCCGTCGGCTGTGCTTCGGTGTCCATCGAGGCCAGATGTTATCCGGCCCCGCTCTGGACCCCGCGGGGGCTGGCCCCCTGAAGCGCTCAGTTCTCGCGCTTCTCCTTGATCTTCGCCGCCTTGCCGCGCAGCTCGCGCAGGTAGTACAACTTGGCGCGGCGGACGTCACCCTTGGTGACGAGCTCGATCTTCTCGACGATCGGGGTGTGCACCGGGAAGGTGCGCTCGACGCCGACGGAGAAGGAGACCTTGCGGACCGTGAAGGTCTCGCGCACGCCGGCACCCTGGCGGCGGATCACAACGCCCTTGAACTGCTGCACACGGGAGCGGTTGCCCTCGATGACGCGGACGTGGACGTTGACCGTGTCGCCCGGGCGGAAGGCCGGAACGTCGCTGCGCAGCGACGCGGAGTCGACGGAGTCGAGCAGGTGAGACATTTCGTCTGCTTTCTTCGCCCATGCCACAGGTCATAAGCGGGAGATAGGTTCTTCGTGAGGTTGCTGTTCGCGTCGGGGCGGGCGTCGTGTCCCCCTGTGGCAGGGGCGCACGCCGGACGGCGCACAACAGCGGCCTATTCTTCCACGCCCTCGGTCCTGCGCCAAAATCGGCCGAACCGCTCTCCCTCCGGGTCGGGCATCCAGCCCAGGATGGAGAGCATCTCGCGGTCCTTCTTGTCGAAGGCCTTGGGGTCGCAGCGCTCGATGAGGTCGGGCCGGTTGGCCGTCGTCCGCCGCAGCGCCTCGTCGCGGCGCCAGCGGGCGATCTTGCCGTGGTGGCCGCTGAGCAGCACGTCCGGGATGCCCCGGCCGCGCCACTCGGGCGGCTTGGTGTAGACGGGGCCCTCCAGGAGGTTGGCCATGGCGCCGGGCGCGAAGGAGTCGTCCCGGTGCGACTCGGCGTTGCCCAGGACGCCGGGCAGCAGGCGTGCCACGGCCTCCGTGATGACCAGTACGGCCGCTTCACCGCCGGCGAGGACGTAGTCGCCGATGGACACCTCGTGGACCGGCATACGGGTCGCGTACTCGTCGATGACGCGGCGGTCGATGCCCTCGTAGCGGGCCGGCGTGAAGATCAGCCAGGGCCGCTCGGAGAGCTCGACGGCGAGTTCCTGGGTGAAGGGGCGGCCGCTGGGCGTGGGGACGATCAGCGTGGGCGCGCGCGAGCCGGTCTCGTAGCCGTCCGCCAGGGCGGAGTCCAGCGCGTCCGCCCAGGGCTCGGTCTTCATGACCATGCCGGGGCCGCCGCCGTACGGGGTGTCGTCGACCGTGTTGTGGCGGTCGTACGTCCAGTCCCGCAGGTCGTGCACATGCACGTTCAGCTGTCCACGCGCGCGTGCCTTGCCGACGAGGGAGACGTTCAAGGGCTCCAGGTACTCGGGGAAGATCGTGACGACGTCGAGCCGCATCAGCTCTCGGCCTCCGCGTCGCGGGAAGAAGCCTCCGTGTCGCGGGAGGAAGCGATCTCCGCCCGGTCGTCGATCAGACCCGGCGGGGGGGTGATGACCGCCCGCTGCTCCTCCAGGTCGATCTCGGCGACGATCTCCTCGACGAACGGGATCATGACCTCGCTGCCGTCGGGCCGCTCGACGATGAAGAGGTCCTGGGAGGGCAGGTGCGAGATCTCGGTGATACGGCCGACCTCCACGCCATCGGCGGTGACCACGTCCAGATCCATCAGCTGGTGGTCGTAGTACTCGTCCTCCTCCTCGGGCAGCTCCTCCGGGTCGACCTCGGCGATCAGGAGGATGTTGCGCAGGGCCTCGGCGGCGGTGCGATCGCGCACGCCCTCGAAGCGCAGGAGGAGACGGCCGCTGTGGACGCGGCCGGTCTCGATGGTGAGCGGCCCGGTGGCGGCCGGGTCGGTGGCCAGGACGGCGCCGGGGGCGAGCCGCAGTTCCGGCTCGTCGGTACGCACCTCGACGGTGACCTCGCCCTTGATGCCGTGGGCGCGGCCGATCCGTGCGACTACCAGCTGCACTGTGCTTGCTCTCCTGTCAGACGACTCGCCGTACGGGACGGCCATACGACTACGGGCCGGGGACGGCCCAGTGGCCCTCCCCGGCCCGAGCCGGTGCTGCGTTAGGCGTCAGCGGACGTGGTCCACGTCGACGAGGTCGACGCGGACACCGCGACCGCCGATGGCGCCCACGACGGTGCGCAGAGCGCGTGCGGTGCGGCCGTTGCGGCCGATCACCTTGCCGAGGTCGTCGGGGTGGACCCGGACCTCCAGCACACGCCCGCGACGCAGGTTGCGGGATGCGACCTGCACATCGTCGGGGTTGTCGACGATGCCCTTCACGAGGTGCTCGAGAGCCTCCTCGAGCATGCTCAGGCCTCGGCCGACTCGGACTCGGCCGCAGCCTCGTCCTTCTTCTCCGCCTTCTTCTTCTGGGTGATCGCCTCACCCTTGCCCTCGTCCTCGCCGCTGAGGGCCTCGAACGACGGGCGCGCCTTCTTCGGCTCGGCGACGAGCAGCGGAGCCGGGGCGGGCTCGCCCTTGAACTTCTGCCAGTCGCCGGTCTTCTTCAGAATGGCGAGCACGGGCTCGGTCGGCTGCGCGCCGACACCCAGCCAGTACGCCACACGGTCGGCGTCCACCTCGATGACCGACGGGTTGTAGGTCGGGTGGTACTTGCCGATCTCCTCGATCGCACGGCCGTCACGGCGGGTGCGGGAGTCGGCGACGACGATGCGGTAGTGAGGCGAACGGATCTTGCCCAGACGCTTCAGCTTGATCTTGACTGCCACGGGAGTGGGTTCTCCTGGATTTGACGTGGTTGGGCACGGCGAGATGGCCGCGTGGGGTTGCGGTACCCGAGTGCCCGATGGACGCGTCAGCCGGAGGAGAGAGGGGTCCTGTGCGGCTGTCGAGTACAGCTAGCCATTGTGCCACACCCTGCCGATCGCTTTTGGCCGAGGGGGCGGCGAGGGTGCCCGGGCATGACTGAGCGGCACCCGGCGGCAGGGGGTGCCATGAGGGGCGGTCGCGCAACCCGGTGCCCCGGGGTGCCGCCGACTACAGCGGCACCCCGACGCCACACGTAACCAAGTAGGCGATGCGTTCCCGACCGGCAGCCACGAGATGCCGGTACCGGACGCCCCCGCCGTTACGCAGCTCCGGCCACCTCAGGAATCCGGAACGGCTTGCCGCAGCCGCCGCAGACGATCGGCGCCTGGGCCAGGACCGACGGGACGACCCGGACGTTACGCCCGCAGTCGCACACCGCCTTGACGCGGACACCGCCACCGGAGGAGCCGTGCCGGGCGGCCGGACCCCGGAAGGTCCTGCTCGTGTCGGCGGAGGTCGCCGCGGTGTGGGCCTTGAGGGCGCGCTGGAGGCGTTCGATGGTCGGGCGGTAGCGGCGCTTGGCCTCGGGGTTGAGCGTGACCAGGGAGAAGCCGCTGCTCGGGTGCGGCTCCTCGGGATGGTCCAGGCCCATCTCCTCGGCGATGGCGAGGAATCTGCGGTTGTGGTAGCGGCCGGCCCGGGAGGTGTCGCGGATGCCGCGCGAGGCGGCGATGCCATGGACTGCCTCGTGAAGCAGTCGTTCAAAGGAGAGCTCGTGACCGCAGGCGGACGACGACTCCCCGATCAGGGACTCTGGCGCGGCGAGATCCGGCAGTTCGGGGTGGTACCGCTGAATATCGGCCCACGCCTCTGCCAGCTCTGCGGCGAGAACAGGTGGTGTCTGTGTCGTGCTCACGTAATGACAACGAGCCGGAGTGCCGCTGTGTTCCGATTCCGGGGCATCCCAAATAATTTGCACGTACCCGTCAGTTGCGAATGATGCGCCACGACGAGGGCGGGTGCGCCGATCTGCGGAGAAGCCTCACAGCTCGTACCAAGCCGGTGCGTAGTCTGACGTACGCACCCCCGCGTACGCCCCGTCCACGCGCCGGTGCGGCTGTGGTCCGCGGATGCGCAAGAGGCGTTTCGGTCGCTCTCGTTCCGCACGGGCGTCATCTCAGTAAGCGCGCGCGACGACGGCGACGTTACCGGGTGCGTCGTCGGCGTCCGGCACCGACCCGTCCTCGGCGACCAGACACCGTACGGTCACGGCGTGCTCGGCCAGCCTGGCCTCGCCTTCTTCGCCGAGCGTCGCCCACGGCAGGCGCGCCCAGCCCCCGGCGACGGCGGCCTCGACGGCATCCTCGATCGTCGACACCTCGGTGGTGCGGGACTCGCGGCGCTCGCGGGACTGGGCCAGCAGCAGCGCCTGGTCCTCCTCCAGGACCGCGGGGAGAAGGCGTACGAGCGACTCGACGGCCACCGGCTCCTTGCCGCCGGGGATGCGGCGCGCCAGCATCGCCGTGCCGTTCTCCAGGTCACGGGGCCCGACCTCGATGCGGACCGGTACGCCCTTGAGCTCCCAGTCGACGGCGCGGCGGCCGAAGGGGGTGTCGGTGCGGTCGTCGACATGGACGCGGAGGCCGGCCGCCTTCAGCCGGTCCCCGATGTCGCGGACCTTGGCCAGAACCGTCTCGTCGCCCTTGATGGCGAGGACGACGACCTGGATCTGGGCCAGCCGCGGCGGCACCCGCAAGCCGTTGTCATCGCCGTGAGTCATCACCAGGGCGCCGATCATGCGGGTGGTGGAGCCCCAGGAGGTCTGCCAGACGAGTTCCTGCTTGCCTTCCTGCGACAGGTACCGCGTGTTGAAGGCCTTGGCGAAGTTCTGGCCCAGCTCATGGCTGGTGGCCATCTGCAACGCCTTGCCGTCGCCCATCATGCCTTCGAGCGTGAGGGTGTTGATGGCGCCGGCGAAGCGCTCCTTGACGGTCTTGCGGCCGGGGACGACGTCCATCGCGAGGACGTTCACCATGAAGTCCTCGTAGACCTCGCGGTGGATGTGTGCGGCGAAGTCGCGGGCGTCCTCGTGGGTGGCGTGCGCGGTGTGGCCCTCCTGCCACAGGAACTCGCTCGTACGCAGGAAGAGGCGCGGCCTGAGTTCCCAACGGACCACGTTCGCCCACTGGTTGATCAGCAGGGGCAGGTCGCGGTAGCTCTGCACCCACTTCGAGAAGTAGTCGTTGATGATCATCTCGGAGGTGGGGCGGACGACCGCCGGCTCCTCCAGTTCCTTGCCGCCGCCATGGGTGACGACCGCGAGTTCCGGCGCGAACCCCTCGACGTGGTCCGCCTCGCGCGCGAGATACGACTCGGGGATCAGCAGCGGGAAGTACGCGTTCTGCGTGCCCGTCTCCTTGATCCGGGCGTCCATCTCGGCCTGCATCCGCTCCCACAGCCCGTACCCGTACGGTCGGATGACCATGGTGCCGCGCACCGGACCGTTGTCGGCCAGCTCGGCCTTGTTGATCAGATCCTGGTACCAGCGCGGGAAGTCGTCCGCCCGCGGCGTGAGTACGGGTGCCTTGGCCATGGCGAGATGGTACGGGCCCACGTTGCCGGAATGTGAATTCTGGCCACGGACACAGCGAACCCACAAGCCGGGCTCCGCGACCCCTGGACGCGGCGTCGAGCGCGGAGTTTCCTGGCATACGGGGGGAGCGCGAGCGCATGTCACGGGGGCTACTGAATCCGGCACATCGTCAACTCTCGGTTGATTGGGGCGCTTTACATGACACCTACGCTCGTGCGGCAGCACCTACCTCACGCGGGGGCGGCACCCCGCGTGGACCTGTGTGCACGCGCGCGTGACTGGTCCGAGATCCAGGAGCGGATGCTGGTCCCGCTCCACGAGGCCGTCTACGAGCGACTGGAAGTGGGCCTCGGCACCCGGCTGCTGGGCCTCGGCTGCGGCAGCGGGCTCGCCCTTCTGACGGCCGCGTCCAGAGGCGCGGCCGTCACCGGTGTCGAGTCCTCCTCCCCCGAACGACTGGCCCTCGCACGGCAGCGTTTGCTGCCCGAGACGTGGGGCACGCGCGCGCGTGCCGACACCCGCCTCGTCGACGGCTCACCTCGCGACGCGGCCTACGAGGCGACGTCGCCGTACACCGTGGTGACCGCGTTCGAGCCCATCGGGTGCCTCGCGGGCGACTCCGAGGGGCTCGGTGAGACGCTCGCTGCCGCGACGCCGCTCGCCGAGCGCGGGGCGGCCGTGGTACTCGCTGGCTGGGGTCCGCCCGAGCGCTGCGCCACCTCGTCCGTGCTGAAGGTCGCCACGAAGTTGGCCGATCCCCTGCGCAGTACGGGCAGTTGGCGCCCCGCCCTGCGCGATGACCTGGAGGAGGTCGCCCAGCGGGCGGGTCTGAAGCCCGACGGTTCGGGGCGGGTGGCCTGCCCCTTCGGGTACGCGGACGTCGACAGCGCCGTACGGGGACTGCTGTCGACCGGGCTCTTCGACGCGGCGATCGCCGCGACCGACCAGGCCCAGGTGGACAAGGAGGTGACGGAGGCGCTGCATCCGCACCAGCGGCAGGACGGGACGGTGTGGATGCCGAACGTCTTCCGGTACCTGATCGCCCGCGTGCACTGAGCGTGCCCTGAGCGTCTCCGCTACGCGTCCGCGCCCTTGGTCAGCCGGGTGATCCCGGCGATCCGGTACGCGTCGGCCTCCTCCAGCGTCTCGTTCTCCAGCAGCGCCTCGGCCAGGGCGTTCAACTGCCCCCGGTGGTCCCGGAGTTTGCGGCACGCCTCCTCGTAGCAGTCGTCGGCGATCCGGCGCATCTCGGCGTCGATCACGTCGAGGGTCTGCGGGGCGGCCGAGAGCCCGTACGCCTGCTGGGCATCGCTCGGCAGGGCGGACAGCCGGCCCAGCCGCTCGCTCATGCCCCAGCGGGCGACCATGCCACGCGCGATGTTGGTGACCTGTTCGAGGTCGTTCTCGGCGCCCGTGGTGACGACTCCGTAGACGACCTCCTCGGCCGCCATGCCGCCCAGGGCACCGATGATGCGGCCGCGCAGGTAACCCTCCGAGTGTGCGTACCGCTCCACCTCAGGGGTCGACATCGTCACCCCGAGGGCCCGGCCGCGCGGCACGATGGTGATCTTGCGTACGGGGTCGGCGCCCGGCTGCAGCATGCCGAGGAGGGCGTGTCCGCTCTCGTGGTACGCGGTGCGCCGACGGTCCTCCTCGGGCATCACGAGGGTGCGCTCGGCGCCCAGTTGGACCTTCTCCAGGGCCTCGGACAGATCCGATGCGGTCACCTGCCCCTGGCCCCGCTTGACCGCGAGCAGGGCGGCCTCGTTGGCGAGATTGGCCAGATCCGCACCTGTCATGCCCGGGGTCGTGCGGGCCAGCTGGGTCAGGTCCACGTCTTCGGCGAGCGGGATCTCGCGGGTGTGGATGCGCAGGATCGCCTCACGTCCGCCGCGGTCCGGCGGGGCGACGTTGACCACCCGGTCGAAGCGGCCGGGGCGGGTCAGCGCCGGGTCCAGGATGTCGGCGCGGTTCGTCGCCGCGATGACGATCACGCCCTCCGAGCCGGAGAAGCCGTCCATCTCGGTGAGGATCTGGTTCAGCGTCTGCTCGCGCTCGTCGTGGCCGCTCACCGAGGCGCCGCCGCCGCGCATCCGTCCGATGGTGTCGATCTCGTCGATGAAGATGATCGACGGTGCCACCTTGCGGGCCTCGGCGAACAGCTCCCGGACGCGGGACGCGCCGACGCCGACGATCATCTCGATGAACTCGGACGCGGAGGCGGAGAAGAACGGCACGCCCGCCTCGCCCGCCACGGCACGCGCCAGCAGGGTCTTGCCGGTGCCGGGAGAGCCCGCGAGCAGTACGCCGCGCGGCATCTTCGCGCCCATCTTGCGGTAGGCGTCCGGGTGCTCCAGGAAGTCGACTACGTCGTCCAGCTCGCCCTTGACCTCGTCGATACCGGCCACGTCGGCGAACGTCGTGCGCTCCTTGCCCGGCTGCAGCTCCACCGGCTTGGGCGGCGCCCTGCGGCCGAGCATGCCGCCCGCACCGCCCATGCCGCCCCCGCCCATCCGCCGGGCGAAGAAGACCCAGACCGCCACCAGGAACGCGATCGGGATCAGGGAGAACAGCAGGTTGGACAGGACACCGCGCTCCTGCACGACCGGCTCCGCGGTCACCGTCACCTCGCGGCTGCTCAGTTCCCGCCAGAGGTCGTCGTCCGCGAAGGCCGGGCGCTGTGTCTTGAACTTCTTGTACTCGCCGTCGCCTTCGGGCTTGTCCCGGGCGCTCTTGAGCTCGCCCTGGATCGCGTCGCCCTTGGAGTAGATCTTGGAGACGTTGCCGGCCTCGACCTGCCTGCTGAACTCCGTGTAGGAGATCGTCGGCTCGTTGCCCCGGTCGAGGTAGGTCAGCCCCACGTAGGCGAGCAGGAACACGATCACCCCGGTGAGGAGCAGCCCCCACCACCGGCCGCGAGGCCACCGGCCACGGGGCCGCTCGGGCGGCTCGTCGGGTGTGCCCTCGGTGCGCCACGGCTGGTCAGGGGCCTTGCGTGGTGGCGCCGCATTGCTCATATCTGGACGTTACGGCAGACAGCGGGCGACGGCATGCGCAGAGGGCGCCCCTCCTGGAGAAGGGCGCCCTCTGCGACGTACGGGAAGTGGCTCAGCGCAAGAGCTGCCTGAAGCTCACCCGGAACTTCCTGAACCTCAGCCCATGAACTTCTTGAACTCGTCCGGCAGCTCGAAGTCCTGCCCGGCCTGCTGGCCCGGCAGCCCGAAGGCGCCGCCACCCTGAGCGGCGGCGGCCCGGCGCTCGGCCTCCTCCAGCTCCTGCTGCTTGCGCTTCATCGGGTTGCCCGAGCGCTGCTTGCCCTTGGCCTTCTTGGGCTGCTTCTTCGCCCGGCCCGGACCGCCACCCATGCCCGGCATCCCCGGCATACCGGGCATGCCGCCACCCTGGGCCATGCGGGACATCATCTTGCGGGCCTCGAAGAACCGCTCGACCAGGTTCTTCACCGCGCTGACCTCGACACCGGAACCCTTGGCGATACGGGCGCGGCGCGAGCCGTTGATGATCGTCGGCTCCTGGCGCTCGCCCGGCGTCATCGACTTGATGATCGCGGCCGTGCGGTCGACGTCGCGCTCGTCGAGGTTGTTGATCTGGTCCTTGATCTGGCCCATGCCCGGGAGCATGCCGAGCAGCTTGGAGATGGAGCCCATCTTCCTGACCTGCTCCATCTGGGCCAGGAAGTCGTCGAGGGTGAAGTCCTGGCCCTTCTTGGAGGCCAGCTTCTCGGCCATCTTCTGGGCTTCGGCCTGGTCGAACGTCTTCTCCGCCTGCTCGATCAGGGTGAGCAGGTCACCCATGTCGAGGATGCGGGAGGCCATCCGGTCCGGGTGGAAGGCGTCGAACTCGTCGAGCTTCTCGCCGTTCGACGCGAACATGATCGGCTTGCCGGTGATCTGCCGGATCGACAGGGCCGCACCACCGCGGGCGTCACCGTCGAGCTTGGAGAGCACCACGCCGTCGAAGCCGACGCCGTCGCGGAAGGCCTCCGCGGTGTTGACCGCGTCCTGACCGATCATCGCGTCGACGACGAAGAGGATCTCGTCCGGCGAGACCGCGTCCCGGATGTCGGCGGCCTGCTGCATCATCTCCTGGTCGATGCCCAGGCGGCCGGCGGTGTCCACGATCACGATGTCGTGGACCTTGGCCTTGGCGTGCTCGATGGAGTCCTTGGCGACCTTGACCGGGTCACCGACGCCGTTGCCCGGCTCCGGCGCGAAGACGGCCACACCGGCCCGCTCGGCGACGACGCTGAGCTGGTTGACGGCGTTCGGGCGCTGGAGGTCGGCGGCGACCAGCAGCGGCGAGTGCCCCTGCTCCTTCAGCCAGCGGCCGAGCTTGCCCGCGAGGGTGGTCTTACCGGCACCCTGCAGACCCGCCAGCATGATCACGGTCGGCGGCGTCTTGGCGAACCGCAGGCGCCGGGTCTCGCCACCGAGGATCGTGACGAGCTCGTCGTTGACGATCTTCAGGACCTGCTGGGCCGGGTTCAGCGCCTTGGAGACGTCGGCGCCGAGGGCACGCTCCTTGACGTTCTTGATGAACGTCCGGACGACAGGCAGGGCCACGTCCGCTTCGAGAAGCGCGATACGGATCTCGCGCGCTGTCGCGTCGATGTCCGCCTCGGAGAGCCGTCCCTTGCCGCGCAGGTTCTTGAAAGTCGCTGAGAGGCGATCGGAGAGAGTATCGAACACGGCGCTCGCGGTCCTCGGGGTCGGTGGCAGCTGGGAATCGCCCTCCAGGGTATCCCGGCGGCACAGGTTGCCGGGATCCCTGGGTTCAGAGCCTGTGAACAGGGTCTCAGCCCCGCAACGTCTCCTCCAGCTTGCGCGCCACGGAGGCCGCCTCTTCGCCGGGCAGCGGGACGCCCTCGGGCCCTGTGACATAGAACGCGTCGACGGCGTTCGCGCCCAGCGTGCTGACATGCGCACTACGCATCCGCACGCCCGCGTCCTCCAGCGCCCGGCCGATCCGGAACAGCAGCCCCGGCGCGTCCTGGGCGCGGACCTCGAACACCGTGGCCAGCCGGGAGGCGGCCGGGTGGACCGACACCCTCGGCGGCGGCGCGACGACGCCCCGGCGGCGCGGATACGCCGCGTCGCGCTCGGCGAGACGGCCCGCGATGTCCAGCGAGCCGTCCAGGGCCCGTACGAGGTCGGCGCGCAGCCGGGCGGCCTGCGGCAGGGAGCCGTACTCGGCGGCGACCCGCCAGTTCAGCAGCAGGACGGAGCCGTCGACGCCGTCGGGCAGGTCCAGGGCGCGCAGCTCGGCGGTGCGGACGGTCAGACGGTGCATCGCCAGGACGCCGGCCACCGCGGGCAGCACGCCCGGCTGGTCCGGTACGGCGATGAGGAGCTCCACGCCGAGCGGCTCGGGGTCGCCGCCGGGCTGCTCCTCCGTCGGTGGCTCCGTCTGCGCGCGCAGGGCCAGCACCGGGCTGCCGGTCGCGATCGCCTCGATGGCGAGGCGTTCCTGCTCGGCGGTGGGCGCGGCGGCCTCGGGCTCGTCCGGGTCGTCCCCGGCAAGCACGGCAGCGACCCGTTTGACCAGGTCGGCGACGAGCGAGCCACGCCAGGACGACCAGGCGGCCGGACCGGTGGCCAGGGCGTCCGCCTCGGTCAGGGCGTGCAGCAGCTCCAGCGTGCCCTGCGAGCCGACCGCCTCGGCGACCGAGCGCACGGTGGCCGGGTCCTCCAGGTCGCGCCGGGTGGCCGTGTCGACGAGCAGCAGGTGATGGCGTACGAGAGTGGAGAGCACCGTCACGTCGTCGCGGTCGAAGCCGATGCGCGCGGCCACGTCCTTGACGATGATCTCGCCGGCCACCGAGTGGTCGCCGGGCCAGCCCTTGCCGATGTCGTGCAGCAGCGCGGCGACCAGCAGGAGGTCGGGACGGTGGACCCGGCGGGTGAACTCGGAGGCGCGGACGGCGGTCTCGATGAGGTGCCGGTCGACGGTCCAGATGTGCACGGCGTTGCGCTGCGGGCGGCAGCGCACCCGCTCCCAGTCCGGGAGGAACCGGGTGATCAGCCCCTCGGCCTCCAGGGCCTCCCACACCTCGACCGTGGGCCGCCCGGAGCCCAGCAGGGTCACCAACTGCTCGCGCGCCTCGGCGGGCCAGGGTGTGGGCAGGGGGCGCAGGGTGGCCGCCATGCGCCGGACGGCGTGCAGGGAGAGCGGGAGTCCGGCCTGCGCGGCGGCGGCAGCGGCACGCAGGGGAAGCACGGGGTCGCGTTCGGGGCGCGCGGCGCGGGCGAGCACCACCTCGCCGTCCTGCTCGACCACGCCCTCGGCCAGCGGAGAGCGCTCGGCGGTCGGCTTCCCGCCGCCCAGCATGGCGCGCAGCCGCGGCCGCACGGCGCGCGAGCGCAACACGCGCCCCACTTCGCGCCAGGTGACGTCGCTCGCATACGAGATCACCCGCGCCGCCTCGTACACCTGCCGCAGCAGCGTGTCGGCGTCCAGCAGCCCGAGCTCGGCCGCGACCTGGTCCTGCTCCTGCAGCGCCAGCCGGTCGGTCGCCCGGCCGGTGGTGAGGTGCAGCGCGTCGCGTACGTCGAGCAGTCGGCGCCGGGCGTCGGCGAGGCCCTCGCGCGGGGCGTCGGCCAGCCAGGACGCGGCGACGGCGCGCAGGATCGTGGCGTCCCGCAGACCGCCGCGCGCCTCCTTCAGATCGGGTTCCAGGAGGTACTGCAGCTCGCCCTGGCGCTCGGCGCGTTCGGCGGACAGCTCCTGGAGTTCGGGCAGCCTCTTGGGCGCCTGGTTGCGCCAGTCGGCGAGGACCGCCGTGCGCAGTCCGGCCGTAAGTCCCAGGTCGCCCGCGATGTGCCGGGCGTCCAGCAGGCCCAGCTGGACCTTGAGGTCCTCGCCGGCCGTCTTGCGGGCCTCGGCGGGGGTGCGCACGGAGTGGTCGAGGGCGAGGCCGAGGTCCCACACGGGGTACCAGATGCGGTCGGCCAGGGCGGCCACCGCCTTGCTGTCACCGCCGTCGTGCAGCAGGAGCAGGTCCAGGTCGCTGCGTGGGGACAGCTCACCGCGGCCGTAGCCGCCGACGGCGACCAGGGAGACGCCGCGCAGCCCTTCGGCACCGGCGGCGAACAGGCCGGTCAGCCAGTCGTCGGTGAGTTCCGCGAGGGCGGAACGGCGCGGCGGCCCGGACCGCGCCCCCTCGGTGAGGAGGCGCAGCCGGGCCGCCGCGTAGCCGCTGGGTCCCGAGTCCTCTGCTTCGCTATGCACGTCCGTACTCGACACCCAGCAGCTCCTGTTCTTCTTCTGTCAGAGCGCGTCGGGTCCGCGCTCGCCGGTGCGGACCCTTACGGCCGTCTCGACCGGCAGGGACCAGACCTTGCCGTCACCGATCTTGCCGGTGCGGGCGGCCTTGACGATGACGTCGATCAGCTGCTCGGCGTCGTCGTCCTCGGCCAGGACCTCGATGCGGATCTTCGGGACCAGGTCGACGGTGTACTCGGCACCGCGGTAGACCTCGGTGTGGCCCCGCTGACGACCGTAGCCGCTCGCCTCGGTGACCGTCAGTCCGTGGACTCCGAAGGCCTGGAGGGCCTCCTTGATCTCGTCGAGCCGGTGGGGCTTGACGACAGCGGTGATGATCTTCATGCGTCCACCTTCTTGCTCGCAGCTTCGGCGGCCGGGGCCGCGACGGCGGTCCGGGCGGCGCCGCCACCGGCACCGCTGAAGTCGTATGCGGTCTCGGCGTGCTCGGCCTGGTCGATGCCCGCCACCTCGTCGTCCTCGGAGACCCGCATGCCGATGGTCTTGTCGAGGATGAAGGCGAGGATCGCGGAGACGATCAGGGAGTAGGCGAGGACCACGAAGACACCGGCGCACTGCTTCCAGAACTGGGTCAGGCCGCCGCCGTAGAAGAGGCCCTCGACGTCGGACTGGCCCTTACCGCTGGCGAAGAAGCCGATCAGCAGGGAGCCGACGACACCGCCGACCAGGTGAACACCGACGACGTCGAGCGAGTCGTCGTAGCCGAACTTGTACTTCAGGCCGACCGCCATGGCGCACAGCAGACCGGCGATCGCACCGACGGCGATCGCGCCGACCGGGGAGACCGCACCACCGGACGGGGTGATGGCGACCAGACCGGCGACGGCACCGGAGGCGGCGCCCAGCGTGGTGAACGCACCGTGGCGGATCTTCTCGTAGATGAGCCAGGCCAGCATGGCGGCGGCGGTGGCGACCTGCGTGTTGACGAACATCAGCGAGCCGACGCCGTCGTCGTTGCCGAGCCAGGAGCCGGCGTTGAACCCGAACCAGCCGAACCACAGGAGGCCCGCGCCGAGCATGACCAGCGGGAGGCTGTGCGGACGCATCGGGTCCTTCTTGAAGCCGACGCGCTTGCCGATCACCAGGATCACGCCGAGCGCCGCGGCACCGGCGTTGATGTGAACCGCCGTACCACCGGCGAAGTCGATCACGCCCAGGTCGAAGGCCCAGCCGCCGTCGGCCCAGACCCAGTGGGCGACCGGGAAGTAGACGACCGTGGCCCACAGCGCGATGAACAGCGCCCAGGCCGAGAACTTCACGCGGTCCGCGAGAGCGCCGCTGATCAGAGCGGGCGTGATGATCGCGAACATCAGCTGGAAGACGAAGAAGACCAGCAGCGGGATGTTGTACGTCGTCTCGCCCAGGACCCACAGCTGACCCTTGTCGACGCCGCTGAGGCCGACCCAGTCGGAGGTCCAGCCGATGAGGCCGCCGGAGTCCTTGCCGAAGGCGAGCGAGAAGCCGAACAACACCCACAGGATGGTGACGATCCCAAGACTGATGAAGCTCATCATCAGCATGTTCAGGGTGCTCTTGACGCGGACCATGCCTCCGTAGAAGAAGGCCAGGCCCGGTGTCATGAGCATCACCAGGGCGGAACAGATGAGCATGAAACCTGTGTTGGCGGGCGACAGCTCTACCTTGTCTGCCGCCATCATGATGGCTGGGGCCATCGGCGTCTCCTCGTCATTGGTACGGCCCCGTGCGGGCGAAGCCTGAGCGGATTGAGGGGTGGGCCGGTTATGCGCCATGAGATTGGCGCAGCGCCGTTTCGATGGAAGCCCCTCGTTGTTTCGCCGCCGTGACGAAGGCGCCCTGCGTGTTACGCCTTGATGAACTCCGAGATGTTCGGCTGCACGATCGTTATCGTGGCGCAACCTTTGCGGAGGGAAGAAAGACCGGCCGCGGTCGGCCTTCCGATGACCTGGCACGGGGGAGCCGAGTCGGGCAGTTCGGGAGGGCCGGCCGCGGCCGGAGTTCTGCGGTTTTGAGGGTTCGCCCGGGTCCGTCAGACCGCCTCCGCGGTCTCCGGCAGCTCCACGGCGAGCTTGTCGGTGAGGTCCACGACCTCGGCGAGATCCCCGAAGTCCCGGGCGGCCGTGTCGACCGTCTTTCGAATACGAGTATTGACGCGCTCGGAGCGCACCTTCTTGGCGATCTGCATGGCCTGCTCGGCGTAGACCGCGCTCCGCTCGGGCTCGCGCCGCAGCAGATGGACCGTGGCCATGCCGATGAGGTTCAGCGCATACGACCGCTGGTGCTCGCCGTCGTTCGCGAACAGGTCCACGGCCCGCTGCATCACCGGCTCGGCCAGTGAGGCGTACGTCGGGCTGCGGCCGGCGACATAGGCGAGGTCGCGGTAGGAGTGGGAGTTCTCGCCGTGCAGCTCGGCCTCGGAGAAGAAGCGGATCCAGTCGGGGTCCGGCTCGTCCCAGTCCTCGGCCTCGCCGAAGGTGTCCTCGGCCATCCGGACCGCCCGCTTGCACTTGCCGGGCTGGCCCATGTTGGCGTACGCGCGGGCCTCCATCGCATACAGCATCGACTGGGTGCGCGGGCTCGCGCAGTCCCGGCTGCCGTACTGCGCGAGGTGGATCAGCTCCAGAGCGTCGTCGGGCCGACCGAGGTGGATCATCTGACGGCTCATGCTGGAGAGCACGTACGAGCCGAGCGGCCGGTCACCGGCCTCCTTGGCGGCGTGCAGCGCGAGGACGAAGTACTTCTGCGCGGTGGGCTGGAGCCCGACGTCGTACGACATCCAGCCGGCCAGCTCCGCCAGCTCGGCGGCGACCTTGAACAGCTTGCGGGTGGTCGCCTCGGGCTGGGGCTCCTGCAGCAGGTCGGTCACCTCGTGCAGCTGGCCCACGACCGCCTTGCGGCGCAGCCCGCCGCCGCACTGGGCGTCCCACTGCCGGAACATCACCGTGGTGGACTCCAGAAGGTCCAGCTCGGGCTTCGACAGCCGACCACGCGCGCGTGACGACGGGACGGCCGCGGGCTCCTGGTACGGCGCGGGCGGCGCCGGGACCAGCCAGCGCTGCATCGGCTCGATGAGGGACGGGCCGGCGGACAGGGCCAGCGAGGTTCCGAGGAAGCCGCGCCGCGCCAGCATCAGGTCGCTGCGCGAGAACTCGCCGAGCAGGGCCACCGTCTGCGGGCCCGTCCAGGGCAGGTCGACGCCGGACACGGAGGGTGACTGACGGGCGGCGCGCAGGCCGAGGTCCTCCACGGAGACGACACAGCCGAAACGCTCGGAGAACAGCTCGGACAGGATCCGCGGGATCGGCTCACGCGGGTTCTCGCCGTCCAGCCAGCGGCGCACCCGCGAGGTGTCGGTGGAGATGTGGTTGGCACCCAACTGGCGGGCGCGTCGGTTCACTTGACGGGCGAGTTCGCCCTTCGACCAGCCGCTGCGCACGAACCAGGACGCGAGCAGCTCGTTGGGACGCTTGTCAGCGTGCGATGCGCCACCAGCACTCGTGCCGCTTCCGCTGTTGCCGCTCACTGGAACGCCCCCATCCCTTGGACCACTTGTCACCGAGTGCGCCAAGCCCTATCAGAATGCCGGTAAATACGGTCGCCCGTCCGGCAGTTCTCACCCTTCGAACGGAAAGCCGACTTGCCCCCGGCATACCCACGAGTGCATGTGCCCCGAGGTTCCGTGCACTCACGGTAATCCTACGATCACGCCTCCAGCCATGGCGATCCCGGAATCGCCACCATTCGCCACCCCTTCGAATGAACTAACGGTGGCCTCTCCGCGATTCACTTGACATAGGACGGCCGGAAGTGGGCGGAGCGAAGCACTCAGGGGCGCGCGTCGCCGAGTCCGCAACCCGGGGCACTTCCGAGCGCCACGTGGATCGCGCGGCGTCACCGGGTAGCGGGCCGCCTAAGAACACAGAGGGTCACGTCTCGCATCCGCGTCGTAACCACCGGCGCGCTGGACCCGTTGGAGGGGGCATGGGCTTCACGATCGGCGGCATCCGGGAGATCCGATCCGGCTCGCGTCGACGCGGCCGCTCCTCGGAGTGCACTGCCGTCGCCGAGTTCACCGGACTGTGGGGCTGGGACGTGGTGCCCGGCGCGCGAGCCGCAGCGGGCGCCTGTTCGTGCGGCCGCTCCGACTGCGACGCGCCCGGCGCACACCCTCTCGACTTCGCCCCCGAGGTGCCGGCCGGGGCCACGCTCGACGAGGTGAGCAAGGCGTGGTCGGAGGTTCCGGGCGCCGCGATGATGCTGCCGGTCGGGCGGGCGTTCGACGTGATCGAGGTGGCCGAGCCCGCCGGACGCCGCGCGCTGACCCGGCTCGAACGCATGGGCCTCCCCCTCGGCCCGGTCACCACCACCCCCGAGGGCCGCACCCACTTCTTCGTCGCTCCCGGCGCCGCGGCCGAGCTCCCCGAACTCCTCTACCGCATGGGCTGGGACGACCCGACCCACCTCGACCTGCGCGGCCTCGGCCCCGGTACGCACCTCACCGCCCCGCCGTCCGACCGGGGCGGGCTGGGCCCGGTGCGCTGGCTGCGGCCGCCCGCGCTGGACACGGCGACGAAGCCACCGGCGGCTCGACTGCTGCTGGGGACGCTGGCGTACGTGGCGCATCGGTCGCGGGCGTAGCAAGAGGCATCACCTGTCACAGCCGTACACAGCGAAGCGCCCGTCCCCCAACTGCACCTTGGGAGGCGGGCGCTTCTTCCAGCAGATACGAATTTCGTAGGTGCCGGCTTTCACTCCCCGATAAGGGCGTCAACGAACGCCTCCGGCTCGAACGGTGCCAGGTCATCGGCACCCTCGCCCAGCCCGACCAGCTTCACCGGCACGCCCAGCTCGCGCTGCACCGCGACGACGATGCCGCCCTTGGCCGTGCCGTCCAGCTTGGTGAGCACGATGCCGGTGATGTCGACGACCTCGGCGAAGACACGGGCCTGGACCAGGCCGTTCTGCCCGGTCGTGGCGTCCAGCACCAGCAGCACCTCGTCCAGCGGCGCGTGCTTCTCGACGACCCGCTTGACCTTGCCCAGCTCGTCCATGAGGCCGGTCTTGGTGTGCAGGCGCCCGGCGGTGTCGATGAGGACGACGTCGGAGCCCATCTCCTTGCCCTCCTTCACCGCGTCGAAGGCGACGGAGGCGGGGTCGCCGCCCTCGGGGCCGCGCACGGTGTGGGCGCCGACCCGGTCGCCCCAGGTCTGGAGCTGCTCGGTGGCGGCGGCACGGAAGGTGTCGGCGGCACCGAGGACGACACTGTTGCCGTCGGCGACGAGGACGCGGGCGAGCTTGCCGGTGGTGGTGGTCTTGCCGGTGCCGTTGACGCCGACGACCATCACGATGCCGGGCTTGCGGTCCTCCGGCTCGGTCTTCACGGTGCGGTCCATGTCGGTGCCGACCAGCTTGAGCAGCTCCTCGCGCAGCAGGCCGCGCAGCTCCGCGGGGGTGCGGGTGCCGAGGACCTTGACGCGTTCGCGCAGTGCGTCGACCAGTTCCTGGGTGGGGGCCACGCCCACGTCGGCGGTGAGCAGGGTGTCCTCGATCTCCTCCCAGGTGTCCTCGTCGAGGTGCTCGCGCGACAGGAGCGTGAGCAGCCCCTTGCCGAGGGCGTTCTGCGAGCGGGAGAGCCGGGCGCGCAGGCGGATCAGGCGACCGGCGGTGGGCTCCGGGACCTCGATCTCGGTCGGCGGGAGCTCTTCGACGACGGGCGGTTCCTCGACGGCGGTCGATGCTCCGCCGCCCGGAAGGTCCACCTCCTCTATGGTCCGGCGCGCTTCGTCGCGCGGTGTCTCGGCCTCGTCGCCGACGTGCGGCTCGGCCGGAGGGGCGGTGATGTCGGGGGCGGCCGGGGGCGGCGGAGGCAGCGGCTTCTTGCGCCGGGTGCCGACGATGAGCCCGCCGAGCGCACCGAGCACGACCACGGCGATGACTACAGCAAGGATGACGATGTCCATAACCCGTCCAGTATCGGCCATGGAATATGGGTTGCGCCGACCTGGATGTCTGACACACCGTCAGCTAACGTCCTCCCCCACACCCGCCCGGTGAAGGGGGACCCCCATGCCCGTCACGGTCGTACGCTTCAACCTCGTCGAGCCCGACGCGACCCCCGCCTCCCTCGCGGCCCGCTACCAGGCGGCCGTACAGATGGCCGCGTACGCCGACGAGCACGGCATCACCACCGTGCAGACCGAGGAGCACCACGGCGTCGAGAACAACTGGCTGCCGTCACCGTTCGCCTTCGCGGCGGCGGTCTTCGGCGCCACGCGGCGCGTCGCGGTCACCGTCTCGGCGATCATCGGCCCGCTGCACGACCCGCTCCGGCTCGCCGAGGAGATCGCCGTACTGGATCTGCTGAGCGGCGGGCGGCTGGTGACGGTCGCCGGGATCGGGTACCGGCCCGAGGAGTACGCCCTGTTCGACGTGGACTGGAAGCAGCGCGGCCGGCTGCAGGACGAGCTGCTGGAGACGCTGCTGAAGGCGTGGACCGGCGAGGAGTTCGAGTACCGCGGCCGTACGGTACGGGTCACTCCGCGCCCGTGCACCGACCCGCACCCCCTGCTCCTGGTCGGCGGCTCCTCGAAGGCCGCCGCCCGCCGGGCCGCCCGGCTGGGGCTGCCGTTCTTCCCCAGCGCGCATCTGCCGGAGCTGGAGGCGTACTACAAGGAGCGGCTCGTCGAGTACGGCACCGAGGGCTGGACCATGATGCCGGCCGCCGAGACGCCGCTGCTGCACGTGGCCGAGGATCCCGACCGGGCCTGGGCCGAGCACGGCCGGCACTTCCTGCACGAGGCGCGGACGTACGCCTCCTGGCAGTCCGGTGACATCCGCTCGGCGGTGAAGTCGGCGGCGACGACGGTGGAAGAACTGCGCGCCGAGGGCGTGTACCGGATCGTGACGCCCGAGGAGTGTGTGGCGCTGGGGTTCGACAACTATGTGCTGCATCCGTTGTCGGGCGGGATGCCGGTGGAGGAGGGGTGGCGGAGTCTGCGGTTGTTCGCGCAGGAGGTGCTTCCGGCGTTGGGCGGCTGACCTGCGCGGATACTCGACGCTCACGGCGCCGGGTGGACGTACGACACCGCCGCCCCGGCTCGGGCAGTGGCCGAGCCGGGGCGGCGGCGGTTTACGGGGAGAGGGGCAGCGGGGACTTGGCCCTTCCCCCCGAGTTCGGAGGGCCGGTCAGCCCATCTCCTCCAGCTTCTTGCCCTTCGTCTCGGGCACGAACTTGAGGATGAACGGGATGGAGAGGAAGGCGAACACCGCGTACATGACGTAGGTGAGCGACAGGTTCCAGGCCGACAGGTCCGGGAAGGTGATCGTGATCACCCAGTTGGCGATCCACTGGGCCGAGGCGGCCACGCCCAGGGCGGCGGCGCGGATCTTGTTCGGGAAGACCTCGCCGAGCATGACCCAGACGACCACGCCCCAGGACAGGGCGAAGAAGAGGACGAAGGCGTTGGCGGCGATGAGGGCCACGTAGCCCTGCGCGGTCGGCAGCGGGTCGTTGCCGTTCTGGAAGGAGAAGGCCCAGGCGGCCGCCGCGAGCGAGATGCCCATGCCGACGGAGCCGATGAGGGCGAGCGGCTTACGGCCGATGCGGTCCACGAAGATCATCGCGATCACGGTGCCGATGATGTTGATGATCGAGGTCTCGAACGAGTAGAAGAACGAGCTCGACGGGTCGACGCCGACGGACTGCCACAGCAGGTTCGAGTAGTAGAAGATGACGTTGATGCCGACCAGCTGCTGGAAGACGGAGAGGCCGATACCGATCCACACGATCGGCAGCAGACCGAACCGGCCGCCCAGCAGGTCCTTGAACGTCGACTTGTGGTCGCTCTTCATGGCCTGCTCGATCTCGATGACGCGGCCGTCGAGGTCCACGCCGCCCTCGACGTCGGCGAGCACCTTCTTCGCGTCGGCGATGCGGCCGACGCTGATCAGGAAGCGCGGAGACTCGGGGATCGCGAAGGACAGCAGGCCGTAGACGACGGCGGGCACGAGCATCACACCGAGCATCCACTGCCAGGCCTCCAGGCCCGCGACCGTGCCGCGCTCCTCGCCGTCGGCCATGTTGAGGATGGCCCAGTTGACGAGCTGGGAGACCGCGATGCCGATGACGATGGCCGCTTGCTGGAACGAGGCGAGCCGGCCTCGGTACGCGGGCGGGGCGACCTCGGCGATGTAGGCGGGGCCGATGACCGAGGCCATACCGATGGCGATGCCGCCGAGGACACGCCAGGCGGCGAGGTCCCACGCGGCGAACGGCAGTCCGGAACCGACGGCGCTCACGGCGAACAGCACCGCCGCGATCTGCATGACGCGGATCCGGCCGATGCGGTCGGCTATGCGGCCGGCGATGGCGGCACCGAGGGCGCTGCCGAGCAGGGCGCTGGCGGCGACGGTACCGGTGACGCCGGAGCTGAGGTCGAACCGGGCCTGGATACCGCCGTTGGCTCCGTTGATGACGGAGCTGTCATAGCCGAACAGGAAGCCGCCCATGGCAGCCGCCGCGGTGATGAAGACGACGTGCCCGAGATGTTCGGGGTGCGCCGCCTTGGCTCCTGACGTGGGTGCCTGCGCTGTGCTGGTCACGTGTAACTCCTCGGGCCACCGGCAACGCTGCCGGGTGGGGGTCAGCCGCTCCAAGTAGTGATACCTGAAGGTAAAAGCAACGTTGCCGAGACTATGCCTTCAAGTTTCGAAGTCAATAGGCAAGGTGCTGTGACCTTCGAGACGCGACAGAGGGAGATGTGTTCACTTCTTGAAGTGAAGGTGAAAGTGATTGGAAGGGCTGACCGACCGGCAACGGCGTCAGCGAAGCCTCTGGCTGATGACCTTCGACACCCCGTCGCCCTGCATGGAGACGCCGTACAGCGCGTCGGCGACCTCCATCGTGCGCTTCTGATGGGTGATCACGATCAGCTGCGAGGCTTCCTGCAGCTCCTGCATGATGCGGATCAGCCGCTGCAGGTTGGTGTCGTCGAGGGCGGCCTCGACCTCGTCCATGACATAGAACGGGCTCGGCCGGGCCTTGAAGATCGACACCAGCATCGCGACGGCGGTGAGTGAGCGCTCACCACCCGAGAGCAGCGACAGCCGCTTGACCTTCTTGCCCGGCGGACGCGCCTCGACGTCCACGCCCGTGGTTAGCATGTTGTCGGGATCGGTCAGGATCAGCCGCCCCTCACCCCCGGGGAACAGCCGGCTGAAGACACCCTCGAACTCCCGGGCCGTGTCCCGATACGCCTCGGTGAAGACCTGCTCGACGCGCTCGTCGACCTCCTTGACGACCTGGAGCAGGTCGGCCCGGGTCTTCTTCAGGTCCTCCAGCTGCTCGCTGAGGAACTTGTGCCGTTCCTCCAGCGCGGCGAACTCCTCCAGCGCCAGCGGGTTGACCTTGCCGAGCTGCTGGTAGGCCCGCTCGGTGGCCTTGAGCCGCTTCTCCTGCTCGGACCGGACGAACGGCTTGGGCTGGTTGCGCGGGTGCTCGGGGTCGTCGGGCAGCTGCTCGCCCTCGGCGGGCGGGGAGGGCGGTACGAGCTGATGGGGGCCGTACTCGGAGACGAGCCCCGCCGGCTCGACGCCCAGCTCCTCCAGCGCCTTGGTCTCCAACTGCTCGATCCGCATCCGCTTCTCGGCGCCGAGGACTTCACCACGGTGGACGGAGTCGGTGAGCTTGTCGAGCTCGGCCTTGAGGTCGCGGCCCTGGTTACGGGCGACGGTGAGTTCCTGCTCGCGCCGGGCCTTGGCCGCGTCGGCGGCGGTGCGCTCCTCGTCGGCGCGGGCGAGGGAGACCTCGACGTGTGCGAGGAGTTGGCGGGCACCGGAGGCGACGGCTTCCGCGACGGCCGCCTCGTGCCGCAGCCGGGCCCGCCGCTGTTCGGCACGCGCGCGTGCCTCGCGTTCGGCGCGGGCGGCCCGGTCGAGGGAGTCGGCCCGTCCGGCCAGTCCCTTGACCCGCTCCTCGTGGGTACGGACCTGGAGGCGGGCCTCCATCTCGGTCTGGCGGGCGTTGGCGCCGTCGGCGGCGAGACGGTCCCGTACCGACGTGTCGGGTTCCTCCTCGACCGGCATCTCCTCGGCGACGGCGAGCCGCTCGGCGAGTTCCTCGACCTCCGTCAGGGCCTTGTCGAGGGCGTCCTGTGCCCGCGCCGCCGCGGCGACAGAGCGCTCCGCTTCGCCGGCCGCGCCCCTTGCCTGGCCTGCGAGCCGGCCGAGTTGCTGGGCGACCGTCGACTTCTCCCGGTCGGCCGCCCGGCGCCGCTCCCCCAGCTCTTCGACGAGCCCGGCACACTCCTTGCGCCGCTCGGCCGCCGCCTGCTGCGCCTCGGCCAGCTCCTCGCACCGCACCGCCAGCTCTTCCAGCTCGGCTGCGGCCTCGTCCACGGAGGCCTGTACTTCGAGGAGGCTCGGCGCCCCGGCGGAGCCGCCGTGGGCGAAGTGGGCGCCGAGGAGGTCGCCTTCGGCGGTGACCGCGGTGAGGTGGGGGTGGGTGTAGACGAGGTCTTCGGCGTCTTCGAGCGTGCCGACGATGACGATGCCGTGCAGGAGGCGTCGTACTGCCGGCATGAGGTCGGAAGGGCCGCGGACGAAATCGGCCGCGTGAGGTTGTCGGGCGTCTGCGGGTTCGTCGTGGCTGGTCGCGCCCCGTGGCGGAGCCGCAGATTGATACAGCCCCGCGCCCCTTTGGGGCGCTGTCAGCACCCCCGGCTCCCCCGCCAGCAGCAGCGCCGCTCGACCGCCGTCCTGCTTGCGCAGCAAACGGATAGCCTCCGCCGCGGCGGACGGTGATGTCACCGCGATCGCGTCCGCCGCCGCGCCGAAGGCGGCCGCCAGGGCCACCTCGTAGCCGGGTGTCACCGTCAGCATTTCCGCCGCCGGGCCGAGGAGACCGGTCAGTCGGTCGCGGGCACCGAGCAGTATCCCGGTGCCGTCCTTGCGGCGCAGGCCGAGCGCCAGTGCGTCGCGGCGGGCCTGGGTCGCGGCCCGCTCGCGCTCCGCCGCCGTGGCCGCCTCCCGGGCTGCCGTCAGCGCGGCCTCCGCCTCGGTGAGCTGCCGCTTCGCCGCCTCGTGCTGCTCGCCGAGTTCCGCGTCGCCGGCGTCCAGGCCGTCGACCTCGGCCTTCAGCGCCTCGTACTCCTCCTGGGCGGTGACGGCACGCTCCTGGGCCTCGTCGCGCGCGGCGGCCAGGCGGTCGATCTCGGACTGGGCGGAGGCCGCACGCGAACGGGCCGCGTTGACCTGCCCGTTCAGCCGGGCCAGACCCTCGCGGCGGTCGGCGATTGCACGGGCGACGTCCTTCAGGCGCCGCTCCTCCTGCGCGAGTTCCCGTTCGAGTTCGGCGCGGTGTGCGACCGTGTCCTCGAGGGCGCGCTCGGCCGCCTCCAGGGCCGCTTCGAGCTCGGCCTCCTGCTCGCGGATCCGGGCGGCCTCGCGCTCCATGTCCTCGGGGTCGCGTCCCCGGCGTTCCTCCGGCGGCGCGGACGTCGCGCTCTTCACGCGCGCGTCGGCCAGCGAGATCGTGCCGCGCACCCGCTCGGCGAGCTGGGACAGCTCGTACCAGGTCTGCTGGGCCCGCTGGAGGCGCGGCGTGAGCTGCCGTACCTCGTCCTCCAGGAGCGCCTCGCGCTGCAGGGCCTTCTTCAGCTCCTGCTCGGCGGCCTCCTTGCGGTCCTTCAGCGCGGCCTCGTCGGCGACCTCGGCCTGGAGCGCCTGACGGAGCCGTACGAGATCGTCGGCGAGGAGGCGGAGCCGGGCGTCGCGCAGGTCAGCCTGGATGACGGCGGCCCGGCGAGCGACCGCCGCCTGGCGGCCCAGGGGCTTGAGCTGTCGGCGCAGTTCGTCCGTCAGATCCTGCACGCGCGCGAGGTTGGCCTGCATCGCGTCCAGTTTCCTGAGCGCCTTCTCCTTGCGCTTGCGGTGCTTGAGGACACCGGCCGCCTCTTCGATGAACGCGCGGCGGCCCATGGGGTCGGCGTGCAGGACGGAGTCGAGCTGGCCCTGGCCGACGATGACGTGCATCTCGCGGCCGATGCCGGAGTCGGAGAGGAGTTCCTGGATGTCCAGGAGGCGACAGGTGTCGCCGTTGATCTGGTACTCGCTGCCGCCGTTGCGGAACATGATCCGCGTGATGGTGACCTCGGCGTACTCGATGGGCAGCGCCCCGTCGGAGTTGTCGATGGTCAGCGACACCTCGGCGCGGCCCAGCGGCGGGCGGCCGGTGGTGCCGGCGAAGATGACGTCCTCCATCTTGCCGCCGCGCAGCGACTTGGCGCCCTGTTCGCCCATCACCCAGCTGAGCGCGTCCACGACATTGGACTTGCCCGAGCCGTTCGGTCCGACGACGCACGTGATGCCCGGCTCGAACCGGAGCGTGGTCGCCGAGGCGAACGACTTGAACCCGCGGAGGGTCAGGGCCTTGAGGTGCACGCCGCTGGACTCTACCTTCCGGGGATGTCCCGCTCCATGAACCCACGGTTTCACCGGTGAACGTGCAGGGCACACCAGACGTTAAAGAGGGTGAAAGGATGCGCGGGGCATTAAGTCGGGGGCAAGAAAGAAGGGACGCCGAAGCGTCCCTTGCAACTTCTTTCGGCTGACTGGCCAGCCGTTTGACAACTTAGTGGTTGAACTTAGCGGTTGATACGGGCCGCCCAACCACTGCTGGTGCTGTTGTGGAGCGATGCAGTGATCAGGTGAGCGCAGGCTCCGCCTGGTGTGCGTCGATGCTCTCCATGATCCTGTCGTGAGAAGCGGCAGCCGTCAGCGCGTCGTTCTCCGCCTGGATCCGTCCGAGCTCGGATTCCAGGTCCTGGACACGCTGCTGGAGCCGTCGCATCTCGGCGAGGAGTCGAGGGTCGGAGCCGCCGACGTAACCGAGAAGCGCCTTTGCCATGATGGATGGTCCTCCACACTGAGTGACCGACCGAAGCGGTGTGGGTCGTGAGGGAATCGCACCCGCGGTTGCTTGGCAGGCCTGCAGTTGTGCTGCCGTTCAGCCATGCCAAACAGCTAAGGTGCGCGGGGCTTTCAGCGTCTCACCAAAAAGTTTGACGGTCAACACGATCACGCCCCGTATCGGCGGGAAACCCGGGGGCGCACGGCCGGAAAGCGGCGGGGCGACGACTCCTGCGGGCCCCTCGGGGCGTGGCGATCATCCTTATGTGCGGAGCCTGCCACCGCAAGGGGGTTATTGGCAACCACCTGCTTCTTTCTGCTCGGGGCAGTTGCCGGTGGCAGATCCCTCCGCTTGTGCCAGGCCCGCTTTACAGAATCCGCTCAGCGGATCGCGAAGCCGTCGTAACCCCCGCGAGGTGTGTCCCAGATCTCGGTGACACCGTCCACCCGCCCGGGCGTGTCGTCGCCCTGAAGCCAGTCCAGAAGTCCCTCACAGCCCGTCCGCGCGCCCTCCGCGACCACTTGGACGCGTCCGTCGTCCAAATTGAGAGCAAAACCACTCAGGCCGCCGATCTCGAGGGCCTTGGCCCGCGTGAACCAGCGAAAACCCACACCTTGGACGCGTCCACGCACCCAGGCGACCAGTCGCACATCCTCGCTCATGACTGCAACCTAACGGGCCAATGTCTCTCCGGGCACTTCCTCCCCGGGCGCCATGCGGTACCGTCCCCACCCAATGAATCCCATATGAAACTCACACGATCGAGTGAGTTCTGTGTGGATCTTGAGACCGCACGGACGAGGAAGGCCAGAACATGGGACGCCACCGACGCTCCGCCGCCGGCCGCGCCGCCAGGGGCCGCGCCACGGGGGTCACACACACGGACGGCTCCTATACGGAGAGCCACGACCCCCTGGACTCGTACGCGAGTGACAGACCCACGATGGGCATCGCGCCCTATCTGAACCCGGAGGCGTACGCCGAGGCCTACGCGAAGAGCGACGCCTACCTCTTCGCCTCGGACGACGACTACGACCGGATCACCGGCCCCACGACCTTCCCGAGCGACGCCGCGTCCATGAACGGCTCCGACGGGGGCCCGGCCACCGCGGTCTTCCACAGCGACGGCTTCACGCCGGACGCCGGCTCGCGGCGACCCGGCGGCTCGCACCGTCGCCGTAAGAAGAGGGCCGCGGTGCCGGTGAAGACCGGACTGCTCGGCGTCTCCGCCGCGGTCGCTCTGGGCACCGTCGCGGTCGCCACGGGCGTGGTGCCCGGCATCCAGAACTACCAGCTCGGCGGAGGCAGCGGCTCGGACAAGGTGCAGGCCGCGGACACCCCGACAAACGCCCCCAGCGAGCAGGGCGGCACCTCCGGCAGCGCCGAGAGCCACGAGGACGGCGGCTCGACGAGCCGCGACGTCCGGCGGCCCACCTCGCCGGCCCCGTCGACGTCGTCGGCCGCGCCGACGAAGACCCCGTCGAAGAAGCCGTCGGCGACACCCAGCCAGAAGCCGAAGGAAACCCCTTCCCGTACGGCCACGAAGGCGCCGGAGAAGAAGCCGGAGAAGCAGAAGACCACCGACCCCGTGGCCGTGTCCGCGCAGTCGGCCGCCGCGGCCGAGGTGCTGAGCCTGGTCAACGAGGAGCGCGCGAAGGTGGGCTGCAGCGCGGTCTCCGCCAACAGCGCGCTGGCCGACCTGGCCCAGGACTTCAGCGAGGCCATGGCCGAGCGGGGCTTCTTCGACCACACCGACCCCGACGGGGCCTCCCCGTGGGACCGGGCCGCGCAGGCCGGCATAGTCGACCTCGGCGGCGAGAACATAGCCCGCGGCCAGGGCGACGCGGCGGCGGTGATGGAGGCCTGGATGAACAGCCCGGGCCACAAGGCCAACATCCTGAACTGCGACTTCAAGACGCTGGGGGTCGGCGTGCACTTCGGCTCCGGCGGGCCCTGGTGGACGCAGGACTTCGGGTACTAGCAGCACGTACGGCGAGGGGCTCCCATCCGGTGACCGGGCGGGAGCCCCTCGTCGTACCCCCGTCGCCTACGCGGCGACCGCGGCGCGCCCGTGCGCGAACACCTTCGCCGTCTCGGCCACCCGGCGCCCGAGGTGCTCGGCCGTCGCGATGTCGGCCTTGTGAACGGCCTCCGGGCCCTGGTCGGCGTTGGTCTGGGCGGCGGCGCCGGTGAAGACGCCGAGGCGGTTGAGGTCGTTCTCGGATCCCGCGCTGTTGTTCCAGCCGGGGAGGAGACCAAGGTTGATCCAGTGCATGCCGAGCTGGGCGGCCAGGATCTGGAAGAACTGCAGGGTGTGCAGCTTGTCGCCGCTCTTGGAGGCGGAGTTGGTGAAGCCGGCGGCCAGCTTGTCCGTCCAGGCCTGCTCGGCCCAGCGCTTCGAGGTGGCCTCCGCGAAGACGTGGAAGGCGCCGGACGCGGTGCCCATGTAGGTCGGCGAGCCGAACACGATGGCGTCCGAGCCGTCGAGGGTCGCCCACTGCTCCTCGGTGATCTCGTCGACCTTGATCAGGTGCACCTCGGCACCGGCCTCGACGGCACCGGTGCGCACGGCCTCGGCGATGACAGCGGTGTGGCCGTAGCCGGAGTGGTAGGCGATGGAGACAACAGGGGTGGTCACGTACGTGCTCCTGAAATAGGCAGCTCACTGGCGATGACCAAAGGAAAGCACTAACTTCTGGTTAGTGCAACCTCCCGGTTAGCGCTGCCTGCGAGTACGCTAGCGCCATGGACACCACGCAGGAGCGCACGGAGGCGCAGGACCTCCCGTACGACGTGTTCGCCAAGGCCTGCCCCTCGCGCGGCACGCTGGAGCACGTCACCGGTCGCTGGGGCGGGCTCACGCTCGGCGCCCTGTACGAGGGCTCGCTGCGCTTCAACGAGCTGCGCCGCCGTGTCGACGGCGTCAGCGAGAAGATGCTGTCCCAGACGCTGCACGCCCTGGAGCGGGACGGCCTGGTGCACCGCGAGGCCCAGCCGACCAACCCACCGCGGGTCGACTACGAGCTGACGGCACTGGGGCGTGGGATCGCCGAGCGGCTGCTGGGCCTCATCCACTTCGTGGAGGGGCAGATGGACGACGTGCTCGATGCACGGCGACGCTACGACGAGGCTCGCGGCACCCTCTGACACTTCGGGCAGAAGTAGCTGGACCGGTTCATCCAGGGCCGTCGGCGCATCGGCGTACCGCACCGCTTGCACGGCAGTCCCTCACGGCCGTACGCGTCCAGTGACCGGTCGAAGTAGCCCGACTCGCCGTTGACGTTGACGTAGAGGCTGTCGAAGCTGGTGCCGCCCACCGCGAGGGCGGCGTTCATCACGTCCCTTACGTGGCCCAGGAGTTCGAGGCTGCGCGGGCGGGTGAAGGTCCCGGTCGGGCGGTCGTAGTGGAGGCGGGCGCGCCAAAGGGCCTCGTCCGCGTAGATGTTGCCGACGCCGCTGATCAACGACTGGTCGAGCAGGGCCCGTTTGATGGTCGTGCGCTTGCGGCGCAGGGCCTGGTGGAAGGCCTCGTCGTCGAAGAGCGGGTCTAGCGGGTCGCGGGCGATGTGCGCGATGACGTCGGGCAGTCCCTCGGGGGTGTTGTCGTGCAACGACAGACCGCCGAAGGTGCGTTGGTCGACGAAGCGCAGCTCGGTGTCGAGGGCGTCCGCGAACCTCACCCGGATCCTGAGGTGCTTCTCGTCGGGCGCGGTGTGCGCCTGCACCAGCAGCTGGCCGCTCATACCGAGGTGCGCCAGGATCGACTGGTCCGTGTCCTCCAGAGGCAGCCACAGGTACTTGCCGCGGCGGCTCGGTGTGCCGACGCGGTGGCCCTTGAGGCGGTGCGCGAAGTCGTCGGCGCCAGCGAGGTGACGGCGTACGGCACGCGGGTGCAGCACCTCGGCGTCGGCGACGGTGCGATGGGCGACCCATCGCTCCAGGCCGCGCCTGACGACCTCGACCTCGGGCAATTCGGGCATGGGATCCCCCGTACACACCTGGCGGGTAAGGGCCGAGCGCCCGCCCCATGGCCATGACCTGGCTGGGGCGGGCGCTCGGATCGCGCTGTTCGGTCAGGCGGAGGCCGACGACGCGTCGGCATCGGGCGCCTCGGCATCGGGCTCGGGCTCGGCGGCATCCGCTGCCGCCTTCGCCTTCTTGGCTCGCTCGTCCGCCGCGGCCCGGATGGACCGCCACGCGGATTCCGCGGCCTGCTGCTCCGCCTCCTTCTTGCTGCGGCCGGTGCCGGTGCCGTACGAGACGCCTCCGACGCGGGCGGCAGCAGTGAAGGTCTTCTCGTGGTCGGGGCCGGTCTCCGTGACCAGGTACTCGGGCACGCCGAGCCCTTCGGTCGCGGTGAGCTCCTGGAGACTGGTCTTCCAGTCCAGGCCGGCACCGAGGTTCGAGGACTTCTCGATCAGGGGGTCGAACAGGCGGTGCACCAGCTCCGCCGCCGAGTCCAGTCCCTGGTCGAGATAGACCGCGCCGATCACCGCTTCCAGGGTGTCGGCGAGGATGGACGCCTTGTCCCGGCCGCCCGTGCCCTCTTCACCACGGCCGAGCCGGATGAAGGAGCCGAGTTCGAGGCCACGACCGACCTCCGCCAGCGCACGCGAGTTGACCACCGCGGCCCGCAGCTTGGCCAGCTGGCCTTCGGGCAGATCGGGGTGGGTGCGGTACAGCGTGTCCGTGACCACGAGGCCGAGGACGGAGTCCCCGAGGAACTCCAGGCGCTCGTTGGTCGGCAGACCGCCGTTCTCGTACGCGTAGGAACGGTGGGTCAGCGCACGCACCAGAAGGGCGGACTCGAGCTTGTACCCGAGCCGCCCTTCCAACAGCGTGTGGGACGAGGCCTGGTTGTCCGCTGCGTTCTTCTTAGGCGTGGACACAGTGCCTCTCACCAGCCGCTCAGACCTCGAGGACCTGGCGCTTGTTGTAGGTGCCGCACGAGGGGCACGCGATGTGCTGCTGCTTGGGCTCGTGGCAGCGCTCGCACGCAACCAGGGTGGGGACCGCAGCCTTCCACTGCGACCGGCGGTGGCGCGTGTTGCTGCGCGACATCTTCCGCTTCGGAACAGCCACGGCTACTTCTCCTGCTTCTCGTCGACGCCCGGTTCGGCGCCGCTCATCTCGTCCTTCTCGCCGTCTCCGAGTGAACCGGCGAGTCCCTGCAGTGCCGCCCAACGAATGTCGACGGCGTCATGGTGGTGGTCCGGGTCGTCCGCGAGGCGTACGCCGCACTCGGCGCACAGTCCCGGGCAGTCTTCCTGGCACACCGGCTGCATCGGCAGTGCGAGCACCACCGCATCACGCAGCACGGGTTCGAGGTCGAACATGCCGTCCTCGAGAAAGAGCCTGTCCTCGTCGTCCTCGGCGTCGTCGCCCGGCTCCGCGTGGTGAACGCGGCCCCGGTCGTCGGCGTCAGGGTACGAGAACATCTCCTGGAATTCCGCTTCGACGTCGAGCTGAAGCGGCTCCAGACACCTTACGCACTCCCCCTTGGCCTGTGCACGGGCGGTGCCTGTGACAAGCACCCCTTCCATGACCGACTCAAGCCGGAGTTCGAGCTCCACCGGGGCGCCTTCCGGCACTCCGACGACACCCTGGATACCGAAGTCCTTGGGGGCGTCGATCTCGCGGGTCAGGCGCTGCAGCGCACCGGGCCGCCGGCCCAGCTCGTGTGTGTCGAACACGAGAGGGTTGCGGTGGTCGAGGCGGGCTGTCACGCCATTCCTGCTTTCGATCTGCTGAGCTCAGAGGGTCACTGCCCTGCGGTGTTCCCGGGCAGCTTTGATCGCGGACGTACGCGCGACCGAAGAGCCAGGATACTGGACCTTTCGCTCACGGCCCAATCCGGTGGTGGCCTACTGGCCGCGCCCCTGCTCGTAGGCCCGCAACTGCTCCGCACTGATCATGCTCGTGTCGAAGAGGCTGGTCTCGTCGAGGGCATAGCCCTGGTTGTCCTGCGCGGTCTGCTGCGGGACCTGGTGCTGGGCCTGGTTCGGGTCGTAGGCGGCCTGCTGGGCGTAGCCCTGGTAGGCGTAGGGGTCGGCCTGCTGGTAGCCGTAGGCGTCCTGCTGGCCGCCGTAGCCCTGCTGGTAGCCGCCGTACGGATCCGCGCCCTGCTGCTGGTAGCCGTACGCCGGCTGCGCGACCTGCGGGTCGTACTGCGGCTGCGCCGGTACGGCCGGCTGCTCGGACGGGGCCGCCGGAGCCGCCGGGGTGTCCCGCTCCGCGAGGGCGGCGAGGTCGGCGAGGTAGTCGGCGTCGCTGGAGTGCTGGACGGTGGTGGCGTCGTCGGCGAGGGAGCCGAGGTCGTCGGTGGCGATACGGCCGTGCAGCTTCTGGCGGCCCTTGCCGACGGCCTCCAGGGTCTTGGTGAGGACCGCCTCGAAGGCACCCAGCTTGGTGTCGACGTAGGCGTCCGCGTCGCGGCGCAGCGTCTCGGGGTCGTGGCTGCGCTCGGGGGCGTCCTCGTCCGCGTAGCCCTGTTCGTCCAGGCCGGGACCCGTACCGAGGAGCTTCTCGCGGCCCCGGCCGACCGAGCCGATGGTCTTGGTGAGGACGACCTCGAAGTTGGCGAGCTTGGAGTCGACGTAGTCGTCGGCCTCCGCGCGGATGTCCTCGGCGTCCTTGCGGGCCTCGGCGAGGATGCGTTCGGCCTCGGCCTGGGAGCGGCGGGCCACCTCGGTGTCGGAGATCAGGGAGCCGCGCTCGGCGTGGGCACCCTGGACGATCCGCTCCGCCTCCTGGCGGGCCTGCTCGACCATCTGCTCCCGGCCGCCGATCAGCTCCTGGGCCTGGGCGAGGGAGCCGGGCAGGGCCTCACGGACCTGTTCGAGCATCGCGAGCAGTTCGGCGCGGTTGACCACGCACGAGGCCGACATGGGCATCGACCGGGCGCCGGAGACCGAGGCGACGATCTCGTCGAGCTTCTTCTGCACGTCCACCTGTGCTCGCCACTCTCTACAGCTGTGTTGGAGACGGACGGGACGACTGTAGCCCCATCAGTCCTTGCGCAGACGCTTGTTCAGGGCCTCCAGGACGATCGGCGGCACCAGGTGGGAGACGTCGCCGCCCCAGGTCGCCACTTCCTTGACCAGGGAGGAGGACAGGAAGCTGTAGGTGGGGTTGGTCGGCACGAAGAGCGTCTCCACGCCCGACAGGCCGTTGTTCATCTGGGCCATCTGCAGCTCGTAGTCGAAGTCGCTGACCGCGCGCAGGCCCTTGACGATCGCCGGGATGTCGCGCTGCTTGCAGAAGTCGACGAGGAGGCCGTGGAAGGCCTCGACTCGGACGTTCCCGTACTCGGCGGTGACCTCGCGGATCAGGTCGATCCGCTCGTCGACCTCGAACAGGCCCTTCTTGGCCTTGTTGATCATGACTGCGACGTAGACCTCGTCGTACAGCCTGGAGGCACGAGAAATGATGTCGAGGTGTCCGTTGGTGATCGGGTCGAACGACCCGGGACAGACGGCGCGGCGCACTTGTGATCCCTCGCTCTCCGGTCCGGTCATCGTGCGTCTTCGCACGTAGAGGCGGCGCGACCGTACCAAAACGTTCCCTCGCCGTAGCGACGGGCCCGGATCGCTTCGAAACCGTCCGGCCACCCGAACTCGCCGCCTCTGGTGCTGCGCTCCACGGTGACGAGCGCCTCCGGCGCGAGCCAGCCCCCTGAGCGGAGTGTGAGCAGAATCTCGCGAAGATCGTCGTCCGTGACGGCGTACGGGGGGTCGAGGAAGACGATGTCGTACGGCTCTGTCGGTGCCGGTGTCTGGATGATCTGTGCGGCTTTGCCTGCCCTCACCTCGGCGCCGGGGAGGCCGAGATTCTTCACGTTCTCGCGGACGATGCGGGCGGCTCTGGCGTCGGCCTCGACGAGGAGGGTGTGGCCGGCGCCGCGGGAGAGGGCCTCCAGGCCTACGGCGCCCGAGCCGGCGTAGAGGTCGAGGACGCGTTCGCCGTTCAGGGGGCCGCCGAGGAGGGACTGCCAGGTGGAGAAGAGACCTTCGCGTGCGCGGTCGGAGGTGGGGCGGGTGCCGGTGCCTGGGGGGACTGCCAGGCGACGTCCGCCGGCTGCGCCGGCGATCACGCGGGTCATCTGTGGTCCTTGGTTGTGGGCGGCTTTAGGTATCAGTGTGGCTGGTCGCGCCCGCGCGGCGGTAGCCGCATATGGAGTACAGCCCCGCGCCCCTGGGTTGGCATCCCTCACCCCTTTTCCAAGTACTGCTCCCTCTCCTCGTCCAAAAGGGCGTCCAGGGCCGTCCGTAGGCCTGGGAGGTCGGTCAGCTCCGGGTCCGCCGCGACCACTGCCACCGCCTCCTCCCTCGCCTCCGCGATGATCTCCTCGTCCTCGATGACCGCCAGCATCCGCAGGCTGGTGCGGGCGCCGGACTGGGCCTGGCCCAGGACATCGCCCTCGCGGCGTTGTTCGAGGTCGATGCGGGAGAGTTCGAAGCCGTCGAGGGTGGAGGCGACCGCATTGAGGCGCTGGCGGGCCGCGCTGGCCTCCGGCATCTCGGTGACGAGGAGGCACAGGCCCGCCGCCGAGCCACGGCCGACGCGGCCGCGCAGCTGGTGGAGCTGGGAGACGCCGAAGCGGTCGGCGTCCATGATCACCATGGCGGTGGCGTTCGGGACGTTCACGCCGACCTCGATGACCGTCGTGGCGACCAGGACGTCCGTCTCGCCCGCGGCGAAGCGGCGCATGACCGCGTCCTTGTCATCGGGGTGCATTCGGCCGTGCAGGACCTCGACCTTGAGGCCCTGGAGCGGCCCCTTGGCCAGTTGGTCCGCCACGTCGAGGACGGCGAGCGGCGGGCGCTTCTCGGCCTCGTCCTCGGGGGACTTCTTCTTGCCGGCCTTCTTCGGGTCGTCCTCCTCGTCCCCGATGCGCGGGCAGACGACGTACGCCTGATGGCCGTTGCCGACCTCCTCGCGCACTCGCTCCCAGGCGCGGGCCAGGAAGTGGGGCTTGTCGGCCGCCGGGACGACGTGGCTGGCGATCGGGGAGCGGCCGGCCGGGAGCTGGTCCAGGACCGAGGTCTCCAGGTCGCCGAAGACGGTCATGGCGACCGTGCGCGGGATGGGCGTGGCCGTCATGACGAGCAGGTGGGGTGGCTGCTTGCCCTTGCCGCGCAGGGCGTCTCGCTGTTCGACGCCGAAGCGGTGCTGTTCGTCGACCACGACCAGGCCCAGGTCGTGGAACTGCACCTTGTCCTCGATCAACGCGTGCGTGCCGATCACGATCCCGGCCTCGCCGGTGACGAGATCGAGCAGCGCCTGCCGACGGCCCGCCGCTCCCATGGACCCGGTCAGCAGGACCACCTTCGTGGCCTTCTCGGCCCCGCCCAGCATGCCGCCCTCGGCCAGCTCGCCCATCATCTCGACGATGGAGCGGTGGTGCTGCTGGGCCAGCACTTCGGTGGGCGCGAGCATCGCGGCCTGGCCGCCGGCGTCGACGACGGCGAGCATGGCGCGCAGCGCCACCATCGTCTTACCCGATCCAACCTCTCCCTGCAGCAGCCGGTGCATCGGATGCTCGGTCGCCAGGTCGTCGAAGATCTCCTTCGAGACCTTCTGCTGGCCCTCGGTGAGGGTGAAGGGCAGCCGGTCGTCGAAGGCCGTGAGGAGGCCGTCGGGGCTGGGTTTGCGGGCGACCGCCGGGAGTTGGGCGTCGGCATGGCGGCGGCGGGCGAGGGCGACCTGGAGGACGAAGGCCTCGTCCCACTTGAGTCGGGAGCGGGCGTCCTCGATGTCCGCCTTGGTGTGCGGGCGGTGGATCTTGAGGAGGGCCTCGGGGAGGGTGACCAGGCCGCGGCCCTCGCGCAGGGCGTCCGGGAGGGGGTCGATCGCTTCCTGGGCGCTGGGCAGGACCGTCTGGATCGCCTTGCCGATCTTCCAGGACTCCAGCTTGGCGGTGGCGGGGTAGAGGGGGATCAGGGCGCCTGCCCAGGTCTCGACCGTCTCCGCAGCCTGGTCGTCGGCGCCGCGCAGCAACTCGTATGCCGGATGAGCCAGTTGCAGGCGGCGGTTGAAGACGGAGACCTTGCCCGCGAACATCGCGCGTGTGCCCGGCAGCAGCTCCTTGTGGGGCTTGTGAACGCCGTGGCCGAAGAAGACCAGTTGGAGGCGGCCACTGCCGTCGGTGATCGTGACTTCGAGGCGCTGGCCCTTGCCGCGGGGCGCCTTGGCGGAGGCGAAGGTGTGCAGGCGGGCGTCGGCGACCATGGCGACCACCGTGACGTGTTCGTCCATGGGGAGGTCGGCGAGGTGGGTGAGCTGGCCGCGCTCCTCGTATCTGCGCGGATAGTGGTGCAGCAGGTCGCCGACTGTGTGCAGGCCGAGGTGCTCGGCCATCACCTTCGCGGTGGGAGGGCCGAGCACTTTCTTCAGTGGTTCTTCCAGTGCGGGCACGAGATCCATTCCACACCACGGCACTGACAATGCCGTAGAGGTCGCGGCGGCCGTCCAGGTAAACGTCCCGGAAACCCCTGGTCAGACGGTTCGTTCCGGCTCTAGGATGGCGCGCTCCGGCCATCCTTTCGCGGTCACCGCCTCACCGGGACCGCCCGACCCCGCGCCGTCGCCAAGTCCCCCCAACGGCGCTGCGACGATGGACTCCCAGACCTCACAGTCATCCCAGGCACCTCAGCCGTCCCAGCCACCTCATACGTTCCAGGTCGACCTGCGCGGTCTGGTGGACCTGCTGTCCCATCACCTCTACTCCAGCCCGAAGGTCTATCTGCGCGAGCTGCTGCAGAACGCCGTCGACGCCATCACCGCCAGACGCGCCGAGGAGCCGGGCGCGCCGGCCAAGGTGCGGCTGTACGCCGACGGAGGCGCCCTGCGGGTCGAGGACTCCGGGGTCGGGCTCACCGAGGCCGACGTGCACAACCTGCTGGCGACGATCGGGCGCAGCTCCAAGCGTGCCGAGGGGCTTCAGGAGGCCCGGTCCGACTTCCTGGGGCAGTTCGGTATCGGTCTGCTGGCCTGCTTCGTGGTCGCCGAGCGGATCCGGGTGGTCAGCCGCAGTGCCCGTACGCCGGACGCGCCGCCCGTGGAGTGGACCGCGACGGACGACGGTTCGTACACCGTGCGGACGCTGCCGGACGACGCCCGCGCCGAACCGGGCACCACCGTGCACCTGGTGGCACGGGCCGGGGCCGCCGAGTGGCTGGCCGAGGACCGGGTCCTGGCGCTGGCGCGGGACTTCGGCTCGCTGCTGCCGTACGACGTCCGGGTCGGCGACGAGGCGGTCACCGACCTGCCCGCGCCCTGGGACCGGCCGTACCCCTCCCCCGCCAACCGACGGGTGGCGCTGGCCCGGCACTGCCATGACCTGTTCGGCTTCACCCCGCTGGACTCGATCGCGCTGGACGTGCCGCTCGCGGGGATCCGGGGCGTGGCGTACGTCCTTCCCTCGGCGGTCAGCCCGGCCCAGCGGGCGGGTCATCGCGTCCACCTCAAGGGCATGCTGCTCACCGAGCGGGCCGAACAGCTGCTGCCGGACTGGGCGTTCTTCGTGCGGTGCGTGCTCGACACGGACAGCCTGCGGCCCACGGCCTCGCGCGAGTCGCTGTACGAGGACGAGACGCTGGCGGCCGTACGGGAGGCGCTCGGCGAAAGGATCCGGTCCTGGCTGACGGGGCTGGCCGGCGGCGATCCGGAGCGGCTGGCGGCCTTCCTGTCCGTGCACCACCTGGGCGTGAAGTCCCTCGCACGGCACGACAAGGAGATGCTGCGCACGATGCTGCCGTGGCTGCCCTTCGAGACGACCGACGGCCGGCTGTCCCTGGAGGAGTTCGCGCAGCGGCACCCGGTGGTGCACTTCACGCGGACCGTCGAGGAGTACCGCCAGGTCGCGCCGATCGCGTCCGCGCAGGGCGTCGGGGTGATCAACGGCGGTTACACGTACGACAGCGAGCTCGTCGAGGCGCTGCCCTCGGTGCGCCCGGGAACGGTCGTGGCCGAGCTGGACGCGGACACCGTGACCGCCCATCTGGACGCCGTCGACCCGGCCGAGGAGCTGGCGCTGTCGGGCTTCCTGGCGGCCGCGCGGGCGAAGCTCGACCCCCTGGGCTGTGACGTCGTCCTGCGCGCCTTCCATCCGCTGTCCGTGCCCGCGCTGCACCTCGACGACCGGGCGGCCCGCCACGAGCAGGCGCGCGCGGACGCCGAGGAGCAGGCCGACGACCTGTGGGCGGGCATCCTCGGCTCGCTGCGCGGCAGCACGCCACGCGCGCGTCTCGTGCTCAACCACCTCAACCCACTGGTCCGGCGGATCAGTTCACTGGGCGATCCGGAGCTGATCGGCACCGCCACCGAGTCCCTGTACGGGCAGGCGCTGCTGATGGCGCAGCGCCCGCTCAGGCCGGCGGACTCGGCACTGTTGAACCGGGCCTTCATCGGCCTGCTGGAGTGGGCCACGAACGGCGAGGAGGGCCGCTCATGAGCGGGATCGGCGGGACCGACGGGATCGCGGACTTCGACTCGCTGCGCCGGGCGATGGCGGAGAACTCCGAGGAGCCGGAGGGTCCCGCCCGCAACGCGCGCGCGGAGCAGCTGCTCGCCGAGGCCGAGAAGCTGAGCATCCCGCTGGCCGTGATCGAGGCGCTCGGACACCAGCTGAAGGTCTACAACTACAGCTCCGAGAAGGACAAGATGTTCGTCCCCTTCGCGCGTCTGCTGCGCGTGTGGGACGAGCGGCCCGAGGACTTCGACGCGTACGAGACGCACTCGCTGCACTGGGTCTTCAAGTGGATGTCGTCCGGCATGCTCGACCAGCCGCACGTCCCGCTGGCCTCGATCGAGAAGTGGCTCGGCGAGATGGAGCACCGCTACCGGCTCGCCGGGCACTCCGAACGGGCCGTGCGCAGCGCCGAGTTCAGCGTGGCGGCGCATGTCGGTGACGTCCCGCGCGCGGAGCGTGCGTACACGGCCTGGCTGGCGGCCGACCGGGACGCCATGGCCGACTGCCACGCGTGCGAGCTGCACGGGCAGGGGTGGTGGCAGGTGGCACGGGACCGGGACGCCGAGGCGCTGCGGCTGTGGCGGCCGGTCCTGGAGGGCGAGTTCATGTGCGCCCACGAGCCGCACACGGTCCTCGCGTCCTCCCTGGCGCCGCTGCTGCGCCTGGGCCGCGTCGACGAGGCCCGCGCCAACCATCTGCGCGGCTTCCGGCTCGTACGGGCCATGGAGAGCATGCGCGGGGCGTACGCGGACCACGTGGAGTTCTGCGCGCTGACCGGCAACGAGGCGCGTGGCCTGGAGCTGCTCACGCAGCGGCCGGCGTACTTCACGGACGACGGGCATCCGCGCAGCAAGCTGGAGTTCATGGCGGTGGTGGCCCTGCTCATGGACCGCCTGACCGCACTCGGGCTGGGCGATCAGCAGGTGCCCGGTCCGACGGGCCGTGCCTGGACCGCCCGTGAACTCGCCGCCCACGCGCGCGAGGAGGCCCTCGCGCTGGCCGCGCGCTTCGACGAGCGCAACGGCACGGCGCACGTCAGCGAGCGGGCACGCGCGCGTATGGAGCAGCGACCCCTGGTGGAGCGGCTGCCGTTGGGGGTGCGCACGGCGGCCCGGCCGACGCCCGTGCCCGTGGCGGCCGTCGCCGAGGTGCGGCAGGACGGGGAGTCCGACCTGCCCGCGCTGATCGCCGAGGCACGGCGGCTGTCGGACACCCTGCAGCCGAACGCGATCGAGGCCTGGGCGGCCGTCTCGCGGGCCGCCGAGGGCGTCGAGCTGGACGCCCTCGACCGCGCGGAGATCGCCGACCACCGGGCGATGGACCTGGGCCCCGAGGGCATCGGTCTCTTCGCCGAGGCCGCCGAGCTGTACGCGGAGGCGGGCGACCCCGGGGAGGCCCTGGCGGCACGCGCGCGTGGAGCGTACGTACGCGCACTGACGGGCGAGGTGCCGCAGGCCCTCACGGTGATCACCGGTCTGTACGACCGCGTCCTCGCCCTGTACGCCGAGGACGGCACGGGCGTACGTCAGACCGCGGCCGTGCTGATGAGCCGGGCACGGATTCTGATGCGGCGGGTGCACGAGGCGGCCGAGGGCGGTGCGGGAGAAGCCGTGGTCGCCGACGCCGAGACCGCCGCCCGTGAAGTGCTCGCGCTCGTCGACGGGCAGGGCGAGGACGACGTACGGCTCGCCGCGCGGGCCGCGGAGGCGCAGGCCATGCTCGCGGAGCTGGCGGCGCTCACCGGGGACGTGGAGGGAGCCGCGAAGCTGTTCGCGCGGGCCTCGGCGGCGTTCGTCGGGGCGGGGCTGCCGTGGTTCGCGGTGGAGTACGAGGCACGGCTGGCGGGTCTCGCGCACCATCTCGGCGACATCGCGGAGGCCGAGCGCGCGCTGCGGGCGGCCCTGGAACACGGCGGACCGCATCTGGAGGCCCCGGGGCGGGCCCAGCTGCACCTCCAGCTGGCCGAGGTGCTCGGCGGCCGGGGGCTGTCCGAGGAGGCCGCCGAGCACGCCCTTCAGGCGGCGCACTGGGCCGACGAGGCGGGCGAGAGCCGCACGCTGGGGGCCTGGGCGCGGCAGCAGCTCGGCGGGTTGCTGCTGCGGCAGGGGCGGTTCGCCGAGGCCGCCGAGGTGCTGGAGTCGGCGCTGCCCGATCTGAACGCCGAGACGCACGGCGACGGGGCGGTCGTCCAGACGCAGTGGTGGCTCGGCGACTGTCTGAGCGAGCTCGGGGAGCACCGCGAGGCGGCCGAACGCCGGTTGCAGGCCGCCGAGATCGCCCGGCACTGGCCCGAGCAGCACGACCACGCCACGCTCGCCCACCTCGCCGCCGAGTCGCTCGGCCACGCGGATCTGCTCACCGAGGCGGACCAGGCCTACGCGCGCGCGGGCGCGCTGTGGCGCTCCCTCGGCAACCTGCACGGCCTCGTCCGCTCCCTGCGCGCACGCGCGTGGCTGGCGTTGCGCGTGGAGGAGGCGGAGGTCGGGAAGGGCAAGGCTGCCGAGCTGATGGCGAGCGCGGTCGAGGAGTGCGTGGTGGCGCTCGACGGCGTGGACCACGAGGACGGCCAGGAGGCGCGTCAGCGGCTCACCGCCGAACTCGGCCACACCCACCGCCAGTTCGGCGACCTCCTCGCACGGTCCGCCGCGGAGGACGCCGAGGACGAGTCGATCCGGGCCTCGCTGGAGGCGGCACTGTCCCAAGTGACGCGGGCCATCGCGGTGTTCGCCGCCCTCGGGGACGACGCCCTGCACAGCCGCACGGGCGCCGAACTCGCCGCGGGGTGGCTGGAGGCCGACCTGGGCCGTCCGGCGCGGGCGGCGGCACGCGCGCGTGCGGTGCTGACGGCGTACGACGGTTCCGGCGAGGACGACGAGGCGGCGCGGGAGCGGCGGGCGGAGGCCGAGCAGATGCTTCAGGTGGTGGCGGAGCGCGACACGGAGTAGGCCCGCTCACGGTTCGGCTCCCCGGCGCACACGGCACCGGGCGCTCACCCGCGTCGCTCAGTCAGCCCGCCCACTCCACGCCGCTCGATCCGCCCCGCTCACTCCACGCCGATGAGCAGCAACGCCCCTTGCCGCCCGCCCCGGTACACCACCGTGTCGACGGCGAGATACGACTCACGCACGCGTGCCTCCAGGTGCTCGGCGATCTCCTCGGGCGCCTCGTCGCCGAGGACGAGGGTGACGAGTTCACCGCCCGCGGCGAGCATGCGGTCGAGCACGGTCGCCGCGGTGTCCGTGACGTCCGAGCCGATCACGGCCACGTCGCCGTCGATGAGGCCGAGGACGTCGCCGGCCTGGCAGATGCCGGCCATGGTCCAGGACTGGCGCTCGGCGACGGCGACCTCGGCGTAGCGCGTGGCGCCGGCCGCCGAGGTCATCGACACGACGTCCTCGTCGAAGCGGCGCTCCTGCTCGTGCACGGCGAGCGCCGCGATGCCCTGGACCGCGGAACGGGTCGGGATCAGCGCGACCCGGATGCCCTCGGCGCGGGCCTGCTCGGCCGCCGCCGCGGCGGTGTGGCGCAGCTCGGCGTCGTTGGGCAGCAGCACGACCTCGCGCGCGTGGGCACGCCGTACGGCCTCCACCAGCTCCCCGCTCGCGGGCGGCTCCCCGGGGCGCGCGAGGACGGTGGTCGCACCCGCCTCTCGGTACAGCCCGTCCAGTCCCTCACCGGGCACGACGGCGACCACGGCACGCTGAGCCCGCTCCCGGGGCGGCCGCCCACCGCCGGTGGTGTGCACGTCGCCGACGCCGAAGTGGGTGATCCGGATCCGGTACGGCCGCCCGGCCTCGACGCCGGCTTCCACTGCGGCCCCGGCGTCGTCGACGTGCACATGGACGTTCCACAGCCCGTCACCGCCGACCACGACGAGCGAGTCCCCGAGGGCGTCCAGCCGATCCCGGAGCCGCGCCACGGCCGCGTCGTCGGCCTCCAGGAGGTAGATCACCTCGAAGGCGGGCCCGCCCTGTCCATCACCGCCCTGTCCATGGCGGTCCCGCTCATGGCCACCCTGCTCATGGCCCACGGCCCCGTCGGCACAGTCACCGAGATCACCGGGGTCCGCTGAGCCGCCCGGCGCGTGCGCCACGACGGCGGCCACCACCGCCTCCACGGCAACCGCGCGCGGCGCCTCCCCCGTGAACGTCTCCACCAGCGCCGCGAGCACCGCCACCAGCCCCCGCCCGCCCGCGTCGACGACCCCGGCCCGCTCCAGCACCGCCAGCTGCCCCGGCGTCGCCGCGAGAGCCGCCCGCGCCCCCTCGTACGCCGCCCGCGCGACCGTCCCGCAGTCCCCCTCCGCCCCGGTGGCGGCGTCGGCCGCGGCCGAGGCGACCGAGAGCACCGTGCCCTCGACGGGGTGGGCGACCGCCAGCCGGGCGGCGTCGGCCGCGTGCCGTAGCGCCAGCCGCAGTCCCTGTCCGTCGGTGTGAGCGGACTCACCGTCGGCGGCGAGCACCTGCGCCATGCCCCGCAGCAGCTGGGCGAGGATCGTCCCGGAGTTCCCCCGGGCGCCGATGAGGGCCCCGTGCGCCATCGCGCGCACGGCATCGGCCAGCGGGGGGCCTCCGGGCTGCGCGGCATCCAGCTCGTACCCGGCGAACACCGCCTCGACCGCGGCCACGGCCGACTCCACGGTCAGATAGAGGTTCGTCCCGGTGTCCCCGTCGGCCACCGGATAGACGTTGATCGCGTCGATCTCCTCACGCGCACGACCGAGCGACTCCAACGCGAGGCCGCACCAGGTGCGCACCGCGAGAGCATCGAAGAATGTCTGCGGCACCTGCGCCACCTGCGCCTCCCTAGGGCCTGTCTTCTGGATCAGCTCGGCGTCGCGGCGCCTGGCACGCGCATCTGCGGCGTTGTCGTCGGTCGCCGACGCTCCGCGTCGACTCCCTCCTCCGCCTTGCAGCTGCACGCACCAGCCCCCGCTCGGGTCAGCCAAGATGCACCGCTCGTTGCAGCCGACCTGATCCAGAAGACAGGCCCTGAGCTGCCGAACGTGGCACGCAGCGTAGACCCAAGGCCGGTGTGCACCGGAAGAGGGCCGGTGTGCACCCGAAGAGGGCCGGGAGCGGGGCCCTGAGCAGCCATGGTAGTTTCGTACTGCTGGCGCAGTCGTTGTATGCTGCTCCGGTTGCCCGATACTCATCGGGCCATTCCCCTGGCAACGCCACTCAGATCTCTGATCCTAGATCTCGATCCCGGCAAGCCGGGATTATCCGTAAGTGCATCTGAAGTCTTTGGAGTGACCGTGGCTGCCAACTGCGACGTCTGCGGCAAGGGGCCGGGCTTCGGCAACAACATCTCGTTTTCGCACCGCCGTACGTCCCGCCGCTGGAACCCGAACATCCAGCGTGTGCGTACCGTGGTCGGCGGGACGCCGAAGCGCCTGAACGCTTGCACCTCGTGCATCAAGGCCGGCAAGGTCTCGCGCTGACGCAGAGCTAAGCGCGCGGCCACTGCTGGTTCGCTGCAGTAAGCCGGTCCACCTCGTGTGGACCGGCTTTTTGCTGTGCCCGAAGCCGAGCCGCCTACGCGCCCTCGCGGAACCGCCACCCATGATCCACCGGCCCGATCCCCGCACCCAGCGCGAACCCGGCCTTGATCGCCCCGGTGACGTACTCCTTGGCCGCCGCCACCGCCTCCGGCACGGCCAGCCCCTTCGCGAGCCCCGAGGCGATCGCGGAGGCGAGCGTGCAGCCCGTCCCGTGCGTGTGCCGGTTGTCGTAGCGAGGCGCCCGCAGCCAGTGCTCCTCGGAGCCGTCCGTCAGCAGGTCCACGGCGTCCCCGGGCAGATGACCGCCCTTGATCAGCACCCACCGCGGCCCGTACGCCAGCACGGCCGCCGCGGCCTCGCGTACCTGCTCCTCCGACTCGACAAGCACGCCCGTCAGTTGCGCCACCTCGTCGAGGTTCGGCGTCGCCACGGTCGCGACCGGCAGCAGCTTCGTACGCACCGAGGCGAGCGCGGAAGCCGCCAGCAGCGAGTCCCCGTGCTTGGAGACCCCCACCGGGTCCACCACGGCGGGAGCGTCCGTGCCCCCGATCAACTCGGCCACCGTCTCGACGAGTTCCGCCGACGCGAGCATCCCCGTCTTGATCGCCTGCACGCCGATGTCGTCGACGACACTGCGGTACTGCGCCCGCACGGCCTCCACCGGAAGCGGCCACGCACCCTGCACACCGAGGGAATTCTGGGCCGTGACCGCGGTGATCACGCTCATGCCGTGCACGCCGAGCGCGAGCATCGTCTTCAGGTCGGCCTGGATGCCCGCACCGCCGCCGGAGTCGGAACCCGCCACCGTAAGGACGCGCGGGATCATGACTCGATGTCCCCGCCGAAGTGGTCCCAGCCGCCCTTCTTGGTCCACGGCGCCCCGTCGACCGTGACCTGGGGCAGCGCCGAGGGGTTGAGGACCTCGCCGATGACCTTCCAGCGGGCCGGGAGCTTCACGTCCGGCGGGAAGGTCGCCACGATCGCGTGGTCCTCTCCCCCGGTCAGCACCCACTGCATGGGGTCGACGCCGACGGCCTGCCCGATGTCGTTCATCTGGGTCGGGATGTCGATCGCGCCCGAGCGGATGTCGATCCGGACCTTGCTGGCCTCGGCGATGTGCCCGAGGTCGGCGATCAGGCCATCGCTCACGTCGCACATCGCGGTCGCACCGAGCCCCGCCGCTGCCGGACCCGCGTGATACGGCGGCTCGGGGCGCCGGTGCGCCTCCACGAAGGCGCGCGGCGAGCGGAACCCCCGCGAGAGCACGGCGTATCCGGCCGCGGACCAGCCCAGCCAGCCGGTCACGGCGACGAGGTCGCCGGGCTGCGCGCCCGCCCGTGTCACGGGCTCCTGGTTGCGCAGATCGCCGAGCGCGGTGATCGACACCATGATCGTGTCGCCCCGTACGACGTCCCCGCCGACCACCGAGGCACCCGCGACCTGGCACTCGTCGCGCAGGCCGTCCATCAGCTCGCTCGGCCAGGTCACCGGGAGTTCGGCCGGCACGACGAGGCCGAGCAGCAGCGCGGTCGGTACGGCGCCCATGGCGGCGATGTCCGCGAGGTTCTGCGCGGCGGCCTTGCGGCCGACGTCGTAGGCCGTGGACCAGTCGCGGCGGAAGTGCCGCCCCTCCAGCAGGATGTCGGTGCTGGCGACCACCCTGCGGTCGGGCGCGGCCACCACCGCGGCGTCGTCGCCGGGGCCGACCCGGACCGCCGGGGTGGTGGTGAGACGGGAGGTGAGCTCCCTGATGAGCCCGAACTCGCCGAGCTCACCAACAGTGCCCTTCATTGCCCTTACGCCCCTTCTGTCCCTGTCCGCACCCGGTCGCGCGTCACTTCGGTCCTCGCTACGGTCGAGGTGTACGTCAACTTCTGTCGTGCCTGCACCCCGGCGCGCAAGCCCCGGCCATCGCAGGTCTCCCCGCGGCGAGCGGCGACGCGATACCGTGGCGTTCCTTTTCCCCACATGATCCTCGTGGCCGCCCTGGAGGTTCCGTGGTACAGGCGTACATCCTGATCCAGACGGAGGTCGGCAAGGCGTCGACCGTCGCCGAGACGATCAGCAAGATCCCTGGAGTCATCCAGGCCGAGGACGTGACGGGACCCTACGACGTCATCGTGCGCGCCCAGGCCGACACAGTCGACGACCTGGGTCGCATGGTGGTCGCCAAAGTCCAGCAAGTGGACGGCATCACCCGCACCCTGACCTGCCCGGTCGTCCATCTGTAGCCCCGTCTACTGTTGGCCGGTGAACTCTTTCCGTCACCGGCGCATTTCTGTCCTCGGGCTGCCCGCGCTCGTCCTGCTGATCACCACCGCGGGCTGCTCATCAGCAGACGACAGTGCGTCGGCGGCGGTTCCCAGCCCTGGCGCGACGGCCAGGAAGCTGTGTCAGAACCTCGACAAGGTACTGCCGGCCAAGGTGGACGGTGAGCGCCGTGAGGACCCCTCTCCCGCGTCCGCGCTGACCGCGGGGTGGGGGGACCCGGCGATCATACTGCGGTGCGGTGTCGCGAGGCCGCCGAAGATGGTCGACCCCAAGGTGGCCGAGGGCCGGGACCCGAACGCGGTGGCCGGTGGCGTGGAAGGCGTCAATTGGCTGATGGAGAAGCAGGACGGCGGCGGGTACCGGTTCACGAGCGCGAGCCGTCGCGCGTATGTCGAGGTCAGCGTGGAGCAGGGCCGGGACAGTTCGTCGGTGCTGATCGACCTGGCCCCGGCCATCAAGAAGGCGATCCCCGCAGGGATCGCCGACTTGACGGTGAGCAACTGAGCGGTACGCAGCCGCGCGGTTCGCGTCCGACCGGTACGGCCGTCACCTGAGCCCGGTCGACCGCCGCAGCGCCGCCTGGATCAGCAGGTCCACCAGGTCCGGATAGCTGATCCCGCTCGCCTGCCACATCTGCGGGTACATCGAGATCGGCGTGAAACCGGGCATCGTGTTGATCTCGTTGATCACGAACTCCCCGTCCTCGGTGAGGAAGAAGTCCGCCCGCACCAGGCCCTCGCACGAGGCCGCCTCGAAGGCGTCCACGGCCAGGCTCTGCACGTCGGCCGTCTGCTCCGGCGTGAGCGGCGCCGGCACGATCCCCGGCGTGGAGTCGATGTACTTGGCCTCGAAGTCGTAGTACGCGTGGGCGTCCGGCGGCGGGATCTCGGCCGGTGCGGAGGCACGCGGGCCGTCCTCGAACTCCAGCACCCCGCACTCGATCTCCCGGCCGCGCAGCGCCGCCTCGACAAGGATCTTCGGGTCGTGCCGCCGGGCCTCGGCGATCGCCTCGTCCAGCCCCGCCAGGTCCTCGACCTTGGTGATGCCGATCGACGAACCCGCCCGCGCGGGCTTCACGAACAGCGGCCAGCCGTGGTCACCGGCGAGGTCGATGATCTTCTTGCGGGCGCCGGACTCGTCCTGCTCCCACTCGCGCGGCCGGATCACCACGTACGGGCCCACCTTGAGCCCGAACGAGGTGAACACCCGCTTCATGTACTCCTTGTCCTGGCCGACGGCCGAGGCGAGCACGCCCGAACCGACGTACGGCACCCCGGAGAGCTCCAGCAGGCCCTGGAGGGTGCCGTCCTCGCCGTAGGGCCCGTGCAGCACCGGGAAGACGACGTCGATCTCACCGAGGGCCTTGGGCACCGATCCGGGCTCCGTGTAGACGACTTCGCGGTTCGCCGGGTCGACGGGGAGCACCACGCCGCCCTCGCTCGACTCGGCCAGCTGCTCGACGTTGGGCGTCCGGCGCTCGCTGATCGCCATGCGTTCCGGTTCGTCGGCGGTGAGCACCCAGCGGCCACTCTGCGTGATGCCGATCGGCAGGACGTCGTACTTCGTCCGGTCGATGGCGCGCAGTACGGCGCCGGCGGTGACCATGGAGATCCCGTGCTCGGAGCTGCGACCGCCGAACACGACGGCCACGCGCGGCTTGCGGGGCGGCTGGTCAGGGCTCTGGGGGAGGTTCTCGGTGCTCATATCGCGTTGAGCGTACCCGCCCGTAGGGGCCGAGTCAGCGTCCGGAGGGTGGCGTTCGCTCAGCGTCGCTCGGGCTTCGCGCTGCGCGACATCAGCTCCTTGAGGGCGACCACCGGCGGCTTGCCCTCGTGCACGATGCCGACGACCGTCTCCGTGATCGGCATGTCGACGCCGTGCCTGCGGGCCAGATCCAGCACGGACTCACAGGACTTGACGCCCTCGGCGGTCTGCTTTGTGACCGCGATGGTCTCCTGCAGGGTCATGCCCTTGCCGAGGTTGGTGCCGAAGGTGTGGTTGCGGGACAGCGGCGAGGAGCAGGTCGCCACCAGGTCGCCCAGGCCCGCGAGTCCGGAGAACGTCAGCGGGTCGGCGCCCAGCGCGACCCCGAGCCGGGTCGTCTCGGCGAGGCCGCGCGTGATGAGCGAGCCCTTGGCGTTGTCGCCGAGGCCCATGCCGTCCGCGATGCCGACGGCGAGACCGATGACGTTCTTCACGGCACCGCCGAGTTCGCAACCCACCACGTCCGTATTGGTGTACGGGCGGAAGTACGGCGTGTGGCAGGCGGCCTGGAGCCTCTGGGCGACGGCCTCGTCGGTGCAGGCGACCACCGCGGCGGCCGGCATCCGCGCGGCGATCTCACGCGCGAGGTTGGGTCCGGTGACCACGGCGATGCGGTCGTGGCCGACCTTGGCGACGTCCTCGATGACCTCGCTCATCCGCATGGTGGTGCCGAGTTCGACGCCCTTCATCAGGGACACCAGGACCGTGCCCGGCGCGAGCAGCGGCGTCCACTCGGCGAGGTTGGCGCGCAGGGTCTGGGAGGGGACGGACAGCACCGTGAAGTCGGCGCCCGCCATGGCCTCGGCCGGGTCCGTGGTCGCCCGCACGCCTTGCGGGAGCTCGACGCCGGGGAAGTAGTCGGGGTTCGTCCGGGTCGAGTTGATGGCCTCGGCGATCTCCTCGCGACGGGCCCACAGGGTGACCTCGCACCCCGCGTCGGCGAGGACGATGGCGAAGGCGGTGCCCCACGAACCGGCGCTCAGGACCGCCGCCTTGACGGGCTTGCTCACGTGCCCTGCCCTTCTTCCTGCTCGGCCTTCGGCGCTTGCGTCCGCTGGGTCTGCGCGGCAGTCCTGCGCCGCTGCTCGATGCGCTCCTGGCGCGGGTCGTACGGCGCCTCGGGCGCCTTCTCGCCGCGGATCTCCTCCAGGTGGCGGGTGATGGCGGCCATGATGACCTCCGTCGCCTCCTTCAGCAGCTCCGGGGTCATCTCCTTGTCGTAGAAACGCGCGAGGTCCACGGGCGGGCCCGCGAGCACCCGGTGGGTCTTGCGCGGACGGAGGTTGAGCTTCTTGGCGTACGGCGGCAGCAGTTCGTTGGCGCCCCACTGCGCGACGGGAATCACCGGGCACTTGGTCTGCAGGGCGACGCGTGCGGCACCGGTCTTGCCGGTCATGGGCCACTGGTCGGGGTCGCGGGTGATGGTGCCCTCGGGGTAGAACGCGACGCACTCGCCGCGCTCCACGGCGTCGATCGCGGCACGGAAGGCGCTCAGCGCGTCCGTCGTCTCCCGGTAGACGGGGATCTGCCCGGTGCCGCGCATCGCGGCGCCGACGAATCCCTTCTTGAAAAGCCCGCTCTTCGCCAGGAATCGCGGAACCCGGCCGGTGTTGTACTGAAAGTGCGCGTAAGCGAAGGGATCGATGTGCGAATTGTGGTTCACCGCGGTGATAAATCCACCCTCGGCCGGAATGTGCTCCATTCCACGCCAGTCCCGCTTGATCAGAACCACCAACGGCGGTTTGCAGAGCACCGCGGCGAAGCGGTACCAGAAGCCGATTCTGCGGCGGGGCACGCGCGCACCTTCCTCTAGGGATCAAGGACATCGGGCCGGGGGGCCGCACAAGTGTCGCCCCAGGCCGCCGGTCTGTCGAGAACACGGTACGCCTCGCGACCGCGACCGCCAGATGCCCCTGGTGACGGCTGAGTGACAATGACCGCGACGAGAGAGGGGCGGAACACCGGTGCAGTGGACCTTGGTCGTACCCCTGAAGCCCTTGGCGCGGGCGAAGAGCAGGCTCGCGGACACCGCGGCGGACGGGCTGCGCCTGGGCCTGGCCCTCGCCTTCGCGCAGGACACCGTGGCCGCGGCGCTGGCCTGCCCGGCCGTGAAGGATGTGGCAGTCGTCACGGACGACGCCCTGGCCGGCCGCGAGCTGGGCGCACTTGGCGCGCACATCGTCCCCGACGAGCCGGGCGACGGCCTGAACGCGGCGCTCGCGCACGGGGCGGCGATCGTACGCTCGTCCCGCCCCGAAAGCCCCGTAGCGGCCCTGAACGCCGACCTCCCCGCCCTGCGCCCACTGGAATTGGCCCGCGTCCTGGACTCGGCAGCGGAATTCCCCCGCGCTTTCCTCCCGGACGCGGCGGCAATCGGCACGACTCTGCTGTCCGCCGCCCCCGGATATGAATTGCTGCCGTCATTCGGCACGGATTCACGAGCTCGCCATCGCCGCTCCGGGGCGGTGGAACTGTGCCTCGACGAGGTGGATTCCGTACGCCAGGACGTGGACACCGGCGACGATCTACGGGCAGCGCTGACCTTGGGCGTGGGCCCACGCACGGCGGCGATGGCAGCAAGGCTGCTGATCACGGGCCAATAGCCGTGCCGCCCCGAAGGGGCGCACGGCCAGGGGCGCGGGGAACTGCGCGACCAGCCACGACGCACCCGCACCTGGCAGCCGTTCGCAACCCCCAACGGCGCGCTCCCGCACCACGGCGGACATTAGGCTGGCCGTCATGCAGGCCACCGCATACACCTACGACGCCGAATCCCACTCCGGCAGCGTCCTCCTGGACGACGGCACCCCCGTCCCCTTCGACGCCCCCGCGTTCAACGCCGGAGGCCTCCGCCTGTTGCGCCCCGGCCAGCGGGTACGCATCGAGACCGAGGGCAAGGGCGATTCCCTGCGCATCACACTGATCACCCTGCAGACCTTCTGAGACACCGAACCCCGAAACGCCGCGGGCCGGACTCCCAACGGAGTCCGGCCCGGCGCGTGAGTGCCCTTTCGCGGTCCTACCTGCTGCGCGTGGTCCTCTTCGCAGTGGACTTGCGCGCCGTCGACTTCTTGGCCGGCGCCTTCTTGGCGGTCGCCTTCTTCGCCGGGGCCTTCTTGGCCGTCGCCTTCTTGGCGGTGGCCTTCTTCGCCGCGGTGGTCTTCTTGGCGGCGGCCGTCGTCTTCTTGGCCGTCGTCTTCTTCGCGGTGGTCTTCTTCGCCGCGGCCGTCGTCTTCTTGGCCGTCGTCTTCTTCGCGGTCGTCTTCTTCGCCGCGGCCGCCTTGGTGGTCTTCTTCGCGGCGGCCTTCTTGACCGTCGCCGCGGCACCACCGGTCAGGCTGCCCTTGGGCGCCTTCTTGACGGCGACCTCGCCGCCCCGCGGGAGCTTCTTCGAGCCGCTCACCAGGTCCTTGAAGCCCTGACCCGCACGGAAGCGCGGAACGGAGGTCTTCTTGACCCGAACCCGCTCGCCCGTCTGAGGGTTACGGGCGTAACGGGCCGGGCGGTCGACCTTCTCGAACGAACCGAAGCCGGTGACCGAGACCCGCTCACCCGCGACGACCGCGCGGACGATGGCGTCCAGGACATGGTCGACAGCCTCGGCGGCCTGCTGACGGCCGCCCATCTTGTCGGCAATCGCTTCTACGAGCTGCGCCTTGTTCACGTCTTCCCCTTCGGAGACATCGCCAGAACGAAAGTGTTCAAGCTTTTTCGCACGTTAGGCAGATATATACCGCAAATCAAACACGAAACGGGCTAATCACCCTTGTGCCGCAACAGACTCGACGGTCTCGAAGGTGTTCAGCGTTCCTCTTCGGGGAATCGCCCCGCGTCGAGGTCCGCGATGAACCGCTCCAGACGCCTTGTCGCTTCGGCTACGTCGTGCTTGGCCGCGGCCGTAATGACCAGCAGCTTCCGGGTCAGCGCCATCCGTACGCCCTCCGGGACTTGCAGTGCGCGCACTCTTGTGTGCGCTTCCTTCAGTTGGTCCGCGACTGCCGCATAGAGCTCGAGTTGGCCGTCGTGTTCCATGCACAGATTGTGCCATCTGGGGCGAGTTGTCGCCTGCCAGGGGTGCAACTCCGGCCTCAAATGGCCTTCCGGGCACTTGCGGAAGCCGCGATCACAGTACTCGCGTACCCCGGCAACCCCCTTCGTAACGTGGGGAGTTGAGCTCGGCGCCGGGCACGGCGGGGGCCGTTCGGGTGCAGACATGGCAGTACCCCCGATCGGGGCCGATCGGGGGTACTGGGAGGGTGTTTCGGTGTCCGAAAGTCGCCTTGCGCGGCGGCTTCGGATCAGCCCTGGAGCGTGCGCGGCTTGAACGACGGACGCTTCGCCTCGTAGGCGGCGATGTCGTCCTCGTTCTGCAGGGTGATCGAGATGTCGTCGAGGCCGTTCAGCAGCCGCCAGCGGGAGTTCTCGTCCAGCTCGAAGGCGGCGGTGATGCCCTCGGCGCGCACCTCGCGGGCCTCGAGGTCGACCGTGATCTCGGCCTGCGGGTCCTGCTCGGTGAGCTCCTGCAGCGCGTCCACGATCTTCTGCTCCAGAACCACCGTGAGCAGGCCGTTCTTGAGCGAGTTGCCGCGGAAGATGTCCGCGAAGCGCGAGGAGATGACGGCCTTGAAGCCGTAGTTCTGCAGCGCCCACACCGCGTGCTCACGCGACGAACCCGTACCGAAGTCAGGACCGGCGACCAGCACCGTGGCGCCTTCGCGCTCGGGCCGGTTGAGCACGAACTCGGAGTCCTTGCGCCAGGCCTCGAACAGCCCGTCCTCGAACCCGTCCCGGGTCACCTTCTTGAGCCAGTGAGCAGGGATGATCTGGTCGGTGTCGACGTTGCTGCGGCGCAGCGGGACGGCCCGACCGGTGTGCTTGGTGAATGCTTCCATGACTCTCAGACTCCAGCGGGCACAGGGGCGTCGGACAGATCGGCGGGCGAGGCCAGGTGGCCCAGCACGGCGGTCGCGGCGGCGACCTGCGGCGACACCAGGTGCGTACGACCGCCCTTGCCCTGCCGGCCCTCGAAGTTGCGGTTGGAGGTGGACGCGGAGCGCTCACCCGGGGCCAGCTGGTCGGGGTTCATGCCCAGACACATCGAGCAGCCCGCGTGCCGCCATTCGGCGCCGGCCTCCTTGAAGACGACGTCCAGGCCCTCGGAAACGGCCTGCAGACCCACCCGCGCGGAGCCCGGCACAACCAGCATCCGTACGCCGTCGGCGACTTTGCGGCCCTTGACGAGCTCGGCGGCGGCGCGCAGGTCCTCGATGCGGCCGTTGGTGCACGAGCCTACGAAGACGGTGTCCACCTTGATGGAGCGCAGCGGCTGGCCGGCCTCCAACCCCATGTATTCCAGGGCCTTTTCGGCGGCGAGGCGCTCCGAAGCGTCTTCGTACGAAGCCGGGTCGGGGACGTCCGCCGAAAGCGGCGCGCCCTGGCCCGGGTTGGTGCCCCAGGTGACGAACGGCGACAGTTCGGCGGCCTCGATCACGACCTCGGCGTCGAACTCGGCGTCCTCGTCCGTCTTCAGCGTCTTCCAGTACGCGACTGCCGCGTCCCAGTCCTCGTCCTTGGGCGCGTGCGGACGGCCCTTGAGGTATTCGAAGGTGGTCTCGTCGGGGGCGATCATGCCCGCGCGGGCGCCGGCCTCGATCGACATGTTGCAGATGGTCATGCGGGCCTCCATCGAGAGCTTCTCGATGGCGGAGCCGCGGTACTCCAGGACATAGCCCTGGCCGCCGCCCGTACCGATCTTGGCGATGATCGCCAAGATCAGGTCCTTGGCGGTGACGCCGTCGGGCAGCTCACCGTTGACCGTGATGGCCATGGTCTTCGGGCGGACCAGCGGCAGCGTCTGGGTGGCCAGCACGTGCTCCACCTGGGAGGTGCCGATGCCGAACGCCAGACCGCCGAAGGCGCCGTGCGTGGAGGTGTGGGAGTCACCGCAGACCACGGTCATGCCGGGCTGGGTCAGACCCAGCTGCGGGCCGACGACGTGCACGACGCCCTGCTCGACGTCGCCCAGCGGGTGCAGCCGCACGCCGAACTCGGCGGCGTTCTTGCGCAGCGTCTCCAGCTGGACACGGGAGACCGGGTCCGCGATGGGTTTGTCGATGTCGAGGGTCGGGGTGTTGTGATCCTCGGTGGCGATGGTCAGGTCGAGCCGGCGCACCTGGCGACCGCTCTTACGGAGGCCGTCGAAGGCCTGCGGGCTGGTCACCTCGTGCAGCAGGTGCAGATCGATGAAGAGGAGGTCGGGCTCGCCCTCGGCGCGCCGGACGACGTGGTCGTCCCAGACCTTCTCCGCGAGTGTCCTACCCATCGCTTTCCCTTCGGCCGGTCTACGGTCCACCGGCCCAACTAGAGATCTTGAGAAGGCGGCCACCACCCGCGCCCCTGCTACCGGGCGTCCGCCGCCGGGCCCGCGCTGGTCCGCGGGCCGCTCTGCCTTCGTTCTTCCAGAGTGGCGCGTTCCACGGAAAATTGAACTTGCGTTTCACAGAGTGAGACGCGAGTATCGTTTCATGGACAACAGTAGCGGCGTCGGCGTTCTGGACAAGGCAGCCCTTGTCCTGAGCGCCCTGGAGTCCGGTCCGGCCACCCTCGCAGGGCTCGTCTCGGCCACCGGACTGGCACGACCCACGGCCCACCGGCTGGCCGTGGCTCTGGAACACCACCGCATGGTGGCGCGTGACATGCAGGGCCGTTTCATTCTCGGCCCTCGACTTGCGGAACTGGCCGCGGCGGCCGGTGAGGATCGTCTCCTCGCCACGGCGGGCCCGGTCCTCACCCACCTCCGTGACATCACCGGCGAGAGCGCACAGCTCTACCGCCGCCAAGGCGACATGCGCATCTGCGTCGCCGCGGCGGAACGCCTGTCCGGCCTTCGGGACACGGTCCCGGTCGGCTCGACGCTCACGATGAAGGCGGGCTCCTCGGCGCAGATCCTCATGGCCTGGGAGGAGCCGGAGCGCCTGCACCGGGGCCTGCAGGGCGCCCGCTTCACGGCCACCGCGCTCTCGGGCGTACGACGCCGGGGCTGGGCCCAGTCGATCGGCGAGCGCGAGCCGGGCGTCGCGTCCGTCTCCGCACCCGTCCGCGGCCCGTCGAACCGCGTGGTGGCCGCCGTCTCGGTCTCGGGCCCCATCGAGCGCCTGACCCGCCACCCGGGCCGCATGCACGCCCAGGCGGTCATCGACGCGGCAGCCCGCCTGTCAGAGGCCCTGCGCCGAACCGGCTGACAACGCGAGATCGCCGTAGGGAAAGAGCAGCCTCAACGCCGCGGCAACTCTTTCCCAACGGTGCGGACGACGCCCCTCGGGGGCGCGGGGAACTGCGCGAGCAACCACAGACGAACCCGCAGCCGCCCCAAAAGCGCACCACCCCTCCGCTCAGGCGCTCACATCGCCCCGGACCGATGAGCGAACCGATCCTTCGCGTACCGCCCGCGCGCAGCGACCGGCACCTGCCCATGCGCCGCCGCGAGCCCGAACGCCGGCATGTCCGAGTAGATCGACTCGTACGACCCCTCCGGCACGACGTACGCCTCGTGCCACATCCCCACGTGCTGCCGGACCTTCCCCGCCTTCTCCTTGCGGTTGAAGATCGCCCAGGCCCGGCGGTGAAGCAGACCCGACGCATGCGCGTACGCGTACAGCTTCTCCTTCGACTCCCAGTACTGGACGACGTAGAAGGTCCGCGGCGAGGCCGTCAGCAGGACATGGCCGAGCAGACCGCGCTCGGGCGCCTTCCCCAGCTCGCGCAGCATCCGCGGCATGGCCACAGCCACCGGCAGCCAGTGATGCACGGCCCAGAAGTGGTTGATGCGCATGCCTATGAGCAGGACGACCACATCGCCCTCGGCGTCCGCGGTGGTGCGACCCGGTACCGGCTTGGCGAACATGACGAGCCCTCGATTCCCCTGTCGGATAGCGGCACTATCCTTGCGAGTGGTGCTTGGATAGTGGCACTCACCAAGAAGGGGCGCAACAGATGCGGCTGGCCGAACTGAGCGAGCGCAGCGGGGTGTCCACCGCGACGATCAAGTACTACCTGCGCGAAGGGCTGTTGGCGCCCGGCCGCCAGATCAACACGACGACATCCGAGTACGACGAGGAGCATCTGCGCCGGCTGCGGCTGATCCGCGCGATGATCCAGGTCAGCCGGGTGCCGGTAGCGACGGTCAGGGAGGTGCTGGGGCACGCGGACGACGAGTCCCTGCCCCGCGCGGTCCGCCTCGGCGCCGCGATGTGGGCGCTGCCGCAGGTGCCGGAGCCGGACGAGGAGGACGAGTACGTCCAGGCCGCGCACCAGGAGGTCGCCGCACTCCTGGACCAGCTCGGCTGGGAGAACGCCAAGCAGCTCACGAGCATCTCCCCCGCGTACCGCTCACTGGTGGTGGCGGTGGCCGCGTTCCGCCGGCTCGGCTACGGCTTCGGGGCCGAACTGCTCGCGCCGTACGCCGAGTTGATGCATCGGACGGCCGTACTCGACCTGGACAACATGGAGACGTACCCGACGGAGGCGGAGCGGGTCGAGTTCGCGATCCTGGGGGCGATCCTCAACGAGCCGGTGCTGCAGGCGCTGCACCGGCTGGCCCAGGAAGAGGAGTCGACGCGGCGGTACGGCTTCGAGGAGTAGCCGACGCCGGGCACGACGAAGGCCCTCCGCCGAAGCGAAGGGCCTTCATGTGGTACCCCCGACCGGATTCGAACCGGCGCTACCGCCTTGAGAGGGCGGCGTGCTAGGCCGCTACACAACGGGGGCGTGGACTCTGCGTTTCCGCAGGTCCGAGCTGGTCTACCTGGACTCGAACCAAGACTAACTGAACCAGAATCAGTCGTGCTGCCAATTACACCATAGACCAATGTGGTTTAGACCAGTTCGTACCCCCGACCGGATTCGAACCGGCGCTACCGCCTTGAGAGGGCGGCGTGCTAGGCCGCTACACAACGGGGGCCCTAGCGATCCCGAGAAGATCGGAACCAGTACCCCCGACCGGATTCGAACCGGCGCTACTGCCTTGAGAGGGCAGCGTGCTAGGCCGCTACACAACGGGGGCTTTGCAGATGAGCTCTGCGAGCTGGCCTACCTGGACTCGAACCAAGACTAACTGAACCAGAATCAGTCGTGCTGCCAATTACACCATAGGCCACTGGAACGCAAGCCCCTGAGGGGATCTTGTTCTAGTTTGCTCCTCCAGGTTTCCGGCCTTTCGGCCCGCTCCCCGGCGGCGCAGGAAGAACATTACCTGAAGGTGGACGGGGCTCCAAAACGGGTATCCGCGCCGAGGAGCGCGGGGAGTTCGCCCAGGGAGGCGATCCGGTGCGGCCCGCCGGGGGCATCGGCGCTGGTGTACACGCCGTCACGGTCGATCCACACGGACAGCAGCCCGGCCTCCGCGGCACCGCGCCCGTCGATCTCCGGGTGATCGCCGACATACGCGACCTGGTGCGGGGCGAGCTCCAGAGCGGCGCAGGCTGCGTGGAAGGCGCCGGCCTCCGGCTTGGAGACGCCCAGCTCGGCCGCGCACAGGATCGCCTCGAAGCGGTCGTGCACGCCGAGCACACGCAGCTTGTGGTCCTGGACGTGGATGCTGGAGTTGGACAGCACCGCGTGCCGGTGGCTGGCGGCGAGGGCGTCCAGGACCGGCAGGACGTCCGGGAAGAGGGCCCATACGGTCTCGTAGTGCGCGATGTAGCGCCGGAACCAGGCGTCGGCCTCGGCGTCGCTCAGTTCCTCGCCCAGGAACGCCCGTACGCGGTCCCGGCGCTGCCCCTCGAAGGACACCTCGCCCGCCGAGAACCGCGCCCACTGCACGTCGGTGATCTGCCGCCAGCCCGCGATGGCCTGCTCGACGCTGTCGTACGCGGCCAGCAGCCCCTCGGCCGCCAGATGCAGGCGCATTCCGGCGCGGTCCGCACCGGTGTAATCGAAGAGGGTGTCGTCGACGTCCCAGACCACGGCCCGAATGCTCATGATCCGACGGTAACCCGGAGGGCGGGAGTCCGTCCGTCAGTTGGCCGTCGTCGTGGACACACGAAGGGCGGCGCCCGAACCGGACGCCGCCCTCCATGCGAACGGGCTATGCGGCGAGCTTCGCCAGTGCCGCGTCGATCCGGGCCAGGGTCTTCTCCTTGCCCAGGACCTCCAGGGACTCGAAGAGCGGCAGGCCGACCGTGCGGCCGGTGACGGCGACGCGGACCGGGGCCTGGGCCTTGCCGAGCTTGAGGCCGTGAGCCTCGCCGGCGGCCAGGACGGCCTCCTTCAGGGAGTCCGGAGAGGTCCAGTCGGCCGCGTCCAGCTTCTCGCGGGCGGTGCGCAGGAGGGCGTCCGAGCCCTCCTTCATGGCCTTCGTCCAGGACGGCTCGTCGAAGACCGGCTCGGCGAGGAAGAGGAAGTCGACGTTGTCCGTGATCTCGGAGAGGACCTTCAGGCGCGTCTGGGCGTGCGGGGCGATCGCGTGCCACTTGGCCTCGTCGAAGTCCTCCGGTGCCCAGGGGGCGAACGGGGCCGTCAGCCAGGGGGCGCAGCGCTCGGTGAAGTCCTTCACCTCGAGCAGGCGGATGTGGTCGCCGTTGATCGACTCGCACTTCTTCAGGTCGAAGCGGGCCGGGTTGGGCTGCACGTCGGCGATGTCGAAGGCCGCGACCATCTCGTCCGTCGTGAAGATGTCCTGGTCGGCGGAGAGCGACCAGCCGAGCAGGGAGAGGTAGTTGAGCAGGCCCTCCGGCAGGAAGCCGCGCTCGCGGTAGAGGTTCAGCGACGACTGCGGGTCGCGCTTGGAGAGCTTCTTGTTGCCCTCGCCCATCACGTACGGCAGGTGGCCGAAGGACGGGATCTGCTTGGCGATTCCCAGCTCCATCAGCGCCTTGTACAGGGCGATCTGACGGGGCGTCGAGGAGAGCAGGTCCTCGCCGCGCAGGACGTGGGTGATCTCCATCAGGGCGTCGTCGACCGGGTTGACGAGGGTGTACAGCGGGGCGCCGTTCGCGCGGACGATGCCGTAGTCGGGCACGTTCTCCGGCGTGAACGTCAGCTCGCCGCGGACCAGGTCCGTGAAGGTGATCGTCTCGTCGGGCATGCGGAAGCGGACGATCGGCTCGCGGCCCTGCGCCTTGTACTCCTCGACCTGCGCCTCGGTCAGCTCGCGGCAGTGGCCGTCGTAGCCGGAGGGCTTGCCGGCGGCGCGGGCGGCCTCGCGGCGGGTGTCCAGCTCGTCCTGGGAGCAGTAGCAGTGGTAGGCGTGGCCGCCGTCCAGGAGCTTGGCCGCGACGTCCTTGTAGAGGTCCATGCGCTGCGACTGGCGGTACGGCGCGTGCGGGCCGCCCACCTCGGGGCCCTCGTCCCAGTCGAAGCCCAGCCAGCGCATCGCGTCGAGCAACTGGTTGTACGACTCCTCCGAGTCGCGGGCCGCGTCGGTGTCCTCGATGCGGAAGACCAGAGTGCCCTGGTGGTGCCGGGCGAACGCCCAGTTGAACAGGGCGGTGCGGACCAGGCCCACATGGGGGTTACCGGTGGGCGAGGGACAGAAACGGACGCGAACGGGAGTGCCGGGTGCGCTAGCCACGCTTGACAACCTTGTTGGTGAGAGTGCCGATGCCTTCGATGGTGACGGCGACCTCGTCGCCGACGGTGAGCGGCCCGACGCCTGCCGGGGTGCCCGTGAGGATCACGTCGCCGGGGAGCAGCGTCATGGCCTCGGAGATGTTGACGATCAGGTCCTCGATGGAGTGGATCATCTCGCTGGTGCGGCCGAGCTGACGCTGTTCGCCGTTGACCGTGAGCTGGATCGTCAGGTCGGACGCGGTCTCGACGTCCAGGTCGGTCTCCACCCAGGGGCCCAGCGGGCAGGAGGTGTCGAAGCCCTTGGCCCGGGCCCACTGCTTCTCGCGCTTCTGGACGTCACGGGCGGTGATGTCGTTGGCGCACGTGAAGCCGAAGATCACGTCCTTGACGCGCTCGCGCGGGACCTCGCGGCACATACGGCCGATGACCACGGCCAGTTCGGCCTCGTGGTGGAGGTCCTCGGTGAAGGACGGGTACTGGATCTCGTCGCCGGGGCCGATCACCGCGGTGGACGGCTTGAAGAAGGCGAACGGGGCGTCGGGCACCTCGTTGCCGAGTTCGCGGGCGTGCTCGGCGTAGTTGCGGCCGAAGGCCACGACCTTGTTGGGGAGTACCGGCGGCAGCAGCCTGACCTTGGCCAGCGGGACCTTGGTACCGGAGAGCTCGAAGTCCGCGAACGGGATGCCCTTGATGATGTCGAGGACGAGCTCGTCCGGCTTGTCGCCCTCGACCGCGCCGAAGGCGACGTTCCCGTCGATGGAGAATCTGGCGATGCGCACGGGATCCTGGCGCCCCTCACTTGAGCCGGCTGGAGTCTGACGCTCCAGGCTAACGCGGGGAGGGGTGGGCGCCTCGCGCATTACCGCGGGCGCCCCGGCCGTCGTACTGCCGAGGGCGCCCTGGCAGTCGTACGTGATTGAACAATCGGCACCGCGCCCGCGTACTACTGGGCGGCGGCGGTGGCGGGGATCTCCACGAGGATGGTGCGCCTGGGGTTCGCGGTCTGCGTGGGAAGATCGACGGAGTGCTCCGGCAGCTGCGGGGTCTGCAGTTCGTCGGCGTCGTCGAGGTGCGCCAGCGTCGTGCGCCGCGGGTTGGCTATCGTGCGGAACATCGTCGTCGTCTTCACGGTTCTACTGAGTCCTGTCGTGACGGAGCGCCGGGGCCTGGCTGAGGGCCGCCTGCATCCGGGCGCGGGTTGGCAGAAACTTCCCCTCTGTAAAGCGTCAGGCTAAAACATGCGATTCCCCGGGGAAGTCATCGAGACCCCTTGATCTGTATGTGAGTTTGCTCACGAGTTGACGGATAAACCGGGCAATTCAGTCTCGCAATCCACCCCTACGAAACGGACATTGACCCCCTGAAGCCAACATTCCGCTCCTGATCATGGCGACTGGGACACCTCCCGCGCGCAAGAGGATCGCGGGTATACGTCCGTTATGGGTGGGATAGGTTTCTACGGCAGGTAATCTCGCCCTCACGTGGTGTCACCTAGGTCACGGCTCGACCTACGGGCCTTGTTGGAGATCCTGCACTGTGCTGGAATTCCACGGACCGCCGCAGGATCGAGCCGGCGCACAGGGGGCGCATCGAGCGCCGTGTGGCGGCGAGAAGGGGGAGCCAGCGCCGGTCACTCACGACCATCAGGGAGCGTGTTCAGGACGCTCCCCAATACGCCGACACCGTGTCCGTCCGCTCACGCGGAGGGGCGCCTGGTCCAGAGGTTGCGACGCTAGTGCAGGGACGTTTCAAGAGGGATGGCAGCGCTTCGGCGGAGCCGGAGCACGGCGGGACCGACCGAGGTCCCTCGACCCAGCACGCCCAGAACCCGGGCCCGGCACCGTCGGTCGACGGCGGTGACCGCCCCGGGCGCCCGGCCGTGTCGGCGTCTTCGGGGGCGGCGACTCCCCCCGCGCCACCGGCGAAGAAGCCGCCGAAGGGCTCCACGGGCCCCGGCGCGCGAATAGCCCTGCGCAACTGGCGTATCTCCACGCGTCTGGTGGCGCTGCTGACGCTCCCGGTGGTCGCGGCCACCTCGCTGGGCGCGCTGCGCATCAGCGACAACATGGACGACATCCAGCAGCTCGAGAACATGAAGCTGCTGACGGACATGACCAAGCGGGCCACCGAGCTCGCCGCCGCGCTCCAGGAGGAGCGCGACCAGTCCGCCGGTCCGCTCGCGCACGGCGGCAAGGCGACCGACTACACGGTGAAGGGCTTCCGGGACAAGTCGGACCGGGCCAGGGCCAGCTTCATCGAGGCGTCGGAGGAGATCGACAACAGCAGCAAGGACGGCAACCTCAGGGGCGTCCGCGACAACATCGTCCAGCTCGTCCGCGAACTGGGCACGCTCTCCGAGATCCGCAACGTCGCCTACAAGGCCGAGCGCAACTCCACGCAGACCGTGGAGGCCTACCACCGGATGATCACCCACCTGCTGGATCTCTCGCAGGACATGGCCGAGGCGACCAGCAACCCGGAGATGATCCAGAGCACGCGTGCCCTGGCCGCCTTCTCCTCGGCCAAGGAGTACGCCTCCATCCAGCGCGCGGTCCTCGCCGCGGCGCTCCCGGCGAACAGCACCTCCGACGGCGACCTGTCGGAGAACGACCGGCTCTACGCCGACTCGGCGCTGGAGAGCCAGACGTCCGAGCTGCGCAGCTTCAAGAGCATCTACGGCGCGGAGGGCGCCGAGGAGCTGCTGAAGCCGATCGGCGAGAACAACCCGACGATCAAGGCCAGCGACACCTACGCCAACCGGGCCCTGACCTCCGCGAACGGTCTGCAGTCGCTGGACAAGCGGTCGTACCGGGACTGGGTGGACGACAGCACCACCAAGATCCAGCAGATGCGCGCCATCGAGACGACGCTGCTGGAGGACATGGAGCAGAAGGCCCGCGAGCTGCGCAACGAGTCGGAGCGCGAGGCGATCATCTCCGGTGCGCTGATCCTGCTCGTGCTCGGTGTCTCGCTGGTCGGCGCCTTCGTGGTCGCCCGGTCCATGATCCGCTCGCTGCGCCGCCTGGAGGAGACCGCCACCAAGGTCGCCCAGGACCGGCTGCCCGAGCTGGTCAAGCAGCTCTCCGAGTCGGACCCGCAGGACGTCGACACCTCCGTCGAGTCGGTCGGTGTGCACTCCCGGGACGAGATCGGCCAGGTGGCCGCGGCCTTCGACGACGTGCACCGCGAGGCGGTCCGCCTCGCCGCCGAGCAGGCCCTGCTGCGGGGCAACGTCAACGCGATGTTCACCAACCTCTCGCGCCGCTCCCAGGGCCTCATCCAGCGTCAGCTCTCGCTCATCTCCGAACTGGAGTCCCGCGAGGCCGACCCGGACCAGCTGTCCTCCCTGTTCAAGCTCGACCACCTCGCGACCCGCATGCGCCGTAACGGTGAGAACCTCCTCGTCCTCGCCGGTGAGGAGCCCGGCCGCCGCTGGACCCGCCCGGTCCCGCTGGTCGACGTGCTCCGCGCCGCCGCTTCCGAGGTGGAGCAGTACGAGCGCATCGAGCTGGCCTCCGTGCCGACCACCGAAGTGGCCGGCCGGGTCGTCAACGACCTCGTGCACCTGCTCGCCGAGCTGCTGGAGAACGCCACCTCGTTCTCCTCCCCGCAGACCAAGGTCAAGGTCACCGGTCACGCGCTGCCCGACGGCCGCGTCCTGATCGAGATCCACGACACCGGCATCGGCCTCTCCCCCGAGGACCTCGCCGCGATCAACGAGCGGCTTGCCTCGCCGCCCACCGTGGACGTCTCCGTCTCCCGCCGCATGGGCCTCTTCGTGGTCGGCCGGCTGTCGCAGCGGCACGGCATCCGTATCCAGCTGCGCCCCTCCGACTCCGGTGGTACGACCGCGCTGGTCATGCTCCCCGTCGATGTCGCCCAGGGCGGCAAGAAGCCCGCTCCGGGCAAGCCCGGCCAGGGCGGTCCCGGTGCCTCCGGTGGTCCGGCCGCAGCGCAGGCCGCCGCCGGTGCGGCAGCCGCCCGTCGTCAGGCCCAGGCCGGCGGCGGCTCCCTCGGCGCGGGTGCGCCGGGTGGTGCGCTCGGTGCCGGTGCGTCCGGCGGTGGCCGGCTCGGCGCCGGTCAGGGGCCGCGGGCCGCGCTGCCCGGGCGGGACGGTGGCGGGCTGCCCGGTGGACCGGGTGCCCCGCGCGGACCGCAGGGTCCGGGCGCGCCCTCGCAGGGCCGGCCGCCGGCCGGTGCGGGCGCCGGGTTCGGTGGCCAGGCTCCGGGTGCTCCGCAGGGGCTCCAGGCCGCGGGCACCGGTCAGGATCTGTTCGGCACCGGTCAGGACTCCTTCGGTTCGGGCCAGGACCCGTTCGGTTCGGGTCAGGACCCCTTCGGCGGCTCGCGTGGCGGCTCCGGTCGCGACCAGTCCCGGCCGCAGGGCCCCGCGTCGTCGCCGTCCGCTCCCCCGTCCGCCGGTGCCGAGAAGGGCCGTCGTGGCCGTCGGCCGCAGCTGCCGCCGCGCGGTGGTGCGCGGGCCGAGCTGCCGGGCGGCAATCAGCCGCGCACCCCCAGCTGGAGCGACGAGAACGCCCAGCCGCCGGTGCCGCGCGCCTCGCTCGACACCCCGCGCGGGCACGACGAGGACCCCGCACAGACATCCCGGATGCCGCGCATCGACGACCGTCAGGGCCCTGCCTCGACGGCCGAGCTGCCGGCCGTGCCGCGCCCCGACGGCCGCTCGGGCCCGGGCTCGGTCCCGGACTTCCCCCGCCCCGGTACGACCGGACAGCAGGACTCGGGTCAGTTCGTCCGCCCCGACGTGTTCGGCGCCCCCGGCGGGCAGAACAGCCCCTCGCAGACGGGCCAGTTCGCCGTACCGCAGGCGTACGACAGCAGCTCGACGGGCCAGCACGCCCTGCCCGGCCGCCAGAACCCCGAGTCCACCGGGCAGTACGAGCGGCCCCAGGCCAACGGCACGTACGGCGGCAACTCCGGCTACGGTGCCCCGCAGCCCCCGGCCCCGGCGCGCCCGCAGCAGCGGCCCGCCCGCCAGGAGCCGGAGGCGCTGCCGCCCGCGACGGGTCCCGGCGACGGTCGTACCCCGCTGTACGACACGCTGGAGACCAACTGGTTCCACGGCAGCCAGCAGGGTCAGCAGGGCCAGGGACACCAGCCCGGCGCCAACGGCTCCGCTCCGGCCTCCGCTCCGCAGCAGCCGCAGCAGGCTCCCGCGGCGCCCTCTCAGCCTCCCGCGTCGAACGCCGCATGGCGCAGCTCGCCGAACGACGACCTCGTCCGGCAGGCAGAGCGCGTACGGCAGCCGGCCGCGGGCGGTGTCACCACCTCCGGCCTGCCGCGCCGGGTGCCCAGGGCGAACCTCGTCCCGGGTACGGCTCAGCAGCAACAGCACCAAAGCGGTCCGGCGGTCTCGCGTGCGCCTGATGACGTACGTGGCCGGCTGACCAATCTCCGTCGGGGTATCGCGCAAGGTCGTCAGGCCGGCACCGGCCAGACGGGCAGTTTCCCGAGCCCCACTCACCAGCAGGAGCGTTAGTTGAGCCAGATGAGCCAAGCGGCACAGAACCTCAACTGGTTGATCACCAACTTCGTGGACAACACCCCCGGGGTGTCCCACACCGTCGTCGTGTCCGCCGACGGTCTCCTGTTGGCGATGTCCGAGGGCTTCCCGCGCGACCGTGCCGACCAGTTGGCGGCCGTCGCGTCGGGCCTGACCTCGCTCACCGCGGGGGCTTCCCGGATCTTCGACGGCGGCAGCGTGGCACAGACCGTTGTCGAGATGGAGCGGGGATTCCTCTTCCTCATGTCCGTCTCGGAGGGTTCGTCCATCGCCGTCCTGGCGCACCCCGAATGCGACATCGGCCTCGTCGGCTACGAGATGGCGCTGCTGGTCGACCGCGCGGGCGCCGTGCTCACGCCCGACCTGCGCGCCGAACTCCAAGGCAGTCTGCTCCACTGATCAGCCCCGGATCCACCCGTCTCACCAAATCACCGTCCGGCCGCCACAATCCCCGCACTGGCCCCCACCCAGACGGCTTGACTGACCGACTTGCTGTCCCCGCCCGGAGGATTCATGACCCCGCCCACCGCCTCTCATGATCCGTACGCGGAGCCGTACGAGGATGAGGGCGACCAGCCGCTGGTACGTCCGTACGCGATGACCGGCGGCCGGACCCGGCCGCGCTACCAGCTCGCCATCGAGGCGCTGATCAGCACCACGGCCGACCCGGCAGCGCTCATGGGGCTCCTCCCGGAGCACCAGCGCATCTGCCACCTGTGCCGTGAGGTGAAGTCGGTGGCGGAGGTCTCCGCGCTGCTGTCCATGCCGCTGGGCGTGGCCAGGATCCTTGTCGCGGACCTCGCCGAGGCCGGCCTGGTGGCCATCCACCAGCCGGGCGGCGATGAGAACAACGGTGGCGCTCCGGACGTGACGCTGCTCGAAAGGGTGCTCAGTGGACTTCGCAAGCTCTGAACCAGGCCGGGCGACCACCTCCGCGAAGATCGTGGTGGCGGGTGGCTTCGGCGTGGGCAAGACCACGTTCGTCGGCGCGGTCTCGGAGATCAATCCGCTGCGCACCGAGGCCGTGATGACGTCCGCGAGCGCGGGCATCGACGACCTCACGCACACCGGGGACAAGACCACCACCACGGTGGCGATGGACTTCGGTCGTATCACCCTGGACCAGGACCTGATCCTGTACCTCTTCGGTACACCCGGCCAGGACCGCTTCTGGTTCATGTGGGACGACCTGGTACGCGGTGCCATCGGCGCCGTCGTGCTGGTGGACACCCGCCGCCTCGCCGACTGCTTCCCCGCGGTCGACTACTTCGAGAACAGCGGGCTCCCGTTCGTCATCGCCCTCAACGGCTTCGACGGACACCAGCCCTACACGCCCGACGAGGTGCGCGAGGCGCTGCAGATCGGCCCGGACGCGCCGATCATCACCACCGACGCCCGGCATCGGTCGGATGCGAAGAGTGCGCTGATCACGCTGGTGGAGCACGCGCTGATGGCGCGGCTGCGGTAGATCAAGTCCGTAGCGACATACGGCAGTTGTCGTAGATGTGCCGGAGCCGACTGTGGCCTTTGACACGGTCGGCTCCCTTGTTCATAACGTTTCGGCAGAGGAATCGGGTGGTACGGCCACTCGTCGCGGTCAAGCGGTGTCGCTGCGCGTACGAACGCCCCGTCTTTTGACGGGGCTCGCTCTTTATGACCGTTTTATCTAGGGCTTACATCACTCGGAATCCTCCTCTTCCACTGTTTGGAAGAGCGCAGGCCGACGTGCTGGAATGCGAGAACTGCCCAATAGTCAAAGACGTACTCAGCGGTACTGCGTACTACGTGGCGAACTGGGCTCTGAGACACAACGGCACATACGTAGGTGCCGACCCCGCCGGAAGGTTGTTGGTCGAGTGAGGCGAAGCAAGAACAGTCCCGAGCCGTCGGCCCGGGGCAACTTCACCCCGCCGCCGCGCGGAGCGGCGCCTGTCCCTGTGCCCGGATCGGAACCAGCGGCCACGCCGGCATCCGGCGGCGGCCGCCTCTCGCCGCGCAACTGGCGTGTGCCGACCCGGCTGAACGCGATCCTGCTCATACCCGTGCTGGTCGGCCTCGTCATGGGCGGCTTCCAGGTGAAGAGCTCGATCGACACCTGGCAGGAGGCCGAGGACGCGGAGAGCACCGCGCGTCTGGTGCGGGCCTCCCTGAACTACGCCGACGCCCTCTACAACGAGCGTGACACCACGGCCGCCCCCCTGCTCCAGGGCAAGGGCGAGGACGACGAGACGGTCACCAAGGCCCGTGACAACACCGACAAGGCGGCGGACGAGTTCGACGCGGCCGCGCAGAACATGCCGCAGAAGGCCGGTCTGGAGCGCCGTCTGAGGCTGTTCCGCGACGTCGAGCCGGGTCTCACGGACCTGCGCGCGCAGGCCTACGGCAGCAAGCTGACCGGTGTGCAGACCGAAGAGGGCTACGTCGAGGTCGCACACCCCCTGACGGAGTTCGCCAACGAGCTCGGTCTGGGCACCGGAAACATCACCTCCTACGGCCGTACGGTCTACGCGATCGAGCTGACCAAGGCGGCGCTGTCGCTGCAGCGCTCCATCGGTATGCACCTGCTGGTCAAGCCCGGCCCGTCGGCGGCCAGCTTCGCCAGCCAGCGGGTCGCCCTGACGTCGTACGCCTACCTCGAGGGCATCGCCGTCGAGGAGTACATCGGCGGTGGCACCGAGGCCGACGAGCAGAAGCTCGAGGACGCCAAGAAGGAGATCCTGGCCGAGGGCGCGGCCATGGCCAAGGAGGCCAAGGCCAAGAACCCGGACTACGTGCCGCCGCCGGCCAAGCCGGAGGACATGGTCAGGGCCATCTCCTCCATGGAGTCCACGGACGCCAGCGAGCGCGCCAAGATCGCCCAGGTGGGCGTCACCGCCGAGAACTGGTGGGCGGTGAACACCCTCAAGTTCAACGCCTACCGTCAGATCGAGTCCGACCTGGCCGACACCGCGGTGAACGAAGCCTCCGACATCGCCGACGACGCCAAGCGCGACGCGCTCATCACCGGTGCCGCCGTCGTGGTCGCCCTGCTCGCCGCGTTCATCCTGGCCGGCATGGTCGCCCGCCAGATGTCCCGCTCGATGCGCCAGCTGCGCAACGCCGCCTTCGGCATCGCCGAGCAGCGTCTGCCCATGCTGGTCGACCAGCTCTCGCGCACCGACCCCGGCCGTGTGGACACCCGCGTCGCACCCATCCCGATCAACACCCGGGACGAGATCGGCGAGGTCGCCCGCGCCTTCGACCAGGTCCACCGCGAGGCCGTCCGACTGGCCGCCGAGCAGGCCCTGCTGCGGGGCAACATCAACGCGATCTTCACCAACCTGTCGCGCCGCAACCAGTCGCTGATCGAGGGCCAGCTGACCCTGATCACCGACCTGGAGAACAACGAGGCCGACCCGGACCAGCTGGAGAACCTCTTCCGCCTGGACCACCTCGCGACCCGTATGCGCCGCAACGGCGAGAACCTCCTCGTCCTCGCCGGCGAGGAGCCCGGCCGCCGCTGGGACCAGCCGGTCCCGCTGGTCGACGTCCTGCGCGCCGCCTCCTCCGAGGTGGAGCAGTACGAGCGCATCGAGCTCTCCGGCGTCCCGGAGGCCGAGATCCACGGCCGCGCCGTGACCGACCTCGTGCACCTGCTCGCCGAGCTGCTGGAGAACGCCACGACGTTCTCCTCCCCGCAGACCAAGGTTCGCGTGACCGCCACCCGTCTCCCCGACGGTCGGGTCATGATCGAGATCCACGACAAGGGCATCGGCCTCACCGCCGAGGACTTCGCGGACATCAACCACAAGCTGGCCAACCCGCCGACCGTCGACGCCGCGATATCCCAGCGCATGGGCCTCTTCGTGGTCGGCCGGCTGTCCGACCGGCACGGCATCCGCGTCCAGCTGCGCCCCTCCGGCGAGCAGGCCGGCACCACCTCGCTGGTCATGCTGCCGGACGCGATCACCCACGGTGGTGGCGGCGAGCAGCAGCCGGCCCAGGACGAGTTCACCGTCTCGCAGATCATCCCGGAGCAGCACTTCCAGGGTGAGAACTTCAACCAGCCGCAGATGCGTACGGCCGCCGAGCTCGGCTTCGACGACAGCCGCTACACCGAGGTCCCGGACGACCTGCGCGACCTGGACCCCGTCGGCCGCTCCCTGATGCGCGAGGAGCGCCGCGCGGCCCTGGAGTCCCAGGCGCACGGCCCGCAGCCCGGCCAGGAGGCCCTTGAGGGGCCCGGGTACGACGAGTTCACCGGTCAGCCCGGCTACGACAGCCGGGGCGGCTTCCCCGAGCAGCCCGGCGGGTACAACGGGCAGGCTCCGTACGAGGAGCAGCGCCAGACGTCGTACGAGGAGCAGCAGGCGGCGTACGAGGAGCCTCAGCGGGCCGCATACGACGAGCCCCAGCGGCCGTCGTACGACGACCCGTACTTCGCGCCGAACGGCGGCCAGCAGCGGAACGACACCTTCTCGTCGGGCGGCGGCTACCCCGAGCCCTCGTATCCGGAGCCGGTCCGCGAGGAGCCCGCGGCCGCGGGCCCGTCCGCCCCGGAGTCCTTCCCGGCCTTCGAGCAGCGGCGTCACCAGGACGACTGGCCGCAGTCGAACGGCTACCGCAACGGCCACCAGGACCAGTACGCTCCGGAAACGGAATCGGCGCAGGCCGGTGACGTGAACGAGCCTGACCGCGTAGGCTTCGACCGTCCGGGACCGGCCCCCACCGCCCCCCACGCGCTGACCGACGCCGGTCTTCCGCGCCGCGGTGCCGCCGCGAGCGGCACGAACGGCGCACGGCCCGCACGGCAGGAAGCGCCGACCCCCACCCCGGAGAGCAACGGCGACAGCAGCTGGCGTTCGGCCAACGACGACCGCTGGCAGCAGGCCTCGCAACTCCGGAAGCCCAAGGCGGGCGGGGTCACCTCCTCCGGTCTGCCGAGGCGGGTACCCAAGGCCAACCTGGTCGAGGGAGCCGCCGAGACCACCCCTCAGGGAGGTCCACAGATCTCCCGCGCTCCCGAGGACGTCCGGGGCAGGCTGAGCAACCTGCGCCGCGGCGTCCAGCGGGGACGCACCGCAAGCAGCGAAACGAACGGCCAGGGCTTCGGTCCTGACAGCACCTACAACCAGGAGCGTTAGTGTGAGCCCGATGAGCCAGGCGGCACAGAACCTGAACTGGTTGATCACCAACTTCGTGGACAACACCCCCGGGGTGTCCCACACGGTGGTGGTCTCCGCCGACGGACTCCTTCTGGCGATGTCCGAAGGCTTCCCGCGCGACCGCGCCGACCAGCTCGCGGCCGTCGCCTCCGGTCTGACGTCTCTGACGGCAGGCGCCTCCCGCATCTTCGAGGGCGGCAGCGTGAACCAGACGGTTGTGGAGATGGAGCGGGGATTCCTCTTCATCATGTCCGTCTCCGACGGTTCGTCGCTCGCAGTTCTCGCACATCCCGAGGCGGACATCGGTCTCATCGGGTACGAGATGGCGCTTCTGGTCGACCGTGCCGGTACCGTCCTCACGCCGGATCTGCGTGCGGAGCTCCAAGGCAGCCTGCTCAACTAACAGACAGTCGGTGCGTTTTGGCGTCCCGTGGCCGTAAGGTTTCGGGACGCGGCTCCACAAGATGGGTGCCAGGCACAGTCGGAGGAGGAGAGAAAGTGGCAACACCCCCAGACGGTTCGTCATCGGGCAATTGGTCGTACGGCCCTGCCCAGGGGCACGGCGACGGTTCCCGGAACCGGTACAACTTCCCCTCCCAGCCGAGCCAGCGTCAGCCGTACGCACCGCAGGGCCCCGGGCCCTCGCCGTACGACCAGCCGCCGGCGCCGCGTATCCAGCCGGTGCAGCCGCAGCGACGCACCCCTGAGCCCGCGCCCGCCGGGGCGTCGAACAACCCCCTGGTGCGCCCGTACGCCATGACCGGCGGCCGGACGCGCCCGCGCTACCAGCTCGCCATCGAGGCGCTGGTGCACACCACCGCGCAGCCGCACCAGATGCAGGGCCAGCTGCCCGAGCATCAGCGGATCTGCAACCTCTGCCGGGAGATCAAGTCGGTGGCGGAGATCTCCGCTCTCCTCACGATCCCTCTCGGCGTGGCCAGGATCCTCGTCGCCGACTTGGCGGAGGCGGGACTGGTCGCCATCCATCAGCCCGGCGGCGACGAGAACGCCGGCGGCCAGCCAGACGTGACACTGCTCGAAAGGGTGCTCAGTGGACTTCGCAAGCTCTAGCGGAGGGCCTTCCCGCTCCACCACGTCCGCGAAGATCGTGGTGGCTGGCGGCTTCGGCGTGGGCAAGACCACGTTCGTCGGCGCCGTCTCGGAGATCAACCCGCTGCGCACAGAGGCCGTGATGACATCCGCTTCGGCGGGCATCGACGACCTCACCCACACCGGGGACAAGACCACCACCACGGTGGCCATGGACTTCGGCCGTATCACCCTGGACCAGGACCTGATCCTGTACCTCTTCGGTACGCCCGGCCAGGACCGGTTCTGGTTCATGTGGGACGACCTGGTACGCGGCGCGATCGGCGCGATCGTCCTGGTGGACACCCGCCGCCTCGCCGACTGCTTCCCCGCGGTCGACTACTTCGAGAACTCGGGTCTCCCCTTCGTGATCGCCCTCAACGGCTTCGACGGCAACCAGCCGTACAACCCGGACGAGGTCCGCGAGGCCCTGCAGATCGGCCCCGACACCCCGATCATCACGACCGACGCCCGCCACCGCGCGGACGCGAAGTCGGCGCTGATCACCCTGGTGGAGCATGCGCTGATGGCACGGCTGCGGTAGCGGCACCCTGCGGCGGCCGGTCTTCGGCACGTTTCGCTTGCGGCCCCCGTTCCTCCTGTGGGAGGGATGGGGGCCGTACGTCGTTTTCGGGAGGGGATACGAGGGTGATCGCGGAGACGGCCGCCTTACGGCTGGGCACGACCGTGGCCAACACGGCGGCGCGGATCTGGCTCGGCGGCAAGCGGCGCGAGCAGGAACGCCATCTGTCCATCGAGGAGTTGGCCCGGGTGCGGGTGCCCGGGGTGAAGTTCTCGCGGAGTGTGAAGCGGCAGTTCGAGCAGATCGCCGACGCGGTGTTCGACCGGCTGGAGCCGTTTCTGGAGCACGAGTTCAGGGGTCTGGAGGAGTCCGGGCGGCAAGCGGTGATCGACGCCGTGTGCGACACCTTCGCCGCGGCGGACCTCTCCGACGAGGCGCTGCTCGCGGCGGACGCCCAGCCGGCCGAGCTGATCCGGCGGATCACCCGGGCGGTGCGGGCGCCGGTGGGGCTGGGCGAGGCGGAAGGCCGGTTGTACGAGCGGCTGTTCACCGAGTGTGTGGAGTACTACGTCCGGATCGTGCGCGGCCTGCCGGTGTTCGAGGAACGGGCGGCGGCGGAACTGCTGGTGCGGACCTCCACGCTGGGCGGTGAGGTGGCCCGCATCCTGGAGCGGCTCCCCGACCGCTCGCTGTTCGCGCCGGACGGCACGGACCAGGACACGGCGTTCCGGCGCCGCTATCTGGAGCTGGTCAGCGAGAGCCTCGACGAGGTGGAACTGTTCCGCCGCGCCTCCGACCGTGCCGCCGCCCAGGTACGGCTGTCGGTGGCGTACGTCAGCCTGCGGGCGACCGGGGACGACGGCGCGTGGCGGCGTACGGCGCGCTCCATGCCCCGGCTGCGGGCCGACATGAGCGACTGGGAGACCGCGGACGTCGAGAGCTCCGGGATGCGCGTGGAGGCGGCCCTGCGCGGCTCCTCGCGGGTGCTGCTGCGCGGCGAGGCGGGCTCGGGCAAGACGACGTTGCTGCGCTGGCTGGCGGTGACGGCGGCGCGGGGCGCGTTCAGCGGGGAGCTGACGGACTGGAACGGTCTGACGCCCATGTTCGTGAAGCTGCGGGAGTACAGCGGCCGTACGCTGCCGACGCCGGAGGCGATGCTCGACGGGGTGGCGGCGCCGCTGACCGGGATCATGCCGAGGGGCTGGGTGGAGCGGCAGCTCGACAGCGGGCGGGCGCTGCTGCTGATCGACGGCGTGGACGAACTGCTCGACCGGGAGCGGCGGGCGATGCGGGACTGGCTGCGGCGGCTGCTGTCGACGTACGGCGAGGTGCGGGTGGTGGTCACCTCCCGGCCGGCTGCTGCGGGCGCGGACTGGCTGCGGCGGGAGGACTTCGCGGCGCTGCACCTGGAGCGGATGACTCCCCCGGACTTGGCCGCCTTCGTCCGGCAGTGGCATCAGGCGGTACGGGAACTGGGCGATGAACTGCCGTGCGGGGTGGACGAACTCCCTCAATACGAGCAGTCGTTGCTGACGAGCCTGAAGGACCGGGCGCATCTTCAGTCGCTGGCGGGGACGCCGTTGCTGGCGGCGATGCTGTGTGCGATGCATCTGAACCGGGGGCGGCAACTGCCCCGGGACCGGATGGAGTTGTACCGCAGTGCGCTGCACACGCTGGTCCATGACCGGGACGCCGACCGGAATGTGCCGAGTTCGGTGGACAGCGCGCTGAGCCTCGGGGACAAGCTGATCCTGTTGCGGGACCTGGCCTGGCGGCTGTCGGACAACAACCGCAGCGAGATCGCGCTGGAGCAGGCGGCGGTGCATGTGGGTGCGCGGCTCAGGGCGATGCGGCATCTGGAGCCGATGGACGGCGAGGCGGTGCTGCAGCAACTGCGGGACCGGGCCGGGATACTGCGGTCCCCCGCCCAGGGGCGGCTGGACTTCGTGCACCGGACGTTCCAGGAGTACCTCGCCGCGCAGGAGGCCGCCGAGGAGGACCGGATGGGGAATCTGGTCGGGCGGGCGCATCTGGATCTGTGGCGGGAGACCGTGATCATGGCGGCGGGGCATGCGAATGCGCGTCAGCGGGAGGAGCTGATCGGGGGGATTCTGGACCGGGCGCAGAAGGAGCCTCGGTACGCGCGGGCGTTGCGGTTGGTGGCTGCTTCTTGTCAGGAGACGTTGCCGTCGGTGTCGGACGCGTTGGCGGGGCGGTTGGAGGACGCTCTGTCAGCGCTGCTTCCGCCCCGCAGGAAGACAGATCCGCCCTCGCTCGCGGCGGTGGGGCCGAGCCTGCTGCGGAACCTGCCGCGGGCCGGCGAGGCGCTGACCGAGCGGGCGGCGGCGCAGACGGTGCGCACGGCCGCGCTGATCGGCGGCGAGGAGGCGTTGGAGGTACTGGAGGGGTACATAGGCGACGACCGCCATGAAGTGATCCTTGAACTCATCGACGCCTGGGCGTATTTCGACGCTGACGCCTATGCAGACCGAATCCTTTCGCGGCTGCCGCTCAGCGGCCGACGCGTGAAGCTCACGCATTCCGCCCAACTACGAGCCGCGACCCGGTTGCCTTCGCTCACCGACCTGTCCATCAGCTATCCCTTCACGGAGTTCGCGACAGTGGGCGACCTGCCGCCCTTGAGGCACCTTTCCGCGTTCCAGCTGCGCGGCGAGATCGACCTCCGGGCGCTCCGGAACCACACCGGCCTGCGCTTCCTCGACCTCAGCGGCGACATGTCGCTGAAGCACCTCGACGTACTGGGCGAGCTCTCGCAACTGCGGTACCTGTTTCTGGGCAGCCTCAGCCGCACCCCGAACCTGGACGGCATGCGGCTGGGGTCGCAGCTCACCCACCTGTGGCTGTGGGACGTGAGCGCGGCCAACGACCTGGCTCACCTCGGGGAATGCTCCGGCCTGCTCAGCCTCACACTGGTCACTGAGGAGGCATGTGTGCCCAAAGGCCTGCACCTGGTGTCCTCACTGACCGAGTTGGACCTGACCCTCCACACCGTCGACGTCGACGCGTGGCTGAAGATGCCCGAGTTCACCCCGCCCAAGGTGAAGCGGCTCAGCTTCTACGACTGCGTCCTGCCCGACGACCGCGCCGCCCTGGACTTCCCGGGCGTCGAAGTCAACATCCGCTGAACACACGCCAAGGCCCCGCCCTCCCACCCGGGAGAACGGGGCCGTGGCCACACTCAAAAAAACTCAGCGCCAGCTGTGCGGCGCCCGGAACCCGGGCTCGCGCTCCAGGCGGCGCCAGCCGGCCTTCGCGCGGCCTCGGTGGGCCGGGGTCGTGGAGGGCTGGGCGGCGGCGCGGGCCAGGAGGATCGCCGTGATGGCGGCGACTTCCTCGGGCTCGGCGTGGCCCTTCTCGACGCGAATGTCAGGGAGGTTCATGGGTGTCAGTCTCCGTGAGAGAGGTTTCCGCAGCGGTACCGGTGGGTTACTGCGGGGGGTTGCCGTGCTTGCGGGACGGCAGGTCGGCGTGCTTGGTGTGGAGCATCGCCAGGGACTTCACGAGCACCTCGCGGGTCTCCGCGGGGTCGATCACGTCGTCGACGAGGCCGCGCTCGGCCGCGTAGTACGGGTGCATGAGCTCGGACTTGTACTCCTTGACCATGCGGGCCCGCATGGCCTCGGGGTCCTCGGCCTCGGCGATCTGCCGGCGGAAGATGACGTTGGCCGCGCCTTCCGCGCCCATCACGGCGATCTCGTTCGTGGGCCAGGCGTAGGTGAGGTCGGCACCGATGGACTGGCTGTCCATGACGATGTAGGCACCTCCGTAGGCCTTGCGCAGGATCAGGGAGATCCGGGGAACGGTGGCGTTGCAGTAGGCGTAGAGGAGCTTCGCTCCGTGCCGGATGATTCCGCCGTGCTCCTGGTCGACGCCCGGGAGGAACCCGGGGACGTCCAGGAAGGTGACGATCGGGATATTGAAAGCGTCACACATCTGGACAAAGCGCGCAGCTTTTTCCGACGCCTCGATGTCCAGGACGCCCGCGAGGGACTGCGGCTGGTTGGCCACGATGCCCACCACCTGGCCGTCCAGGCGGGCCAGGGCGCAGATGATGTTCCGCGCCCAGCGCTCGTGGACCTCCAGGTACTCGCCGTCGTCGACGATCTCCTCGATGACCTTGGCCATGTCGTACGGCCGGTTGCCGTCCGCCGGGACGAGGTCCAGGAGCACCTCGCTACGGCGGTCGGCCGCGTCCGTGGACTCCACCCGGGGCGGGTTCTCACGGTTGTTCTGGGGCAGCATCGAGAGCAGGTAGCGCACCTCGGCGATGCACGTCTCCTCGTCGTCGTACGCGAAGTGGCAGACGCCGGAGGTCTCGGCGTGCACGTCCGCGCCGCCCAGGCCGTTCTGGGTGATCTCCTCGCCCGTCACGGCCTTGACCACGTCCGGGCCGGTGATGAACATCTGCGAGGTCTCGCGGACCATGAAGACGAAGTCCGTCAGGGCGGGGCTGTACGCCGCGCCGCCCGCGCACGGGCCGAGCATCACGCTGATCTGCGGGATGACGCCGGACGCCTTGGTGTTGCGCTGGAAGATGCCGCCGTAGCCGGCGAGGGCGGAGACGCCCTCCTGGATACGGGCGCCCGCGCCGTCGTTCAGGGAGACCAGCGGAGCGCCGGCCGCGATGGCCATGTCCATGATCTTGTGGATCTTCGTGGCATGGGCCTCGCCCAGCGCGCCGCCGAAGATGCGGAAGTCATGGGCGTAGACGAAGACCGTACGGCCCTCCACCGTGCCCCAGCCGGTGATGACACCGTCGGTGTACGGCTTCTTGGCCTCCAGGCCGAACCCGACCGCCCGGTGCCGGCGCAGCTGCTCGACCTCCCGGAAGGAACCCGGGTCCACGAGCAGCTCGATCCGCTCCCGGGCGGTCAGCTTGCCCTTGGCGTGCTGCGCCGCGGTCGCCTTCTCGCTCGGGCCGGCCAGCGCCTGCGCACGGATCTCGTGCAGCTCGGCGGTCCGCCCGCGGGCGTCGATCGGCTCACCCAGTGCCTCTTCCAAAACGGTCATGTAGCGACCTTACGAAGGACACCAAGGAAAGCGAGCCGTTGACTCCGTACAGTCTCCGGACCCATTTCCTGGTACCCCTGAACAGAACCATGGCGGCGTGCAGCCTTTCCGACTGCTCAGAGGGCGTGCGCGTTGTGGGGGTCGTACAAAGCCGTCACCTGAGAGCCACCTCACAACGGTGGCTCGTACATACCATCCCCGGAGTGACACGGACCCTCAGTCGGCGGCCGGTGGAGAGGATCTCGACCGAGTCGTCCGCGTGCAGGACGCGTCGCACGGGACGGTCCCAGATGATCTCCAGCGGTTCGCCGGTGCGCGGTGGCTCGCTCACGCAGAGAGTAGCGGTGCGGCCCCGGCGCCGGAGCAGCACGCTCGCCCCGGCGGAGGCGGTGATCGGGCCCGCCGTGCCCGGCTGCCAGAAGTTGGCGGCCGTGAGGCCGAGGGAGGGGACGCCGACCGCCTGGCACGTGCTGTCGTTGGCCAGGACCGACAGCCAGTGGGCGCCCTGCGCCGCCCGTGCCGCCACCTCGCGGCGGTCCGCGCCGGGCATGAGCAGGTAGACGTAGGTCGCGTCCACCGGGTCCGTGCCGTGGTCGAGCCAGAGGGTCTGCCAGCGGCGGGTGCGGCGCTCCGTCGTGCTGGTGGTGTTGATGTCCGACCAGGCGCCGGTGCGGTCCTCGCGCAGGGTGCGCAGATCGCCGTACGGCACCACCCAGCCGCCGTGGCCCGCCAGGTGCGCCCAGCCGGGTCCGCGGACGAATGCCTCGGTGCCGCCCTCCCCCAGGTTGCGGTTGTCGACGACGGTCTCGACGGGGACGCCGTCGGCGCAGGTGATCCCGGCGCCGAGGCAGATCACGGCGTCGTCGACGCAGAACCACGACTTACGCGCTTGGAGCGTCGACCCCAGCCCCTTCAGGTGCTGCCCGATCGCCGCGTACTCACCGTCGGTGGCGCCCCCGACCCACCGCACGTCGGGCTTGGGCTCGCCCCACTCGCCGCCGGCCTTGTCGGGGAGGCGGAGCGTGGAGACGGTCGTGCCGGGGAGCCGGTACCAGTCGACGGTGGGCCAGTACCAGTTCGTGTACTGGTCGCCATGCCCCTCCGCCCACCAGGCGAGCATCCCGGCGCCGGTGTGCCAGCCGCGTGGGTTCTCGCCGTTGCCGCACTCGTAGTGGGCGATGCGGTCGCTCGCCATGGCGATGTTCGCGACGAAGCGCGGGCGGCGGTGCACCGCCCGGTCCATGGCGGCGAAGAGGTGGTGGCCGGTGGGTTCGGGGGCGGCGGCGACCGGTGACGCGGCGAGGGCATGCAGCCGGGCGAGGTCGGCGACGTCGAACTGACGGGCCGTCAAGATCGGTGTGACGGTGTCCCGTTCGATCCATCCCTTGATACGGCCGCACCAGCGCTCCCGTTCCGCAGTGCTCGCGCCGCCCGCGAGGAGCGCGACCGCGGCGATGATCCCCTGCCCGTGGTAGTGGTCGCTGCGCAGCACGTGCCGGTCGTCGCTCTTGAGGTAACCCCGGCTGATGGCACGGCCGTTGACACTGTCCATCACCAACCCGTCGTGGATGAGGGGCGCGTAGGCGCGCTCGACGCTGTCGAGGACGATCTGCCGGTTCGGGTCGGTCACCTCCCACTCGGATCCGGCGAGCAGGGCGAAGAGCCGGCCGAGGCCGTCGAGGAGGACCTGGCCGTAGGTGCCGGAGTAGGCGACCCAGGTGTGCTGCACGAAGGAGCCGTCGGCGTAGAGGCCGTCGCCCTTGGTGACGTACGGGAAGACCGGCGAGAGCGCGTCCCGGGCGAGCGCGATCTTCGCCGGGGCGCGGCCGAGGATGCCGCGCAGGGCGACGCCGCGGCACAGGTCGACGCGGTTGGCGCCGGTGGAGGTGCCGGAGTAGTCGGTGAGCATGGCGTCGGGGATGAAGTGGTCGACGGCCGCGCAGGCGGCTTCGCGCTGGGCGTCGGTGAGCTGGTCGTACAGGGCGGCCGTGATGTCCATCAGCAGGCGGGGGCTGCCGATCTGCCATTCCCACCAGTTGCCGTAGCGGGTGGTGGAGGGGTTGTAGACGGTGGCGGAGAGGTGGTCGAGGCCGCGCAGGACGTCGGCGAGGAGGGACGGGTCGGCGGTGGAGCCGGTGCCCTGCTGGACGTAGGCCTGGGTCATGGTCCACAGGCGGCCGTAGCTCTGGGTGATGCCGGCGGGCGGGTCGTAGGGGTGGCCGGGCCATAGGAAGGTGGGGGTGGGGGCCATGGTGGCCCGGAAGCCGCGGGCGAGGGTGCCGGTTTCGGCGAGGCGGGCGGCGTACGGCTGTGCCGTCGGGTCGTAGCCGGCGCCGAGGGCGATGTCGAGCCAGCGGCGGCGGAGGGCGTCGTAGGCATCGGCAGGGGCCGAGTGGGCGGCGGTGGTGGTGCCGGCGGTGGTGGCCAGGAGCGCCGCCGCGAGCAGGACGGCTCGGCGGGTGGGTCTGGTGGGCCCGGTGCGCTGAGAGGTCATGCCTGGGCATCTACCACCTCAGCGTAATCACGCCAACACTTTGCGGATGATGTTGAACATTGAACGGAATAGGTCTACGGTCGGATGCGTTGATGTAGTTCAAGATTCAACATTGCATCCACGCCTCACCTACCCCACCCCGAAGGAGCACGTCATGACGAACACCGACCTCTCCACTCTGACCGGCGACTACACGATCGACACGGCCCACTCCACGATCGGCTTCACCGTCCGCCACGCCATGGTCACCAACGTCAAGGGCAAGTTCCTCGACTTCAGCGGCTCGCTGCACCTGGACGGCAACGAGCCGTCCGCGTCCACGGCGTCCATCGACGTCAAGATGGACAGCATCGACACCGGCTCCGCCGACCGCGACGGTCACCTCAAGAGCGCGGACTTCTTCAAGATCGAGGAGTTCCCGACGATGACCTTCCGCTCGACCTCGGCCGAGGCCGTCGGCGACGAGGACTACCGCATCACCGGTGACCTGACGATCCTCGGCACCACCAAGCCGATCACCATCGACCTGGAGTTCAACGGCGCCGCGAAGGACCCGTTCGGCAACGAGCGCGTCGGTTTCGAGGGCAAGGCGCAGATCCTTCGCTCGGAGTGGGGTCTGACCTGGAACGCCGCGCTGGAGACGGGTGGGGTGCTGATCTCGGACAAGATCAAGCTGAACTTCGACATTTCGGCCATCCGGAACGCGTGACGCTGCGCATCCTTGCGCGCCACGAGAGCGCCGGTGAGCCTTTCGCTCACCGGCGCTTCGTCAATTTCCGGAGGATCGCGGCGACTTGGGCCGCCCGGCTGCGTGGGGTCCGAGCGCGCAGAAGGCCGAGCATGATCTGGTAGCGCTCGGTCCTGCCCAGCTTCTCGAAGGCCACCCTGGCCTCGGCATCCTCTTCCAGCGCCGCGGTCAACTCGTCCGGAACCGATGCGTTCCGCTGCGACTCGTACGCCGCCTCCCACCGCCCGTCCGCCTTCGCGGCATCCACCTCCGCGACCCCGGCGGGCCGCATCCGCCCGGCGGCCGCCAGCTCCTCGACGCGCCGCACATTGACCATCGACCACAGGCTGCCGGGCCGTCGCGGGGTGATCCTCTGCAGGAAGCACTCGGCGTCGAAGCCCTTGCGCTGACCGGTGATCCAGCCGTGGCAGAGGGCCACGTCGTTGACCTCGGCGGCGGTGACGGAGGGGATGCCGGAGCCCTTCTTGGCGACCTTCACCCAGAGGCCGGGGTGCGGGGCGGGGTGCTCGGCCAGCCAGGTGTCGAGGGCGGGGGCGGAGGGGAAGGCGAGGGGGTCCGGATCGGGGTGAGGGCTCATGACGGAAACCTAGGGGGGATATAGGTCAGAATCCGTCCTCTATTTCCCGGGTCAGGGTCAGGGTCAGGGTCCGTATTCGACGCTCGGGTACCAGTCGCCGCGTCCCTGCGGGGCCAGGTCGAGGAGGTGCCAGACGGGGGCCAGCAGGTCGATGCCCCGTTCCTCGATCTCGGGGGACATGCGGGGGTGCGCGGAGTAGAAGTGGCGGACGGTGCCGTCGCCGTCGCGGGTGAACACGGAGACGGTGGAGTCCTGTGCGCCGTCCTTGTCCTCGCTGCCCGTGTCGAACTTGAACGTGCTGTCGCCACAACTCAGAAGCCGCAGCCGGTGCCATCCGCGGTTGCGGGCATGCTGCCGCAGGACAGGCGGGTCGGCGGCCGCGGCGATGACGAAGTCGGCGTTGCGCGCGACGTGGTGGGCGATGCCGCTGAAGCCGTCGATCCACATGGTGCACATCGGGCAGGGGCTGGTCTGCGCCTTGCCGTACATGAACTGGTACATGATCAGCGACCGTTCGGGGGCGGTGAAGAGCTCGCTCAGCCTCACCTCGCGGACCGGTTCGTCGCCGGCGTCGAGGTCCGCGGGACCCTCCAGGAAGACGTAGTCGTCGACCGGCGGCCCCGGCGGCAGCGTGCGCCGCCGGGCCGCGACCTCCTCACGGTGACGCATCAGCTCGATCTCGGCGAGGCGCAGTTCTTCACGGGCGGCGAGGTATTCGGCGGATTCCCCTGGCAGCCGGGTGTGCCGGAACATCGCGTCCTCCTGGGGCGGGCTTGTATCCCCCCCCATACCGGACTTCAAGACTAGTACTCGGTCAGCGCCCTGTCCTCAGCCGACCTCGACGGCGCGGCGTCCCCCTCGGGCGCGAACTCGCACCACACGGCCTTGCCCGGGTCCCGGTCCTCGACTCCCCACTTGTCCGCGAGGAGGGTCACCAGGAGGAGGCCCCGGCCGTGTTCCGACTCCGGTGAGGGGTCGCCGAACCTGAGTCTGCCGGGGCCGCTGTCATGGACTTCGACCCGGATCACTTCGTCGAGGTGCCGCACCAACCGCAGGAGGAGGCCTCGGCCCGGCGGTACACCGTGGAGCAGCGCGTTCGTGGTCAGCTCGCTCACACAGAGCAGTACGTCGTCGGTGCGGGCTGTTGCCGCCCAGTCGGTGAGGGTCGCGTGAGTGAACTCGCGGGCCAGACGCACCGACCGGCGGTCGCGGCGGTAGAACGCCTCGCGGGTGTGGGGGTGTTGGGGTTGTACGTTCACGGGGCCACTGTCACTGGGAGTCACTATCGTGGATCAGTGAGTGAGGTCGTAGTCCTGAGAACTACGACCTCACTACGAGGACTTCGCGCACCCACGGGGGAAAGGCACAACCATGCACACGGCGAAGAAGCCCAAGAAGGTCGGCAGTTGGCGAGCGGTCGGGGCGCTGGTGGCGCACTTCCGACGGAAGGCACGCCTGACACAGGAGCAGTTCGCGGAGCTGGCGAACATTCATGTCGACACCGTGGGGTCCATTGAGCAGGGGAGGTTGGCGCTTCAGCCGGACCGAGCCGAGCAGTTCGACGAACTGCTCGGGACCGGGGGCGCGTTGGCAGTCCTCGTGGACCAGCTGCCTGTGCGGGAGAAGATCGTGCAGTTCGCTCAAGGGCTGGTCGATCATGAGCAGGAGGCGGTGAGCATCCTCTCGTACCAGACTCAGGTGATTCCTGGGCTGCTTCAGACCAGGGACTACTGCCGTGCCGTGTTCGACTATCGGCATCCAGCGATCCAGAACGAGACAGCCGAGCAGTGGGTGAGCGCCCGCATGGAGCGACAGTTGATCTGGCAGCGGGAGCGGCCGCCGGTGGGCCACTTCATCCTGGAGGAGAGCATTCTGCGGCGGGAGGTCGGAGGGCCGGAGGTGATGCGGGAGCAGTTCCGCCAGATCCTGGAATGCACCGCGCCCGTCCACATGGGCTTTCAGATCATGCCCATGGACCGGACACCGCACTGTGGTCTCGCGGGCCCCATGTTGCTGCTGGAAACCCCCGAGTACGAACGCCTCGGCTACCTGGAGGTGCACCGTGCCAGCTTCCTCGTCGATGATCCAGACGAGGTCAGTGACTATCACCTCAAGTATGGAATGCTGCGGTCACAGGCACTCTCACCCGACGAGAGCGTGCGCCTCTTGAACGGACTTCTAGGAGAGTCATGAAGACCGCATGGTTCAAGTCCAGCTACAGCAGCGACGAGGGCGGCAACTGCCTCGAAGTCACCTACGCATGGCGGAAGTCCAGCTACAGCAGCGATGAGGGCGGCGACTGCGTCGAGGTCGCCACCCACCCCTCCGCCGTCCACGTTCGCGACTCCAAGAACCCTGACGGCCCCATCCTCACCGTCTCCACCGCCACTTGGAGCACTTTCCTCGGTCGCGCCGTCCGCTGAAAATCCCGTGGACCCGCGCCGCCGGGTCCACATAGCCTGCCTCCGTGTCCAGCCCCGAAGCCTCCAGACTCCGGCCACCGGCTCTCCGGTGGCTGCTCGTGATGTCGGGCTGATCAGCGTTCGCTTCTGCTTCCGCTTCCGGGCTCACTCCGCTGCCGGACGGCCGTTCGACGTGCCGTTTCGTCTTCTTCTTCGACTTCGGGTTGCGGAGTTTCTTCATGCCGTTCGCTGTTTTTCTGCTGGGTGTCGCCGTGTTCGCGCAGGGGACGTCCGAGTTCATGCTGTCCGGGCTGGTGCCGGACATCGCCCGGGATCTGGGGGTCTCGGTGCCCGCCGCCGGTGCGCTCACCTCCGCCTTCGCCGTGGGGATGGTGGTCGGGGCGCCGTTGATGGCCGGGCTCGCGCGGAGGTGGTCGCGGCGCGGGGCGCTGCTGGGGTTTCTGGGGGTGTTTCTCGCCGTCCATGTCGTGGGAGCCGTGACCGACAGCTTCGGCATGCTGATCGTCACCCGCGTCGTCGGGGCGCTCGCCAATGCCGGGTTCCTGGCCGTCGCCCTCAGCACGGCGGCACAGCTGGTCGCACCGGAGGCCAAGGGGCGGGCGACGTCCACGCTGCTGGGCGGAGTCACGCTCGCTTGTGTCGTCGGGGTGCCCGCGGGGGCGGTGCTCGGTCAACTCTGGGGCTGGCGCGCGGCGTTCTGGGCCGTGGCTCTGGTGTCCCTGCCCGCTGTGGTGGCCGTGGCGCTGTCCGTACCCGGCGGTGCGGACGGCTCGGAGCGGCCCGCGCTGCGGGGTGAGCTGCGGTCGCTGCGCAGTCCCCGGCTCCAGGTCACGCTGCTGCTGGGCGCCCTCGTGAACGGGGCGACCTTCTGTACGTTCACCTATCTCGCGCCCCTGGTCACGGAGGTGACGGGGCTGGGCAGCGGGTGGGTGCCCGCCGTGCTGGCGCTGTTCGGTGCCGGGTCCTTCGTGGGGGTCGGTGTCGCGGGGCGGTTCGCCGATCGGCGGCCCGGTGTGGTGCTGGGCGTGGGTGGCGGCGCCCTGTGCCTCGGGTGGGGTGCCCTCGCGCTCGGCGCCGGGACGCCGGCCGTGGCGCTCGGGCTCGTCTTCGTGCTGGGGGCGCTGTCCTTCGGGGTCGGGTCCACGCTCGTCTCCGAGGTGCTGTACGCGGCTCCCGGCGCGCCAACGCTGGGCGGTGGCTTCGCGACCGCCGCGTTCAACGTGGGCGCGGCGCTGGGGCCTTGGCTCGGCGGTACGGCCATCGGGGCGGGGCTCGGGTACCGGTCGCCGCTGTGGGTGAGCGCCGCGTTGGTCGCGCTGTCGCTGATGGTGACGGGCGTCGGGGGCGCAAGCGGCCTCGCCGGGCGGCGAAATCGGGGCGCGGACGGGAGTCGTACCGGGGCATCCTCGTCGGTATGACCATCACGTCCCGACCCGGTGCCGCCTGGGTCGCCATCGCCTCGTACGAATTCGAGAAGGGGTCTCCTCGGCCCTTGGCCGCCGTTCGCGGTTGACTGCGTGAACGCGGCATCGACTGGATGCCGTTCGGCGCGGACGAGATCCGCTGGGATCGGGTGTGCGCGCCGGGGGCCGACGGGCACTGGCATGCGTGGATCACGGTGCACGTGGATGCCGGTGCCCTGTGGCGGCTCGGGCTGCATCCCGATCAGCCGACCGCTGTCGTCAACTCCCCGTCGCCGCCCGGCTGGTGGCGTGCCGCCGGGGAGCGGTACGCGCGGTAGTGGTAGGGCGGGAGGCCCGTGTCCTGAGCTGGAAGGACTCTGTCCTGAACGGGCGTGGCCGGAATTGGCCCCTTGTCCGGGCAGTCACAGGATCCACATAATCCAGCAACAGAATTGACCGGCGCATGTCACCAGAGCCAGGAAGGTGCTCCCCGCCGTTTCCTGCCCCATCTGGCATGCCCCCGACATTTCAGCGCTCTCTCCACGTTCGCATGTCCAACCCCCCACGGAAGGCATCACGTTGAAGAAGCTCCTCACCGCGTTCAAGAGATGCGCGGTCCTCGGCGCCGCCGCCCTCGCGATCGTCAGCCTTCAGCCCGTCTCGGCCGCGCAGGCCGCCGACTCGCGTGTCGTCGGCGGAACCCGGGCCACGCAGGGCGAGTTCCCGTTCATGGTCCGGCTCTCCATGGGCTGTGGCGGTGCGCTCTACACCCAGCAGATCGTGCTCACCGCCGCGCACTGTGTGAGCGGCTCCGGCAACAACACCAGCATCACCGCCACCGCCGGAGTCGTGGACCTGCAGTCCACCAGCGGCCGGGTTCAGGTCAGGTCCACCAAGGTCCTCCAGGCCCCCGGCTACAACGGCAACGGCAAGGACTGGGCGCTCATCAAGCTCGCCCAGCCCATCAACCTGCCGACGCTGAAGATCGCCACCACCACGCAGTACAACACCGGCACCTTCACCGTCGCCGGCTGGGGCGCGGCCACCGAGGGCGGTGGCCAGCAGCGCTACATGCTCAAGGCCAACGTGCCGTTCGTCAGCGACGCCCAGTGCCGTGGCTACAGCGGCTACAGCGGTCTCATCGCGGGCGAGGAGATCTGCGCGGGCTACGCCGCGGGCGGCGTCGACACCTGCCAGGGCGACTCCGGCGGCCCGATGTTCCGCCGCGACGCCAGCAACGCCTGGATCCAGGTCGGCATCGTCAGCTGGGGCATAGGCTGCGCCCGGCCGAACGCGCCCGGTGTCTACACCGAGGTCTCGACGTTCGCGTCGGCGATCGCGTCGGCTGCGTCCTCGCTCTGACCTGACCCACCGCATCACGGGCCCGGTGTCCTCGGACGCCGGGCCCTTGCCGTGCGCACGCGTACGGCGGGCACAGTCACGTCGCATCAGAACCGTGTCTCACACCGTTTCGGACGTCTCCCGGGTCTCGGACGTCTCCCGGACCGGCCCCGCGCGGAACCTCGCCCGGTACTCGCTCGGCGTCGTGGCGTGGCGGCGGCGGAAGGCCCGGATGAGGGTGTCGACGGTGCCGAACCCGCAGACGGAGGCGACCCGTTCCAGCGTGTCGTCGGTGGTCTCCAGCAGGTTGCCCGCCAACTCGACCCGGGCCGACTCGATGTAGGCGTGCGGGGTCGTACCGAGCTCGGTCTTGAAGATCCGGGTGAGCTGGCGGTCACTCACGTGCGCGTGCGCGGCCAGGTCAGGGACGGTGAGGCGCCGGCCGATGTTGTTCAGGATGTGGTGCCGCAGATCCTCGATGCGCCGGGTCGGCGACACCCGCTCCAACGGCACGCTGAACTGGGACTGCCCGCCGGGCCGCTTCAGGTACATCACGAGCTGGCGGGCGACGCGCAGCGCGACCTGCTCGCCGAAGTCCTCCGCGACCAGGGCGAGGGACAGGTCGAGGCAGGCGCTGATGCCCGCGCCGGTCCAGACCTCGCCCTCCTCGCGGATGAAGATCGGGTCCGGGTCCACCCGCACCGCCGGATGGTCGGCGGCGAGCCGCTGCGCGGTCGACCAGTGCGTGGTGGCGCGCTTGCCGTCGAGGAGTCCCGCGGCGGCGAGGATGTGCGCACCGACGCACACCGACGTCACCCGCCGGGTGCGGGTGGCCAGCGCCTTCACCCAGGCCACCGTGGAGGGGTCGGTGATGGGGTGGATGCGGCGCTCGGCGTCCACCTCGACGGAGCCGGGTACCAGCAACGTGTCGATCGCCCGTTCGCCGACTTCACGGAACGTGGTGTCGGGCAGGATCCGCACACCGGCCGCCGTCGTCACCGGCGCCGTGGTCTCGGCGGCCAGCACGACCTCGTAGCCGACCCACTCCTCGGTCTCGCGCGGGACGAGGGAGAACACCTCCGGTGGGCCGGTGACATCGAGGAGGTCGACGCCCTCGAACAGCACGATCACGATCAACCGGTTGACGGTCCCCACGGTCTCTACGGTCCCCACCCTGTAACCCCCTGTTTGGCCTGCGGTCGCGGACGTCGGTTTCTGCAAATAGCACGTCATTGCCGACAGTCCGGTGCGAGCCATAGCGTCGCATACGTGTTCAACAACCTGTTGAACAACTCGTTCGAGTCCCCCCACCCTTGGAGAAGACCTGTGGCAAGCAAGACGCTGCGCGAACTCGGCGGTGCCGACGACACCCCTGCGGCCCTCGCGTCCTCGACGCTGATCCTCGTCGACTACCAGAACACCTACACCCACGGTGTGATGGAACTCGACGGCTGGCGGCCCGCCCTGCAAGCGGCGTCGGATCTGCTGTCCCGTGCCCGCGAGGCCGGAGCCGAGGTCATCCATGTCCAGCACGACGGCGGCGAGGGGTCGCCGTACGACATCCGCGCTGAGATCGGGCGGATCCACCCCGACGTAGCGCCGATCGACGGCGAGTCCGTGGTCGTCAAGCAGGCCCCGGACGCCTTCCACGGGACCGACCTCGGCACGCTCGTCGACGAGGCGGGCAACGAGACCGTGATCGTCGCCGGGTTCATGACCCACATGTGCATCGCGTACACGTCGGCGTCCGCGGCCCTGCGCGGCAACCGGCCCACGGTCCCCGCGGACGCGTGTGCCACCCGGTCGATCGTGAACGTGTCCGCCGACGAACTGCACCGCAGCGCGCTGGCGGCCATCGGCGACGCGTACGGCGTCGTCGTCGCGTCCGCGAAGGAGCTGGCCTGACATGGCGGAGCAGGGGCAGGGCGGCGCGTCCCGCCGCGGGGTGCTGAAGGTCGGCGGCGCGGCACTCGTCGGCGGCGCCGCGGTGTTCGGCGCCACCCGGCTGGGCGACTCCCCCGCGCAGGCGGCGGAGGCGGACACGTCGGGTACGACGACGCTGCGCAAGCTCAACGGCTTCGCGGACAAGCCGGCTTCGCTCGCGACCGCCACCTTGATCATGGTGGACTACCAGAACACCTACACCCGCGGTGTGATGGAACTCGACGGCTGGCAGCCCGCCCTGGACGCCGCGGCCGAGCTGCTGAGCGCGGCTCGCAAGGCGGGCGGGACGGTCATCCACATCGTCAACGACGGCGGGGAGAACACCCCGTACGACATCCGCCGGCCGATCGGCCGCATCCACGACAAGGTCAAGCCCGCGAAGGGTGAGCGAACGGTGGTGAAGAAGGCCCCCAACGCCTTCGTGAACACCGACCTCGCCGAGCTCGTCGACCGGGCGGGCTACGAGAACCTGGTCATCGCCGGGTTCATGACGCACATGTGCGTGACGTTCACCGCGGAGGGCGCCTTCCTGCGCGGGAACAAGCCCACCGTGGTCGCGGACGCCTGCGCCACCCGGCCGCTGCCGTCGGTCGCCGGCGGACTGTCCGCCGACCAGATCCACCAGAGCGCGCTGGCGACGATCGCCGACCTGTACGGCGTCGTCGTGCCCTCCCACACCGCGCTGGCATAGCGCGCGCAACGTAACTCGCACATCGCATCTCGCACATCGCAACTCACCACTCGCACACTCGCGACTCCCCCTCTCCGGCGCCCCCGCAGCCCCACGCTGCCGGAGAGGGACACCCCTTCTCGCATTGCTCCCCGCGTCCCGGCCGCCCTTGGCGGCTCCCGGCGGGTCAGTTCCCCCCACACACCACCGCTTCCCCCCAGGCGGGAACACCTGACGACCGATTCGTTACGGAGAGCAAGTCATGGCAACACGCCGGAAATTCATCGGTGGCGCGGGCGGCACAGTCGCCGCGACGTTCCTGGCCCACACGGCCGCCCAACCGGAGACGACATCCCTCCTCGACGCCGCCCCCGCGGCGGAGGAGGTGAGTACCCGGACCGCCGCCCGGGACTCCATCCGCGCGGTGAACGCGGCGATGCGCACCAACTACGCGGCGCTCAAGGCCGACCTGGTCAAGAACCTCGGGCCGGTCATCGTGGTGCAGAACGACGCGAAGGGCGGCACGTTCACCCTCGTCCACGAGGGCAAGCGATACGTCGAGCACCCGGTGGCCGAGGAGTTCGAGCTGGCGAAGTCCATCGCCCATGTGCCGCTGGGGATCTTCTCCACGGTCGCGGAGTTCCTGTCGGACAAGGTCCCGAACGTCCCCAACGCCGACCGGATCGACGCCCACGACCTCGACATGGTGGCGATGAAGGGCCCGGGCACCGACGCCTGGACCACGCCGCTGCAGGCGTTCGCGGACAAGCTGACCACCGCGAAGAACAACCTCGCCGACGCCAAGCTGCCACAGGCACTGCACAACTCCTGCGCGAAGATCCTCGACGAGGGCCTGACGTTCATCGCCGACTCCATCCGCACCCGCGCCTTCGACATCGCCTCGTTCCAGGTCTTCGCCGGGCGCGTGTATCCGGCGATCCGGGTGAACATGCAGTACGCCGCCGAGGCGCAGATCTCCGGAGTGCAGGGCCTGTGCCGGAAGTGGCGGACGCAGATCGGCGAGGCGGCCTGGGCCGACCTCTACACGGTGGTGCTGTCGATCTGGACGACGTCGGTGCTGAACCAGGCGGAGATCATCATCAAGCCGATGATGAACCAGAAGAAGGTGGATTCCCATCTGATCGACATCCCCACGGCGCAGCTGCCGTCGGACCCGATCGGGGTGGCGCTGGACAACCTGGCGCGGATCGTCCAGGACAACATCGCCGCGGAACTGGTCTTCGTCTCCGACACCAAGGTCGCCGACGCCCTGAAGGGCAAGGAGGACCTGCTGTCCGACGAGATCCTCAAGCAGCTCGGTACGCCCGCCTCCCCCGGGGCGACCGGTGTGGCGTTCCGCGCCGCCGGCCGGGCGAAGTGTCCGGTCAACCACAGCGTGAGCATCTGACCGACGCGCACGCAGCACACCGAACACAACCGACCACATCGAATACACCGAGCACACCGAGCACACCGAGCACGTCTTCGAAGCCCGGCGGCCCTCTCCTGGACGGAGGAGGGGGCCGTCGTCGCGTCCACGGGGGAAACACACATGACAACCAGGCTGTGGCTCATCACCGGTCTCATCCTGCTGGCCGTCAATCTACGCGCGGCGATCACCGGGACATCGCCGCTCATCGGGGACCTGGAACAGGCGCTCGCCCTGTCCGGCACCCAGGTCAGCGTGCTGGCGACGCTGCCTGTGCTGTGCCTGGGCGCCTTCGCCTGGCTCGCACCCCGGCTGGCCCGCCGGTTCGGAACGCAGGCCGCCGTGTGCGCGGCCCTGTGGGTCCTGGCGCTCGGCGCCGCCGTGCGGGCGGTTCCATGGCCGACGGCGCTCTTCGTGGGAACGGTGCTGTCCGGGGCCGGCATCGCCGTCGGCAACGTACTGCTGCCCGCGCTCGTCAAGGACCACTTCGCCCGTGGGATCGGCCTGTTCACCGGGCTCACCATGACCGTCATGGCCGTATCCGGCGCCCTCGCCGCCGGAGCCGCGGTGCCGTTGGCCAGCGCGACCGGATGGCAGTTCGCGCTGGCGGTGTGGGCGGTACCCGCGGTGCTGGCCGGGGCGGTGTGGGGGCTGCTGGCCGCACCCGGAGCGGGCGGCAGACATCGCAGGACGCCGCCCGAGGCACCGAGGACGGCGGGCGGATCCTTACTGCGCTGCGCGCTCGCCTGGTGGGTGTCGGCGTTCCTCGGGCTGGTGTCGCTGATGTTCTACGCGCTGGTGGCGTGGCTGCCGCAGATCATGGACGCCCGCGGCTACACACCCGGCCAGGCCGGGCTGATGATGTCGGTGATGCTGACCGTCGGCATCCCGCTGGGCTTCGTCGTCCCCCTCGCCGCCGCCCGGATGCGCGGCCAGCGGCTCCTCGTGGTGGCCGTGACGGCGGCGAAACTGCTCTCCCTCGCGGGTCTGCTGCTGGCGCCCGCGTTCGGCTGGGCGTGGGTGTGCCTGCTCGGTGCGGCGACCGGCAGCGCCTTCCCGCTGGCGATGACGCTGCTCGGGCTGCGCGCGGACGGCCCGCAGACCGCCGCCGCGCTCTCGGGGATGGCGCAGACGATCGGCTACCTGCTGGCCGGCCTCGGACCCCTGGCCATAGGGGTCCTGCACGACGTCACCGACGGCTGGCGCATACCCCTCGCCGTCCTGGTCGCCCTGGTCGTGCCGGAGGCGATCGCCGGGGTCCTGGCCGCCCGGCCCGGGCACGTACGTCCTGGCAGCCACGGGGACAGTCCGTCGAAGCACAAGCGCACTGCCGCACACGCGGACGATCGCCTCGTCCGGCTGTAGCAGGAGACTCGGAACCGACCACGGCCGGGGATTCGGAACAGACCACGGCCGGGGACTCCCCACCGGCTACGGCCGGATCCTCAGAAGCCTCCGCCGTCGAACCCTCCGCCACCGAAGTCCCCGCCGCCGAACCCGCCCCCGCCGAAGTCCCCGGTGTCGAAGTCCGCCCCGGACACGTCGCCGCCCTCATAGCCGCCGCCGTACCCGTACCCCGCCCCGTAGTCGGCGGCATAGGCCGGTGCGGCCATCATGCTGCCCAGCATCGTGCCGATGAGGAGGCCGGGGAGGATGCCGCCGCCGAAGTAGCCGCCCGCCCAGGGGCCGTAGGCGGGGCCGGCGTCCCAGTACGGCCGGCGGCCGTGCTCGGTGTCGACCTCGCGGATCACGGGGTCGCGGCCCTCGGACAGGCGGGTGCGGTCGGCCGCGCAGACCGGGACCTCGCGGGCGGCGCCGCCCGATGGTGTCCAGGTCTCGTCGGCCACCGCCGTACCGTGCCGTGGGTCGAAGAAGCACGGCGGGCGGCGTTCGGGCAGCGCGCGGTGCTCCCGGCGGGCGGCCAGCCGGGTGAGGGAGTAGCGGCCGTCCGCCAGGGCCTGGGTGACCGCCTTGACGTCTTCAGGTTTGCGGGCCCCGTCCATGAGCCGCTTCGCCTGTTCGTAGGCGTCGAGGGAGCCCTCGTAGTCCGCGCGCATCGCGTCGTCGGCGCCGGGCTCGGCGGGATGGAAGTCCAGGCGGTCCAGTTCCTCGCCGAAGGCGGTGATGTCCTCGTCGACCACGACCCGCAGCTTCTGCAGCGCCGCCCGCTGCTGCTCCTCGTGGCGCCGCCGGTTGCGCCGGACCAGCGCGTAGGCGCCCGCGCCGCCCGCCGCCAGCACCACGCCGAAGGCGATCAGACCGCCGGCGTCCACACCCGCGCCGTCCCCGCCGTCGCTCCAGCTGGCGGGGGCCGTGCCGCCGACGTTACGCAGCGCCGAGTCGACGAAGTCGTTCAGCTGGGCCTTGGGGTCACCGGCGTTCTGCACCGACGTCACCAGGTTGTCCACCGCCTGCCGGGACAGCACGGAGGAGTCGGCCGCCGCGTCGAAGCGATCACCGACGCGGACCCCGTACAGGCCCGTGACACCGGTCTCCGTACGGAGGTTCACGAGGAGGTTCTGGGTCGGCTGGTCGGCCGGGAGGACGGCGACGAAGACCGGCTTGTCGGCGTCCTTGATCTTGTCGGCGAGCGCTTCGGCGTCGGCCGACGACAGCAGGTCCGAGGCGGCGGGGTCCACATAGACCGGTTCCTCGCGCAGCGCCTCGGCGACCTGGGAAAGGTCCGTGGCCGCATGTGCGCCGGGCGCGCCGGCCGTGAGCACCGCGATCGTCGCGGCGACCGGCACGATCAGCAATCGCATGAGACCCCGGGAGAGCGGAGTCCTCATACCATCGACGCTACCTGATGGGGCGGCCAAAGGCGCCGGTCCGGGCGGTTGGATTGGCACCGGACCGGCGCCCTGCGGGGACGCCCCGCCGCCGTACGACGGCTCAGGCCGCCCGGTACGCCGCCCTCAGCCTCTCCACCGCCGCCCCGTAGCGGCCGGTCACCAGCAGATGGTCGGCATCGGCGAAGGGTCCCGCCACCGCCTCGGTGATCCCCGTGCCGGCCGCCCTCTGCTGGACGATCAGCCGGGCCTTGGTGACCAGGGCCCGCCCCGCCGCCTGAGCCCCGGCCTTCTCGGCGGCCGCGGCCGCGACGCCGAGCGCCTTCAGGGTGGCGGCACCGCCCTCGGGCACCTTGGTCAGCGTGGTCAGCCCCCAGCCGTACGGGAAGCGCGGGTCGTACGACGTGTCCCCGACGTTGATCGGCAGCTGCGCTTCCGACCGGGGCCAACTGACGGGCAACTGCCCCGTGAAGGGCCGCTTCCCGTACAGCACGTCCGCCACACCGTCGCCCTCCGTCCCCGGCAGCCAGGAGGCGACCAGCGCGTCGATCCCGGCCACCGTCCCGTCGTCGACGATCTGCGGGCGCCCGGCGACGATCAGCACCGCGCACTTCATCGCGCCGCACACCTTGTCGACAGCGGCCTGGTCGGCGGGGCTCAGCCGCAGGTCATGGCCGTTGCCGACGTCACCGACGCCCTCGGCGTACGGGGTCTCGCCGACGACGACCACCCCGACGTCATGGCCGCCCGTCGGAGCGGAGGCGTCCTTGGAGTACGTCAGCCGCGCGGCGTGCTTCCGCATCGCCTCCAGGACCGTCGTGCCGGGCGTGATGTCGCCGGACGAGCCCTGCCAGGTGACGGTCCAGCCGCCGCTCTGGTTGCCGATGTCGTCGGCGTTGGACCCGGCGACATACACCTTCTGCGACTTCCTCAGCGGCAACAGCCCGCCCGCGTTCTTCAGCAGCACCTGCGACTCGGCCGCCGCCCGCCGCGCCACGGCCCGGTGCTCGGCGGACCCGATCTCCGACGCCCCGCTCGTGTCGGCGTACGGCTTCTCGAAGAGCCCGAGGCGGAACTTCTGCGTGAGGATGCGCGATACGGCGTCGTCGATCCGCCGCTCGCTGATCCGGCCCGCCCCCACCTCGTCGACCAGGGTCCCGTGGAAGTCCCTGTACGCGTACGGCACCATGATCATGTCGAGGCCCGCGTTGACCGACGTACGCACGTCCGAGGCGTAGTCGCCGGGGATCTGGTCGATGGCCTGCCAGTCGCTGATCACGAAGCCGTCGAAGCCCATACGGTCCTTGAGGACGCCGTTGATCATGTCGGCGCGGGCGTGCATCTTCACCGGGCCCTGGTCGTCGCCGATGAGGTCCAGGGAGGAGAACGACGGCATCACCGTGCCGACGCCGCGGTCGACGGCCGTCTCGTAAGGGGCCAGGTGGACGGCCTCCAGCTGCTTGCGGGTGACCTTGGTGACGCCCTGGTCGATGGTGTAGGTGCCGGTGGTGGAGGAGCCGTACTCGGTGCCGCCGTCGCCGACGAAGTGCTTGGCGGTGGCGAGGACCTTGTCACCGCGGTCCAGGTCCCGTCCGTCAGGCCTGCCCTGGAGGCCCTGGATGACGGTCTCCATCGACTCGACGAGCGCCGGATCCTCGCCGAAGGACTCGTACACCCGTCCCCATCGGTCGTCCCGCGTCACGCACAGGCAGGGCGCGAAGTCCCAGGGGATGCCGGTGGCCCGCGTCTCGGCAGCCGTCACCGCGCCCGCCTGGTAGGCCAGCTGGGGATTCCTGGACGCCCCGAGCCCGATGTTGTGCGGCATGATCGTCGCGCCGGCCAGGTTGTTGTGGCCGTGCACCGCGTCGACGCCGTAGATCAGCGGGATCTGGAAGCGGGTCGCCTGCGCCCGGAGCTGAAAGCCGTCGATCATCTTCGCCCAGGCCTCGGCGGTGTTGGGCGTCGGGGTGGAGCCGCCGCCGGAGAGGAGCGAGCCGAGGGCGTACGTGGCGATGTCACCGGACGTGGTGAGGGCGCCGCGCTCGGCCTGGGTCATCTGGCCGGCCTTCTCCTCCAGGGACAGCCGGGAGAGGAGGTCGGCGACGCGCTTCCTCACCGGCAACTCGCTGTCGAGATACGGCAGTCCGTGTGCGTCGACCACGATCTGCGGGGTCTCGGCGGGGGCCTTGGCGCCGGTGACGGTCAGCTTCAGCGGGATCGTCTCGGCGGGCTCGGCGGACCTGTCCCTCAGGGTGGGGACGCGGATCTCGCGGGTGGCGCCGGAGGCGGTGCCGGCCGGGAAGGTGACGGTGCCCGTGACCGGGGTGTAGTCCTTGCCGGGGTCGCCGGTGCCGCCGGTGGTCTCATAGGTGACGGTGACGGGTTCGTCGAGGGCGGTGTCTCCGATCGTGCCCACGGTGAGCCGCGCGGTCGCCGTGCCGCCCTCGTCGGTCGGGTAGACGGCGGAGTCGGTGCGGACGGAGGCCTTCAGGGACTGGTCGGCCTTGCCGTACAACTCGACGCCGTCCATGGCGAGTTGGTCCTTGGTTCCGACCGGGAGGGTGACGGCGTAGCCCCAGGTCTCGGTGAGGCCGAGGATGTGGTCGATGCCGCCGACGGGCTGGTAGTCCGTGCGATAAGTGAAGTCGGTGAAGGGCAGTTCGATCTGTTTCCAGCCGCTGAAGTCATCGGTGAAGGAGGTCGTCCACAGCTCGGAGGCCTCGCCGTTGGTGCCGCCGTCCTTCAGTTCGAAGGCGATCTGCTTGCCGTTGCTCTGGCCGTCCCACCAGAAGCGGATGCCCTTGTGGGCGGACCAGTCGTGGGCGGGTTCGGCGTAGGCGAAGGTGTGGGTGAAGCCGCCGTAGCCGCTGATGTCGTACGTGCCGGTCAGGACCTGGTCCCCCTCGGGCGCGTCGTCGCGGGCGGCCAGTCGGAGAGCCGGCGGGTCGTCGTTGTCGCTGCCCCAGGTGAAGACGCCCTCGGCGGGCGGGCTCGCGAAGGGGACCTCGCCCTCGAAGCGGTCGACGGGGACCGGGGCGGGGTCGTCGGCGCCGGAGGCGGGGGCGGCGGCGGTGAGCGGGAGCAGGGTGGTGAGGAGCGCGGCGGAGGCGAGCAGGGCGGTTCTTCGCATGGAAGGTCCCTCGACTCTCATAGTCCACATATGACCTAGCTCAAGTCGTGAGTGAACTGGGGACCTCTGTTGGCGTCAAGACTTCACGTCAGGGCTGGTGGACACTCGACTTCTGGCCGGATCAGGCACGTTGTTTCTTCATCTCATGAACGCGTGGTGCGGCTCAGGCGTACGGCTGGCCGATGCCCAGCAGATTGCCCTCGCTGTCGTGGAACCAGGCGGCGCGCTCCCCGCGGAAGCCCTTGCTCGGGTAGTGCCCCTCGATGTCGGCGATGCCGTTCGTGGTGCGGAACCCGGGCAGGTCGACCTCCTCGAAGCGCACGCCGCGCCGCCTGAGTTCCGCCACCACCGTCTCGACGTCCTCGACCTGCCAGCCCATCTGGGTGAACGTGCCGGGAGAGGCACCCTCCGACCTGTACACGGCGAACTCCGTGCCACCGCACCGGTACAGCAGCCCGCCCGGCCGTTCGTCGACGGGCTCCAGACCGAGCTTCTCGGAGTAGAAGCGCCGGGCCCGCTGAAGGTCCTGGGCGGGCAGCCGGGTCGCGACCTGCCCCCGGGCCAGCAGGTTCCGCACGTCGTCAGTGTCCATGGCTCCACTGTGCCGTGGACGGCCGGCACGGGGGTGGCGGCGAGGTCCGTTCGGCCTACTCGGCCGGCGTCACCCCGGCCCGCAGCAGTCCGTACGTGTACGCGTCCTCCAGCGCCTGCCAGGACGCCGCGATGACGTTCTCGGCGACGCCGACCGTGGACCACTCCCCCGCCCCGTCGGACGTGGAGATCAGGACGCGGGTCGTGGACTGGGTGCCGTGCACGCCCTCCAGGATGCGGACCTTGTAGTCGACGAGTTCGAGCTTGGCGAGCTGGGGATAGATCTTCTCCAGCGCCACCCGGAGCGCGCGGTCGAGGGCGTTGACCGGGCCGTTGCCCTCCGCCGTGGCGACGATGCGCTCGCTCTTGGCCCACAGCTTGACCGTGGCCTCGTTGGCGTGGGTGCCGTCGGGGCGGTCCTCGACGATCGCGCGCCAGGACTCGACGCCGAAGTACTTCAGCGGCTTGCCCTCGACCTCGGCGCGCAGGAGGAGTTCGAAGGAGGCGTCCGCGGCCTCGTACGTGTAGCCCTTGAGCTCGCGCTCCTTGACCCGCTCGACGACCCGGCCGACCAGCTCGCGGTCGCCGCCCAGGTCGATGCCGAGCTCCTTGCCCTTCAGCTCGACGGAGGCGCGGCCGGCCATGTCGGAGACCAGCATGCGCATGGTGTTGCCGACCAGCTCGGGGTCGATGTGCTGGTAGAGATCCGGGTCGACCTTGATCGCGGAGGCGTGCAGGCCGGCCTTGTGCGCGAAGGCGGAGACGCCGACGTACGGCTGGTGCGTGGACGGGGTGAGGTTGACGACCTCGGCGATGGCGTGGGAGATCCTCGTCATCTCGCGGAGGTGGCCGTCGGGGAGGACCTTCTTGCCGTACTTCAGTTCCAGGGCCGCGACCACCGGGAACAGGTTGGCGTTGCCGACCCGCTCGCCGTAGCCGTTGGCCGTGCACTGGACGTGGGTCGCGCCCGCGTCGACGGCCGCGAGGGTGTTGGCGACCGCGCAGCCGGTGTCGTCCTGGGTGTGGATGCCGAGCCGGGCGCCGGTGTCGGCGAGGACCGTGGAGACGACGGCCTGGACCTGGGCGGGGAGCATGCCGCCGTTGGTGTCGCAGAGGATGACGACGTCCGCGCCGGCCTCCGACGCCGTACGGACGACGGACTTCGCGTACTCGGGGTTGGCGCGGTAGCCGTCGAAGAAGTGCTCGCAGTCGACGAAGACGCGGCGGCCCTGCTCGCGCAGGTACGACACCGTGTCGCGGACCATCTCCAGGTTCTCGTCCAGGGTGGTGCGCAGGGCCAGCTCGACGTGCCGGTCGTGGGACTTCGCGACCAGGGTGATCACCGGGGCGCCGGAGCCCAGGAGCGCATTGACCTGCGGGTCCTCGGCGGCCTTGGCGCCCGCGCGGCGGGTGGCGCCGAAGGCGACCAGCTGAGCGTGCTTGAAGTCGATCTCCTGCTGGGCGCGCGCGAAGAACTCGGTGTCCCGCGGGTTGGCACCGGGCCAGCCGCCCTCGATGAAGCCCACGCCGAAGTCGTCCAGGTGCCGTGCGATGGCCAGCTTGTCCGCGACGGTGAGGTTGATGCCCTCCCGCTGCGCGCCGTCGCGCAGGGTGGTGTCGAAGACGTGGAACGAATCGTCGAGCTCGCTGGTTTCGGTCATGGTGTCAAGGCTCCTGCTGTTGGATCCCGTTGGATCACGGTCGTTACCGGAATGACCGGCTCCACCGTCCCCAATGATCCCTCGCGCTTTGCTCCCGGCTGAAGGTGGGCCAGAAAAGCGAAAAACCCCTCGCGGGTGCGAGAGGTCTGCGCGCGGGTCGAGGACGACGGTGTCCGCCCGTACCTGGTCGTACGTGGCGGTCACTGCGGACCGGCGCGCCTGCTGCCAATAATCATGGCGAACGAGAGCACGGGGGCAGTCTGGCACAAGTCGCCCCCGTGCTCACCGTCCGTCTCAGGATGCGAGCACTGCGCTGATCACCGCAGATGGCGGACGTAGAGCTGGGTGGTGTCGTAGGTGTCGCCGGGCACGAGGTCGGTGGCCCAGCTGGCGAACGCGACCGTACGGCCGTGCCCGTCGATCGCCGGGAAGGACACCGAGGAGTCGCTCGGGCCGCCCTGGGTGTCGGGGTTCGCCAGAACCGTGCGCCCGGTCCGCAGATCGCGCACGTACGCGTGCATGGTGTGGTTCGGGTCGTCCGGATCGCCGGCGACGAAGGCGACGTACCGGTTGTCTGCGCTGAGTGACGGGTGGGCTGTGGTGGCGGCCGGGTCGGCGGCGTCGATCCGGCGCAGCTCCCCCGTCCTGAGGTCGCGGACGAAGACGTTGTGGGAGCCGTTGGTGTCGTCCGGCGTCAGCTGGGAGTCCAGCGAGTTGAAGACCGCGTACCGTCCGTCGGCGCTGACCTGCGGGTACTCGGTCTGGCCGTCGGACACCTTGCCGTCCGGGGCCTTGTCGATCTGGATCAGGTCGCCGCTCGGCACGTCACGCACGAAGGCGTCGCCCCAGTCGCCCCGGGTGGGGTACGGCACGAAGAACTGGTAGCCGACCCGGCTGCCGTCCGCGCTGATGGACGGCTGGGTGGCGGCGGACTTCCAGGCGCCCTCGCCGGGGACCTGGCTGATGCGGACGGTCTCCCCCGTGACGCGGTCGAGGCGGTAGACCCGGTTCGACCTGTCGCCCGCCGGTCCCGCGTCGTCCGTGTGCAGGGCGATGAAGGCGACGTAGCGGCCGTCGGCACTGATGGCCGGGCTGCCGGCGGCCCGGTAGCCGGTGTCGATGGCGTCGTCGACGCGCTGGACGGTGCCGGTCTTGAGGTCCTTGATCCAGATGTGGTTGTCGTCGAGGTTGTAGGTGGCGCTGGCCGTGAACGCGAGATACCGGCCGTCGGCGCTGAGGGAGACGTCCAGGACGTTGGCGTCCCACGGGCCGCCGTCCTTCGTGGTGCTCGCCAGGCGGGTGGTACCGGTCCTCAGGTCACGTACGAAGGCGTCGGCCGTGCCGTTGGTGTCGCCCGCGACGAGGTTGTCGGCGCCGGAGACGAAGGCGACGTAGCGGCCGTTCGCGCTCAGGCTCTGCCCTCCGGAGGCGGCGTTGCCGTCCGTGCCGTCCGGCGCCACGCTCGCCTTCTCGGTGTACGGCGCCCTGGGCGCGGCGCCCGCCGACGTCCCCGACAGCGTCGCCGTCGCGGCGGCCAGGGCGATGGCGAGCGCGACAACTCGCTTGGTGCTGTGCATGGTTGTTCCCCCGTTGATGGTTGGTGTCATTGCACTGTCCGCAGGAAGACGTCCGACACCCCGTTGGTGTCCCCCTCCACCAGATCGGGCGACGCCGACTCGAACGCGACGACGGTGCCGTCGGCGTTGACGGAGGGCTTACCGGCCGGCAGGTCGCCTCGGCCGCCCCAGCAGTCGACGCTGATCAACTGCCGCTCACCGGTGGCGAGTTCGAGCAGATACACGGCACCGCCCACGGTGTACGCGACGCGCGTGCCGTCCCCGGCCAGGGAGGGCTGCGCGCCCTTGACCCGGTTCGTGATCCCGGTGTCCAGGTCGCGGACGTGGACGTCCCGGCCCCGCTGGAAGGCGACCTTGCGGCCGTCCACGCTGAGGGAGGGCGCCGTCGCGTGCTCTGCGGCCTTCTCCAGGGCGCCGGTGTCCAGGTCCTTCACGAGCAGGCACGGAGTGAAGCGGGCGCAGCCGAAGCTCGGAGCGGTGGACGTGAACGCGACGTGGCGGCCGTCGGCGCTGATGGCGGCGCCGTTCGGGGGTCCGTCGGCCTGGGTTCCGTCGGCGGCGGTGCTGACCCGCTCCACCCGGGGTGCGTGCGGCGCGGCGGCCGCGGTCGTTCCGGTGAACGCGAGCAGCAGCGCCGTCCCTGAGCAGACGCCGGACACACGTGCGGCTCTGGACATGTTCTCCCCTGTGGTCCCCGTGGACGCTTCACCCCCGGCCCCGCGCCAAGGGCTTCCCAAGAGGCAAACGCATCACGCGCTACAGGGTCAATCCGACGTATTGAGTACAACCTGGACGTGTGCTCAGGTGTCCGCGAGAAGGCTGTCGTCGAGGAACTCCCGTACGTGGCGCAAAATCTGCGTCCGGTCCGTGCCCCGCAGTCCGATCGCCACATGGATGGAGAAGCCGTCGAGCAGCGCCCGCAGCCGGGCGGCGAAACGGTCCGGGTCGACCGCCCGGAACTCCCCCCTCGACACGCCCTCCGCCACCAGCGCCACCAGGTCCCGGTGCCAGGCTCCCTCGATGGCGGCCTGCCGTTCGCGGGCTGCGTCGTCGGCGTTCTGCGAGCGGTTCCAGACCTCCAGCCAGAGCGTCCAGTGCGGGTCGCGGTGGCCGTCGGGGACGTACAGGTCGACGTACGCGTCGAGCCGCTCGCGGGCGGGCGCGGTTCGGGTCAGCAGCCTGCCGCGCTCGGCGCCCAGCCGGCCCTCGCTCCACTCCAGGGTCCGCAGCAGCAGCTCGTCCTTGGAGTGGAAGTAGTAGAGGAGATGCCCGCTGCTCATCCCGACCTCACGCCCGAGCGCGGCCATGGTGAGCTTCTCCAGGCCGAGTTCGGCGATCATCTGCATGGCGGCGGCGAGGACGTCCTCGCGGGGCGGGGCCGGGGTACGGCGACGGGCCGGCGTCATTCGACGACCTCCACGCGAACCGTGTCCGGGACAAGTCGGGTCTCGTAGCCGCTCGTGCAGTCGGCGGCGACGATCGCCACCTCGGCCCCGCAGGCGCAGACGTGGTTGATCCCGGCCCGGCCGTCCGGGCCGCAGCAACCGATGAGGCGGTGCGGGTCGGGATGAGGTGCGATGTCCACGACGTCGTCCGGGTGCAGGACGTAGGTCCCGCACGGCCCGGCGGAGACCAGGAAGCCCCGCTCGTCGGACATCCACATGCCGCCGGGCACGATGCCGTCGTACTCCTCGTCGGGGCCGACCGGCTCGAACGGCGCCCCGAACGGCAGCGGGTCGACTACGTACGTCCCGAGCGGCACGCTCGGCGGGCCGTGCCGTCGGCCGTCCGGGCCCGGAAGTCCGTCCCAGCCGGGGTACTCGGGCAACTCGTCGAGCCGCCGGACCGGCTCGGTCAGCCGGGTTCCGCAGGTGGCGCAGAGCAGTACGTTCACCCGTACGTTCTACCTGACCACAGCCCTCGGCTGCTGCTGAGTAATGCAGTGGATGCCCCCGCCACCCGCGAAGATCGTCCGCGCGTCCACCAGCGTCACCGTCCGCTCGGGGAAGAGCCGACGGAAGATGCCGGCCGCGAGCTCGTCGCGCGGGTCGTCGAAGCCGCAGAGCACCACGCCGCCGTTGCAGAGGTAGTGGTTGATGTAGGAGTAGTCGGCCCAGTGCCCGTCGGCCTCCAGGACGGTCGGGGCGGGCACCTCGACGACCTCCAGGCGCCGCCCTCGCGCGTCCGTCTGCGCTGTCAGCAGGCCGACGATCTCCTTGGTCACCTCATGGTCGGGGTGTGCCGGATCCGGCTGCACATGGGCCACGACCACGCCGGGGCGGGCGAACGCGGCGACGATGTCGACATGGCCGAGGGTGCCGAAGCCGTACGGGGGATAGTCGCCGGTGAGGCCGCGCGGCAGCCAGATCGCCTTGCGGGTGCCGAGCATCGCGTGGATCTCCGCCTCGACCTCCGCACGGGTCCAGTGCGGGTTGCGCTCGGGACCGAGCTGGACCGTTTCCGTGAGCAGCACCGTGCCCTCGCCGTCGACATGGAGGGCACCGCCCTCGTTCACCAGCTTCGAGGCGTACGTCCTCGTCGAGCCCGCCAGATCGGAGACAGACGCGGCGATCTTCGCGTCGTGCTCCCAGCGGGCCCAGTCCTGCGCGCCCCAGCCGTTGAACGTCCAGTCGACGGCGGCGAGTTCACCGGTGCCGTTGGTCAGGAAGGTGGGCCCGATGTCCCGCATCCACGCGTCGTCCAGCTCGCGTTCGACCGTGTCCACACCCGGCCCGAGCAGCGTCCGGGCCTCCTCGGACTGTCCCGGCCCGCACACCACCGTCACCGGTTCGAAGCGGCGCACGGCCCGGGCGACCGACGCCCAGGCCAGGCGGGCGGCCGCGAGGTCCTCGGGGTCCTCGAAGGTCGTGTTCGGCCCCGGCCACGCCATCCAGGTGCGCTCGTGCGGAGCCCACTCGGCGGGCATACGGAAGCCGTCGGCGGCAGCGGACATCGTGATCCTCACAGGAAGTAGAGGCGGTTGAGGGAGACGGAGTCGGCCGGCTCGGAGCGCAGCGGCTCGCCGTCGAGGGTGACGAGCCCGGTGCGCTGATCGACGTCGACGGCTCCGGTACGGGAGTTCAGGCGCAGGTCGGCCGGCCCGATGCCGCGCGTGCCGCGCACGGCGACCCTGCGGCGCCGGGTCGGCATCGTGTCGCCCCCCTGGTCGAGGGCGGCCCGCGCGACGAAGGCGACCGAGATGTCGGCGGGCGTGGCCCCGTACGCCCCGAACTGCGGGCCCAGGACGAGGGGTTCGCAGGTGTCGGTCGCGGCGCCCGGGTCGCCGACCACCCCGTACGCCGGGAACCCGGACTTCAGCACCAGCTGCGGCTTGGCCCCGAAGTACTCCGGCCGCCACAGCACGATGTCGGCGAGCTTGCCGACCTCCAGCGACCCCACCTCGTGCGCGAGGCCGTGCGCGATGGCCGGGTTGACGGTCAGCTTGGCCATGTAGCGCAGGACGCGTTCGTTGTCGTGGCCGTCGTCCGGGGCGCCGAACTCGGCCTTCATCTTCCCGGCCATGGCGAACGTACGGCGCACCGTCTCCCCGGCCCGCCCCATGCCCTGCGCGTCAGACGAGGTGATGCCGATCGCGCCCAGGTCGTGCAACACGTCCTCGGCGCCCATGGTCCCGGCGCGGATGCGGTCGCGGGCCATGGCGGCGTCGCCGGGCAGGTCGGTCTTCAGGTCGTGGACGGAGACGATCATGCCGTAGTGCTCGGCGACCGCGTCCCGGCCGAAGGGCAGGGTGGGGTTGGTGGAGGAGCCGATCACATTCGGCACCCCCGCCATCTTCAGGACGTTCGGGACGTGCCCGCCCCCGCAGCCCTCGATGTGGAAGGCGTGGATGGTGCGGCCCTCCAGCACCCGAAGGGTGTCCTCGACCGACAGGCACTCGTTCAACCCGTCGCTGTGCAGGGCGACTTGGACATCGTGCTCCTCGGCGACGCGCAACGCCGTGTCCAGCGCCCGGGTGTGGGCGCCCATGTCCTCGTGCACCTTGAATCCGCTCGCCCCGCCCTCGGCCAGCGCCTCGACGAGAGGAGCGGGGTCGGACGACGAACCGCGCCCCAGGAACCCGATGTTGACCGGCCAGGCGTCGAACGCGTTGAAGGCGTGGCGCAGTGCCCACGGCGAGTTGACCCCTACGCCCCACACCGGCCCGAACTCCTGCCCGATGATCGTGGTCACACCCGACGCCAGCGACGCCTCCATGACACGCGGCGACAGCAGATGGACATGCGTGTCGACGGCCCCGGCGGTGGCGATGAGCCCCTCGCCGGACACGATGGACGTGCCCGTGCCGACCACGACGTCGACCCCGTCGAGGGTGTCGGGATTCCCGGCCCGCCCGATCGAGCAGATCCGCCCCTCCCTGATCCCGATGGAGACCTTCCGGATCCCCAGCGCCGCGTCGATCACGACGACGTTGCTGACGACGACGTCACAGGTCTCCCGCACGGCGGCGGCCTTGAGGTGCAGCCCGTCGCGCGCGGTCTTGCCGAACCCGGCGAGGAACTCGTCGCCGTACCGCTGGGAGTCGGACTCGACGCGGATCGTCAGCCCGGAGTCGCCGAGCCGGATACGGTCGCCGGCGCGGGGGCCGTGGGTGGCGGCGTACGCGTAAGGATCGATGCTCATCGGTCTGCTCCCAGATATCCGCAGGCGGCGGCCCTGCGCAGGGCCTCTTCCTTCGCCCCCGGCGCGTCCAGCGCCCCGTCGACCAGACCGGCGAACCCGATGGCGATCCGGTCACCCCCGATCGGCACGAGCCCGACCTCGACGCTCTCCCCCGGCCCGAACCGCGTGGAGGACCCGGCGGGCACGGCGAGCCGCATGCCGTAGGCCGCCGCGCGGTCGAAGTCGAGCCTCGGATTGGCCTCGAAGAAGTGGAAGTGGGAGGTCACGGAGACGGGCACGGTGGCGGTGTTGACGACCGTCAGCCGTACGACCGCCTCCGGGTCGGCGTGCCCGGGCCCCGGCAGCAGTTCGCCGGGAGCCTGCGGACCGCGCCCGCCCCCGATCGGGTCGGACACGACGGCCAGCCGCGAACCGTCGTCGAAGACGGCCTCGACGTGCACCTCGGTGACGACGTCGGCGACACCCGGCAGCACGTCGTCAGGCCCGAGCACGGACCGGGCGCGCTCGATCGCCTCGGCGAGCCGGGCTCCGTCGCGGGCGGCCTCGCACACGGTGTCCGCGACGAGCGCGGTCGCCTCCGGGACGTTCAGCCGCAGCCCGCGGGCCTTGCGCGCCCGGGCCAGTTCGGCGGCTCCGAAGAGCAGCAGCCGGTCACGTTCCGTGGGGGTCAGTCTCATGACGCGGCACCTCCTTGCCTTCCTCGACTTTAGAGCATCACTCTAAACACCAGAATGCTCGATCTGAAGGGTTGACGACAAGCAGCAAGACCCTCCAGATTGAACGCCACTCTAACTGGCGAGGGAGACCAGCATGCCAATGGAACAGCGCGGAGTCGACACCATCCCGGACGAGGAACGCACGAGCGGCCCACGGGACCTCGTCTCGATCCTGCTGGGGTCGAACCTCTGCCTCGGGGTGATCGTCTTCGGCTGGCTGCCCCCGTCCTTCGGCCTGAGCTGGTGGGAGTCGGTCACCTCGATCGTGCTGGGCACACTGGCCGGCACGGCCCTCACCGCCCCGCTGGCCCTGATCTCCCTGCGCACGGCGACGAACCTGTCCACGTCCTCCGGCGCCCAGTTCGGGGTCCGGGGCCGCCTGGTCGGCTCGGTCGTCGGCCTGCTGCTGGCGCTGGGCTACTCCGCGCTCACGGTGTGGATCGGCGGCGATGTGATGGTGAGCGTGCTGGGCCGCCTGGTCGGCATGCCGGCGAACGACGTGTCGTACGGCGTTGTCTACGCGCTCCTCGCCGCCGCGACCGTCGCCGGAGCGGTGTACGGCTACCGCGTGCTGCTCGCCCTGTCCCGCGTCCTCGCGATCGGCATGACGGCCCTGCTCGCCCTCGGCGTGATCGCCTACGCCCCGCACTTCACGACCGCAGCGCTGCCCGAGACCGGCGGCTATCTGCTGGGCGGCTTCTGGCCGACCTGGATGCTGGCGCTGGTGGCCGCCGGCCTGTCCGGCCCGATCGCCTTCATCACGCTGCTCGGCGACTACACCCGCTACATCTCCCCGGCCCGGCACTCCTCACGCCGGGTGCTGCACGCGACCTGGCTCGGTCTGACGCTGGGCCTGCTGGTGCCGCAGCTCTTCGGCACCTTCACGGCGTACGCGGCGGGCGCGGCGCTGGACTACGCGGGTCCGCTGGTAGACGCCTCCCCCACCTGGTACCTGGTCCCGCTCCTGCTGGCCGCCTCGGCGGGCTCGGTCGGCAACGCCGGTCTGATGCTCTACTCCATGGGCCTGGACCTGGACGCCATCCTGCCGCGCGCATCCCGGGCGACGGCCACGTACGCGGTCGCGGTGATCGCCACTGCCTGCGTGTTCCTCGGCCACTACCACTCGTCCGCGCAGGACGCGATGACGTCGTTCGTGCTGCTGCTCACGGCGATCGGCACGCCCTGGGCGGTCATCACCCTGATCGGCTTCGCGCGGTGCCGTGGCGTGTACGACGCGGAGGCCCTCCAGGTCTTCAACCGCCGGGCGCGGGGCGGGATCTACTGGTACCGGGCCGGCTGGAACGTCCCGGCGACCGTGTCGTGGGCCCTGGGCGCGGCGATCGGCCTGCTGGCGGTCTCGCTGCCGTCGTACGAGGGGCCGCTGCTGTCGCTGACCGGCGGGGTGGACTGCAGCTTCCTGCTGTCGGGGCTGGTGGGAGGGGTGGCGTACGTGCTGCTGACGATCGGTGGCTCTTCCCCGGCGGAGAAGACTCCGGTGCGCGAAAGGGCCGCCACGGACGGGGCGTCCGAGGCGGCCCTGACGGTCAGGGCGGAGAACTAGCCCAGCTTGTGCATCCAGCCGTGCTTGTCCTCGGCCTTGCCCCGCTGGATGTCCAGGAGGGCCTGGCGGAGCTTCAGCGTGACCTCGCCGGGCTCCCCGTCGCCCTGGCGCCACTCGGCGCCCGTGCGCTTCACGATGCCGACCGGCGTGATGACCGCGGCCGTACCGCAGGCGAAGACCTCCGTCAGGGTGCCGTTCTCGGAGTCGCGCTGCCACTGGTCGACGGAGACGCGGCCCTCCTCGGCCTCGTACCCGAGGTCACGGGCGACGGCGAGGAGGGAGTCACGGGTCACGCCCTCCAGGATGGAGCCGGTGAGGGAGGGGGTGACGATCTTGTCGCCGTACACGAAGTACAGGTTCATGCCGCCCAGTTCCTCGACCCACTTGCGCTCGACCGCGTCGAGGTAGCAGACCTGCGCGCAGCCCTCGGCCGCGGCCTCCGCCTGGGCCAGCAGGGACGCTGCGTAGTTGCCGCCCGTCTTGGCGTCACCCATGCCGCCCGGCACGGCGCGGACGTGGTCCTCGGAGACCCAGATGGACACCGGCTTGACGCCGCCCGGGAAGTAGGCGCCGGCCGGGGAGGCGATGACGATGAACAGGTACTCACTGGCGGGCTTCACACCCAGGCCGACCTCGGTCGCGAACATGAAGGGACGCAGGTAGAGGGACTCCTCGCCGCCGTGCGCCGGGACCCAGGCCTCGTCCTGCCGCACCAGCGCGTCGCACGCCTCGATGAACGTCTCGACCGGCAGCTCCGGCATGCCGAGCCGGCGGGCCGAGGACTGGAAGCGCTTGGCGTTCTTCTCGGGGCGGAAGGAGGCGACGGTCCCGTCGGGCTGACGGTAGGCCTTAAGGCCCTCGAAGATCTCCTGCGCGTAGTGCAGGACCATGGTGGCCGGGTCGAGGGAGAGCGGCGCGTACGGCACGAGCTCGCCGTCGTGCCAGCCCCGGCCCTCGGTCCACTTGATCGTCACCATGTGGTCGGTGAAGTGGCGGCCGAACCCCGGGTTGGCCAGTATCGCCTCGCGCTCGCCGGCGGACAGCGGGGTGGCGGAGGGCTTGAGCTCGATCGTGGGCGTCGTCATGAGTAGATGTCCTTCACCGGTTTCGTTGTGGCGGGCCGCGCTCACGCCAGTACTGCCAGTGGCCAGTGCTAGGACGTCCGAGCATTGCCTTGTTCCGCGGCTCCGCGTTCGATTATCGCAAGCGGGAGCCGTGGAAGAAATCGGCCTGTTCGGCGTGATCGGCGTGAAATCGCGACCCAGGGGTTGATGGTGACACCCGGCGGCGGACATGGGGAAGCCGCCGGGTGTGAATGACCCGACGGCTTCGAAAGGTGTTTCGAGTGGCGCGGCGGGTCAGCCGGCTACTCGTACGGCCAGCGCGTCGCCGATCTCCGACGTGCTGCGGGCGGGCTTGCCGGTGCGCTCGGCGAGGTCGGCGGAGACCGCCTCGTCGATGCGGGCGGCCTCGGCGTCGTAGCCGAGGTGACGCAGGAGCAGGGCGACGGACAGGACCGTGGCGGTCGGGTCGGCCTTGCCCTGGCCGGCGATGTCCGGGGCCGAGCCGTGGACGGGCTCGAACATGGACGGGAAGTCGCCGGACGGGTTGATGTTGCCGGAGGCCGCCACGCCGATGCCGCCGGAGACGGCCGCCGCGAGGTCGGTGATGATGTCGCCGAAGAGGTTGTCGGTGACGATGACGTCGAAGCGCTCGGGCTGGGTGACCAGGTAGATGGTCGCGGCGTCGACGTGCATGTACTCGGTGGTGACCTCGGGGAACTCCTCGGCCACCTTGTTGAAGATGTTGGTCCACAGGTGACCGGCGAAGGTCAGCACGTTGTTCTTGTGGATCAGCGCCAGCTTCTTGCGCGGGCGGGCCTGCGCACGGGCGAAGGCGTCACGGACCACACGCTCGACACCGAAGGCCGTGTTCACGGAGACCTCGGTGGCGACCTCGTGCTCGGTGCCCTTGCGGATGGTGCCGCCGTTGCCGGTGTACGGGCCCTCGGTGCCCTCGCGGACGACGACGAAGTCGATGCTCGGCTCACCGGCGAGCGGGGTGGCGACACCCGGGAGGAGCTTCGACGGACGCAGGTTGACGTGGTGGTCGAAGGCGAAGCGGAGCTTGAGCAGGAAGCCGCGCTCCAGGACCCCGGAGGGGACGCCCGGGTCGCCGATCGCGCCGAGCAGGATGGCGTCGTGCTGCTTCAGGGCGTCGAGGTCGGCGTCGGTGAGGGTCTCACCGGTGGCGTGGTAGCGCCGGGCGCCGAAGTCGTACTCCTTGGTCTCCAGCTTCACATCCTGCGGAAGGACGGCGGAGAGGATTTTCAGGCCTTCGGCCACGACCTCCTGGCCGATGCCGTCACCCGGAATCACTGCGAGATTGAGGCTGCGAGACATGTCGGCACCCTACTCCTCGTCCCATGGGATGACATGCGGCGTCCGCGATACGGACACCCCGATGGGGGACGGCGTCTGCGCGTCGACTGACGTTCACCCGTATGTGGGGCGGGTGTTGGCCGTCGCTGGGAAGTTTCCCACCATGGACATCCCGGACTTCGGCATCCCCCCGCAGCTCGCCCGCCGTATGAGCATGGCGGAGCAGCACGAGTACCTGCGCACCAAGCTGTCCCGGCGTCGCACGCTGGTGACCGCGGGCGCGGTGGCGGGCGGGCTGTTGACGGGCTGCGCGGGTGGGGAGTCGGGCGCGTCCGGTGCGAAGGCCTCCGCCTCGGCGTCCGCGTCCTCCTCCGCCACGAAGGTGCCGGGCTCGGCCGTCACCCCCTTCGGCCGCCATCTCGCCTTCGGCGCCGACCCGAAGACCCAGATGCGGATCTCGTGGCAGGTCCCGGCCGCGGTGAAGAAGCCGTACGTCCGGATCGGGACCCGGCCCGACGACCTGAGCCGCAAGATCGAGGCCGAGGTGCGCGATCTGCACACGCCGGAGCTCACGGGCATCCGCGCGGCCCTGGACCAGTACTACGTGCACGCGGCGCTGGACGGCCTGCTCCCCGGCACCACGTACTACTACGGCGTCGGCCACGACGGCTTCGACCCGGCCTCGGCGGCGCACCGCTCGACGATCGCGTCGTTCCGCACGGCGCCGTCGCGCCCGGAGAAGTTCGTCTTCACCGCCTTCGGCGACCAGGGCGTCAGCAAGGCCGCGGCCGCCAACGACCACATCCTGCTGCGCCAGAAGCCCGCCTTCCATCTCCACGCGGGCGACATCTGCTACGCCAACGTCAAGGGCCGGGGCGAGGAGTCGGACGGCTACGACCCCGCCTTCTGGGACCTGTTCCTCAAGCAGAACGAGGAGGTCGCGCGGTCGGTGCCGTGGATGGTGACGACCGGCAACCACGACATGGAGGCGTGGTACTCCCCCGACGGCTACGGCGGCCAGCTCGCCCGCTGGTCCCTGCCGGAGAGCGGCTTCGACCCGCGCAGGGCACCGGGCGTGTACGCGTTCACGTACGGCAACGTCGGCTTCGTGGCGCTGGACGCCAACGACGTGTCGTACGAGATCCCCGCCAACCTCGGCTACACGGGCGGCAAGCAGACGGCCTGGCTGGACGACCGGCTGGCCGCGCTGCGGGCGGACCCGGCGGTCGACTTCGTCGTCGTCTTCTTCCACCACTGCGCCTACTCGACCTCGTCGCACGCCTCCGACGGCGGGGTGCGCGACGAGTGGCTGCCGCTGTTCGCCAAGCACCAGGTGGACCTGGTGATCAACGGACACAACCACGTCTACGAGCGGACCGACGCCATCAAGGACGGCGAGGTGGGCCGGCGCGTGCCGATCGGCGCCTCGACCGACCCGACGCGCGACGGCACCGTGTACGTCACCGCGGGCGGCGGCGGCAAGGATCTGTACGGCTTCCCGGCGGGCGTGAAGGAGAGCTACGAGGGGCATGTGCGCGACCGCGAGTCCGTCGACACCTTCGAGTGGACGAAGTCGCAGGCCTCGAAGGCGGAGACGGTGGAGTGGTCGCGGGTGCGCTACCGGGGTTTCTCCTTCCTCAAGGTGGAGGCGGAGAGCGGTACGGCGGCGAAGCTCAAGGTGTCGGCGCTGGCGCAGAGCGGCGACCGTATCGACCATTTCGAGGTGCGGCGCGGAGCGTGAGTCCGCGCCGCACCCCGGCGGGTGCGGCTCCCGGCTCTGTCGAAAAGGGCTGGTGGGCGGCTCAGTGGCCGGTCGAGCCGCCGTTGTCACGGCGGTCGAGGGCGCGCTGGAGAGCGGCCGCGGCGTTCTTGCGGTCGGACTCGGTCGTACGGGAGAGGTGACGGACTCGACGGCGGGCGGTCGTCTCGGCCATGAGGAATCGACTCCTTCGGAATCCTGGAGCGCACACACCGAATACGGGGGTGCGCAAAGGGGTTACGAGACGCCGGAAGGGGCGGGGAGCGGTGCCGCAGGGGTTGCCTGCACGGGGCCCGGCTCACGACCGCCATTCGCTTGGTCGAGCGAGACGTTCGGCTTCTACAAAGCTAAGGGAGGACGACGCGTCTGTCTCCACAATTACTCGGACTTCCTACTATCTGAGACGGTGGATTGGGTCACACGCGGCTGACCTGCACTTGCGCACCGAGGACGAGCCCATGCGGTGCTCGCCCACACGGCTGATCCTCCGCCGATCCTCCGCGCGGCACGGGGCACACCGCTACGGGGAGGGGAACGGTGTGCTCATGACCGACACGGTGAAAGTGTTCCTCAAGGGCGGCCCGGACGATCTGCCCGAACGGATCGTCCGGGCACCGCTCCCCGGCCCGGATGTGAAGATCAAGCTCCGCGGGGGATACGAGCACTTCCGGCCGACCTCACGGCAGGCGGACACACCCGAGGGCGCGCTGCCCGTGTACGAGTGGTGGGAGCGCACGGAGATCGCCGAGTAGCGACCGGAAAGACGGCGAGGGGCCGGGCGAACAGCCCGGCCCCTCAAGCACGCTGACGGATCGTCAGCCCATGTGCGGGTAGGCGTAGTCGGTCGGCGGGACCAGCGTCTCCTTGATGGCGCGAGTCAGCGTCCAGCGCATCAGGTTCTGCGGGGCGCCGGCCTTGTCGTTGGTGCCGGAGGCACGGCCGCCGCCGAAGGGCTGCTGGCCGACGACGGCGCCGGTCGACTTGTCGTTGATGTAGAAGTTGCCGGCCGCGTAGCGCAGCTTGTCCATCGTGTACGCGGCGGCCGCGCGGTCGCCCGAGATGACCGAGCCGGTCAGCGCGTAGGCGGACACCGACTCCATCTGCTCCAGCATCTCGTCGTAACTGTCGTCCTCATAGACGTGCACGGCGAGGAACGGGCCGAAGTACTCGGTCGTGAAGACCTCGTTCTCCGGGTCGGAGCACTCCACGACGGTCGGACGGACGAAGTAGCCGACCGAGTCGTCGTAGGAGCCGCCCGCGACGATCGTGCAGGTCGGGTCGGACTTCGCACGGTCGATGGCGGCCTTGTTCTTGGCGAAGGCACGCTCGTCGATGACGGCGCCGATGAAGTTGGACAGGTCGGTGACGTCACCCATGGTGATGTAGTCGACCTCCGCCGCGAACTCCTCCTTGAAGCCGGAGTTCCAGATCGACGCCGGGATGTACGCCCGGGAGGTCGCCGAACACTTCTGGCCCTGGAACTCGAAGGCACCGCGGGTCAGGGCGGTCTTCAGGATCGCCTTGTCGGCGCTCGGGTGGGCGACGACGAAGTCCTTGCCGCCGGTCTCGCCGACGATGCGCGGGTAGGAGCGGTACTTCTCGATGTTGTTGCCGACCGTCTTCCACAGGTACTGGAAGGTCTTGGTCGAGCCGGTGAAGTGGATGCCGGCGAGGTCGCGGTGCTCCAGAGCGACCTTGGACACCTCGATGCCGTCACCGGTGACGAGGTTGATGACGCCCTTGGGCAGACCGGCCTCCTCCAGCAGCTGAAGCAGCAGCACGGCGGCGTGGGTCTGCGTCGGGGACGGCTTCCACACCACGACGTTGCCCATCAGCGCGGGCGCGGTGGGCAGGTTGCCCGCGATCGCCGTGAAGTTGAACGGCGTGATCGCGTAGACGAAGCCCTCGAGGGGGCGGTGGTCGAGACGGTTCCAGACGCCCGGGGAGTTCGCCGGGGGCTGCTCGGCGAGCAGGTCACGGGCGTACTTGACGTTGAAGCGCCAGAAGTCGATCAGCTCGCAGGGCGTGTCGATCTCGGCCTGCTGGGCGGTCTTGGACTGGCCGAGCATGGTGGAGGCGGCCAGCGTCTCGCGCCACGGGCCGGACAGCAGCTCGGCCGCGCGCAGGATGATCGCGGCACGGTCGTCGAAGGACATCGCACGCCAGGCCGGCGCGGCGGCGAGGGCCGCGTCGATGGCGTCCTGGGCGTCCTGCTGGGTGGCGTTGCCGTAGGTACCGAGGCGGGCCTTGTGGTTGTGCGGCTGCACGACGTCGAAGCGATCGCCGCCGCCCATCCGCCGCTCGCCGCCGATGGTGCAGGGCAGGTCGATCGGGTTCTCGGCCAGCTCCTTCAGCTTGACCTCCAGCCGGGCGCGCTCGGGCGAGCCGGGGGCATAGCCGTGCACCGGCTCGTTGACGGGGGTGGGGACCTGGGTCACAGCGTCCATGAGCTACCTCTTCCGAGTGAATCCCTGGCTTCAGCCCTGGGAGCCGAAGCCATGTGCGTATGTTGGGCGGCGGTCAGGGCTTGACCTTCACGAGCCTGCTGCGGCGTGTGCGTGAGAAGCCCCCACGGGGGCGGAGTCACAAGTTCCGTAACTCCTTTCGGACGGAACTGGGTCGGCTCAGCCGACCGATGGGCGGTAGCTGCCGTTACCTGGGCTGCATCCAGGTCCCGACAGCTACCGCTCACCCTTTGCTGATCATCGAGCGGACGAAAAACCGCAAGTTCGCCGGCTTCTCCGCGAGCCGGCGCATGAAGTAGCCGTACCAGTCGGTGCCGTAGGCGGTGTACACGCGCATGCGGTGGCCCTCCGCGGCCAGCCGCAGGTGCTCGTCGCTCCTGATGCCGTACAGCATCTGGAACTCGTACTCGTCGAGCTTTCGCCCGGCGCGCCGCGCGAGTTCCTGGGCGACGGAGATCAGGCGCGGGTCGTGGGACCCGATCATCGGGTACCCGGTGCCCTCCATCAGAACCTTCAGGATCCGCACGTACGCCTTGTCGATCTCGTGTTTCTGCTGGTAGGCGACCTCGGCGGGCTCCTTGTAGGCGCCCTTGACCAGCCGTACCCGGCTGCCGTTCTCCGCGAGGCGGCGGGCGTCGGCCTCGGTGCGGAAGAGGTAGGCCTGGATGACGCAGCCGGTCTGCGGGAAGTCCCGGCGCAGTTCCTCGTGGATGGCGAACATCGAGTCGAGGGTGGTGTGGTCCTCCGCGTCGAGCGTGACCGTCGTACCGATGGCGGCGGCGGCCTCGACGACCGGGCGGACGTTGGCGAGGGCGAGTTCGTGGCCGCCCTCCAGCGCCTGCCCGAACATGGACAGCTTGACCGACATCTCGACGCGCTCGCCGAGCCCGAGGTCCTTGATCCGGTCGACCAGTCGCAGATAGGCGTCCCGGGCGAGTGTGGCCTGGTCGGGACGGGTGATGTCCTCGCCGACGACGTCCATCGTCAGCTCAAGGCCCTTGGCCGTGAGGTCCTCGATGATCGGGACGATCTCGTCGACGGTCTCGCCGGGGATGAACCGGTCGACGACCTGCTTGGTCACCGGTGCCGCCGAGATAAGGCGTCGCATCCGGTCGCTGCGCGACGCGGCAAGAATCACGGGACCCAGCACGGGGCACCTCCACAAACCAGCAGATAGAACCACCGTGAAACCTAAGGATCCCTCCGATCGTCGACCATCGACAGCTGTCACGCATCCGTGCCGCAGATCTCAGACAGATGTATGAAAGCCCTGCGGTCATGCGGGAGAATGCCCGAGTGACAGCCGATAGCAAAGGCGACTACCAGGAGCTGGTCGACGAGATCTCGGAGCTGCTGGGCGTCCCCGCGACCCTGGAGAACCGGGACTTCGAGCTGATCGCCTTCGGTGCGTACGACAGCGAGGGCGAGCTCGACGCGTCGGCCCTGGACCCCGTGCGCACCCGCTCGATCCTGACCCGCCGCTCGACGGCGGCCGTGCGCACCTGGTTCGAGGGCTTCGGCATCACACGCGCCACCGGCCCGGTGCGGATCCCGCCCACCCCGGAGGCGGGGGTCTATCGCGGACGTATCTGTCTGCCCGTACGCCATCGGGGTGTGGTGCTGGGCTACGTCTGGCTCCTGGAGGACGAGCCGGGCCCGACCGACCGGCAGCTGACGGCCGCCATGGAGGTGACCGCCCGCATCGGCGCCCTGCTCGCGGACGAGGCGCAGCACGGGGCGGATCTCAGCCGGGAGCTGCGGGCCGCGCTGACCGCCGAGCGCGGCTGGCCGGGGGACATGGCCGTCGCCGAGCTGCGCACGGCCCTCGGCGCACGCGCGGACGGTGTCCATACGGTGGTCTGCGTGGCCCCCTGGCCGTCGGCCGACCCGGACGACGCCCCGTCCGTGCGGACGGTGCCGCATGCCACCGCGCTGTGCACGGTCCCGTGGGGAGCGACAGGGCAGAGCCTTGCGGTACTCGTACGGCTGCGCTCGCCCGAGGTGCGGACGGCGGCGCTGGCGGCGGCGTCCCGGCTGCTGAAGGAGAGCCCGGCAGCCGGGCCGCTCCCGCAGGGCCGGGCGCAGGTGGCGGCGGGCCTCGGCGAACCTCGCGCCGGTCTCGCCGAGCTGAGCACCGTATGGCAGGAGGCGTCGGCCGCGGCCCGCGCGGCGCTGGCGGAACCGCGGCTCGGTCCGGTGGCCGAGTGGTCGCGCATCGGGCCGTACCGCCTGCTGACCTCGCTCTCCCCGCAGCCGGCCCACGACCCCGCGGTCGCCCCGCTCCTCTCCCCCACCCACCGGGAACTCGCCCGCACCGCCGAGGCCTACCTCGACTGCGCGGGCCAGGCCGGCCGCACCGCCGCCGAACTCGGCATCCACCGCCAGACCCTGTACTACCGCCTCTCGCGCGTCGAGCAGCTCACGGGCCTGGACCTGGACGACGGCGAGGACCGGCTGCTGCTGCACATGGCGTTGAAGGCGGCGCGGCTGTAGCCGTGAGCGTCGAGCCTCTCGATCAGCGGGAGGTGACGGCGGCGAGGGCATCGGTCAGCGTGGCCTCGCCCGGTGGGCCGTCGCTCCAGCGGGCGGCGATGTGGCCGTCGGGTCGGACGAGCAGGGCTCCGTGCGGGCCGAGGCCCCAGAGGTCGGCGTGCTCGTCGGGAAGGGCCTCGACGCGCAGCGGCCACGGTGCGGTGGCGCGAGGCGTCCAGGGGGCGGGGTCCGGGGTGAGTAGGGTGAACCATGCGCCGAGGACGTCGAGCGTGGAGCGGCCGTCCGTGAGCCAGAGGTGCGGCATGCGGTGGCCCGGTGTCGCCGTGGGGAGATAGGTCGTGGCCGTGCCCGACGGCTCGACCGGAGCGCCGTCGTCGGGCAGGACGGCGCCCGAGCGGTAGGCGACGCCGAGTACCAGGCCGAGTTGCGCGAAGTACTGCTCCGACCAGGGCGGTTCGATGCGGTCCGGTGCCCGTGCCGCGCCCGCCTGGAGCTGCTCGCGGCGCACGTCCTGCACTTGGAACATGAGCTTGGAGTTCTCGACGGCCTGGCCCAGGGTCCGGTGGGCGACGGGCTGTCGCTCCGTCTCGTAGGTGTCCGGCAGGTCCGCCCCGGCCCACCCGCGCAGTACGCCCGCCAGTTTCCAGCAGAGGTTGTGCACATCGGCGACACCGACGTTCATGCCCAGACCACCAGCGGGCGGGATCGCGTGCGCGGCGTCGCCGGCCAGCAGGATCCGTCCGTGGCGAAAGCGCTCGGCGACGAACGCGTTCACCACCCAGTGCTGCACCCGCAGCACGTCGACGTCCACGTCGGCGCCGAGGGAGCGCGCGACGAGGCCGGGCCAGTCGGCACCCGCGGTGTCCTCGGGCGTGGGCACGATCCAGGCCCAGCCTCCCTCGGGGTACAGCGGCAGGAACGATCCCTGCGAGGTGAGGTAGACGCCGGCGGGCTGCCTTGCGGACCAGTGGTCGAGGGCGGCGTCGAACACGACGGTGGTGACGCGGCCCACCGCTCCGGGGCCCGTGGTGTCGATGCCCAACAGCCCGCGGACGGTGGAGTTCGCGCCGTCGGCGGCGAGTACGTATCGGGCGCGGACGTGACTCTCCGCACCGCTCCGGCGGTCGAGGAGCCGAGCCGTCACGCTCTCGTCCGCTGCGGCCAGGTCGACCAGTTCCACACCGAACCGCATCTCCGAGGCCGCCGCGTCGAGCAGGGCGGGCTCCAGCCGATCCTGCGAGGTGACCACGCCGGTCACGGGACTCTCCGGCACCGGCGCGTTGACCCCGATCATCGCCGCCGAGGCGAAGTCGGGGGCGTGCAGCGTGTCACGGAAGCGGATCCGCCCGTACTCCGGCGCGAACGCGGCGGCCGTGATCCGCTCGGCGAGGTCCAGCTGACGGAAGATCTCCATCGAGCGCACGTTGACGAGCCGGGAGCGGGGGAACGGAGACAGCTCCCGATGTTTCTCGACCAGGAGGACCCGTACGCCCCAACGCTGGAGCAGCGCCCGGGCGGTGAGCCCGACGGGCCCGCCCCCGACGATCAGTACCTCCACCTCGGCGCCTGACGCCGCCATGTCGGGCTGCATGGGATCAATCATCCGCACCCCGCGGGCCACCGCAACGACACACCCTGATTATTGGAAACGATTGTCATCATGCTACGGTCACGGAAACCGCTCTCTTGACCACCCCTTTACTCGGAGTGTCCCGTGCGCCTGCCCGCCCGCCGTCTGCTCCCCGTCACCGCCGTCACCGCGGCCTCCGCACTGCTCACCGGCTGCTTCGCCGGAGCGGAGTCGTCCGCGGACTCGGGAGCGGGTGGCAAGCGCATCCGTGTCGCGCACATGCTGCCGCCCCGCTCCGGCCTGTCCCCCCTGAGCGACGACGCCTTCAAGCTCTCGCGTTGGTCGACGGCCGAGACCCTGGTGACGCTCGACAAGGAGGGCGACGCCAGGCCCGCCCTCGCCACCGAGTGGCAGCAGTCCGGCCGCACCTGGACCTTCGAGATACGCGAAGGCGTCACCTTCCACGACGGCACGAGGCTCGACGCGAAGGCCGTCGTGCGGTCGCTCACCAAGGCCGTCGGCGCCTCCCCCAAACCCCGCATCCTCGACGGCGTGGAGCTGACCGCGAAGGCCGAGGACGCCGACACGGTCACGGTCACCACCGGCACCGAGGATCCCCTCGTCCCGCAGCGGCTGAGCTCGCCGCAGCTGTCGATCCTGGCCGCCAAGGCCTACAAGGGGAAGACGGTGAACCCCGTCGGCGCCGGCACCGGACCCTTCGAACTCGTCGAGGTCAACGGCACCTCCTCCGCCACTCTCGACCGCTACGACAAGTACTGGGGCGGCAAGGCCAAGGCCCCGGGAATCGACGTCACGTTCGTGCCGGACGGGACGGCCCGCGCCGCCGCACTGCGCACCGGCGAGGCCGACATCGTCGAGGCGATTCCGGTCTCCCAGGCCGCCGTCCTCGACCAGGACCTGATCACCGAGGTCCCGATGCCGCGCACCAACACCCTCTACCTGAACACCGAGAAGGGCGCCTTCAAGGACGCCTCGCTGCGCGCCGCCGCCCGGGAGGCGATCGACGCCAAGTCGATCGTCGAGGGCGTGTACGAGGGGCGCGCCGATGTCGCCAAGGGGCTGCTGGGGCCTGCCCTGCCGTGGGCGGCCGAACTGCGCACGCCCGTCAAGCACACCAAGGCCGGCAAGGCTAACGGCACGACGATCACCATCGGCACCTTCACCGACCGGGCCGAACTGCCCGAGGTCGCCGCCACGCTGCAGCAGCAGTTGCAGAAGGCCGGGTTCAAGGTGAAGCTCGACGTCCGCGAGTACGCGAACATCGAATCCGACGCCCTCGCGGGCAAGTTCGACGCGTTCATCCTCTCCCGCGCCACCGTCCTGGACTCCGGCGACCCGGCCGCCTACCTGTACAGCGACTTCGCCTCCGACGGCTCCTTCAACATCTCCCAGCTCGCCGACTCCTCCGTGGACGCCGCGCTGAAGAAGGCCGGCGAGACGAAGGCCGGCGATGCCCGCCGCAAGGCGATCATCGAGGCCGAGGCCGCAGTGCTCGCCACCGACGCCGCCGTGCCGATGCTCCACGAGCGGGTGATCCAGGGCGACGCCAAGGGTGTCGTGAACGCCGCTCACGACCCGCGCGAGCGCGAACTCGTCACCCTGAACACGTACGTCAAGTGAGGCACACGGCAAGGAACGTGGTCAGCCCGGCCGGGCTGACCCGCCTCGTGTGTCTGGTCGCCGTCCTGGCCACCGTCGGCCTGCTGCCCTGGCTCTCGCACCGGGACCCGGCGCTCACCGTGCTGCGCGCCCGGTCGGCCGAGCAGGAGCCGACCGAGGAGGCCCTGTCCGCGATCCGCCAGGACCTCGGCCTGGACGCCGGCCCGCTCTCCCTGCTGGGGAACTGGGCCTCGGACCTGCTGCACGGAGACTTCGGCACCTCCTGGGTGTCGGGCACCGAGGTCCTGCCGTCCGTCATCGCCGGCCTCCAGGTGTCGCTGGCCCTGATGGGCGCGGCGCTCGGCGTGGCGGTCGTGCTGGCCGCCGTACTGGTGGCGCCGGTGCTGGTCCGGGGGCGTGGGTCGGCCGGGGCGTTCGCCGCGATGCTGGTGGCCCTACCGGAGTTCCTGCTGGCCACCGTCGCACTGCTGGTGTGCGGGGTGTGGCTGGGGTGGCTGCCGACGGCCGGCTGGGCGGGCCCCGAGTACCTGGTGCTGCCCGCGCTCGCCCTCGGTGTCCCGGCGGGCGGTCTGCTCGGGCGGCTGGTCGCGGACGCGCTGCCCGCCGTCCTCGACGAGCGGTGGGTGGAGCTGTGGCGGGGCGCTGGAGTGAGCCGCATGAGGATCTCGGCCGCCGCCCTCAAGCGCGTACTGCCGCCGCTGGTACCGCAGTTCGGAATGGCCGCCGTCGGGTTGACCGGGGGCGCGGTCGCGGTGGAGATGGTGTTCGCGGTGCCCGGCATCGGCCGTACGGCGCTCGGCGCGGCCAAGTCCCAGGACCTGCCGCTGCTCCAGGGGTCGATGCTGGCGTTGCTGCTGCTCGGTCTGGCCGCCGGCGCGTCGGCGGCGCTCACGCGGCGACGCCTGCTGGGCCCCGCCCTGCGTGACGCCGGTCTGACACTGCCCCCGGCCCGCCCGGTCCGCACCCACCCGGCGATCCCGCTGACCCTCTTCACACTCCTCGCCGTGCCCATCGGTTGGGGCCTGCTGCGCGACCCGTACACGGTGAACACGGCCGCCCGCCTCGCCGCCCCCTCCTGGGCGCATCCGCTCGGCACCGACGCCCTCGGCCGCGATGTGCTGGCCCGGCTCGGCCACGGCGCCGCCTCGACGGTCGGCACGGCCGCCGCCATCTGTGCGCTGAGCCTGCTTCTCGCGCTCGCACTGGGCTTCCTGCCCGGCGTCGCGGCGGGCGCGGCCGACATCGCCAACGCCCTGCCCCCGGTGATCGTCGGCATCCTGGTCGCGGCGGCGGCCGGACCCGGCACCGGCGGTGCGGCCCTCGCGGTCGCCCTGATCTCCTGGCCGGCGCTGTCCGCACACGCCGCGGCCCTGGTCCAGGAGGTACGGGCCTCGGCGTTCCTGACCGCCCAACGGGCCATGGGCGCGACCCCGCTCTGGATCCTCACCCGGCACGTCCTACCGTCCGTCGCCGCCCCGGTGGCCCGCCACGCCCTCCTGCGCCTACCCGGCATCGCCCTGGCCCTCGCCTCCCTCGGCTTCCTGGGCCTGGGCGCCCAGCCACCCGCCCCCGAGTGGGGCCTGCTCCTCGACGAGTCCCGCGCCTACGTCGAACGGGCCCCGTGGGCAGCCCTCGCCCCGGCGGTCGCGCTGGCCCTGCTGGCAGGGCTGGCGGTGTCGGGGGCGGCGGCCGTGCAGGGCCGGGGAGCACGGCGGGCCGACCGCACAGCACGCGTCGACCGCGCCACCCGGAAGGAGCCCGCCGTTGCAACCTGAGAGCCGCTCCGAGACTGCGGCACCGCTGTCGGCGCGCGAGCTGCGAATCCCCCTCGCCTGGGCCGAAGCCAGCCGCGGCCCAGACGGTCACACCGGCCCTGCCGACAGGCCTGGCGATGTCAGGGCGACGGCCGCACAAGGCCGGGGAACACCGCGACCCAACCGCACCGCACCCGTCGACCGCGCCACCCGGAAGGAGACCCCCCTTGAACCCTGAGGAAGCGCTGCTGTCCGTAGATGACCTGCGCATCGCCTTCGACGGGATCGAGGCCGTGCGCGGCCTGTCCTTCGACGTGCGCCCGCGCGAAGTCCTGGCGATCGTCGGGGAGTCGGGCGCCGGCAAGTCCCTCACGGCCCGGGCGCTGCTGGGCATGCTGCCGCGCGGCGCGACGACGAGCGGGGACGTACGACTGCTCGGCGAGCCGGACCTCGCGGCCCACCGCGGCCGCCGCATCTCCCTCGTCCCGCAGGACGCCCTGTCCGCTCTCTCCCCCGTACACCCGGTCGGCGACCAACTCGCCGCCGCCGTACGGTCGGTGGCCCGCGTCTCCCGCAAGGAGGCGCGGGCCCGGGCGGTCGCCGCGCTCGACCGGGTCGGCATCCCGGACGCCGCCCGCACGGCACGGGCGTATCCGCACGAGTACTCCGGCGGCATGCGCCAGCGCGCGGTCATCGCCATGGCGACGGTCAACGAACCGGACATCGTCGTCGCCGACGAACCCACCACCGCCCTCGACGAGGAACGCCGCGACCAGGTGCTGCGGGTGCTCGCCGAGCAGCGGGAGGCGGTGGGCGCGGCGCTCGTCCTGGTCACGCACGACATGGACGTCGTCCGGAACCACGCCGACCGCGTGCTGGTCATGTACGCCGGCCGCCTCACCGAACTCGGCCCGGCGGACGAGGTGCTGGGCCGCCCCCGCGCCCCCTACACGGCGGGCCTGCTGGCCTCCCTCCCCCAGCACGCGCCTCCGGGCCGCCGCCTCCCCGCCCTGCGCGGCACCCCACCCGCCCCGGCCACCCTCCCACCGGGCTGCGCCTTCACCCCGCGCTGCCCGCTCGCGGCCGACCCCTGCCATACGGCGGACCCGGAACCGCAGCAGGTGGAGGAACGCCTGGTGGCCTGCCACCGCTGGCCCGAACTCCCGTACCCCGCAACGGAGTTGTTTCTGGAGCAGAAGCAGGAGGGGCAGCCCGCATGAGTGACGACGCCCTGCTCGACGTCCGCGACCTCGTGGTCCGCTACGGCGACACCACCGCCGTCGACCACATCTCGTTCGCCCTGGCCGCCGGCGAGACCCTCGCCCTGAGCGGCCCCTCCGGCTGCGGCAAGTCCTCCACGGCGCTGGCGGTCCTCCAGCTGCGCCGCCCGGATGCAGGTGAAGTCCTCTTCGAGGGACGGGAGCTGACCACCCTCACCGAACGCGAACTGCGCCCGGTCCGCCCACGCATGCAGCCCGTCTTCCAGGATCCGTACGGCTCACTGAGCCCCCGCCTCCGCATCCGCGACGCGGTGGCGGAGCCGCTGAGGGCGCAGGGCCGCTGGAGCGCCACCGACGGTCCCACCCGCGTCGCCGAACTCCTCGACCGGGTCGGCCTTGACCCGTCGTACGGCGACCGCCGCCCGCACGAACTCTCCGGCGGCCAGTGCCAACGCGCCGGAATCGCCCGCGCGTTGGCCTCCGAGCCACGCCTGCTGATCCTCGACGAACCGGTCTCCGCCCTCGACCCCTCCGTCCGGGCCGGCGTACTGAACCTGCTCGCCGACCTCCAGGACGACCTCGGCCTCGGCTACCTGTTCATCTGCCACGACCGGGCGGTCGTACGGCATTTCGCGGACCGCGTGGTGGAGATGCGGGACGGACGGATCACTTCCGAGTGGCGGCCTGTCACTTCCGAGTGGCGGCCTGAAGCACCTGACGCAACCCCTCGGTGAGCTGCTCCGCGTCGGGCGCGGTCTTCGCGTCGAACGTCCACTGCGCGATGAGACCTGTCATCAGGGTCACGTAGAACATGCCGAGGGTGTCCAGCGTCTCGTCCGGGACGTCTTCCTCCCGTCCGCCCATGAGCAGCGGAATCAGACCGCGCGCGGCCTCCCGCTGAGCCAGCGCCAGATGGTCGCGGACCTCCGGCAACTGGTCGCCCATGACGACGATCTCCATGCTGAGGTGCCACAGCGAGCCGGGCCCGCGCATGGTGCCGATGATGTTCGACCACACCTCCTGGAACCGTTCGATCGAACCGGGCTCCGCGCTGATCCCGGTGGTCCCGCCGCCCTCGAAGGCGTCGCCCATCCCCTCGACCAGCGCCACATACGCCTGCGCGAGCAGCGCGTCCTTCGAGCCGTAGTGGTAGCCGATCGAGGCCAGGTTGGTCCCCGACTCCTTGACGATGTCCCGCGCCGTCGTGCGCACGAACCCCTTGTCGAGCAGGCAGCGCTTGGCGCCCTCGAGCAGATCCTCACGGTGTCCCATGCGACCACACTACCGCCGATCCATACGACCGTCCCATACCAGCGTCTTATACGTACGTTCTAGACAAGCGTTTAAGACGCGCGTACATTCACCGCCATGACAACCAACCCGACGAGCACCACCACGCCGCCGCCCCCGCCCGCCCGCGCCGGCCGCCGCGAATGGACCGCCCTCGGCGTGCTGATGCTTCCGCTGCTGCTGGTCTCGATGGACGTCTCGGTCCTCTACTTCGCGATCCCGTCGATCAGCGCGGACCTGGAGCCGAGCGGCACCCAGCAGTTGTGGATCTTCGACATCTACGCCTTCGTCCTGGCCGGCCTGCTGATGACGATGGGCTCGCTCGGCGACCGCATCGGCCACCGCCGCCTGCTCCTGATCGGCGCCGCCGCCTTCGGTACCGCCTCACTGGCGGCGGCGTACGCGAACAGCGCCGAGATGCTGATCGCGGCCCGAGCGGTCCTCGGCATCGGCGGTGCGACCCTGATGCCGTCGACGATGGCCCTGCTTCGCACGATGTTCGCCGACCCCGGGCAGCGCGCGAAGGCCATCGGCATGTGGTCCGGCGTGATGACGGCCGGGATCGCGCTCGGCTCGGTGATGAGCGGGGTACTGGTCGAGTTCTTCTGGTGGGGCTCGGTCTTCCTGGTCAACCTGCCCGCGATGGCGCTCCTGCTGGTCCTCGGCCGGCTCCTGCTCCCCGAGTCGAAGGACCCGGCGCCCGGCCGCTTCGACCTGCTGAGCATCCCGCTGTCGATGGCGGCCGTGCTCCCCGTGATCTACGGCCTCAAGGAGATCCCCTCCGAGGGCTGGTACGTCCGCTACGTCGTCTCGATCACCGTCGGCCTGCTGTTCGCGGCCCTCTTCGTGCACCGCCAGCGCACGGCCGCCGCACCGATGATCTCCCCGGCCCTGTTCCGGGGGCGGGGCTTCGCGCCGTCGGTCGCCCTGAACCTCCTGTGCATGTTCGCGGTGATGGGGTCGGCCTACTTCACCACGCAGTATCTGCAGTCGGTGCTCGGCAAGGGCGCGCTGGAGGCGGCCCTTTGGGCGCTGCTGCCCTCGGTGCCGATCGGGGCCGCGGGGCCGGTCGCGACCCAGCTGGTGCAGCGGGGCGTCAACCGCGCCTACGTCGTCACGGCGGGCTTCGCGATCGCCGCGGCCGGTTTCGCGCTGCTGGCCCTCGCCGGAACGGACTCGATGTGGCTGGTGCTGACCTCGTGCGCGGTCCTCGCCGTCGGAGGCGTCACGGTGATGTCCCAGATCATGGACCTCGCGATGGGCACCGCCCCGGTGGAGCGGGCCGGCGCCGCGTCCTCCCTGATGGAGACCGGCGCGGAGTTCGGCGGGGCGCTGGGCATGGCGGTGCTCGGCTCGATCGGCACGGCGATCTACCGCCACGAGATCCCGGCGTCGGCCCCGGACGTGGCCCGCGAGACGCTGGGCGGGGCGCTGGCGGTCGCGGATCAGGTCCCGGGGCTGGCCACCGCGGCTCGGGAGGCGTTCACCAACGGGATGCAGGGGGCGGCGATCGCGGGCGCAGTACTGCTGGCGGGGGCGGCGGCGCTGGCGGCGGTGACGCTGCGACGGGTCGTGCCGCGGGAGCCGGCATGCAAAACGCCGGACGAGCCGAGTCACCTCAGCCCGTCCGGCGTTTGAGGACGAGGCCCCTTCAGGGCCGAAAGCGGGGGTCTGGGGGCCGCAGCCCCCAGCTACCGCGACCTCAGACCAGGTTCACCGCGCGAGCGGACGTCGCCCCGATCTCCTCGGCGACCTCGGTCAGCACCCCGGCCGGCACCGTGTCGTCCACGGTCAGGACGGCCAGCGCCTCGCCACCGGCGACCGCACGCGACACCTGCATACCGGCGATGTTGATGCCCGCCTCGCCAAAGATACGACCGACCGTGCCGACGACACCCGGACGGTCCTCGTACTTCAGGACGACCATGTGCTCGGCGAGCGCGAGGTCCACGTCGTAGTCACCCACCGCGACGAGCTTCTGCAGGTGCTTCGGGCCGGCCAGCGTGCCGGACACCGACACCTCCTCGCCGTTGCCGAGCGTGCCGCGCACGGTGACGACGTTGCGGTGGTCGGTCGCCTCCGAGCTGGTGGTCAGCCGCACCTCGACGCCGCGCTCCTGGGCGAACAGCGGGGCGTTGACGTACGACACCGTCTCGTCGACGACGTCCTCGAAGACACCCTTGAGGGCGCTGAGCTCCAGCACCTTCACATCGTGCTGGGTGATCTCGCCGTAGACCTCGACGTCGAGGCGGACCGCGACCTCACCGGCGAGCGCCGTGAAGATACGGCCGAGGCGCTCCGCGAGCGGCAGACCCGGCTTGACGTCCTCGGCGATGACCCCGCCCTGGACGTTCACCGCGTCGGGCACGAGCTCACCGGCGAGGGCGAGACGCACCGAGCGGGCGACGGCGATACCGGCCTTCTCCTGCGCCTCGTCGGTGGAGGCACCGAGGTGCGGGGTGCTGACGACCTGGTCGAACTCGAACAGCGGGGAGTCCGTGCAGGGCTCCTTCGCGTACACGTCGAGACCGGCGCCGGCGACGCGGCCCTCCTTGAGCGCCGAGTACAGCGCCTCCTCGTCGACGATCCCGCCGCGCGCGGCGTTGACGATGCGCACGCTCGGCTTGACCTTGCGCAGCGCCTCGTCGCCGATGAGGCCGAGGGTCTCGGGGGTCTTGGGCAGGTGGACGGTGATGAAGTCGGAGACCTCCAGCAGCTCGTCCAGCGACAGCACCTTGACGCCCATCTGCGCGGCGCGCGCGGGCTGCACATAGGGGTCGTACGCGACGACCTTCATACCGAAGGCGGACATGCGCTGCGCGACGAGCGCACCGATGCGGCCGAGGCCGACCACACCGAGGGTCTTCTCGGCGAGCTCCACACCCGTGTACTTGCTGCGCTTCCACTCGCCGACCTTCAGCGCGGCGTTGGCCTGCGGGATGTTGCGGGCGGTGGCGAGCAGCAGACCGCAGGCCAGCTCGGCGGCGGTCACGATGTTCGAGGTGGGGGCGTTGACGACCATCACGCCGGCCTTGGTGGCGGCGGAGACGTCGACGTTGTCCAGGCCGACGCCGGCTCGTGCGACGACCTTGAGCTTCTTCGCCGCGGCGATCGCCTCGGCGTCGACCTTGGTGGCGGAACGAACCAGGATCGCGTCCACATCGGCGATGGCCGGGAGCAGCTCCGCCCGGTCCGCGCCGTTGCAGTGGCGGATCTCGAAGTCCGGGCCAAGCGCGTCCACAGTCGCGGGCGACAGCTCTTCAGCGATGAGTACGACGGGTTTCGAGCTCACGTGAGTCCTCACAAGTCCAATGCGGACGGCCGTCCCGACGGCCGCAGGCGGTGGAGGGTACTGGCCGCGTGGAAGACGCACGACGCTGTGGGCCTGACGCGTATGTTGTGCGCCAGTGTAGTGGCGCGGCGGAGGCAGTCTTGCGCCTCTGCGGAAGGATCACCCGTCCGTGATGCGACGGGTTGGACAACGGGGCCGGAGCGGCATGCTCCGGCCCCGTCGGCTGAGGCTTACGCCTCCTCGTTCACCCAGCTCATGAGCTTGCGCAGCTCCTTGCCGGTGGTCTCAAGCAGGTGCTCGGAGTCCTGCTGCTTGTACTCGTTGTACTTCTTCAGACCACCGTGGTACTCGTCCATCCAGGCCTGGGCGAAGGTGCCGTCCTGGATCTCGGCGAGGACCTTCTTCATCTCGGCCTTGGTGGCGTCGGTGATGATCCGCGGGCCGGTGACGTAGTCGCCCCACTCGGCGGTCTCGGAGATCGACCAGCGCATCTTCTCCAGGCCGCCCTCGTACATGAGGTCCACGATCAGCTTCAGCTCGTGCAGGCACTCGAAGTACGCGATCTCCGGCTGGTAGCCGGCCTCGGTCAGCGTCTCGAAACCGGCCTTGACCAGCGCGGCCGTACCACCGCAGAGAACGGCCTGCTCACCGAACAGGTCGGTCTCGGTCTCCTCGGTGAAGGTCGTCTTGATGACGCCGGCGCGGGTGCCGCCGATGCCCTTGGCGTACGAGAGGGCCAGCGCGAAGGCGTTTCCCGTGGCGTCCTGCTCGACGGCGGCGATACACGGAACGCCGCGGCCCTCCTCGTACTGGCGGCGGACCAGGTGGCCCGGGCCCTTGGGGGCGACCATGCAGACGTCGACGCCGGCCGGGGGCTTGATGAAGCCGAAGCGGATGTTCAGGCCGTGACCGAAGAACAGCGCGTCGCCGTCCTTCAGGTTGTCCTTGATGTGCTCCTCGTAGACCTGGGCCTGGATCGGGTCCGGGACGAGGATCATGATGACGTCGGCCTCGGCGGCGGCCTCCGACGGGGTCACCACGCGCAGGCCCTGCTCCTCGGCCTTCGCCTTGGACTTGGAGCCCTCGTGCAGACCGACACGCACGTCGACACCCGAGTCACGGAGCGACAGCGCGTGGGCGTGGCCCTGGCTGCCGTAACCGATGACCGCGACCTTGCGGCCCTGGATGATGGACAGGTCGGCGTCGGCGTCGTAGAACAGCTCGGCCACTTTGGGTTCTCTCCTTGTGTGCAGGTGTTGCGTCCCACCGTATGCCGGGGGGCGGAAGGGAAGTCGCGGGGTCTCGGTATACGGGCGGCCGGTGTCCCCCGGCCGCCCGTATCCATCGTTACGCCGACCGGTCCAGCGCGCGCAGCGAGCGGTCCGTGATCGAACGCGCGCCGCGTCCGATCGCGATCGTGCCGGACTGGACGAGTTCCTTGATGCCGAACGGCTCCAGCATCTTCAGCATGGCCTCCAGCTTGTCGCTGGAGCCGGTGGCCTCGATGGTGACGGCCTCCGGGGAGACGTCGACGGTCTTGGCGCGGAACAGCTGGACGATCTCGACGATCTGGGAGCGCGTCTCGTTGTCGGCGCGCACCTTCACCAGAACGAGTTCGCGCTGAACGGCCGCACCGGGCTCGAGCTCGACGATCTTCAGCACCTCGACGAGCTTGTTGAGCTGCTTGGTGACCTGCTCCAGCGGCAGGGCCTCAACGCTCACCACGATCGTGATGCGGGAGATGTCGGCGTGCTCGGTGACGCCGACGGCGAGCGAGTCGATGTTGAAACCGCGGCGGGAGAAGAGGGCGGCGATCCGGGCCAGGATGCCCGGCTTGTTCTCCACCAGGACGGAGAGCGTGTGCTTGGACATGTCTCTTGGGTCTCTCTCGCTCAGTCGTCTTCGTTGTCGCCGAAGTCGGGGCGGACGTCCCGAGCGGCCATGATCTCGTCGTTGGAGGTGCCGGCGGCGACCATCGGCCACACCATCGCGTCCTCGTGGACGATGAAGTCGACGACGACGGGGCGGTCGTTGATGGAGTTCGCTTCATCGATGACCTTGTCGAGGTCCTCCGGCCGCTCACAGCGGATCGCGTAGCAGCCCATGGCCTCCGACAGCTTCACGAAGTCGGGGACGCGGGTGCCGGCGCTCGGCTGCTTGCCGTCGGCCTCGGGGCCGGAGTGCAGCACGGTGTTGGAGTAGCGCTGGTTGTAGAAGAGGGTCTGCCACTGCCGGACCATCCCGAGGGCACCGTTGTTGATGATGGCGACCTTGATCGGGATGTTGTTCAGGGCGCAGGTGGTGAGTTCCTGATTGGTCATCTGGAAGCAGCCGTCGCCGTCGATCGCCCAGACCGTCTGGTCCGGCTGACCGGCCTTGGCACCCATCGCGGCCGGAACCGCGTAGCCCATCGTGCCCGCACCACCCGAGTTCAGCCAGGTCGCCGGCTTCTCGTACTGGACGTAGTGCGCGGCCCACATCTGGTGCTGGCCGACGCCCGCGGCGAAGATCGTGCCCTGCGGCGCGAGTTGGCCGATGCGCTCGATGACCTGCTGCGGGGCGAGCGAGCCGTTGTCGGGCTGGTCGTAGCCCAGCGGGTACGTCTCGCGCCAGCGGCTGAGGTCCTTCCACCAGGCGGTGTAGTCGCCCTGGTGGCCCTCGGCGTGCTCCTTCTGGACGGCCTGGACCAGGTCGGCGATGACCTCGCGGGCGTCACCGACGATCGGCACGTCGGCGGCGCGGTTCTTGCCGATCTCGGCCGGGTCGATGTCGGCGTGGACGATCTTGGCGTACGGGGCGAAGCTGTCCAGCTTGCCGGTGACGCGGTCGTCGAAGCGGGCTCCGAGGGCGACGATCAGGTCGGCCTTCTGCAGCGCGGTGACGGCGGTGACCGCACCGTGCATGCCCGGCATTCCCACGTGCAGCGGGTGGCTGTCGGGGAATGCGCCGAGCGCCATCAGGGTGGTGGTGACGGGCGCTCCGGTGAGTTCCGCGAGGACCTTCAGCTCGGCGGTGGCGCCGGCCTTGATGACACCGCCGCCGACGTAGAGGACCGGCCGCTTGGCGGCGGTGATCAGCTTGGCGGCCTCGCGGATCTGCTTGGCGTGCGGCTTGGTGACGGGCCGGTAGCCGGGCAGGTCCATCACGGGCGGCCAGGAGAAGGTGGTCTTCGCCTGGAGGGCGTCCTTGGCGATGTCGACCAGGACCGGGCCCGGGCGGCCGGTGGAGGCGATGTGGAATGCCTGCGCGATCACCCGCGGGATGTCCTCGGCCTTGGTGACCAGGAAGTTGTGCTTGGTGATCGGCATCGTGATGCCGACGATGTCCGCCTCCTGGAAGGCGTCCGTGCCGATCGCCTTGGACGCGACCTGCCCGGTGATCGCCACGAGCGGCACCGAGTCCATGTGCGCGTCCGCGATCGGCGTGACCAGGTTGGTGGCGCCGGGGCCGGAGGTCGCCATGCAGACGCCGACCCTGCCGGTGGCCTGCGCATAGCCGGTGGCCGCGTGGCCGGCGCCCTGCTCGTGACGGACCAGGACGTGGCGCACCCTGGTGGAGTCCATCAGCGGGTCGTACGCAGGCAGGATCGCACCGCCCGGAATGCCGAATACCGTGTCGGCGCCGACCTCCTCGAGCGAACGGATGAGGGACTGCGCACCCGTGACGTGCTCGGGGGCGGACTGCTGTCCTCCGGATCGGGGCCGCGGCTGCGGATTATGGGCCCCGGTGGCCTGCTCGGTCATCGGCATTCTCTTCTCGATGCTGAGGGTTTTTGCGAAGTTTGAGCGGAGTTTCGGTGCTGCACCGACTGGGCCTGTGCAACAAAAAACCCCTCGTGCCATAAGGCAAGCGAGGGGAGCGCGCCGGATGCGGTCGCTGGGAGTTCCGGGTCGGTCCGGACGTCACCAGCTTCAGCCGACGCGCTTTCCAAGTACGAGAATTCGGGTGCGCATGGCACTGACCCTCCCCCCGGCACACACCCACTGTCAAGCGGGTGGGACGGGAGTCTCATTATGTGAGCGAAGGGCACTTCCGCCTCCGAGAACGGCCGACACACCACTGGTGTACACCCCGGAGCCGCCACCCGCGAACGCGGGCTCCACCGGTCCGTGCGGCACCGGATAGTGGCCGGAACCGATCGCCCGGCGCAGCCGGTACTCGTCCAGCGGCCCGGAGAACGCCATGCCCTGCCCGTGCGTGCACCCCATCGCCCGCAACGCGACGACCTGCTCCGGCAGGTCCACGCCGTCGGCCACGGACTGCAGCCCGAGGTCTCCGGCGATCCGCAGCAGCCCGCCGGTGATCTTGTGCAGCCGAGCGGACTCGACGACCCCCTCGACCAGACCGCGGTCGAGCTTGAGGACGTCGACGGGAAGCCGACGCAGGGCCGTGATGGCGCCGTATCCGCTACCGAAGCCGTCCAGGGCGACCCGGACACCGAGTCTGCGCAGGCCGCTCAGGCGGCGCTCCAGTTCATCCAGTGAGACACGGGGGTCCAGGTCGGACAGCTCGATGATCAGCGACCCGGACGGCAGCCCGTGCCGGGTCAGCAGCGCCTCGATCGAGCCCAGCGGCATCGACCGGTCCAGCAGCCGACGCGCACCCAACCGCACCGCGACGGGTACCGCGAGCCCGGTCGCGGTGCGCTCGGCGGCCTGCTCGACGGCCTCCTCCAGCATCCAGCGGCCCAGCTCGGCGGTCTTGTCGCTGTCCTCCGCCACTCGCAGGAACTCGGCCGGTGTGAACAGCACCCCTTGCGAGGACCGCCAGCGCGCCTGGGCGGCGACCGACGTGATCCGGCCGTCCGCCAGACACACCACCGGCTGGTGCAGCAGCGCGAACTCGCCGTCGTGCAGCGCGGCACGCAGGCGCGTGGCCAGCTCCGCCTTGCGTACGACGTCCTGCTGCATCTGCGGCTTGTAGAGCTCGACACGGCCCTTGCCGCCCGCCTTGGCGCGGTACATGGCCAGGTCGGCGTTGCGCAGCAGCTCGCCCGCGCCGAGGCCCGGCTCGGCGAAGGCGACGCCGATGGAGGCGTTGACCCGGACATCGTTGCCGTCGATGAGGTACGGCTGCGACAGCGTCACCCTGAGGCGGTCGGCGAGCTCCAGGATGTGTCGTTCGCGGGCGGTGCGGTCACGGGTGTTGTCCCCGACGATCAGTGCCGCGAACTCGTCACCGCCCAGCCGGGAGGCGGTGTCCCCGTGCCGGACCGCCTCCTGGAGTCTGCGGGCGGCCTGGACGAGCAGTTCGTCGCCGGCCTGGTGTCCGATCGTGTCGTTGACGCCCTTGAAGCCGTCGAGGTCGATGAAGAGGACGGCGGTGTTGCGCAGGGCGAGGCCTCGGTCGGTGGCGCGGCGGCCGGACAGGGCCTGCTGCACGCGCTGGGTGAACAGCGCGCGGTTGGGCAGGTCGGTGAGCGGGTCGTGCTCGGCGTTGTGCTGGAGCTGCGCCTGGAGGCGCACTCTTTCGGTCACGTCCCGGCTGTTGAAGATGAGGCCGCCGTGGTGCCGGTTGACGGTCGACTCGACATTGAGCCAGCGGCCCTCGCCGGACCGGAAGCGGCACTCGATGCGCGTAGTGGGTTCCTCAAGTGGGCTGGCGGCGAGGAAGCGGCGCACCTCGTGCACCACGCAGCCCAGGTCCTCCGGGTGGATGAGATTGGCCAGTTCCGTACCCACGAGTTCCTCGGCGGAGCTGCCGTAGACCCCGGCGGCGGCCGGGGAGACGTACCGGAGGATCCCGTTGGGCGCGGCGATCATGATGACGTCGCTGGAGCCCTGCACCAGGGAGCGGAAGTGGTTCTCCTTCTGCGCCAGTTCCTGGGTGAGGGTGATGTTGTCGAGCAGCATGATGCCCTGGCGCACCACGAGGGCGAGCACGACGGTGCCGCCGGTGATGAGCACCACGCGGTCGACGCTGCGGCCGTTGAGGACGTTGTAGAGGATCCCCAGGGTGCACACCGCAGCGGCGAGGTACGGCGTGAGCGCGGCCAGGGAGCCGGCGATCGGCCGGGTGACCGGGTACCGGGTGTGATCACCTCCCGGCGCGGGTGTGTGGTGATGGCTGGTGGCGCGCTGTCCGGGCACATGCTCGTGCACCACGCGCGTGTGCCCTGTGTGGTGCCGGTCGGCCTCCTCGTGCCCCCGCCAGGGCGTGGCCCACGGCGCGTATGCCAGGAGCAGCGAACCGGCGAACCAGCCCGCGTCGAGCAGTTGGCCGGAGCGGTAGCTGTTGTGCAGCAGCGGCGAGGTGAACAGGGCGTCGCACATCACGGTCAGGGCGAGCGCGCCGATCGCGGTGTTGATCGCGGTGCGGTTCGTCGAGGAACGGCGGAAGTGCAGCGCGAGCACCATGCTGACCAGGGCGATGTCGAGCAGCGGGTAGGCGAGCGAGAGCGCGGTGTGCGCCACGCTCGCCCCACCGCCGGCGTCGATCTTGGCCGCCTGAGCCAGGGCGAGGCTCCACGCCAGCGTCAGCAGTGAGCCGCCGATCAGCCAGGCGTCCAGCCCGAGGCAGACCCAGCCGGCCTTGGTCACCGGCCGCTTGGCGAGCACCAGGAGTCCGACGATGGCGGGTGGCGCGAAGCACAGGAAGAACCCGTCGGCGTAGGAGGGGCTGGGCACGGGCCGCTCCAGGACGACCTCGTACCACCCCCAGACCAGGTTGCCGAGGGCGGCCATCGCCGAGGAGAGGGCGAACAGCAGCCAGGCGGGCCTGAAGCGGATACGGCCGCTGCGGGCGTAGCGGAAGCAGGACACGGCGGCGGCGCCGGCCGCGGCCGCCAGACCGAAGTCGCCCATGATCAGCGCGAGTTGGGCCGAACCCCAGCCGAGCGCGGCACCGACGGCGTATCCCGCGCACACCACGGCCAGAACAACTTGCGGGAGCAACCCCGAGCCGTCGCCACAGGACGACAAACGGGGCAGCATCGCGCCGGGCGAAGACTGTGCCCGCAGCGCCGAGTCGAGAGTGGTCGTGGAGGGCGGCGGGCTCACCGGGCCCTCCCGGTCCCCGCCGCTCCCGGGTCCCGAGTGTCCCGGAGCGCCGGCTGCGGATGCCGCCTGCGACTGCTGTGCGTGCGGGGGTGATGGGTGTGACGGCAGGCGTGGCTGCCGTGGTGGCCGCGTCTGCGCGTGGCCGTACCCCAGGGTCGCCGACGGCGGCCCCGCCGCGTCGGATCGCTCGTCCATAGGCCGTGCATCGCCCGTCGCCCCCCTCACAAATCTGAAATGTCCATCCCCGGCGCCGAATGTGCGCGGCGCAACCCCTGTCCGGACGATACACCAGTCTCGTCACTCAGGGACATAGTGCCTCTACGCTCCGTGACGACCAGCGCATATGCGAGTACGGACCGCTTCCACAGGGTTGCGGAGGGTACTCGGACCGGATGAAAAAGCTGTTACGCGCCCGTCGTAAGGATCACGTTGCGCAGAGGTTCGCGGTTCACATAACGACTCAACTGGTCCACCAGGAGCCGCTTGGCGCGCGGTAGGAACGCGGACGTCGGCCCGCCGACATGCGGGCTGATCAGCACGCCCGGCGCACGCCACAGGGGGTGTTCGCGCGGCAGCGGTTCGGGGTCGGTGACGTCCAGGGCGGCGGTGATGCGCCCGGTCTCCAGCTCGGCGAGCAGCGCCTTGGTGTCGACGACGCCTCCCCGGGCCACGTTGACCAGCAGCGCGCCGTCCCTCATGCGGGCGAGGAAGTCGGCGTCGACCAGGTGCCGGGTGGCGTCCGTCAGGGGCGTGGACAGGATGACGACGTCGGCTTCCGGGAGCAGAGCGGACAGTTCGGTGAGCGGATGCACAGGTCCGCGCGCCGTGGTGCGCTCAGAGCGCGCGACGCGCGCCACCCGCGCGAGTTCAAAAGGCGTGAGCCGGTCCTCGATCGCGGCCCCGATCGAGCCGTATCCCACGATGAGGACGTTCTTGTCCGCCAACGCGGGCCGGAACCCGCCGCGCCACTCCCCCTTGTCCTGGGCGCGCACGAAGTCGGGGATGCCGCGCAGCGAGGCCAGGATCAGGGTGAGGGTGAGCTCCGCGGTGCTCGCCTCGTGCACCCCGCGCGCATTGCACAGCCGCACGCCCGGCCGCAGGTGCTTCAGGCCCGGCTCCACATGGTCGGTGCCGGCGGAGAGCGTCTGCACGACCTCCACGGAGCTCATCTCCGGCAGGGGACGCTGCCCGAGCGCGGGCGGCTTCATGTACGGGACGACGTAGAAGGCGCAGTCGGCCGGGTCGGCGGGGAAGTCCTCGGCGCCGTTCCAGAAGCGGTAGTTCGGGCCCTCAGGAAGGCCTTCGATCTCTTCCGGTGGGATGGGGAGCCACACGTCAGCAGTCATGGTCAGGAGGCTATGTCAGGCGAACAGGAGTGCAGAGGTTAGGTTGGGGTGCCGGAAGAGGGAGGGTTACGGCCAGGTGGAGCGTAGGACGATCGGCGCGGCGGCACTCGCGGTGGGAGCCGTCGGGCTCGGGTGCATGCCGATGAGCTGGGCCTACAGCTCGTCGCGGCAGCGGGGCGAGGAGTCGGTCAGGGCGGTGCACCGGGCGCTCGATCTGGGCTCGACGCTGCTGGACACGGCCGACATGTACGGCCCGTTCACCAACGAGCTGCTGGTGGGGCGGGTGTTGAAGGAGCGCCGCCAGGATGCCTTCGTGTCGACCAAGGTCGGCCTGCTGGTCGGCGAACAGCACATCGTGGCCAACGGCCGCCCCGGCTATGTGAAGCGAGCCTGCGACGCCTCTCTGCGCCGCCTGCAGACGGACGTCATCGACCTCTACCAACTGCACCGCGCGGACCCCGAAGTTCCCGTCGAGGAGACGTGGGGCGCGATGGCGGAACTCGTCCAGGCCGGAAAGGTACGGGCGTTGGGGCTGTGCGCGATGGGCGCGCGAGGCGGCCGCCGCAACGGAGCGCGCCTGCACGACGCGACGATCCGGCAGTTGCGGCGGGTGCAGCAGGTCTTCCCGGTGAGCGCCGTGCAGGCGGAACTGTCGGTGTGGTCGCCGGAGTCGCTGGAGACGCTGCTGCCGTGGTGCGAGGCGCGTGGCGTCGGCTTCCTCGCGGCCATGCCCCTGGGCAACGGCTTCCTGACCGGCACGCTGACCCCCGGGCAGGGCTTCGAACCGGACGACGTCCGCGCCCGGCACCCGCGCTTCACCGCGGAGATGATGGCGGCGAACCAGCCGATCGTCGTCGGCCTGCGCCGGATCGCGGCCCGCCACGGGGACGGCGTCACGCCCGCGCAGGTGGCGCTGGCGTGGGTGCTGGCGCAGGGACGGAACGTGGTCGCGGTGCCGGGGGCCAAGCAGGAGCACTGGGTGACGGAGAACGCCGGGGCCGAGGGGTTGCGGCTGACGCGGGAGGACCTGGCGGAGGTGGCGGAGCTGCCGGGGGCGCGCGGATCCTGGGACTGACGTCCGCAAGGCCCCGGCGGCTCTGATTCAAGGTTCACGGATCGGGAACCTCTGAGGCGCGAGCGGTGTAAGAAAAGTAGAACCCGCCGCGTCGAAGGGACCTTGATCGTGCAACGTCGAGTTGTGGCGGCCGTGACGGCCGCTGCCGCACTCCTGCTGACGGCCGGCTGTTCCTCCGACGGCGGGGGAACGCCGGACGAGGGCAAGAGCGGGGCGTCCAGCAGTGCGGATCCGGGATCGTCGCCCACCCGGCAGGCGGCGGAGACCCCGCCCGCGCAGGGCACGGTCAAGGTGGTGCGCACCGTCGCCGAGGGCCTGAACACCCCCTGGGGCCTGGCCCCGCTCCCCGACGGCGACCTGCTCGTCTCCTCCCGCGACGAGGCCACGATCACGCGGGTCGACGGGGAGACGGGCAAGAAGACCGAACTGGGCGAGGTACCGGGGGTGTCACCGGCAGGCGAGGGCGGCCTCATGGGCCTGGCGCTGTCGCCGGACTACGCCTCGGACCACATGGTCTACGCGTACTTCACCTCGGCCTCGGACAACCGCATAGTCCGCATGCTGTACGACGAGCAGCGGCCGTCCGGCGAGCAACTGGGCGCGCCCGACACGATCTTCAAGGGCATCCCCAAGGGCTATATCCACAACGGCGGCCGGATCGCCTTCGGCCCGGACAAGATGCTGTACGCGGGCACGGGCGAGAGCGGTGACACCGGGCTGTCCCAGAACAAGGAGTCCACGGGCGGCAAGATCCTGCGCCTGACACCGGAAGGCGAACCGGCCCCCGGCAACCCCTTCCCGAACTCCCCGGTGTACTCGTACGGCCACCGGAATGTGCAGGGCCTGGCCTGGGACGCCCAACAGCGCCTGTTCGCCGCCGAGTTCGGCCAGGACACCTGGGACGAGCTGAACGCGATCAAGCCGGGCGGCAACTACGGCTGGCCCGAGGTCGAGGGCAAGTCCGACGACAGCAAGTACCAGAACCCGCTGGCCCAGTGGGGCACCGACGACGCCTCCCCCAGTGGCGTCGCCTACGCCGAGGGCTCCGTCTGGATGGCCGGTCTGAAGGGCCAGCGTCTGTGGCGCATCCCGCTGAACGGCACGGAGGCCTCGGCGGACCCGCAGGCGTTCCTGGAGGGCGAGTACGGCCGTCTGCGCACGGTCGTCCCGGCGGGCGGCGACAAGCTGTGGCTGACGACGAGCAACACGGACGGACGGGGCGATCCCAAGGACGGGGACGACCGGATTCTGGAGGTGCAGGTGAGCTGAGAGCCCCCCTACTCCGCCCCGTCTGTCTCCTCCGCCGACGGCTCGGGCGGCCGTACGACCACCTTCCCGGACGCGAGATCTATCGGACCCCGCCCGGGGTCGTTGTCCCCGACGTCCTCACGGGTCAGTTCCAGACGGTTCTGCTCGTCGCGGGTGTGCTTGCGGCCGGGAGCGAAGAGTTCCTCGAAGGCGTTGAACACCGAACCTCCCTTGGCCGACGCGACGTCCCTTACAGCGTAAACCTCAGCTTCTCGTTCCGGATGTGACTGTTTCAGCCGAGAACAACCCCATCCGATGCGCCATCGCGGCTGCTTCCCCTCTCCCTGAGACGCCGAGCTTCCCGAGAATGTTCGAAACGTGGACGCTGGCCGTCTTCGGGGAGATGAAGAGCTCCTCGGCGATCTGGCGGTTGGTGCGGCCGGCGGAGACCAGACGCAGGACGTCCCGTTCCCGGGTGGTGAGGCCGAGGGAGTCGGCCGGGTCGGCCGGGGGCGGGGCCGCGGTGAGGGAGAGGCGGGCCCGCTGGGCCAGGTGGGCCGTGGCCTCGGCGAGGGGGCGGGCACCCAGGTGGGTGGCGGTGGCCCGGGTCAGGCGGAGCAGTTCCGTGGCGCGGGCGCGCTCGTCCTCGCCGCCGATCTCCAGCAGTGCCTCGGCGAGGCGGTGGCGTACCTGGGCGAGGTCGTAGGGGCGCTCCAGGGCTTCGAAGGCGGTGACCACGTCCGACCAGGTGTCGGCGGTGGCCCGGCTCTGGGCGCGGTCGAGTTCGGCTCGGGTCCACTTGTCGTAGGCCAGCCACAGGGGTGCGCCCGTGGTGAGCTTGCGGACGGTCTCGAAGAGCCGTTCCAGGTAGGCGGCGCGGCCCTTCTGCGCGGCGGGCAGCGTGTGGGCGCGGGCGTCGGACTCGGCGAGGGCGGCGGCCAGCAGCAGCGGCCAGGCGTAGCGCTGGGTGCCGGGTGGGAAGCCGGCGCTCAGGGCCCGGTCACCCTCGGCTCGGGCGTCGAGGAGGCGGCCCTCGGCGGCGGCTATGCCGATGGTGAGGCAGGCCATCGGCAGGTTGCTCTGCGGCACGGAGTCGTGGGTGCCGTAGGTGGCGCGGGCGGCGGCCAGATGGCCGGCGGCCTCGCCGACCTCGCCACGGGAGAGCGCAAGGTGGGCAAGGCTGTTGGCGCCGCCGCCGTGCGGCTTGGCGGCACGCCCCGTGCGCTGGGCGTTGATCGCGGCCTCGACGGCCTCGTCCCAACGGCCCAGGGCGATCAGTGACTCGGCGAGGTTCGCCCAGATCCAGGCCTCGGTGTCGCGCAGGCCCGTCTTCTGGGTCAGCAGCAGTCCCTCCCGCAGAAGGCCCACGGCCTCCTCGGAGCGGCCGACGCCTTCCAGGACGGACGGCAGGTTCACATGGCTGCGTCCGACCACGGCGGTGAGACCGCGAGCCAGCGCCTCGTCCTTGACCTCGTACATCTGGGCCAGTCCGGCCTCGATCTGGCCGGCGTCGACCATGAGTCCGCCGAGTGTGAGCCGCGCGTTGAGTTCGATGTCCTCGGCGCCGACCATGCGCGCGTACTCGACGGCCCGCTCGGCGGCGGACATGGCGTCGGGGCCGGGGTCACGCAGCATCGACCAGTTGGCGGCGGCGGCGAGCACCTCGGCGTGCACCTCGGACGGCGGCAGACCGCGCACCAGCTGCTGCGCGGTGGCCAGCTCCTTCCAGCCGTCGCCGCGGGCCTGGGCCTGGACCAGTCGGGAGCGCTGGACCCAGAACCAGGCGGCGCGCAGGGGGTCGCCGTCCTCCTCCAGCAGATGCAGGGCCCGCTTGGTGATCTTCAGGGCGCGTTCGCGCTCCCCGCAGAGCCGTCCGGCGACGGCGGCCTCGGCCATGAGGTCGAGATAGCGCAGGGGTGTGGTGGCGGGATCGCAGCCGCAGGGAGGATAGACCTCGGTGTAGTCGACGGGGCGCAGCGTGGCCCGTACGTCCTCGGGGGCGGAGTCCCACAGCTCCATCGCGCGTTCCAGCAGCCGCAGTTGCTCGGAGTGGGCGTGCCGGCGGCGGGCGGTGACCGAGGCGTCCAGGACGGCGGGCAGGGCCTTGGCCGGGTCGTGGGCGTGGTACCAGTAGCTGGCCAGCCGCATGACGCGTTCGTCGGCCGGGACGAGCGTCGGATCGGTCTCCAGGGCCTCGGCGTAGCGGCGGTTGAGGCGGGAGCGCTCGCCGGGCAGCAGGTCGTCGCCGACGGCCTCGCGGACCAGGGAGTGCCGGAAGCGGTAGCCGTCGCCGCCGGGCGCGGCGGCGAGGATGTTGGCGTTGACGGCGGCCCGCAGCGCCTCGATGAGGTCGTCCTCGGCGAGCCGGGCGACGGCGGCGAGCAGCGGGTACTCGACGGTGGAGCCGCCCTCGGCGACGATCCGGGCGACCCGTTGTGCGCTCTCGGGCAGTCGCTCGACGCGGACCAGGAGCAGGTCGCGCAGGGAGTCGGTGAGGCCGGTGCAGCTGCCCTCGTGGGCGGCGACGGCGAGTTCCTCGACGAAGAAGGCGTTGCCGTCGGAGCGTTCGAAGATCGCGTCGACCTGGGCCGGGTCGGGTTCGCAGGCCAGGATTCCGGCGATCTGGCGACCGACCTCGGCACGGTTGAAGCGGCCGACTTCGATACGGCGGACCGTGCGCAGGCGGTCGAGTTCGGCGAGGAGCGGGCGCAGGGGGTGGCGGCGGTGGATGTCGTCGGAGCGGTAGGTGGCCAGGACGACGAGGCGGCCGGTGCGCAGGGTGCGGAAGAGGTAGGCGAGGAGGTGGCGGGTGGAGGCGTCGGCCCAGTGCAGGTCCTCCAGGGCGACGACGACGGTGCGGTCGGCGGCGAGGCGTTCCAGGAGGCGGGCGGTGAGTTCGAAGAGGCGGGCCATGCCCTCCTCGTCGGACCGGTCCGCGCCGCGGGCCGGCGCCGTCTCGCCCAACTCGGGCAGCAGCCGGGCCAGTTCCTCCTCCTGGCCGGCGGCAGCGGCGGCGAGCTCGTCGGGGAGTTCGCGGCGCAGGGCGCGCAGTGCGGTGGAGAACGGGGCGAACGGCAGTCCGTCGGCGCCGATCTCGACACAGCCGCCGAGCACGACGACGGCGCCCGCGCGGGCGGCCGCGTCGGCGAACTCCTCGACGAGGCGGGTCTTGCCGACCCCGGCCTCGCCGCCGATCACCAACGCCTGCGGCGGCGCGGGCGAGGGAGTCGTGCAGCGTCTCCAACTCTGCTGCGCGACCTACGAATACGGGGCTGACGGACCGGCTCTCCACTTGGCCGAGCATCGCACGTGGTGGGGGCAGATGGGCAACGGTTTTCGCCGGGCTCGGCGTCTTGGGCGCCGCCCTCTGGGCTGGGATTGCCTCCCCCGCCTTCACGCGGCACGCGGACGTCGGTGCCTTCGGCTGCGCCAAGTATGCGACTCCGCCTCCCCCACCCCCTCAGCGGAGCGTTCCCCGGCCTGGCGGCGGGTCGCCCGGCGGGAGCGGACGGCCTCACGGACCAGGCGCTCGTGCTCGGCCCGGCGGATCAGTTCGGCGGAACGGATGTGGTGGCCCTCGTAGTCGTACACGGGTGGTCCCTCGTTTTCCCTGGTGAGACGCGGGTTCTGGCGTCGCATTGCGCGATGCCTCCACCTTCGTCTCCCAGGCGGGTCCGCCACATCGGGAGAGTTCCGCATCTTCGCCGGTGGGCGGGGCCTTAGACACGCGTGAGGGGCCTCAGGGCGCCGTCTGAGGTGCTTACGGCGGCCCTGGGACCCCTCGGGGACCTGCGGTGACTCAGCTCGCTGTCGGCAGGCCGAGCAGGACGTCGGTGTACTTGAGCACGGCCAGTAGCAGGCCGATGACGCCGAGCGCGACACCGCCCCAGGCGACCGACTTGATCCACGTGGCCTGCGGCTTGCCGGGCGCGCCGAAGGCGGGACGGGCGAGCACCACGACGCCGACGATCAGCGCGGCGAGCGCGAACACGCCGGCCCACACGGCGGAGGTCTGCCAGGCGTCGCCGTAGACCTCCTTGATCTGCTGGGCGACGCTCGCGTTCGAGGCGGTCTCCAGCTGGCCGACGAGGGTCTCGCGGGCGGCGGCGACCGTACCGATCCAGCCGCCGGTCAGGGAGACGAGGCCGAGCGCCGCGGAGACGATCGCGCCCGCGCCCTGGCCGACGCCGGTGGGGCCCTCTTCCGTGGCCTCGGCGGTCACCTCGTCCTCGGCCTCGATCTCGTCGTTCTCCGTCACCTCGTCGGAGTCGGTCGCCTCGGGGGCCTCAGTGGCCTTGGTCGTCTTGACGACGTCCACCTTCTCCTCGTCGGTCTTCGCCTCGGTGCCGGAGTCGGCTCCGCTCTCGTCCACTGTCTTCGTTCCCATGCCTCGCACCGTACGGACGCTGTCTGAGAGGTCTCTTAATTTTCGCCGAGGCCTCTTATCGGTCGTTGTGAGCGGCACGCGTGCGTGCCTCACGCCACTCGGGGGCCAGGATCGACCACACCTCGAGGTCGTGCCGCACCCCACGATAGGGGTAGCTCTCCCGGCGCACCCCTTCGCGGGTCATTCCGAGCCTCCGGGCGACATCGAGGCTCGGCGTGTTCCCGGCGGACGCGATCCACTCGACGCGGTGGATGCGGCGCTGCTCGATCGCGAAGTCGATGAGGACACGCATCGCGCGCGTGACGAGCCCGCGTCCGGTGCCGGCGGGCTCCAGCCAGCAGCCGACCTCGGCGTTGCCGTTCTCGGCGTCGAAGTTGAGGAAGAGCACCCCGCCGACGAGTTTGCCGTCCAGCCAGATGCCGTGCAGGGAGCCGATGTCGGCGGCGCGCATGTCGGCGTAGCGCTGGAGCACCTCGCGCGCGGAGTCCACGTCCGTGGCCTTCGCCCCGAAGGGGATGTACTGGTTGATGAAGTCGCGCCCCCGCTCCAGGTGGGCGAGGAACTCCTCGGCGTACCAGGGCTCCAGGGGGCGCAGTTCGGCTCCGTCGTCACCCAGCGATATCGCGTACATCCCGCTGTCGCTCCTCCTTGGCCAGCACGTCCGCCACCTCGGCGTCCGTCGCGGCGGCCAGCCTCTCATGGGCGGCGCGGGACTCGGGCGGCTCGATGCTGATGCGGGGCAGGCGCCGGTCGAGCCAGCGGGGCAGCCACCAGTTGGCGCCGCCGAGCATGTGCATCAGGGCGGGGACGAGGAGGGTGCGCAGGACGAAGGCGTCCAGGGCGACGGCTGCGGCCAGCGCGATGCCGAACATGGCGATCACGCGGTCGCCGCTGAGGACGAAGGCGAGGAAGACCGAGATCATGATGACCGCGGCGGAGTTGATCACCCGGCCGGTCTCGGCGAGGCCGATCCGCACGGCCCGCCGGTTGTCGCCGGTCTCCAGCCACTCCTCGTACATCCGGCTGACCAGGAAGACCTGGTAGTCCATGGACAGGCCGAACAGCACCGACACCATGATCACCGGAAGGAAGGGCTCGATCGGGCCCGCGCGGCCCAGCCCGAGGAGCTCGCTGCCCCAGCCCCACTGGAAGATCGCGACGACGACACCGAAGGCGGCGGCGACGGCGGCAACGTTCATCGCGGCGGCCTTCAGGGGGATCCCGACGGACCGGAAGGCGAGCAGGAGCAGCAGACAGCCCAGGCCGATGACGACGCCCACGAACAGCGGCAGCTTGCCGACGATCACGTCGGCGAAGTCGTCGTAGCCGGCCGTCATGCCGCCGACGTGCACATCGAGCGAGGTGCCGGTCTCGGCGCGCGGCAGGTCCTCGTCGCGCAGCCGGTCGACGAGCTCGCTGGTCTGCCGTGACTGCGGGGAGGACTCCGGTACGACGGTGAGGTACGCGGTGTCACCCTCGGCGTTGTACGTCACCGGGGTCACCGACGCGACGCCCTCGGTGCCCCGCAGGGTGGCGTCGAGGTTGTCCAGGGCGAGCTTGTCGTCGCCGCCGTCGACCTGGGTGACGAGGGTGAGCGGGCCGTTCACGCCGGGGCCGAATCCGTCGGCGAGGAGGTCGTAGGCCTGGCGGGTGGTGGAGGACTCCGGGTTGTTGCCCTGGTCGGAGGTGCCGAGGCGCAGGCCGAGGGTGGGCAGGGCGAGGACCGTGATGACGGCGAGGGCGATCGCGCCGAGCGCCTTGGGGTGGCGCTCGACGAACGCCGACCAGCGGGCGGCGAACCCGGTCGGCAGCTCGGGCTCGGGCCCGTGCTCGACCAGCCGGCGCCGCTCGCGGCGGCTCAGGGCGCGCATGCCGATGAAGGACAGCAGGGCGGGCAGCAGGGTCACGGAGGCGGCGACCGTCAGGACCACGGTCAGGGACGCGGCTATCGCGACGCCGCCCAGGAAGCTCAGCTGCAGGATCAGCATCCCGAGCAGGGCGATGCACACCGTGGCACCCGCGAACACGACCGCACGTCCGGTGGTGGCCACGGCGTTCGTGATCGACTCGGTGACGGCCAGTCCGCGTTTCAGTCCGCGGCGGTGTCTGGTGACGATGAACAGCGCGTAGTCGATGCCGACGCCGAGCCCGATGAGCATCCCGAGCATGGGCGCGAAGTCGGCCACGGTCATGGTGTGCCCGAGCAGCACGATCCCGGCGTACGCGGTGCCGACGCTCACCAGCGCGGTGGCGATGGGCAGCAGCGAGGCGGCGAGCGAGCCGAAGGCGAGGAACAGCACGACCGCGGCGACGGCCACCCCGACGGCCTCGGCGAGATGCCCGCCCGGCGACTCGGTGAGCCCGACGGCGCTGCCGCCCAGCTCCACCTGGAGCCCGTCGGCCTCGGCCTCCCTCGCGGCGTTCACGACGGCCTGCGCCTCGCCCTTGTCGAGGTTCTCGGCGCTGTCGTCGAAGGTGACGACGGCGTACGCCGTGTGCCCGTCCTCGCTGATCCGGGCGGCGCCCTGCTTGCCGTACGGGCCGCCGACGGTCGCGACACCGGGCAGCTCCGCGATCTCGTCCAGGGTGCGGGTCATGGTCTGTTCGACGTCGGCGGCGCGGACGGTGCCGGACGTGGTGTGCCAGACAACGGTGTCACTGTCGCCGCCGAGGCCGGGGAAGCCGTCCTCCAGGAGCTGGGTGGCACGGCCGGACTCGGTGCCGGGGACGTGGTAGTCGTTCGAGTACGCGGAGCCCGTGACGGCGGCGGCCGCGGTCGCCCCGCCGAAGGCGAGCAGCCAGAGCAGTACGGCGACGAGGCGACGTCGGACACACCGGCGTGCAAGAGCTGCCACGGACGTGCTCCCGGGGACTATGTGTGGATCTTTGACCGGGATCAGTCGTTCAGAAAAGTGAACAGCCCGCAAAGAACGCATGAGCGATGTGAGGCAAACTCTGGCAGGCGGTGGAGATCGTTTAGCGCGTTCATGGGTTTATTCACACGAGTGGGAGGCAGATCACAGGACAGTAACGGCCGCTCTGTCGTTCACGCGTGACGCCTCTCACATCAGTCGAACTGGTCGCCCATCGCCATCACCATCACTCCGCCGACCAGCAGCCACAGCGCCCGCCGGGTACGACCCCGGGACCCCAGGAACGCGGCGAGCGCGCAGACAGCGGCCCCGAAGGCGTAGGCGGCCGGGACGAGGGCCGGGGCGGAACCTGTGGCACGAAGGGTCGATGCGGCCAGCCCCGCCAGGGCGAGGAGCATGCCGGTCACGACCGCCGTCCAGCGGGCCCGCCGCGCCACCTGCGCCGGATCCCCGACGTCCGCCAGGTCTTCGTCGCGCTCGTCCTCCAGCGCCTCGGGCTGCTCCGCCTGCTCCTCCCGCGTCTCGGATATCTCGGAATCACCGCGTCCACTCATGGCGGGCGAGCGTAGCGCGTCGCGCTGAGAAACCAGATGCCGGTCCGAAGGGCGGGCTGCTAGCTTCCGAAGGTCAGCCATGACCGCGGCACACCGCCGCCGACCTGGGCAGGTGCATTGTTTGAGCGTCCGACCGAGCTCCTCCGTATCCCCTTCCGCTTCCCCGGACTCAAGGAGCCCGTTCACCGATGCCAGACATCATCCCGCCGGCGACGGGGCCCTCGAATGAGGATCTCGCCAAGCGGCTGACCCACCCCCGCTACCCGCGCAGCAACAGCTACGACCCCCGCTGGGTCGTCGACAACCAGATGGGCCCGAACGCACTCTGGCTGCTGGAGTGGCTGGCCCCCGCCCTCGGCCTGGACGCCCTGCGCCCCTGTGCGCGCGTCCTCGACCTGGGCTGCGGCCGGGCGATGACCTCCGTCTTCCTGGCCAGGGAGTACAACGCCCAGGTCACCGCCGCCGACCTGTGGATCAAGCCCGACGACAACGCCCGGCGCGTGGCCGAGGCGGGCTTCGCCGACCGTGTGCTGCCGGTACACGCCGAGGCGCACGACCTGCCGTTCGCCGAGGGCAGCTTCGATGCGATCGTGAGCATCGACGCGTACCAGTACTTCGGTACGAACGACCTGTATCTGCCCACGCTCACCCGCCTGTTGAAGCCGGGCGGGCGGATCGGCGTCGTCGTGCCGGCGCTGCGGGAGGAGCCGGACGGCATCGAGCCGCCCGAGCATCTGGGGCCGTGGTGGGAGCCCGACTTCTGGTGCTTCCACTCCGCCGACTGGTGGCGCCGGCACTGGACGCGCAGTGGCGCCGTCGAGGTCGAGGCGGCCGACTGGCTGGACGACGGCTGGCGGGACTGGCTGCTGTGGTGCGACGTGATCGCCGAGGAGAGCCCCGAGGAGTTCCATCGCACGATGGCCCGCCGGGTCGGCGAGATGGTGCGGCTCGACGAGGGCCGCGCGCTGGGCTTCGTACGGCTCGTAGGACGCCGTAAGTGACCCTGTGAGCACGACAACGGCCCCGGAGGTACTGCCTCCGGGGCCGCTTGTCCGGGTCTCGGCGCTCAGCCCTCGCTGACGCCCAGCTTCTCCAGGATCAGTTCCTTGACGCGCGCGGCGTCGGCCTGGCCCCGGGTCGCCTTCATGACCGCGCCGACCAGGGCGCCGGCCGCGGCCACCTTGCCGCCGCGGATCTTGTCGGCGATGCCCGGGTTGCCGGCGATGGCCTCCTCGACGGCGGTGGTGAGCGCGCCCTCGTCGGAGACGACCTTCAGACCGCGCTTGTCGACGACCTCGTCCGGGGTGCCTTCGCCCGCGAGAACGCCCTCGATGACCTGGCGGGCCAGCTTGTCGTTGAGGTCGCCCTTCGAGACCAGCTCGGAGACGCGGGCGACCTGGACCGGCGTGATGGCCAGCTCGTCGAGCGACGTGCCCGACTCGTTGGCGCTGCGCGCCAGTTCGCCCATCCACCACTTGCGGGCGGAGGCGGCGTCGGCACCGGCGTCGATCGTGGCGACGATCGGGTCCAGCGCACCGGCGTTGAGGATCGCCTGCATCTCGACGGTGGAGATGCCCCACTCGGCGAGCAGCCGGGTGCGGCGGGCCAGCGGCATCTCCGGCAGCCCGGCGCGGATCTCCTCGACCCACTCGCGGGACGGAGCCACCGGGACGAGGTCCGGCTCGGGGAAGTACCGGTAGTCCTCGGCCTCTTCCTTCACCCGGCCCGAGGTCGTGGACCCCGTGTCCTCGTGGAAGTGCCGGGTCTCCTGGATGATCGTGCCGCCGCTGCTGAGGACGGCCGCGTGCCGCTGGATCTCGAAGCGGGCCGCACGCTCCACGGAACGCAGCGAGTTCACGTTCTTCGTCTCGGAACGCGTGCCGAACTTTTCGGTGCCGTTCGGGCGCAGCGACAGGTTCACGTCGCAGCGCATCTGCCCCATCTCCATGCGGGCTTCCGACACCCCGAGCGCCTTGATGAGCTCGCGCAGCTCACGGACGTACGCCTTGGCGACCTCGGGGGCGCGCTCGCCCGCACCCTCGATCGGCTTGGTGACGATCTCGATGAGCGGGATGCCGGCGCGGTTGTAGTCGAGCAGCGAGTGCGAGGCGCCGTGGATACGGCCCGTCGCGCCGCCGACGTGCGTCGACTTGCCGGTGTCCTCCTCCATGTGGGCGCGCTCGATCTCCACGCGGAAGGTCTCGCCGTCCTCCAGCTGGACGTCGAGGTAGCCGTTGAAGGCGATCGGCTCGTCGTACTGGGAGGTCTGGAAGTTCTTCGGCATGTCCGGATAGAAGTAGTTCTTCCGGGCGAAGCGGCACCACTCGGCGATCTCGCAGTTCAGCGCGAGACCGATCTTGATCGCGGACTCGACGCCGGTCGCGTTGACGACCGGAAGCGCGCCGGGCAGGCCGAGGCAGACGGGGCAGGTCTGCGTGTTGGCGTCCTGACCGAGTTCGGTCGAACAACCGCAGAACATCTTGGTCTTGGTGCCGAGTTCGACATGGACCTCAAGGCCCATGACGGGGTCGTACGACGCAAGCGCGTCCTCGTACGACACCAGGTCGGTCGTGGTGGTCACGGTGAAACTTCCCTCTCAGCCCAGCAGGACGTCGTCGTCGCCCAGCCGCTTCAGCTCGCGGTAGAGGATGGCGAGGCCGCTGACGATCGCGGCGGCGGACACGGCGGCGTCGATCAGGCGCAGCGTGTCGCTCTCCACGCGGGCCTTCTTGGCCTGCTTGGCGACGTTGACCGCACCGAACGCGGTGGTGGCCATGGACAGGTACAGACCGGACTTGGACTTCTTGAAGCCCTTGGCCTTGGACAGTGCCTTACTCACAGCGACGGAGCCTCCTCGAGCAGCGGGTGCCCCCACTTTTCCACGAAGGCGGCCTCGACGGCGGCGCCGACCTTGTACAGGCGGTCGTCCTTCATCGCCGGGGCGATGATCTGCAGGCCGACCGGGAGGTTGTCCTCCGGGGCCAGACCGCAGGGCAGGGACATGGCCGAGTTGCCCGCGAGGTTCGTCGGGATGGTGCAGAGGTCGGCGAGGTACATCGCCATCGGGTCGTCGGCGCGCTCGCCGATCGCGAAGGCGGTGGTCGGCGTCGTCGGGGAGACGATGACATCCACCTGCTCGAAGGCCTTCTCGAAGTCGCGCGTGATGAGCGTGCGGACCTTCTGGGCGCTGCCGTAGTACGCGTCGTAGTAGCCGGAGCTGAGCGCGTACGTGCCGAGCATGATGCGGCGCTTCACCTCGGGGCCGAAGCCCGCCTCACGGGTGAGGGAGGTGACCTCCTCGGCGGAGCGCGTGCCGTCGTCGCCGTTGCGCAGGCCGTAGCGCAGGCCGTCGAAGCGGGCGAGGTTGGAGGAGCACTCGGAGGGCGCGATCAGGTAGTACGCGGAGAGCGCGAGGTCGAAGGACGGACAGTCCAGCTCGACGATCTCGGCGCCCAGCCCCTTGAGCAGCTCGACGGACTCGTCGAACCGCTGGATGACGCCGGCCTGGTAGCCCTCGCCGCGGAACTGCTTGACGACGCCGACGCGCATGCCGGCGACGCTGCCGTTGCGGGCGGCCTCGACGACCGGCGGGACCGGGGCGTCGATCGACGTGGAGTCGAGCGGGTCGTGCCCGGCGATGACCTCGTGGAGCAGGGCCGCGTCCAGGACCGTACGGGCACAGGGCCCGCCCTGGTCGAGGGAGGACGAGAAGGCGACCATGCCGTAGCGCGAGACGGCCCCGTACGTCGGCTTCACGCCGACCGTGCCGGTGACGGAGGCGGGCTGGCGGATGGAGCCGCCGGTGTCGGTGCCGATGGCGAGGGGCGCCTGGAAGGAGGCGAGCGCGGCGGAGGAGCCGCCACCGGAGCCGCCGGGGATCTTGGTGAGGTCCCAGGGGTTGCCGGTCGGGCCGTACGCGCTGTTCTCGGTGGAGGACCCCATGGCGAACTCGTCCATGTTGGTCTTGCCGAGAATGACGACGTCAGCGGCCTTCAGACGCTTGGTGAGGGTGGCGTCGTACGGCGGAATCCACCCCTCAAGGATCTTCGAGCCGACGGTCGTCGGAATGCCCTCGGTGGTGAAGATGTCCTTCAGCGCGAGCGGGACGCCGGCCAGCGGGCCGAGCTTCTCGCCCTTGGCGCGCTTGTCGTCGACGGCGCGGGCCTGCGCGAGGGCGCCCTCGCGGTCGACGTGCAGGAAGGCGTGCACCTTCTCGTCGACGGCCTCGATGCGGGCGAGGTGGGCCTCGGCGACCTGCACGGCCGTGAGCTCACCGGAAGCGATCTTCGCGGCGGTCTCGGCGGCCGTGAGCTTGATGATGTTGTCCGTCATGGCGGTTAGTCCTCCCCCAGGATCTGCGGCACCTTGAAACGCTGCTGCTCCTGGGCCGGGGCGCCGGAGAGCGCCTGCTCGGGGGTGAGCGACGGACGGACCTCGTCCACGCGCATGACGTTCGTCAGCGGGAGCGGGTGCGAGGTCGGCGGTACGTCTTGGTCGGCGACCTCACTGACGCGTGCGACCGCGCCGATGATGTCGTCCAGCTGTCCCGCGAAGTGCTCGAGCTCTTCGGGCTTCAGCTCCAGACGCGCCAGCCGTGCGAGGTGGGCGACCTCCTCGCGCGTGATGCCAGGCATGCAGCGATCCTCTGGGGTGAGTGTGTGGTGTTTGGGCCCAATCCTATGGGGCGGGGGCCTGTGCCCGTGAAACGGATTCCCCGGGGCGGGCGTACGCCTGCCCCGGCACTCACATGTACGCCCCACAAGTTACTCGGCGGCAGGAAGCGCCGCCCGAGGCCTCTGCCACCCCCGCGAACCCCGTGCCCGCAGCCAAGCCGTCGTCTCCTCCGGCGGCATCGCCGCCGCGACCAGCCACCCCTGGACGGCGTCGCAGCCCAGGTCCCGCAGGCGTTCCCAGGTCTCGTCGTCCTCGACGCCCTCGGCGACGACGAGCAGACCGAGGGAGTGCGCCAGGTCCACCGTGCAGCGCACGATCTCCGCGTCCTCGACGTCGAACGCGAGCCGCGCCACGAACGAGCGGTCGATCTTCAGCTCGCTCACCGGCAGCCGTCTGAGGTGCACGAGGGACGAGTACCCCGTGCCGAAGTCGTCCAGGGACATCTTCACGCCGTGCCCGGTCAGCCCGGCGAGCGTGTCGGCGGCCCGCTGCGGGTCCTCCAGGAGGACGTGTTCCGTTATCTCCAGCTGGAGCGCTCCCGCCGGAACACCGTGCCGGGCCAGCCGCGCCGCGACGGAACCCGCGAATCCGGGGGTGTGGACGTCACGGGGCGAGACATTGACCGCCACCGGCACGAACAGACCCTGCGAGCGCCACTGCGCCACCTGCCCGAGCGCCGTCTCCAGCACGTACTCCGTCAGATGCGGCATCAGACCGGACGACTCGGCGATCGCTATGAACTCGTCCGGCGGCACCTTCCCGCGTTCGGGATGCACCCAGCGCACCAACGCCTCAAGGCCGGCGACCTGTCCGTCGAAGCGGACCTTCGGCTGGTAGTGCAGTTCGACCTCGTGCGCGTCGAGCGCCCGGCGCAGATCCCCCAGCAGGCCCAGCCGGTCCGGGGTGTTGGAGTCCCGCTTCGACTCGTAGACCTCTACGCCCGTACGGTCCCGCTTCGCCTGGTACATCGCCACGTCCGCGCGCCGCAGCAACCCCTCGGCGTCGAGGGCGTGGTCGGGGAAGACGGCGACTCCGGCGCTGGCCTCCAGGACCAGGGTGAGCCCGTCGAGGTCGAGCGGGGAGCTGAGGGCGGTGACCAGGCCGCGGGCGACCCGGGTCGCGGACGTCGTGGAGTCGGCGACCGGCAGTAAGACGGCGAACTCGTCGCCGCCGAGCCGCGCGGCCTCCGCTCCGCGCGGCAGGGCGAGCCGCAGTCGGTCCGCTATCTGCAGCAGCAACCGGTCACCGGCGAGATGACCGAGCGTGTCGTTGACCGATCGGAACCGGTCGAGGTCGATCAGCATCAGGGCGGACCGGGCGCCGATGCGCTCGGCGTCGTCGAGCGCGGTCCAGATGCGCTCCAGCAGCCACTGCCGGTTGGGCAGCCCGGTCAGCGGGTCGCGCAGCTGCTCCTCCGCCCTGGCCCGGGCGATCCACAGGGTGGAGTCCAGGGCGATGAGGGGGATGGAGAACAGCGGCAGCAACAGGGGCTTGGCGATGGCGACAACGCACACCAGCGGTGCGATGCCGAGCAGCGCGACGGCGACCAGGCCCTGCCTGACGAGGGCGGTGCGGGCGACGGTGGGCAGGCCGCCGTGCGGGGTGTGCAGATACCAGAGCAGGACGCGGGTGACCGCCAGGTATGCGGCGGCGACGAGCACCACGCCGGGGGCGGTGTAGAGCGTCCAGGTGTCGGGGTTCCAGGGGTTCTCGACGGTGGGCACGCGGCCGAAGGCGGCCAGCACGAGGGCGCCGGCGGCGATGCCGAGGATGTCCACCGCGCCGTGCAGTACGCCCTGCCGCCAGCGGCCCCGGCGGGCGATGCCGACCAGGACGACGACGGTGAGGCTGACCATGCCCGCGGGCACCCAGCCGTACAGCATCAGCACGGCGAGGGTGAGCGCGGCGCCGGAGCCGGTGCCGCCCCACCAGCGGGCGCGGCCGAGCGCCACCAGATGGCCGACGATGACGCCGGTCAGCACCGCCAGGGACCAACCGACGGTGCCGGACGGGAAGAGGGCGTGGTTTCCGGTGAACGCCCGGTAGAACCCGGCGCCCAGCACGAACCCGGCCGCCGCGACGACCGCCGCGGGCAGCGCGGGCCAGGACAGGTGCCGTTCGTGGTCGGACCCCGGCAGCCCGGCGGCGCGCGCGGCGGCGCCGCCGTCCGCCACGGTGTGCGGTCCGGCGGCGCTCCCCGCGCCTCTTTCCGCGCGCGAACGTTGCGCGGTCCGCGTCGCCCACCCTCGCCATGCGCCGGCGAGCCGGCGCAGTCGTGAGTCCGGGGCGGCACTCTCGGTCGGTTCCATTCCCGTCCCTCTCACAGCCGGCGGTGCCCACGCCACGCGGCCCGATGCCCGACAACAACCCTCAACGGCACCGCGTTGGAAAACCCTTCCCCCTCCCTGCAAAAGCCCTTCAAGAGCAAGGGGATGCCCCAACCGCAGCTGGGCACGGCAGGCGCACCCCTCAACAGTAGGCCGCAGAAGGCTTCCACGGGCCCCGGTCGTCGACGGTTGCCCGAATGCGCCCCAGCCACCCGTATGCATCTGGTATGCGCCTATCGGGTGGCCTTCAACCGTTACTCCTCTGTGGGGAGGGCAACTTCGGCCGCCGCTTCGGGCCCCTGTTCCAGCAGGACTTTGAATCCGTCCTCGTTCAGAACAGGCACCTTGAGCTGCATGGCCTTGTCGTATTTGGACCCCGGGCTGTCACCTACGACAACAAAAGATGTCTTCTTCGAAACGGAACCGGTCACCTTCGCTCCGCGACTTTGCAGCGCATCCTTGGCGCCGTCACGGGTGAAGTGCTCCAGCGTGCCGGTGACGACGACGGTAAGCCCTTCCAGCGGGCGCGGCCCCTCGTCCTCGCCGGAGCCCTCCTCCTCCGTGCGGACGCCGGCGGCCTTCCACTTGCGAAGGATCTCCTGGTGCCACTCCTCGGCGAACCACTCCTTGAGCGAGGCCGCGATGATCGGGCCCACGCCGTCGGTGTTCGCCAACTCCTCCTCACTGGCCTGTTCGATGCGGCCGATGGAGCGGAACTCGCGGGCCAGCGCCTCGGCGGCGACCGGTCCGACGTGACGGATCGACAGGCCGGTGAGGATACGCGCGAGCGGGCGTTGCTTGGCGGCGGCGATGTTCTCCAGCATCGCGATCGCGTTCTTCTTCGGTTCGCCCTGCTGGTTGGCGAAGACCGTGGCGATCTTCTCCTCGCCGGTCTTCGGGTCGCGCTTGGGCAGCCCGCTGTCCTGGTCGAGGACGTACGCCTTGATGGGCAGCAGCTGCTCGACGGTCAGGTCGAACAGGTCGCCCTCGTCCACCAGCGGCGGCTCGGCCGGCTCCAGCGGCTTGGTGAGCGCGGCGGCGGCGACATAGCCGAAGTGCTCGATGTCCAGCGCCTTGCGGCCCGCGAGGTAGAACAGGCGCTCGCGCAACTGGGCCGGGCAGGTACGGGCGTTCGGACAGCGCAGGTCGACGTCGCCCTCCTTCATGGGCCGAAGCGCCGTACCGCACTCGGGGCACTCGGCCGGCATCACGAACTCGCGCTCGCTGCCGTCGCGCAGGTCGACGACGGGCCCGAGGATCTCGGGGATGACGTCACCGGCCTTGCGCAGCACCACCGTGTCACCGATGAGGACGCCCTTCAGCTTCACGACGTCCTGGTTGTGCAGGGTGGCGAACTCGACCTCCGAGCCCGCGACCGTGACCGGCTCGACCTGGGCATACGGCGTGACCCGGCCCGTACGGCCCACGCCCACTCGGATGTTGATGAGCTTGGTGTTGACCTCCTCCGGCGCGTACTTGTACGCGATCGCCCAGCGCGGCGCGCGCGAGGTGGAGCCGAGGCGGCCCTGGAGGGGGATCTCGTCGAGCTTGACGACGACGCCGTCGATCTCGTGCTCCACGGAGTGCCGGTTCTCGCCGAAGTAGGCGATGAACTCCCGGACGCCGTCGAGGTCGTCGACCACCTTGTTGTGCCGGGCGGTGGGCAGGCCCCAGGTCTTCAGCAGGTCGTACGCCTCCGAGAGGCGGGTCATGCCGTCGAAGCCCTCCAGGGCGCCGATGCCGTGGACCACCATGTGCAGGGGGCGGGTCGCGGTGACGCGCGGGTCCTTCTGGCGGAGCGAACCGGCGGCGGCGTTGCGCGGGTTGGCGAAGGGCTTGTCGCCGGCCTCGACCAGGCGGGCGTTGAGCTCCTCGAACTTCTCCATCGGGAAGTAGACCTCGCCGCGGATCTCCACCAGGTCCGGGATGCGGTCGCCGCTCAGCCGGTCCGGGATGTCCGCGATCGTACGGACATTGGGCGTGATGTCCTCACCGGTGCGGCCGTCGCCCCGAGTTGCCGCGCGCGTGAGGCGGCCCTGCTCGTAGGTGAGGTTGACGGCGAGGCCGTCGACCTTGAGTTCGCACAGGAAGTGGAACTTCGACGTGCCGACGTCCTTGTGGACGCGCTCGGCCCAGGCGGCCAGCTCCAGGTCGTCGAAGGCGTTGTCGAGCGAGAGCATCCGCTCGCGGTGCTGGACCGCCGTGAACTCCGTCTCGTACGCGCCCGCGACCTTCTGGGTCGGCGAGTCCGGGGTGCGCAGCTCCGGATGCTCGTCCTCCAGCGCTTCGAGCGAGCGCAGGAGCTTGTCGAACTCCGCGTCGCTGATGACGGGAGCGTCCTTCACGTAGTACCGGAAGCGGTGCTCCTCGATCTGCTCAGCGAGCTTCGCGTGCTGCTCCCGTGCCTCGGCGGGCACCGTCGTCTCCGCTTGCTTGTCGCCGGCCACCGTAATGTCCTCCCGTTACTCTGGGTTGTCCGCGAGGGATCTCGCCGCCCGGACACAGTGGGCGAGAGCCCCCCGCGCATACTCGGGGGAGGCCCCCGCGAGTCCGCACGACGGCGTGAGCGTGACCGCCTCCGCGAGAAGCCCCGGTGACAGCCCCAGCCTGCGCCACAACGTCCTGACACCCATGACGCTACCGGCAGGGTCTGACAACGGGCCGTCCGTGCCCGGGACGACACCGGCGAAGAGCCGCGTGCCCCCTTCCACCGCCTCACCGATCGCGTCGTCGTCACGCTCGGTGAGAAGGGAGAAGTCGAAGGAGATCGCCGCCGCGCCCGCCCGGCGCAGCAGGGCGAACGGGACGTCCGGTGCGCACGAGTGGACCACGACGGGGTCGTCGCCGTGAACCCCGACGACGTCGCGGAGGGTGGCCTCGACGATCTGCCGGTCCACGGCCCGGTGGGTGCGGTAGCCGCTGGCGGACCTGACCTGGCCGCGCAGTACGGCGACGAGGGAGGGCTCGTCGAGCTGGAGGACGATGCGGGCGCCGGGTACGCGCCGCCGGACCTCCTCCAGATGCAGCCGCAGCCCTTCGGCGAGGGAGGCTGCCAGGTCGCGGCAGGCGCCGGCGTCGGAGAGGGCGGCCTCGCCGTTCCTCAGCTCCAGCGCGGCGGCCAGCGTCCACGGCCCCACGGCCTGGACCTTCAGCAGCCCCTCGTACTCCTGCGTGTGCTCCTCCAGCGCGTCGAGGTCCTCCCCCAGCCACGACCGGGCCCGCCTGGTGTCCCGCCCCGGCCGGTCCCCGAGCCGCCACCCGCTGGGCTCCACGCGCGCGTACAGCTCGACGAGCATTCCGGCGGACCGCCCGATCATGTCCGCACCGGGTCCGCGGGCGGGCAGCTCGGCGAGGTGCGGGAAGTCCTCGAAGGACCCGGTCACGGTCTTGGCGGCCTCACGGGCGTCACCGCCGGGCATGGAGCCGACGCCGGTGGCGGGGGCGAAGGTGAACTGGGTGTTGTCACTCACCTGGACAGCGTATGTAACCGGCGGCCCCCGGTTTCACCACCCGAGCCGCGTCAGCGCCCCGGCCGCACCGTCAGATCGTTGACCTCCGCGTCCCTCGGCAGGTCCAGGGCCATCAGGATCGTCGTCGCCACCGACTCGGGGTCGATCCACTTCGAGGCGTCGTACTCCTTGCCCTCCTGCTGGTGGACCTTGGCCTGCATGGGGCTCGCCGTGCGCCCGGGATAGACGGTGGTCACCCGGACCCCGTTGCCGTGTTCCTCGTGGCGGAGGGAGTCCGCGAGGGCCTTGAGGCCGTGCTTGGAGGCGGCGTACGCGGACCAGCCGGCGTGGGCGTTGAGGCCGGCGCCGGAGTTCACGAAGATCACGTGGCCGCCGGTGGCGCGGAGTTGGGGGAGGAAGTGGCGGGTCAGCTCGGCCGGGGAGATCAGGTTGACGTTGAGCTGGTGGCGCCAGGTCTTCGGGGTCAGGTCGCCCACCGGGCCCAGGTCCACGACCCCGGCGATGTGGAGCAGGGAGTCCACCCGGTCGGGCAGGGACTGGTGGGAGAAGGCCCAGGACAGCTTGTCCGGGTCCGCCAGGTCGCCGACCAGGGTCCTAGCGCCGGGAAACTCGGCCGTCAGCTCCTTCGCACGGCCCGCGTCGCGCGCGTGCAGGACGAGCTCGTCCCCGCGCGCGTGCAGGCGGCGGGCGACGGCCGCGCCGATGCCGGAGCCCGCTCCGGTGATCACATGAGTAGCCATGCCCGCCATGCTCGCATCAGGAGGAGGTCACTCGATCCCCTGGCTCTCCTCCAGGTAGGCCAGCGCGCCCACCGGCTCCTCCGCGAAGAACACCAGGTCGGTCAGCGGGCGGGGCAGGAAACCCTCGTCCTCCATGCGCCGGAACTGCTCCTTCAGGCCGTCGTAGAACCCCGCGGTGTTGAGCAGCACCACCGGCTTGTCGGTGTGACCGTGCTTCTTCAGCTCCAGGATCTCCGTCGCCTCGTCCAGGGTCCCCGTGCCGCCGACCATGATCACCACCGCGTCGGCCTTCTCCAGCAGCAGCCTCTTGCGCTCGGCGAGGTCCTTGGCGATGACCATCTCGTCGACACCGGCGCGCGCCTTGGCCGCCAGGAACTCGACGGAGACCCCGACGAGCCGACCACCCGCCTCCTGCACCCCGTCGGCGACGACCTTCATCAGCCCGACGTCGGAGCCGCCCCACACGAGCGCGTGCCCGCCCTTGCCCAGCAGTTTCGCGAACTCGCGCGCGGGGCGCGTGTAACGGTCGTCGAGGTCGGCGGCGGAGAGGAAGACGCAGATTCGCATGCAGCCACCGTACGCGGGAAGAACCGGGGGCCCGCGAGCGCTTTTCCGGTATGGCTCAAGGACACGAGATCACGATCGAGCAGGGCACGCGACGCGTGCGGGTGCTTCACGGCGACCAGATCCTGGCCGAGAGCGACCGCCCGCTCATCCTGCGGGAGACAGGCTGCCCCGCGCGGTACTACATCCCGCCCGAGGACGTACGCCTGGACCTGCTGACACCCTCCGAGACGCACACCTACTGCCCCTTCAAGGGAACCGCCTCCTACTGGTCGCTGCCGGACGCGACGGACCTCGTCTGGTCGTACCCGGACCCGAAGCCGGACGTGACCGCGATCAAGGACCACCTCTGCTTCTACGAAGTCGAAGTGTCGTGAGCGGTTAGATCCGCGCCGTGCGGCAACCTGCACAAGCATGGACAAGAAGACCATTTCGGCCGACGGCACCTCCATCGCCTACCAGATCACGGGTGAGGGTCCGGTCGTGATCCTCGTCAGTGGGGCGATGTCCACCGGGGGCACGGTGGCACCGCTCGCCGTGCCTCTGTCCGACCGCTTCAGGGTCGTCGCCTACGACAGGCGCGGACGCGGAGAGAGCGGGGACACGGCGCCGTACACGGTGGAGCGCGAGGTCGAGGATCTCGCCGCGCTGATCGAGGCGGTGGGCGGCGAGGCGGCCCTGTGCGGCGTCTCGTCGGGCGGTGCGCTCGTGCTCGACGCGGCGGCGAGCGGGCTGCCGGTGCGTCAGGTCGCGGTGTACGAGGTGCCGTTCGCCGACTTCCTGGAGGGCGGCGCCGCACAGCAGGCCGAGTACACCGCGAACCTGGCCGAGGCGCTCGCGCAGGGGCGACGCGGCGACGCCGTCGAGCTCTTCCTCCGGCTCACCGGCATGGCCGAGCAGACGATCCAGGGCGCCCGCCAGTCACCCATGTGGGCCGGGATGGAGGCGATCGCACCGAGCCTGGCCTACGACAACGCCGTGATGGGCGACGGTCTGGTGCCCCGGGAACGACTGGCCTCGATCACGGCCCCGCTGCTGGCCGTGGCGGGCGGCGCCAGCCCTTCCTGGATGCGCGAGGCGACGCGGACGATCGCGGAGACCGTGCCCGAGGGGACGTACCGGAGCCTGGAGGGGCAGACCCACATGGTGGAGCCGAATATCCTCGGGCCGGTGCTCGCGGAGTTCTTCGAGGGGTGACCCGACCGGCGCGGGGAGCACCGCCTCAGACGGTCGTCGGCGTCGCCCGCACCGTGGACGCGATCGTCGCCGAGCCCACCACGCGCGTGCCGTCGTACAGGACGATCGCCTGGCCGGGAGCCACGCCGCGGACCGGCTCGGTGAACGTGACCTCCAGAGAGCCGTCGACGAACTCGGCGGTCACCTCGGTCTCGCCGCCGTGGGCGCGCAGCTGGGCGGTGTAGGTGCCGGGGCCGGTCGGGGCGGCGCCGCACCAGCGGGGCTTGATGGCGGTGAGGGCGGTGACGTCCAGGGCGGACGCCGGGCCGACCGTCACCGTGTTGTCGACCGGTGAGATGTCGAGGACGTAGCGCGGCTTGCCGTCGGCGGCCGGGGTGCCGATGCGCAGGCCCTTGCGCTGGCCGATGGTGAAGCCGTACGCGCCCTCGTGGGTGCCGAGCTTGGCTCCCGACTCGTCGACGATGTCGCCCTCCGCCTTGCCGAGGCGGTTCGCGAGGAAGCCCTGGGTGTCGCCGTCGGCGATGAAGCAGATGTCGTGCGAGTCGGGCTTCTTGGCGACCGCGAGGCCCCTGCGCTCGGCCTCGGCGCGGATCTCGTCCTTCGTCGTCAGCGTGTCGCCGAGCGGGAACAGCGCGTGCGCCAGCTGCTGCTCGTCCAGGACGCCGAGGACGTACGACTGGTCCTTGGCCATGTCGGAGGCGCGGTGCAGCTCGCGCGTGCCGTCCTCGCCCAGGACGACCGTCGCGTAGTGGCCCGTGCAGACCGCGTCGAAGCCGAGGGCCAGCGCCTTGTCGAGCAGCGCCGCGAACTTGATCTTCTCGTTGCAGCGCAGGCAGGGGTTGGGGGTGCGGCCGGCCTCGTACTCGGCGATGAAGTCGTCGACCACGTCCTCGCGGAAGCGGTCGGCGAGGTCCCACACGTAGAAGGGGATGCCGATGACGTCGGCGGCGCGGCGGGCGTCGCGGGAGTCCTCGATGGTGCAACAGCCTCGCGCGCCCGTGCGGAAGGATTGGGGGTTCGCGGAGAGCGCGAGGTGGACGCCGGTGACGTCGTGGCCCGCTTCGACCGCGCGGGCGGCTGCGACGGCGGAATCGACCCCGCCGGACATGGCGGCGAGGACGCGGAGGGGGCGGGAGGGCTGCGCGGTGTCAGTCATAACCCTTCCAGGGTACGGGGCGCGGGAACCAGGGCCCGCGGGTATCCGTTGACGATCACATGGGACAGCGGAAGGCTCCGAAGGACGGCGACCGGAAGGTCGGGCGTCGCGCGTTGCTGATCGGTGGGGCAGTGGCGGCGGCGGGCTCGGCCGTGCTGGCCCGCGACGAGCTCGCGAGGTTGTGGTGGCGGGTGCCGGGCGTGGAGAAGCCGCGCAAGGAGGGCGAGGTCGACTTCGCGGGCGCGCGGTGGGTGGCGGCGTCGGACGCGAACTGGCGGCGGGCGGACCGGCCCGACGACTACGGCATAGACATGGTGATCATCCATGTCACCCAGGGCAGCTTCGCCAGCGCGGTGAAGGTGTTCCAGGACCCGGATCACGGCGCCGCCGCGCACTACATCGTCCGCAAGGACGGCCACATCACGCAGATGATCCGCGAGCTGGACGTGGCGTACCACGCGGGCAACCGCGACTACAACGAGCGCAGTATCGGCATCGAGCACGAGGGCTTCGTGGACCGGCCGCAGGACCTCACGGACGAGATGTACGAGGCCTCGGCGCGGCTCACGGCCGGGATATGCGCGCGCAACGACATTCCTGTCGACCGCGAGCACATCATCGGGCACGTGGAGGTGCCGGGGACCGACCACACGGATCCCGGGGAGCACTGGGACTGGGACCGGTACATGAAGCTGGTGCGGGCGGCTCGTACGGCGCCCGCGTAGCGGCCTACGTGAGCCCGGCCGCCCGCGCCCGTTCCACGGCCGGCCCGATCGCCTTGGCGACCGCCTCGACGTCGGCCTCCGTGGAGGTGTGGCCGAGGGAGAAGCGCAGGGTGCCGCGGGCCAGGTCGGGGTCGGTGCCGGTGGCGAGGAGGACGTGGCTGGGCTGGGCGACGCCCGCGGTGCAGGCGGAGCCGGTGGAGCACTCGATGCCCTGGGCGTCCAGGAGGAGGAGCAGGGAGTCGCCCTCGCAGCCCGGGAAGGTGAAGTGGGCGTTGGCCGGGAGGCGGCCGCCGGGTGCGGGGTCGCCGCCGAGGATCGCGTCCGGGACGGCCGTACGGACCGCCTCGACCAGGGCGTCGCGCAGGGCGCCGATCTCGGTGGCGAACCATGCGCGCTGCTCGGCGGCGAGCCGGCCGGCGACCGCGAAGGAGGCGATGGCGGGGACGTCGAGGGTGCCGGAGCGGACGTGGCGTTCCTGGCCGCCGCCGTGCAGGACGGGTACGGGGGTGTACTCACGGCCGAGCATCAGCGCACCGATGCCGTAGGGGCCGCCGATCTTGTGTCCGGAGACCGTCATCGCCGCGAGGCCCGAGGCGGCGAAGTCGACGGGGACCTGACCGAAGGCCTGGACGGCGTCGGCGTGCAGGGGGACGTCGAACTCCCTTGCCACGTCCGCGAGTTCACGGATCGGCATGAGGGTGCCGATCTCGTTGTTGGCCCACATCACGGTCGCCAGGGCGATGTCGTGGGGGTTGCGGGCGATGGCCTCGCGCAGGGTGTCCGGGTGGACGCGTCCGTGGGAGTCGACCGGGAGGTACTCGACGTTCGCGCCCTCGTGCTCGGCGAGCCAGTGGACGGCGTCGAGGACGGCGTGGTGTTCGACGGGGCTGGCCAGGACGCGGGTGCGGGTGCCTGCCGGGTCGGCGTCGCGGCGGGACCAGTAAAGGCCCTTGACCGCGAGGTTGTCGGCCTCGGTGCCGCCGGAGGTGAGGACGACCTCGCTGGGGCGGGCGCCGAGCGCTTCCGCGAGGGTTTCGCGGGCCTCCTCGACGGTGCGCCTCGCGCGGCGGCCGGATGCGTGGAGGGAGGAGGCGTTGCCGGTGACGCCCAGCTGGGCGGTGAGTGCCTCTGCCGCCTCCGGAAGCATGGGGGTCGTCGCGGCGTGGTCGAGGTAAGCCATGGTGACGCCGATTCTACGGGCCACGGTCAGCCGGCCTTGCGCCAAGGTTGCCGCGGGCTGCGGGCAGGTCGTACGCCTTGCCCCGCGCCGCCGTTGAGGTGGGTGGCGGCGCACCCGGCGGTACGCGGTCGTCTCGCGGCTGCGGCTCGTCCCCGGCCGCTCGCCGTCAGCTCCGCATACCCCTGCTCGCGACTCCTAGAAGCTCCACGACAAGGTGTTGTCCATCTGCACGAACGCCAGCAGGACCAGCAGGTCGGCAACGCCCAGGCCCATGCCCAGGTACGCCCGGCCCTTGCGCTTCGTGCCGCGCCACAGGGACACCGCCGCAAGGACGATGGCGACCGGGCCGAGGAAGATGTTGAAGACGAGGAGGCCGAGGAGGCCGAGGACGAAGGACGCCACGGCCATGCCGTCGGCGTCGCGGGTGCGGGTGCCGGGGCGGGCGGTGGCCGGTGCGGTGAGTTGCATGGGTATCAGCTCCTGAGAAGTCGGTTCGGTCCGGTTGACGGAGTCAGTGGCGGCGGGCGAGTCGCTCGCGGGCGGCGAAGACGGCCAGCCAGACGGCGATCACGGCGGCGGCGACGACGGTGAAGCCGAGCGGTGCGTGGGCCACGGCGCCCAGCAGCACGCCCAGCAGCAGGAGCGCGGCAACGAGGAACAGCATGGGTCGGATCCCCCTTTGAGATCGTTCGCGATCTCTCGTGATCTCTTGTGTGATCTCTCGCGTTACGTTTCGGTGAACAGTTGTAGTAACAGTTGTTCACTGACTCAGAGTCTAGCGCGCCCCACGGCTTTTCAATTCCAGAGAACAGTTGTTAACTGCATGGTATGAGTCACACCCTCGGCATCCGGCAGGCCCAGAAACAGAAGACCCGGCAGTCCCTCCTGGACGCGGCGTTGGGACTCCTGGAGGAGCAGAGCCTGAGCAGTCTGGGTCTGCGCGAGGTCACCCGTGCGGTCGGCGTCGCCCCGACGGCCTTCTACCGGCACTTCCGCTCCACCGCCGACCTCGGCGTCGCCCTCGTCGAAGAGGCGCTCGGCAGCCTGCACCCCATGATCCGCAGGATCGTCACGTCCGCCGGCGACAGCGACCAGCGCATAGAGCGCGCCGTCGAGTTGATCGCCCGGCACGTCGAGACGCACCCGGCCCACATCCGCTTCATCGCCCGTGAACGGCACGGCGGAGTGCAGTCGGTCCGAGAGGCGATCCAGGATCAACTGGCCCGTTTCGCCGAGGAGGTGAAGGTCGCGCTCACCAAGGACCCGGTCTCCGAGGGCTGGAACGACGACGACCTCCTCATGCTCGCCAACCTCTACGTCGACCAGATGCTGATGGCTGCCTCGCTGTTCCTGGACGCCCTGGAGGCGTCGGAGGAGGAACGGCGGCGCGTCGCCCAGGTCGCGACCCGCCAGATGCGGTTGATCAGCATCGGCCGCGAGCACTGGCTGGACTGAACGGCGGTCACGACGACCGGCAACACCAAGGGGCGGCACCCCCGTTCACCGGGAGTGCCGCCCCTGCCGTACAGCGATTTGCGTCAGTTCTTGGTCGCCGAGGCCGCCGCGCTCGGCGCGCCGCTCGGGGCACCGCTGGGGGCCGCCCCGCCACCCTGGCCACCGCCCGGACCGCCGCAGCCGCCGCCCTGACCACCGCCGGGGCCACCCTGACCGCCGCCCTGAGCCCCACCCTGACCGCCGCCGGGGCCGCCGCTGGGCGCGCCGCTCGGAGCGCCCGAGGGTGCCCCCGACGGAGCACCGGAGGGCGCACCGGACGCCTGGGCGGTCGGCGCGCCGGACGGGGCACCGCTCGGCGCACCCGACTGAGTGCCGCTCGGCGGCTGGCACGACGACGATGACTGCTGACCGGAGTTGCCGCTGTTCGAGTTCGACGACGAGTCGCCGGACCCGCAGGCCACCAGGGCCAACGGCGAGAGCGCCAGCAGGGCCACGGCGGGAAGGAGACGCGCACGCTTCATGAGAAACAGCTCCATGGAAGATGAGGAAAGTCCTGGGAGCCGGAACTCAACCAACGCCGCTTAGGGCTTCCTTGAGGGCCTGCTGTCGACGGCCTGTGCGCCGGGCAAAGCACACCTCAAGTCACCTCGCTGACCTGCGAGTTTCCTCGGAGCGTCACGCTACTCGCTGGTACAAGGCCGTGACAGAAGCGACCGCCCCTGCCCGCCTCAACCCAGCCTGACCCGCGCCAACTGCCGCGACTGCGCCACGAGTCGGTCCGCGCTGTCCCACACCTCCGCGTCCTCCTCCAGGAATCCGCCCGCGAGGTTGCGCGTCGTGATCGACACCCGCAGGGGGCCCGGGGCCGGGCGGCAGCGTACGTGGACCGTCAGTTCCACCGTCGGGACCCAACCCGAGATGCCGATCTCGAAGGCCGTGGGCGGGAGGGCGTCCACCGCCAGCAGCAGGGAGAACGGGTCCGCGTCGCGGCCGTCGGCCAGACCGAACCAGGCGCGCATCTCGCCCTTGCCGGAAGGGCTGCCGAGGGCCCAGCCCAGGGTGGACGGGTCGAGCTTGAGCATCAGGCGGTCGGCGATGGCGGAGCTGCCGGAGACGGGGGCGGGTCCGTCCTCGGGGCCGAAGCAGTGGCCCATGGGCGGGATCGCCGGTGGCTTGGCCGTCGTACGGACGTCGTCGGGGAGGGAGTCGAGGTCGCCGTAGGAGGCGAGGACGCGGATGCGCTCGATCTCGCGGCCCTGCTCGTCGTACTGGAAGAGCGAGGCCTGGCCGGTCGACAGCGTGCGCCCCGTGCGCACCACGTCCGTGCGGACGACCGCCGGGCCCGGCTGGGACGCGGTCAGGTAGTGCGCGGAGATGGTGAACGGGTCGCCGTGCGGCAGGGCGTCCGCGAGGGCGCGGCCGAGGACGGCGAGCAGATAGCCGCCGTTGACGGCGCTGATGATGGTCCAGCCGGCGGAGAGGTCGATGTCGTAGACGCCGGGTTCGCGCAGGGTGAGCGCGGTGTCGCGGTCGAACTCGCTGTCGCCGATCGTGGCCCGCTGGGCCGTCGGTGCGGAGGCTGCTTCTGGCATGGAGGCACGGTACAACAGCAAACTACTAAGCGGTAGCTTTCCAGCCTGGCGACCGTCCGGACGCTCGGCGAGACGTGGGCAACTTTTCGGTAAGTGTCCTTGCTCGCCCGAAACCCGGAGCCCGGTCTCGCCCTCTATGAGGACATGAGTCTCACTGGGACCCCGTTCCTCTACACGCTGATCGCGCTGTGCGTCGCCGCCGTCGCGCTGCCGCTCATCCTCTGGTCGCGGGTGCGCGGACCCAAGGTCGTGCGGGCCGCCGCCAGACTGCTGATGGTGCTGTTCGCCCAGGGCACGGCGGTCGCCCTGGTCTTCACCATGGTCAACAACTCCAACCAGCTGTACGACAACTGGGGCGACCTGCTCGGCACCAGCGACCATGTGCAGGAGGCGGCCGATCTCGGCGCGAGCGGCACCGGTGGGATCGTGCTGGAGAAGCTGCCCAAGGTCCGGCAGGCCTTCCAGCATGCCAAGGGGCCGGGCATGCGCGCGGACGGCGGGGTGCTGGTGACGCAGCTCAAGGGCCGGGTGTCGGGAGTGCACGCCGAGGTCCACGTCTGGCTGCCGCCGCAGTACGACGACCCCGCCTACCGCAATCACCGGTTCCCGGTCGTCGAGGTGCTGCCGGGCTATCCGGGCTCGTCGAAGGCCTGGTACGGGACGATGGACGCGCCCGAGCAGCTGGCACCGCTGATGCGCGGCGGGCAGATCGCGCCGTTCATCATCGTCTCGCCGCGCACCACGCTGCTGCCCGGCAAGGACACCGGCTGTGCCAACATCCCCGGCAAGGTGAACGCCGACAGCTGGCTCAGCGTCGACGTGCCGAAGATGGTCATGGACAATTTCCGCGCCCAGGCCGCGCCGGACGGCTGGGCGGTCGCCGGGTACTCGGCGGGTGCGCACTGCGCGGCCAAGCTGGCCGTCGCCCACCCCGACCGCTACCGGGCCGCGGTCAGCATGTCGGGGTACAACGACCCCGTCGCCGTACCCCAGTCGCTCGCCGGCAAGTCCCCCGCCCTGCGGGCGGCGAACAACCCGTATGCGCTGCTCAGGGGCTACCGTGTCCCGCCGCGCGTCGCGCTCTACCTGTCCGGCCAGCCGGGGGACGGGTACGAGGCGGCCATGGCCCTCAAGCGGGCCGCGAAGGCGCCGACCACCGTGGACGTGGTGTTCATACCGAGCAGTGCGGGCGGCCACACCATGGCGCTGTGGAAGCCGCAGGTCGTGCCCGCGTTCCGTTGGCTGACCCAGGTGATGGAGCCCCGGCACCAGGCCGGTTCGACGCCGGGGACTACTCCTCTCGTACCGTCGACCGCCGGTTCCAGGCACGCGGAGCTCGCCAGTGGTAGCGCATCGCCAGCAGACGCAGCACGAAGGCAGTGACGGCCGCGAGTGTGCTGGTGAACGGGGTGAGGACGTCGTAGTGGATGCACAGGACGGTCATCGTGGCGCCGACGATCGCCGGCACCGCGTACAGGTCGCGGTCCCAGCGCAGCAGTGACGGCACCTCGTTGGCCAGGACGTCGCGCAGCACACCGCCGCCCACGGCGGTCGCGAGGCCCAGGGCGACGGAGGATGTGAGGTTGAGGCCGTAGGCGTACGCCTTCGTCGTCCCGGCGACGCAGAACAGGCCGAGGCCCGCCGCGTCGAAGACGTTCACGCCGGCCTGGATGCGCTCCACGTGCGGGTGCAGGAAGAAGACGAGGAGCGCGGCGAGCAGTGGGGTGAGGAAGTACCCCAGATCCGTGAACGCGGCCGGTGGTACGGCGCCGATGATCACGTCCCGGAACAGCCCGCCGCCCAGGGCGGTGACCTCGGCGAGGACGGCGATGCCGAAGACGTCGAAGTTCTTGCGGACGGCCAGCAGGGCGCCGGAGATCGCGAAGACGAAGATGCCGATCAGGTCGAGCGTGTGCTGGACGGACGGGCTGAACAGTTGCTGAAGCACCCGCACATTCTCGCTCAGCGCAAGGCCCCCGCCTTGCAAAGGAAGGCGGGGGCCAGGGCTGGGCTACTTCTTTTCGTCCGGAGTGTCCGCGGAGGACTCCGCAGAAGCCTCGGCGTCGGGGGCCTCGTCAGAAGCCTCGTCCGCCGGTGCCTCCTCGGAAGCCGCAGCCGCCGGTGCCTCCTTGGAAACCTGAGCGTCAGCGGTCTGCTCCGCCGGCACCAGCTCCGCGGCCTCCTTGGCCACGGTCAGCAGCACCGTGTCCTGCGGCTGCTGGTCCTCGAAGTTCTCCGGGTGGTGGCAGGCCACCCGCTGGCCGGGCCTCAGCTCCAGCAGCGGCGGCTCCGTCGTCCGGCAGACCTCGGTCGCCTTCCAGCACCGGGTGTGGAAGCGGCAGCCGCTCGGCGGGGCGATCGGCGAGGGCACGTCGCCGCGCAGCAGGATGCGCTCGCTCTTGGCGCCCCGGCGCTTGGGGTCCGGCACCGGCACGGCCGACATCAGGGCCTTGGTGTACGGGTGCATCGGCGCCTCGTACAGCGAGGTGCGGTCGGCGAGTTCGACGATCTTGCCGAGGTACATCACCGCGATGCGGTCCGAGACGTGCCGGACGACCGAGAGGTCGTGGGCGATGATCACGTACGTCAGGCCGAGCTCCTCCTGGAGGTCGTCCATCAGGTTCACGACCTGGGCCTGGATCGACACGTCCAGCGCGGACACCGGCTCGTCCGCCACGACCAGCTTCGGCTTCAGGGCGAGCGCCCGGGCGATGCCGATGCGCTGGCGCTGACCGCCGGAGAACTCGTGCGGGTAGCGGTTGTAGTGCTCGGGGCTGAGACCCACCAGCTCCAGGAGCCGTTGGACCTCCTTCTTCACCCCGCCCTCGGGCTCTACGCCCTGGAGCCGGAACGGCGCCGAGACGATACCGCCGATGGTGTGCCGCGGGTTCAGGGAGCCGTACGGGTCCTGGAAGATCATCTGGATGTCCCGCCGCAGCGGACGCATCCCGGCCGTGTTCAGCCGCGTGATGTCCTGGCCCTCGAAGTGGATCGAGCCGCCCGTCGGGTCCTGGAGCCGCGTGATGACCCGGCCCATGGTCGACTTGCCGCAGCCGGACTCGCCGACCACGCCGAGGGTCTCGCCCTTGCGCACCTCGAAGTCGATGCCGTCGACCGCCTTGACCGCGCCGACCTGGCGCTGCAGCACGCCCTTGCGGATCGGGAAGTGCTTCTGCAGGCCCTCGACCTTGAGCAGCACCTCACGCTCGTCGGGAGCGGAGCCCTGGGCGGGCACGGTGGCCACGCCCGCTTTCTCCTCGTCCGATTTCTTCGTCTCACTCACAGCTTCGGCGCAATCTCTTCGGTCCAGATCCGCGTACGGTCCTCCTGCGGGAGGTGGCAGGCGGAGAAGTGCCCGCTGCCGACCGGCTGGAGCTCCGGGCGCACGGTACGGGTGACATCGCCCTTGGGGATGTCCGCGTACGGGCAGCGGGGGTGGAAGGCGCAGCCCGAGGGGACGTTGATGAGGCTCGGCGGCTGCCCCTTGACGGGGATGAGCCGTTCGGAGGTCTCGCGGTCGATGCGCGGCATCGAGCCGAGCAGGCCCCAGGTGTACGGGTGCTGCGGCCGCTCGAAGACGTCGTCGACGGAGCCGCGCTCCACGCACCGGCCGCCGTACATCACCAGGACGTCGTCGGCGATCTCGGCGACCACACCGAGGTCGTGGGTGATGAGGACGACCGCGGAGCCGAACTCCTTCTGCAGGTCCCGGATGAGATCGAGGATCTGCGCCTGCACGGTCACGTCGAGGGCGGTCGTCGGCTCGTCCGCGATGAGCAGTTCGGGGTTGTTGACGAGAGCCATGGCGATCATCGCGCGCTGGCGCATACCGCCGGAGAACTCGTGCGGGTAGTTGTCGACGCGCTTGTCGGGCTCGGGGATGCCGACCCGGTCGAGCATCTCGACGGCCCGCTTGCGTGCGGTCTTCTTGTTGACGTCGTGGTGGACCCGGTACGCCTCCACGATCTGGTTGCCGATCGTGTAGTACGGGTGCATCGCGGACAGCGGGTCCTGGAAGATCATCGCCATCTCGCGGCCCCGCAGCCGGCGTACCTCGTCCGGGTCGGCGGAGACCAGCTCCTTGCCGTCGAGCCAGATCTCGCCGGACATCTGCACGTTCTTGCCGCGCGCGCCGAGCCGGTGCAGCCCCATGATCGCCAGCGAGGTGACGGACTTGCCCGAGCCCGACTCGCCCACGATGCAGAGGGTCTTGCCCTTGTCCACCTGGAAGGTGAGCCCGTCGACGGACTTGACCAGGCCGTCGTCGGTGGGGAAGTGCACCTTGAGGTCTCGGACCGCGAGGAAGGCGTCGGGCGCGTTCGAGGGTGAGCTCGTGGGCTCGCCCACTGCGGCGCCGGTCTTGGAGAGTTCGGTCACGAGAGCCTCACGCGCGGGTCGGCGGCGGCGTAGAGCAGGTCCACCAGGAGATTTGCGATCACTACGAAGAAGGCGGCGAGCAGGGTGACGCCGAGGATCGGGGGCAGGTCGTTGTCGGTGATGCCCTGCACCGCGTACTGGCCGATGCCGGGCAGCGAGAACACGGTCTCGGTGATCACCGCGCCTCCGAGCAGCAGGCCCAGGTCCATACCGAAGACGGTGATGATCGGGGTCAGCGCGGCCCGCAGCCCGTGCCGGGCCACGACGTTGCGCTCGCGCAGGCCCTTGGCGCGGGCCGTGCGGATGAAGTCCTCGTTCATCGTCTCCAGCATGCCCGAGCGGGTGAGCCGCGCGTAGATGGCGGAGTACAGCAGGGCGAGTGAACACCAGGCCGGGAAGAGCGTGTTGGCCCACTGGGCCGGGTTCTCGGTGAACGGTACGTAGGTGCGGCCGAAGATCGGCCACTGGAAGGTGAAGAGCAGCAGCGCCAGGTTGCCCGTGAAGAACATGGGCAGCGAGACACCGGCGAGCGCGACGCCCATGAACGCGCGGTCGAAGAAGCTGCGCGGCTTGAGCGCGGAGATCACGCCGATCAGCACACCGGACACCAGCCACAGCACGGCGGCGCCGCCGGCCAGCGAGATGGTCACCGGAAGGCGGGAGGTGAGCTGCGGCCAGACCTCGACGTGGTTCTTGAAGGAGTAGCCGAAGCACGGCGCGTTGCAGTGCGTCGTGGTGGGGCCCAGGTCGTAGGTGGCGCCGGCCACGATCCCCTTGATGAAGTGCCAGTACTGGACGTACAGGGGCTGGTCCAGACCGAGGTTCTGCTTGACCGCGGCGATGTCGGCCTTCGTCGGGCTCTTTCCGATGTACTGCTGCGCGAGCTGGTCGGCGGTCTGGCCGGCCATCCGTGGCAGCAGGAAGAAGATCGCGAAGGTGACCGCGGTGACGACCAACAGCAGGATCACTGCCGCGAGCGTCCGACGGAGGATGTACGAGATCACGGGGACCGGCGCTGGTGCCCGCGGGCCGCTGAGCCCGCGGGCACCAATGCCTTCACCTGCCTTCCGGGGCTACTTCTTGGTCGTGCCGATGTTGAGGTAGTCGTACTGACCGCTGAAGGCCGCCGTGGACACCAGGTTGGTGAAGTTGGCGGGGCGGTACAGCAGGACCTTGAAGTAGGTCAGCGGGACGATCGCCGCCTGGTCCATCGCGCGCTGGTCGATCTGGGCGTACAGGCTGTTGCGCTCGGCCTCGTCCTCGGTGGCGATGGCCTTCTCCAACGTCTCGTTGATCTCCTTGTCGTTGATGTACGAGAGGTTGGTGTTGCCCGAGGCACCGATCGCGTCACCGTGCAGGATCTGCTGGAGGAAGCCGTAGCCGGACGGCCAGTCGGCACCCCACTGCATCATGTGCAGACCGATGTTCTGCTTCTTGTCGAACTCCGGCACACCCGCGTAGTCGGTGAAGTACTTGCCCGACGGGTACTGCTTCAGGCTGGCGTTGATGCCGACCTTCTTCAGCGAGGCGATGATCGCGGTGGCCGCGTCGATCTCCTGCGGGCGGTCGCTGCGCGCCGAGATGTTGGTGGTGATGGTCGACTTGCCGCAGGCCTTCAGCTGCTCCTTGGCCTTGGCCGCGTCGCCCTTGTTGCCGTCGGTCGCGTAGACGTCCGCCTTCTTGTAGCCCGGGATGTCCGGCGGAAGGACGGTGGTGGCGATGTCACCGCGGATCGGGCCGCCCTCGGCGGTCTGCACGGAGACCTTGTCGATGGCGTACTGGACGGCCTTGCGGCACTCGACCTTGTCGAACGGCGCGACCTGGTTGTTGATCGCCATGTAGACCAGGCGGCCACCGTAGGTGTTGTCCGTGTTGGCCTTCAGGGAGGCGTCGTTGACGACCTTCGCCTGCGTCGCGGCCTGGACACCGGTACCACCGAGGTCGATCGCCGTGCCGGCCTGGACGTCCTGGTCGATCGTCTCGGCGTTGACCTTGAGCTTGACGACGATCTTGTCCGGGTACTGCTTGCGCAGCGGGTCCGTCTTCGCGTCCCAGTTCTTGTTGCGGACGAGGACGGCCTGCTTGCCCTCCTCGTAGCTCTCGAACTGGTACGAGCCCGAGGACACGATGCTCTTGATGTAGTCGATGCCCTTGTCCTTGGCCTGGGGCACCGGCGCGGTCTGCGGCGTCGCGACCAGGTAGTCGAACTCCTGGAAGGCGCGGTTCAGCTTGAAGACGACCGTGGTGTCGTCCGGCGTCTCGATGGACTTCAGGCCCTCGGCGCTCTTGTCCTTGTAGGGGCCCTTGTACTTGTCGCCGCCCTCGAGGAACTGCTGGAAGTAGTTCGGGCCGAGGGAGAGCACGTCACGCGCGAAGTTGGAGCGCTCGACGGCGTACTTGACGTCCTTCGAGGTGATCGGCGTGCCGTCCTGGTACTTCAGGCCCGAACGCAGCTTGTACGTCCAGGTCTTGCCGCCGTCGCTCGGCACGCCCGCGCTCGCGGCGAGGTCCGGGACCAGCTCGTTGCCGGCCTCGCCGGCGGCGGGCTTGAAGGTCATCAGCGGGCGGGCGTACAGCCGGCTGAGGTTGTACATGTACGCGTAGTACGTGTTGCCGGGGTCGAAGGAGTCCGGCACGTCCGAGAGTTCGTACGTGACCGTCCCACCCTTCTGGGTGGAGGCGTTGACGACACCCTTGGTCGCTGCGTTGGCCCCAGCCGACTTGTTTCCGTTGTTGTCCGAGTTGTCATCGGCCTTGCTGCAAGCCGAAAGCAGCAAGCTCGCACTGCCGATGGCCGCGATCGCGGCCAGCGCTGACCTTCGCATGATGGTCTGCTTCCCCTCCATTGTTGGAAAACCTGTTGGACTCTCTCCGCGGCCGCAGGTCAGCGGCTGCGCGGGTCGAGAGCGTCACGGAGACCGTCACCGAGCAGATTGAACGCCAGCACGGTCACGAAGATGGCCAGACCAGGCACGATCATGAACTGGGGGTCGACCTGGTAGTAGTCGACCGCCTGGTTGATCATGCCGCCCCAGGACGCCTGCGGGGGCTGGATGCCGACGCCGAGGAAGCTGAGGGACGCCTCGAAGAGGATGTTGGTCGGGATGAGCAGCGTCGAGTAGACGATGATCGGGCCCACCAGGTTCGGCAGCAGCTCCCGGAAGAGGATGTACGGCCCCTTGGCCCCCATCCCCCGGGAGGCGTCGACGAACTCCCGCTCGCGCAGGGCCAGCGTCTGACCCCGCACGATGCGGCCCAGATAAGGCCAGTTGAAGAAGCCGATGACGAAGATCAGCACGCTGATGTGCAGCGGCAGGCCTTCCAGCCCGAAGGCACCGCCCTGCAGGGTGGCGGAGATGGCGATCGCGAACAGCAGGAGAGGGAACGCCAGGAAGGTGTCCATCAGCCGGCTGATGATCGTGTCGACCCGTCCGCCGTAGTAGCCGGCCACGACACCGAGGACGGCGCCGATCGTGTTGGACAGGATCGTGGCGCCGAAGGCGACGACCAGCGAGACCCAGGAGCCCTCCAGGATGCGGGTGGCGATGTCCCGGCCGAACTTCGGCTCCACACCGAGCGGGTGGTCCCAGCTCATGCCGCCGAAGTCACCCTTGGGCAGCGAGGTGTTGGGGTCGATCAGATCCTGGTTGAGGGCGTTGGGGTCCAGGCCGAACATCGCCTGGATGGGGCGGGAGAGGATCGCGAGCAGGATCAGCAGGATCACGACGACCCCGCCGGCGACGGCGACCTTGTCCTTCTTGAAACGGGACCAGGCGATCTGCCCCAGGGAACGACCCTCGATCTGCCCCTTGTCGGCGCCGACGAGTACAGCCTCCGGCTGCACCTCGGCCTGCGCCCCAGTGGTCTCGATCGGTGCGGCCACAGTGACCTGACCCCTCTCGCCGGCGGTAACCGGCCTACACCTGCCGCGGATTACGGCTTTGTCGACTTTCACCCGATCGCGGGATCGACCGATCCCGCGTCTGACTGGGGAGTCTTCAACGTCGCCGCGATCACCCGCCAGGCCTGGCGAAGAAAGTATGCGCAACCGTGATGCAGCACGAGGGTTTCCGTTATCCGAACACCAGATAGTGCCTCCCGGACGGGAGGCAGTTGGGACACAGTGGCCAAATCGCAGACATTCGCGACTATTCGCCGCTATCTACGCGCGAAGAAATGTGGACGTCACGCAGAGACCGCAGCAACGCGCAGGGCACGGGTACGGGTACGGCTCACCCATGACCGGGGAGGCCGTCAGCCGGCCCGTCAGTACGGAGACGGGCCCGGGTAGCCGTACCCGGCCGCCGGGGCCTGGGCCGGGGCGGCCGCGTGGGCCTCACGGTCGTAGAAGGGGCGGGCACTTGCCCGCATCCACATCGCGACCGGATCGCACTCGTCGGACATCGCCACCGTCGAGACGGGCAGCCCGTCCGGGACCGCGCCGATCGACTGCGACATCATCGAGCGCACAGAGTCCACGGCGGGCGGGCTGGTGTCGTACACGTCGAGCCCGATGGCGAGATACGGCGCGCCGAGCGCCGGCTGCACCCAGGCGCGGCGCAGCGAGCGGACGGCCGGGGTGCGGTGGGCGTTCTGTGCGAGCAGGGCGTAGAACTGCGGGATCTCGATGCCGGGCTCCGACAGCCGCAGCGGGCCGGCGGGCTGGCGGTCCAGGCCCGTGGCGATGCGGCGCAGGTCGAGCCAGGGGATGCCGACGCCGCCGCCGGGGGCGTGCGGGTTCAGCCACAGGCCGAAGTGGTCCGGGTAGAGGGTGCGGGCCACGTCGACGCCGTCGACCACCTCGTACGAGCGGTTCCAGCCGCTGGCCGACAGCTCCTGGGCGGAGGTGACGCACGGGGCGTAGCCGTAGCCGTCGACCCCCATGTTTCCGTACTGGGCGTCCGGGGAGCCGGACTGGCCGTGCCACAGGAGCATCCAGACCTGGCCGGTGGACGGGGTCGCGAGCGCGCGCAGGAGGGCCTCGTAGGCGTCGTAGCGCCCGGGCGTCACCTGGCGCAGCATGTGCTCGACGCTGCCGCTGAGGCTCGCGCTCACCTCTGGTACCGCCCCTTCTATGTGTTGCCCCGCATTGAGTGACAGCTTAGGCGCCCAGTAGCTCGGGGCTTGTTCCGCGTGCGCGAGTGCGGGTGCAATTGTGGCTGGTCGCGCCCACGCGGCGGAGCCGCACATGTATACAGCCCCGCGCCCCTTTCAGGGGCGCTGCCCCCCTAGGGACGCTAAAAGTCCCGCTGATAGAAGGGGCGGACCTTCTGGCGCATCCACTCGATCACCGGGTCCTGGGCCACGTCCAGCAGGACCAGGTTGACCGGCCACGGGAGCGGGGTTCGGCCCAGGGTGCGGGCGAGGGCGTCCATGGGGGCGGCGCGCAAGTCGCCCTCCCAGTGGGTGAGTTCGACGCCTATGAACATCACCGGGGCGGCCGTCTCGATGGCGGCCAGGCAGCGGCGGGCTGTCGCGACCACGCCGGTCTGCGCGAACTCGGCCGAGGCGGCGGCGAGGAAGTCGATCGGGTCCTCCTGCCAGTCGGGCTCGTAGAGCTTGACGCGACCGCCGGAGGTGAGGCCGTCCAGCGGGGTGCGCCCCTGGCGGCAGAGCTCGGCGACCGCCGTCGGGGGCAGGGGGACGCCGACCACGCCGTCGGGGTTCACGGCGATGCCCACCTGCGGGGGCAGGCCGCGGGCGAACTCGACGGCGGGGGCGATGGTGTACGCCATGTGGGAGCCGGCGACCTGGCGGAACTGCTCCTCGGAGCTGAAGACCGGGACGTACACCTGTCCCTCGATCTGCACGGTGGGCAGGTCCAGCGGGCCGCTGTGCGGGCCGCCGCCGTTGGGCAGGGGCACCCAGACGAAGCTGCGGCCCAGCACCTCGATGATCCGTCCGCCCGCCGACGGCAGGCCGAGGGAGGCCGAGAGCACCTCCTCCAGCTCGTTGCCGGGCCAGCCGCCGTGCGGGTGGAGGTGCGGGTGTGCCGGGAAGTCCGCGGGGAGATCCGCTGGGAAGTCCATCTGAATGACCGCCTGCTGTGAACCACGTCTGTGGCTCAGAAGGCTATCCGGTGTCCGGCCCGAGCAGGTCTACGGCCGCTCAGCCCGTGAACCCGATCCGGCGCAGGACGTCCGCCGCCGAGCGGTCGACCAGCACCGCCGAGCCGCACCCCTGGGGCAGGTCACCCTTCTCCACCGAGCGCAGCAGCCGGGCGGCGGCACTGCGGTGGCGCAGGAAGGCATACCGGGAGACACCGCGACCGCGCTCGCGCTGGCCCTCCAGGGCCGTGTGCGGGGTGACGTCGAGCAGGAGCAGGTGCAGGGCGCCGCCCCGGCGGCGGGCCGCGCGGGCCAGCCAGCCGCGCACCCAGGCCTGCGTACCGCAGTCGTGCACGACGACGCCCGCGCCGGAGCGCAGGGCGCGGCGCAGTCCGGCGTAGTGCGCGAGGCGGACCAGGGGGCGGTAGACGGCGTAGGGGAGGAAGCCGGGCATGAGGGCTTCCCAGCGGTCCCGGGTGTCCTGGGAGTCGATACGGACGCCCTGCACGGTCCGCTTCATCAGCGTGGACTTGCCGCTGCCGGGCAGACCGGTGACCACCACGAGGTCCTGGGGGCCGAAGAGCAGGGCGTGCGGGCTGCGGCCGGAGCGCTCGCGCAGATCGCGGACCACGGGCGCGGGGCACGTGGCGCGGGCTTCGACAACGGGGGCAGCGGGCTGCTTGGGCAGCGCGAGGCCCGAGGTCGTGGCGTACGCCGTGGTGCGGTTCACCGTCATCGTCCTCCTCCGGGGGTCAGGAGTCCCTATCCCCACTGAGCGTAAAGAGAAGGTAATGGATGATCTCTCGCATTTTCGTTCGCTTCCTGCCACAAGCTGGTTACAGACTCGGCCTGCCGAAGACGGGCCCGCCGTGCAATGATGTGCCCGCCAACTGCATACCGGCCGCTTGAATCCGCGCGGGAGAGTCCCCAGCAGTCCACCGCTGGGGCGCCGAAGGAGCAAGTCCCTCCCTTGAATCTCTCAGGCCCCGTTACCGCGCGGGCGAGGCACATCTGAAAAGCGGGCCGCTGGTTCCAGTGGCCCCACCCAAGGTGCAAGCCGTGTCCTCCAGGGATCACGGCGAACCTCTCAGGTTCCGATGACAGATGGGGAGGAACGACCTCGCCCTTGATGTCTTGCCCTGGGAGACGACCGACCGATGAGCAGCACAGGAGAACTCCGTCACACCGCGCTCGATGCCCTGCATCGCTCGCTCGGCGCGACGATGACCGACTTCGCCGGCTGGGACATGCCGCTTCGCTACGGCTCCGAGCGCGACGAGCACCTTGCCGTACGCACCAAGGCCGGCCTGTTCGACCTCTCGCACATGGGCGAGATCACGGTGACGGGACCCCAGGCGGCCGAGCTGCTGAACCACGCCCTCGTCGGCAACATCGCCTCCGTCGGTGTCGGCCGCGCCCGCTACACCATGATCTGCCGGGCCGACGGCGGCATCCTCGACGACCTGATCGTCTACCGGCTCGCCGAGACCGAGTACATGATCGTCGCCAACGCCTCCAACGCCCAGGTCGTGCTGGACGCGCTGACCGAGCGCGCCGCCGGCTTCGACGCCGAGGTCCGTGACGACCGGGACGCCTACGCGCTGCTCGCCGTCCAGGGCCCCGAGTCGCCCGGCATCCTGAAGTCCCTCACCGACGCCGACCTCGACGGTCTGAAGTACTACGCCGGCCTGCCCGGCACCGTCGCCGGCGTCCCCGCCCTCATCGCGCGCACCGGCTACACCGGCGAGGACGGCTTCGAGCTGTTCGTGAAGCCGGAGCACGCCGTCGAGCTGTGGCAGGCGCTGACCAAGGCGGGCGAGGGCGTCGGCCTGGTCCCCTGCGGCCTGTCCTGCCGGGACACGCTGCGCCTCGAGGCGGGCATGCCGCTGTACGGCCACGAGCTGTCGACCTCCCTCACCCCCTTCGACGCCGGGCTCGGCCGGGTGGTGAAGTTCGAGAAGGAGGGCGACTTCGTCGGGCGCGCGGCGCTCGCCGAGGCCGCCGACCGCGCCTCGCAGAACCCGCCGCGCGTCCTGGTCGGCCTGGTCGCCGAAGGGCGTCGCGTCCCGCGGGCCGGGTACCCGGTCGTCGCCGGCGGCGAGGTCATCGGCGAGGTCACCTCCGGTGCGCCCTCCCCCACGCTGGGCAAGCCCATCGCGATGGCCTACGTCGACGCGGCGCACTCGGCGCCGGGCACGGCCGGGGTCGGCGTGGACATCCGCGGCAGTCATGAGCCGTACGAGGTCGTGGCGCTGCCGTTCTACAAGCGCCAGAAGTAACAGTGGATGCGGCGGATCCAGCGCCGAAAAGTACACACTGACAGCGGCGACCGCGTGACCCTGCGCACATTTCCGCTGCTCACGCACGTTTCCAGCAGTCCCCCATTCATCACCACTCCCGCGCGTACAGGAGAATTCAGGCCATGAGCAACCCCCAGCAGCTGCGCTACAGCAAGGAGCACGAGTGGCTGTCGACCGCCGAGGACGGCGTCTCGACGGTCGGCATCACCGAGTTCGCGGCGAACGCGCTCGGCGATGTCGTCTACGCCCAGCTCCCCGAGGTCGGCACGACCGTGACCGCGGGTGACACCTGCGGCGAGCTGGAGTCGACCAAGTCGGTGTCCGACCTGTACTCCCCGGTCACCGGCGAGGTCACCGAGATCAACGAGGACGTGGTGAACGACCCGGCCCTGGTGAACTCCGCGCCCTTCGAGGGCGGCTGGCTGTTCAAGGTACGCATCACGGAGGAGCCGGCCGACCTGCTCTCCGCCGACGAGTACGTCGCCCACACCGCCGGCTGAGGAGTCGTAGCCCCTTATGTCTGACAAGTCGCTTCTGAACACGCCCCTGCATGAGCTCGACCCGGCGATCGCCGCCGCGCTCGACGCCGAGCTGGAGCGCCAGCAGTCCACTCTCGAGATGATCGCCTCCGAGAACTTCGCGCCGGTCGCGGTCATGGAGGCGCAGGGCTCGGTCGCCACGAACAAGTACGCCGAGGGCTACCCGGGCCGCCGTTACTACGGCGGCTGCGAGCACGTCGACGTAGCCGAGCAGATCGCCATCGACCGGGTCAAGGAGCTGTTCGGCGCCGAGTACGCCAACGTCCAGCCCCACTCCGGCGCCTCCGCGAACCAGGCCGCCCTGTTCGCCCTCGCCCAGCCCGGCGACACCATCCTGGGCCTGGACCTCGCCCACGGCGGCCACCTCACCCACGGCATGCGGCTGAACTTCTCCGGCAAGCAGTTCAACGTGGTCGCCTACCACGTCGACACCGCCACCGGCCTGGTCGACATGGCCGAACTGGAGAAGCTCGCCAAGGAACACCGGCCCAAGGTGATCATCGCCGGCTGGTCCGCCTACCCGCGCCAGCTCGACTTCGCCGAGTTCCGCCGCATCGCCGACGAGGTCGACGCCTACCTGTGGGTCGACATGGCGCACTTCGCCGGACTGGTCGCGGCCGGGCTGCACCCCAACCCGGTCGAGCACGCGGACGTGGTCACCTCCACCACCCACAAGACCCTCGGCGGCCCGCGCGGCGGCATCATCCTCGCCAAGCAGGCCTTCGCGAAGAAGCTGAACTCGTCCGTCTTCCCCGGCTTCCAGGGTGGTCCGCTGGAGCATGTGATCGCGGCGAAGGCGGTCTCCTTCAAGGTCGCCGCCAGCGAGGAGTTCAAGGAGCGCCAGCACCGCACGGTCGAGGGCGCCCGGATCCTCGCCGAGCGCCTGACGGCCGCCGATGCCCGCGAGGCCGGCGTGAACGTGCTGTCCGGCGGCACGGACGTGCACTTGATCCTGGTCGACCTGCGCGAGTCCGAGCTGGACGGGCAGCAGGCCGAGGACCGCCTCCACGAGGTCGGCATCACGGTCAACCGCAACGCGGTCCCGAACGACCCGCGCCCGCCGATGGTGACGTCGGGCCTGCGCATCGGCACCCCGGCCCTGGCCACCCGCGGCTTCACCGCCGATGACTTCACCGAGGTCGCCGACGTCATCGCCGAGACGCTGAAGCCGGCCTACGACGCGCACGCGCTCAAGGCCCGGGTCAAGGCGCTCGCGGACAAGCACCCGCTGTACCCCGGTCTGAACAAGTAGTTCCTTTTTGTGGGGTGTCCCGCACACTGGTCAGTGAGCGGGCGGGGCACCCCGCAGAAACTTTCTGCACCACCCCGTATTGAGGAGTCCCCGTGGCCATCTCGGTCTTCGACCTGTTCTCGGTCGGCATCGGTCCGTCGAGTTCCCACACGGTCGGCCCGATGCGAGCGGCTCGTATGTTCGCCCGTCGACTGCGGGGCGAGGACCTGGTGCCCTCCGTCGCGTCGGTACGGTCCGAGCTGTACGGCTCGCTCGGCGCGACCGGTCATGGCCATGGCACGCCCAAGGCGGTGCTGCTGGGTCTGGAGGGCGCTTCGCCGCGGACGGTGGACGTGGAGACGGCGGACGAGCGGGTCGAGGCGATCAAGTCGTCGGGCCGGCTCCGGCTGCTCGGCGAGCACGAGATCGCGTTCTCCTTCGACGACGACATGGTCCTGCACCGTCGTAAGGCACTCCCCTACCACGCGAACGGCATGACGCTGTGGGCGTACGACGCCTCCGGTAGGGAGCTGCTGTCGAAGACGTACTACTCGGTGGGCGGCGGCTTCGTCGTCGACGAGGAGGCGGTCGGCGCGGATCGCATCAAGCTCGACGACACGGTGCTGAAGTATCCCTTCCGCACCGGCGACGAGCTGCTGCGTCTGACGAAGGAGACCGGCCTGTCGATCTCCTCGCTGATGCTGGAGAACGAGCGGGCCTGGCGCACCGAGGGGGAGATCCGCGCGGGCCTGCTGGAGATATGGCGGGTCATGCGGGAGTGCGTGTCGCGGGGGATGTCGCGGGAGGGCATCCTGCCCGGCGGCCTCAAGGTCCGCCGCCGTGCCGCGGTCTCCGCCCGCCAACTCCGCGCGGAGGGCGACCCGTTGGCCCACGCGATGGAGTGGATCACGCTCTACGCGATGGCCGTGAACGAGGAGAACGCCGCCGGCGGTCGGGTCGTCACCGCCCCCACGAACGGCGCGGCGGGCATCATCCCCGCCGTCCTGCACTACTACATCAACTTCGTGCCGGGCGCCGACGAGGACGGCGTGGTCCGCTTCCTGCTCGCCGCCGGCGCCATCGGCATGCTCTTCAAGGAGAACGCCTCCATCTCCGGCGCCGAGGTCGGCTGCCAGGGCGAGGTCGGCTCCGCCTGCTCCATGGCCGCCGGCGCGCTGGCCGAGGTCCTCGGCGGCAGTCCCGAACAGGTCGAGAACGCCGCCGAGATCGGCATGGAACACAACCTCGGCCTCACCTGCGACCCGGTCGGCGGCCTGGTCCAGATCCCCTGCATCGAGCGCAACGGCATGGCCGCGGTGAAGGCGGTCACGGCGGCGAAGATGGCGATGCGCGGGGACGGTTCGCACAAGGTGTCCCTGGACAAGGTCATCAAGACCATGAAGGACACGGGCGCGGACATGAGCGTGAAGTACAAGGAGACGGCGCGGGGCGGGCTGGCGGTCAACATCATCGAGTGCTGAGCGGCACACCGTCCGAGCTGGACGGTCCGGTTCCGTCAGTAGAAGGAGTAGGCGAGCCAGTCCTCCTCCAGCGGTTCCTCGTCGAGGGACTCCAGGAAGCACACGACCGTACGGTCTCCCGATTCCCAGCTTTCGGGATCGGGCACGACCTTGTCCCACATGAGGGCGTCCTCCTCCTCGACCGTCCAGTTCTCCGCGACGTCCGAGTAGGCCTCGTAGCACAGCGTCTCGGCTTCCTCATCGACCCAGTCTCCGCCCGGGTACTCGTAGCTGTCCTCAAGTTCCGTGACGGCCAAGGTCTGCATGTCGTGTTGGCCATCACAAGGAACGATCAGCACAAAGGCGTTGCTCTCCGTCGCGTCGACACAGTCTCCGACGGATAGGTCGTCGACGTATGTCTCCTCGGGCTCGGTCTCTGGCTCGGTCTCAGGTTCAGGCTCGGGCTCGCTCGGACTGGTGTCGTCCGGAGGGGTCGGCTCGTCGACCGTCGTCTCGATGCCAATCCCGCTGACGTCGCCGGTGGGCCCGTCGTCGTCGCTCTGGGTGAACAGCGCGGCGCCCGTCGAGATGCCCGCCACGGCGACCAGCAGGGCAGCGGCCCGTAGCCACGCATGTCTGCGCCGGGGCGGTTGGACGGGCTCCGAGAAGTCGCCGGGCGAGGCGGTGGACGGTGTGTACGGCAGCTGTTCGCCGGGCCAGGGCCGGTAGGGCGGCTCCGGATCCGGCGGTTCCCCCTGACCGGGGACGTCGGGCGATCCCATGCAGCCATCGTGCACAGCGGGCGGGTCCCGTCCACCTCAAATGCCCAATAAATCATGACTAATTATTTAGTACTCCCCTATCAAGATTCTTTTTCTATATGCCTTTCTTCAGGTATTCCGCACCCCTACGGTGGTGCCGCATCCGCTCGGGGGCGGAACGTACACCGGCCGTGTCGACGACCGGTGCGGGCCGGGAGGTGAGCTGTGTCTTTGGGGGAATTGGCGCGCTGCGCAGCGGACGCGTCGGATTTGACGGCGCTGCTGACACGGCATCAGCCCGACGGGCCGGAAGCCGAACCCGCCGTCCGCGAAGCGCACCGCCGCGCGCTGGAGGCGCTGCGCAGGGCCGAGGAGAGCGCCCGGGCACCGTTCAGCATCGGCCTGGTCGGTGAGATGAGTGCCGGCAAGTCCCTGCTCCTCGGGCTGCTGTTGGGGCTGCCCGAACTCCTCCCGGTGGGCGAGGAGGCGGTGACCGGGAACGTCACCCTGATCCACGCCAGGGCGGCGTCCTCGGAGACGGGCGAGTCGTACGAGTCCGCCGTCCGCGTGGAGTACTTCAGCCAGGCGCAGACGCTCGACTACCTGCGCCACCTCAGGAACGAGCTGGCGGACCAGGCCCAGAGCGGTCTGCCCGCACAAGTCGTGGACCAGTTACGGCAGTTGCCGATCCGCGAGCCCGACTGCGGTGAGCTGCTGCGCTTCCGGGACACGTATCTGACCGGCACTCTGGCCCAGTCGCTAGCGGGAGTGCTCCAGGAACTCGCCTCCCTGGACCAGGCGTTGAGGCGGATGCACGAATCCGGTCTCCCGCTGCTGGGGCAGAGCGCGGAACTCGACGAGGAGCTCGCGCGCGCCGCAGTCGTCCTGCCGGGAGCGGACACGGAGCGCGGGGCCGATCCCCGCGGCCGGCACCGTCCGCGGGACGGCGCACCCGCAGGCCCCGGCCTCGGAGCGTCGCTCACCACGGGCCTGCTGCGCGCCACGCTCCCCCTGATCCGCAGGGTCGTCCGGGAGGTACGGGTGGCCCCGTCCGTCTGGGACCTCGGTGAGTTTCCCGGAGCGGAGCTGCGTTTCCTCGACTTTCCGGGGCTCAACAGCGACTTCAGTGCCGTGCGGGACCAGTACGTGTGCGGTGCGGAACTGCACTCGGTCCACAGCCTGCTGATGCTGCTCAACGCCGGCGGCGGCGCCAAGGACACACCGCAGCGCATCTTCCGGATGTGGCGTGCGGCGCAGCGAGCGGACTCCATGGAGGACACCGTCATCGCGCTGATCAGCCGGTTCCACGATCTGCGCGTCGCCGATCCGGTGCTCGAGTCCTACGCGCGTGACACCCAACCGCTCACCAGGGAGGAGCTGCTGCGCGGCATGCCGGTCCTGCGGGACCTGCTCGCGAGCGCCGAGCGCCTGGTGACCCCACCTCATCCGACTCCGACTTCCATGGGGCCGGCCGACCGTGTCCTGCTCACCTCGGCCATGCGGGCGCTGAGCGCCGACGGCCGGCACGAACGGGTGAGCAAGGTGTTCCGCGACAAGTGCGATCTCGACTTCCAGCTGCCGAAAGCAGACGTACGCGCGGCGATCTGGCGCGAGATCGGGCGGCGGCTCAGCACCGACGCCCTGAGCGGCGGCCTGGACCGGATGCTCGCGGACTTCGCGGACGACGGGGGCCTGGCCCGGCTGCGCCGGCGTCTGGGCGACCATGTGGCCCGGCACGGTGCCGCACTGCGCCTGGACCAGTTCACCGAACGCCGCGAGGACGTCGTCGAGGCGCTGCGTGAGCTGCAGACGGCCCTGGAGGCGTCGGGCGGCCGCAGTCGGGTGGACCACCGCTCCGACACGGCGGTGAGCCAGCGCCTCACCGTGCTGTCGGCCGTGTGGACGGACGTGCGGGACCGCTCCGCCGTCGAACTCCTCGACGCCCACCGGTTGTACTCGCGGCGGACCAGGGGCGGTCCCGGTCCGAGTCTCTTCACGGAGCTGGAGCGGGACACCGCCGAGCGTGTCTACACCTGGCCGTCCTGGAACCGGCTGTTGGACACGGTGCATGAGGAGCGGGTGGACGCGCGTCGGCTCCGGGGCGACCACCGGGTGCCCGTGCGGACGGACGAGTTCTTCCCGGAGTTCCGGGACGCGTGCCGCGAGGTCGAGGCGGCCGGTTCGGCACGGCTGCTGGCGGCGGTGGAGACCTGGCTGCTCGGGTATCAGCAGCGGGTCGTGGAAGCCGCGCGCGAACTGGCGACGGTGGTCACGCCCGACGCCTACGAGCTGCTGCGCTCCTCGGCCGAGGGTGAGCGGCTCGCCGCCCGTCTCCCCCGCGCCGCGTCCCTGCAATGGCTGCGCGACGAGGCGGAGAAGGCGCTGCGCGACACGGACCCGGGGGAACCGCAGGTGGACGACGATCAGGTGCGCCAGCGCTTCCCGCTGCGTACCGGGCACATCCTGCCCTGGCATCCGGACAACCTCGCCGGTTCCGGCGCGGACGCCTCTTCGGGGCACCAGACCACCATCGCGCGCCACCGGCGGGAGATGACGGCGATGGTTCTCCATCAGGCCCTGGCGGGGCTCGCCCGTCGACAGCGGCTGGTGGCCGCCCATCTGTGGAGCCAGGCCGACGCCTTCATCCACGACCTGCGCGCGCCCGCGCTGACCGGTGCGCTGGTCACCGCTGTCGCCGGGGGCAAGGAGAGCGAACGCGGACTCGCGGGCCTCGCCGAGCAACTGAGCCTGCGCGCCGCGAACTCGGCCTACTCCTGGAAGCCCGCCGACTGGGATACGGCGGCCAACCCCTGGGATTCCGGCGGGCCGTTCGGTGGACAGCCCTTCGGCCAAGGGCCCTATGACGGGGGAACCGCGCCATGAGCCTGCAGACGCTGCTTCTGGGTACGGACCGGGCCGGCGCCGTCGAGCTGCGTCCCGACGCGCAGGGTTGGTACACGCTGCCCACGGTCCGGCTGGTGCCCATGGATGCGGGCACCGGTCCCGTGTGGGTGGAGTACTTCACCTGCCGGGCCGAGGGGCTGCCGCCGTCCGCGCGGGACTGGGCCGCGCGCATGGCCGACGCCTGGCAGGGCGCCGATCCACGCGGCCGCCGTATCGAGGGGACGTACGACATACGGCCGGCCCCCGTCCCGCATCCGGGCTTCGTGGACGCGCACGGGAACACGACGCTGCGGCTGGTGGTCGACGTGGAGTACTTCCACATCGATCCGCTGACCGGCCGCGAGGTACGCGGCATCCCCTTCCGCAGCGGCGCCCACTGCGCCGTGTCCTTCCTCTCCCCCGCCGCGCCGCCGCCCGACGTGCCGACGGCCGCGCAGCCGACGCCGACCCTCGCCACGGCCGTCCCCGGGGCCCCGCTCCCCGCCGCCGGGCCGGCCGCCGCGGCCGTACGGTCGCGAAGCCGCGTTCCCGACAGGGACGACGAGTACCTGGGGCACGCGGCGATCGACTACGGCACCTGCAACTCCACGGTGACCTTGTACGACGGTCAGTTCAAGGTGCGCGAGCCGTTCTCCCCGGCCCGGGTGGCGCGGCTGCGCGCGGGAGTCCTGAAGCATGTGCTGGGCGAGCCGTATCCGGACCTCGTCAGGGGCGAGTGGGAGTCCGTGCTGGCCCTGGCCCAGGCCGGCATGAGCGACGGCGGGACGGCCGACCCCCGGTCCCCGGCCGAGCTCGTCGGGGCGGAGGCCGGGACCGCAGGGCTGTTCCGGCTGTGCCTGCTCCTGGAGCAGCGGCTCCCGGACTGCTCCCAACTGCTGCGCGCCGAGCTCGCGACGCGCCTGCACCGCTGCTACGACGCCGCGTTCGACGTACCGCCCCTGGAACAGATGCGGCTGTTCCCGGTGGAGCTGGGCGACGGTACGGCGGAGGTGTCCAGCCGGCTGGAGGTGCTGTCCACCGACCCGCTCACCGTGCGCCTCGGAGAGCCCGAGCGGTTGCCCGCCGCCATGACGCCGGCGGGCGGCGTCGCACAGGAGCCGCCGGCCTTCGTGCGCGGACTCAAGCTGCAGCTCGGCAGGGAACGCGTCCTGGACGAAGTGCCCGGGCGTCCGCCGCCCACCTCGGACATGCTCATCCGGTCCGCGTTGGAATACCTGGTCGACCGCGCCGACCGCTACATCTCCCGGCAGGACCCCGGCCGCCTCGGCTCGGGCCGGCTCAACGACCTGGTCGTGACCTACCCGACGGTCGCGACCCCGGACGTGCGGCGCGCCCTGAAGTCGCTGGTGTCGGAGGGGCTCGGGGTCAGCCGGGTGTCGATGCACTTCGACGAGGCCGTGGCCGCCGTCATGTTCTTCGTGATGCGGGACTTCGGCGGCGATCCGGGCCTCGGTGTGGAAGCGTTCCGGGCCCGCTCGCGCCGACTGGGGTCGGGGAGCGCCTGGACGCAGAACATCCTCGCCATCGACATCGGCGGCGGGACCCTGGACATCGCCCTGCTGACGCTCACCCTGCGGGACACGACGCCCGTCGAGGTGCTGAGGCACCCCGACGCGGACCGGCTCGGCCGGCACTACACGCTGACGCCGACCGTGCAGGGGTCGAGCGGCCACACCCGGCTCGGCGGCGAGCTGCTGACCCTCTCGGTGTTCCACTGGCTCAAGTCGGAGCTGGCGGACCGGCTGATCGCCGCGCACCCGGAGCGGTTCCGGTCGGATCTCCAGGAGGCCAAGTCCGTCTATCTCGACGATGCCGGTCACTATCTTCCGGGGAGCCTGGCCCGGGACACCCACTCGGCACAGTCCGAACGGCGTTCCCAGGCCCGCAGGCTTGCCGAGGCCGTGGTGCCGACCTGCTGGCGGACGGCACCCGCCAGCGAACTCCGCAGGATGCGCTGGACCTTCGAGCAGCTGTGGAGCCTGTCCGAACAGGCGAAGATCCATCTGGGCGGCTCCGAGTCCACCTCGGCGAGCGGTCCGTCGCCGTACCGCTTCGGCGAACAGGAGCTCTCCGGTCTGCTGGACAGTCTCGGCCGGGGCGGCGACCCGCGCACCGGCGTCGAGTTCGAACTGGACGCCGCCGGGTTCCGGCGCCTCGTCGAGGACCATATGGAAGGCGTCGCCGCCCTCGCCGACGGCCTGCTCGGCGAGCGGCTGCTCAAGGACGAGCCGCTCGACCGCGTGATCCTGACCGGCAAGTCCAGCGCCATGCCGCTGGTGCGCGAGGTGCTGATACGGCGGCTCGGGAAGGGCCGCGAGCTGGACTGGGACCCGGCGAACATCGAGGTGGAGCGGGAGTACGCCAAGACGGCGACCTCGATCGGTGCCGCCTGGGCCGAGCAGGTGCGCCAGACCTCCTTCACCTCTCAGGGGGCCGTGGACGCCCTGGAGGACGGACGCACCATCGTCCAGATCGACGTCGACAACCTGCACTTCTCGCTCCCGTGCCGCTTCGAGCTGTCCCTGCTGGAAGGGGTCGGGGACCGAACCCTGTTCGGGGCCAACACGATGCTGCACCACCGGGTCCACAGCGCGGGCGAGCCCCCGGTGCTGGCGGTGCGCAGCGCGAAGGCGCAGCCCATCCAGGACGTCATCCGGGTCGTCAGGGTGCGCCAGGGCGCGAACGACATCACCTGGGGGCAGTTCAAGTGCCCCGAGCCCGGTCCGCCGAGGGCCGGTGACCCGGCCGGTGGGTTCCCGGCCCGGATCTGGCCGGACAGGATCAGGGCGCGGTACGAGATCACCGTCGACCTGGACGTGTACGCGTACTTCTCCCAGGGAGCCCCGCACTACACGGTCGACCCCCGGGTGCCGTCGATCGACGTGTGGAAGAGGCTGGCCAAGGCCGGGCTGTTGAAACGCGGTGACCGGCCGGAAACGGTGCCGATGGCGATCAGCGTCAACTACACGATCGCCGGTTCCGCCCAAGCGGGCCGAGGGCAGCCGGTGTTCGCCGCCGACAGCGCGTTCACCGAGGTGTTCCACGACTCCGACGCGCCGGCCGCGCCCGCCCGGCGGGGGCTGCTGGGAGTGGGACCGCTGCCCGAGTCGCCGGCCTCCGGGGAGTGGGAGTTCGGTGTCACGATCCAGGAGAAGGACTCCGTACGCACGATGACCCTCGGACGGCTGCCCCGGCCCGAGACCGAGGCCAAGTCCCGCGCGCTGTTCGTCGCCTCGCTGGACGAACACGGAGCCCTGCGGGTGCACCTGGGCGGCGTGCCGTTCTGGAAGGCCCGGGACCGGGAGCACGTGGAGAACGAACCCGGGCGGGTGCTACGGCATCTGATGACCGTCCCGGACAAGGGCCGGGCCGATCAGGACGATCCCTTCGGAGGCCTGCAGTGACAGCGCGACCGCAACCGGAGTCCGAGGTACGGCTTCCGGTTCCGTGGGAGGACCTGCTGCGCACCGAGGACTCCCTGCTCGCCTCCGTCGCGGCCGCGGGCCTCGACGGCCTGCGCGGCACCCTGCACGCGGCACTCACCGCCGCGCCGACGGACCGGGGGGCGGGCGCCTGCACGACACTCCTGGAGGCACTGGACCGCCTGCTCGCCGAGACCGGGCACGCGGAGTCCGTCCATGCGGGATTCAGTGAGGCCGGGACGCCAGGGGTCGGGGGCTCGCGGTATGGGGCCCCGAGGGGGGAGGGGCCGGCATACGGGGCCCGGCAGGCCGAGATCCCACATCTCGGGTCCCCTGCCGGGACGCCGCATGGCGAGGTCCCGCAGCACGGGGCCCCGCAGACAGTGGCGCCGCTATTCGGGACCCCTCCGGCAGGCATCCCACCAGCCGGATCCCCCGCCGGGACGCCACAGGCAGCGGTCCCGCAGTACGGAACCCCGCAGACAGAAGCCCCGCCATACGGAACCCCAAAGCCAGAGGCCCCACGGTACGACTCCCCGCACGCAGGGATCCCACAAGCCGGCTCCCCTCCAGCCGAGTACCCACCGGCCGGATCACCACAGACCCCGTCACCACAGACCGGCGGCGACCCGACCCGCCCGACCGCCCCGCACGTTCCGCCCCGCCCGGCCGCTCCCCCACGGGCCGCGGCCCCGGCGATCCTGGCGCTGGCGGCCGAGTTGGCCGGGTCTCCGGAGGTCGACGACTTCGCACCCGGTGCGGTGCCGCCCGCGCCGGGTGGGCCGGGTGGCACGGACGGGGTCCGCCGTTGGTATCACCTCACGTTGCTCAGGCTGCCCGACCGGCACGCCGACGTCTGGCGCACCCGCGCGGCGGAGGCCGACCCGGTGGCGCGGGAGTCGTGGGAGACCCTGCGCGGATGGGCCGACGAGGTCCTGCTGCCCCCGTCCGGAGACGGACGGCCCGGTCTGCGTACCGAGCGCGACAAGGTGACCGAGCCGTCCGACCTCGCCAAGCTCGTCCTCGCGCTGCACCGGCACGACGAGGCCCTGTGCCTTCTCCTCGACCGGCTGTGGACCGGCGGTTCCACACGGTTGGCGGACCCTCACGTGTCCCAGGCCTACCGGACCGAGCTGGCCAAGCGCCTGCAGGCGCTGGAGCGCAGCACACGGGACAGCACCGAGCAGCTGCGGGCGTCGGTCGCCGTGGACGAGGCGCTGTGCTCGGTCACCCATCTGCCACCGAGCGCTCCGGGCAGCTGGTGGAACCGGCTGGCCGAGGAATCGCACACGGCGGCGCTCGATCTGTGCCGTCACCTGCTCGCGGCGGGCCGGAACGTGGAGGCCGTGCTGCCGGCCCGGCCGTACCGCCAGGCCCGCCACCACACCCGGGCCACCGACGACATACGGCTCGGCGTCGGCGGACGCCCGGGCGACACGCTCGCCTGTCTGCGGCTCTGGCTGCGGGTCGACGACCAGGTGTTCCCGGGCCGGGTCGTCCACCGGGGCCAGGAATGACGTCCCCCGCCCCGTGGCCGGCCAAGCCCCAGTACGCGTCGGCGGTGCGCAGGCCCACCGAGGTCTTCAGCGACCCGCGGCTCTCCGGCTGCGAGATCCTGTTCGGGGCCACCGGAATGCCGCTCGCGTCCACCGGGCGCAACGCCATCGTCTTCGCGGCCCGGACGCGACAGGACGAACGCGTGGCCATCCGGTGCATGTCCCGTGAACCGGCCTCGGGCGGCGAGCGGTACCGCGCGCTGACCGCCCACCGGCACGCCCAGCCCGTCGATCACGGCACCCCCCTGGTGGAGGCCGAGTGGATCGAGCAGGGGATCAGGCTGTCGGGGCGGTGGTGGCCGCTGGTCCTGATGCCCTGGATCGAGGGCAAGTTGCTGGACGAGGCGGTGTCGGACCTGTGCGGCGATCGCACGGCACTGCACCATCTCATCGGCAACTGGCGGGTGGTCATGGGCCAGTTGGCCTCGTCGCGGATCTGCCACGGCGATCTGCAGCACGGCAACATCATCGTGGGCGACGATCTGCGCCTGGTCCTGGTCGACCTGGACGCCGTCTGGGTGCCGTTCGCCGCACAGCTCACCCCCGGTGAGTTCGGGCACCGCAACTACCAGCACCCGCACCGGGACATCAGTCACTGGGGTCCCGGCGCCGACGCCTTTCCGGCCCTTGTCATCCTGCTGTCGCTGCGGGCCGTCGCCGCGGACCCCTCGTTGTGGGAGACCCGGCAGGACGGGGAGCATCTACTGTTCAGCCGCGACGATCTGCTGGCACCCGGGCGCACGAAGATCTGGAAGAGCCTGGCGCGTTCCCCCGACGCCGCGGTGCGGGGGCTGGCCGAGCGGCTCGCCGGGTTCTGCGCCGGTCCGCCGCAAGCGGTGCCGCCGCTGGAGGACGTGCTGCGCGCGTGCGCGGCGGGCGGCCCTCCGCACCCGTCGTACGCCACGTCATGACACCGCGACCGGGGCACCGGCGACGGCCCGGGCGGTGGCGACCGCACGGCACCGGACGAGGGAGACATCGTCTTCCTTCATGGCCCGCGAGGCGCGCAACTCCTTCACCCTGACGCCGAATTCGTCCTGCGGCGCATGTTCGAGGAACGTCCAGACCGTGGCGCCGTGTTCGGCGGCCGCCTCCAGCGCCCACTGGGCGAGCGCGTCGGTCATCAGCAGCAGCACGTCGTCCGGCCCGCAGGCGCCCTCGGTGCACCGCAGCACCGGAGCCAGCGACTCCAGCGCCTCGGCCCGGGTCGGCACGAGATCCGGATGGGTGTCGAACTGGTCGGGCCGGTCCAGCGGGAACAGGACGGTCGGGCGCCCGTCGCGCAGGTGGAACAGGCACGAGTCGCCCACGGCGAACGCCCGGTACTCCAGCAGGGGCCGGGCTCCCGCATGGGACGGGCTCACGTCCCGGGTGTCCACGCCGAGAAAGGTCGCCGCCGAGCCGCGCGCCAGGGCGCCGCGGATATAGACGGGGACCTCGGCGGCCTGCGCGGTCTGCTCCGCCCACAGCCCGCGCGATTCCCGCAGCCAGCCGTCGAGCAGCCGCGGCTCGCTCCCCCACGGACCGTCGAGCGCGGTGACGAGGAAGGCGCGGGCCAGCAGCGCCGCCCAGCGCCCCGAAGCGAAGGCTCGGGACGCACCGTCGCAGACCACGGCCCGGTGCGCGTTCCACGCGTGGGCGTCCTCGCACTCCGCGGCGCTCCCCTTGGGCACGACGAGGGCCTCGCAGCGCAGCACGGCACGCCCCGGAGACGGGCCCATCTCACTCAATGCTCGCCGATCAGAGAGGTGGTGCTGGTCCCGATGCGCAGGAAGTCCATCAGGGCGGTCGCACCCCCGTTGAACACGAACCCCCGCGCTCCGGGTGCGATGCGGCCCTCGTACCCCGATGCCTGGACGAGCGTGCCGGGCAGGGCGCTCGACATCTCGAAGAGAAGTTCCGCCTGTGGCACGCCCGTCGGCGCGAGCACCGGGAAGGACATGGGTGTGCCCTGCGCCTCCGACAGGTGCAGATTAAACAGAAGGGTGCGGCCGTCGCCGGTCTCCAGCCGGGTGACGCGGCGCGCCGGACCGCGCGGGTCGCCGTCCGTGGCCTGGCCGTCCGTGATGTTGAGGACGATCGGCGGGAAGGAGGAGCGGTGCTCCTTCACCCAGCCGCGCAGCACCTTGTACGCCATGCCCAGCGCCTCGCACATCGGAGTCCAGCCGAAGTTGAGGGGCTGGATCCACTCCGGGACCGTGGTCTGCTCGTGCTCCACACTCCCGTCAGCGCGGCGCATCGTCCGGGAGTGCTCGACGGGACGTCCGGTGCCCGCGTAGGCGTGGACGGGGACTAGGGCGCGGCGGCGTGAGGTGCCGGGCAGCAGGGGCCGAACTCCGTTGCCGGAGTAGCCGATCACCCCGACGTCGAAGTAGTGCCGGGGCAGTTCCTGGAAGTCCTTGGTGCACTCCAGTACGACGGCGTAGAGCAGTTCGTTGATCATCGCGGCCAGGGCGGCGGCCTTCGGCGCGGGGCTGCCGGATATCGGGGCGCCCATCGAATAGGACTGGTCGAGAAGGAACAGGAAGCAGCCCGGACTGCTTCTGCTGATCTCTTGTTCGTACACCGTGGCCTCCCCCTGCGGTGACGGTCGCCGGCTTTCCCTCTGCTTTCCCTCTGTTCCTCGTCACTGCGGCGGGCGGCCGAAGAAGCCGCGGGTGCTGCCACCCGCGGCACCGCCCAGGCGCCCCAGCAGGGTGCCGGCGGTTCCCTCGGCCGAGTCGCGGGACGTCCGTCCGCGCCCGACTCCGCCGATGCCCTCGGCGAGATGGGCCTTCACGGACGCCGACTCACCGCGCAGCGGGTAGTCGCCCTCGTGGACGATCCGGCCGTAGGCGCCATCTCGCACCCAGCGGTCGAGTTCCGCGGCCCGGACCACCAGCAAGGGGTGATCGGAGGAGGGCATCATCCACTTGACGATGCGGTTGCGCAGCCCCGTGGCGTCCTGGAACTCGGCGGCCTGTTCCAGGAAGGCGCTGGGGTTCATCTCCTCGGTCTGCCTGCCGCCCGCGAGCTTCATCAGCGTGCGAATGGCGACCTCCAGATCCTGTCCCACCAGCAGGCCGGCCCGGTCCCCGGACAGCTCGGACTTGCGTCCCCAGTCCTGCAGACCCAGTTCGATCCCCTTCAGCACCAGGGGTCCACCGGGAACACCGTGCAGGCCACCCGCGCCGATCGCGGCCAGGAACCAGGCCACGCTCTCGTAAAGGGCGTGCCCGGAGATCGCGTGTCCCAGCTCGTGCCCGACGACGAAGCGGATCTCGTCGTCGTTCATCGAGTCGATCAGGTCGGCGCCGAGCACGATGAACGGCTTGTCGAAGCCGATGGTCACGGCGTTGAAGCCAATGCTCCGGTTGACGTAGAGGCTCGGTGGTTCGACGACGTCCAGGATGTGCGCGGCCTCGCCCATCACCTCGTTCAGCCGGCGGAACTGGGTGTCGCCGACCTTCACCGCGCACGCGAGGTGGTGCATCCGCATCGCGGCCTCGCCCGGGGCGCCCATCACCTTCCTGAGTACGAGGTCGAAGCCCTTGGCCTTGCGCACCGTGGACAACGCCGCCTGCGCGAAGGGGTGTTCGTAGGCTTCGGAGGATATTCCCGGGAAGCGCACCCGGTGCGGGGATGTGGTCACGGTTCCTGGCTTCCTGACAGCGGCAGCAGTACGCAGATCCCGCCGCTGTGCGGTTGATCGCATTCGGGACAGGGCACCGGCAGTTGCGCGACCGCCATGGTGGTGCCCGCTGCCGTACGCCAGACAGGCTTCAGCAGGAGGTTCCATTCACCGACCGGCGCCGACCGGTCGTCGGACGACGCAGCGGGTACGGGGTCCAGGTTCAGCAGGGCGAGCCGCGGGGTCCGGTCCAGGCCCGGTCCACGTCCCAGGAGCCCGCCCCTCGTGGCCCGCAGCACGCCGCGCCACAGGCGTCCGGTGAGCCGGTGCCTCGGCGGTTCGACCCAGAGGCTTCCGGCCGCCCGGCCGTGCCGGGTGAGCAGCGCCTCCCGGGTGCCGTCGGCGTCCGGGGCACTCCAGGTCACGTGCAGGTCGAGGTGGCTGAAGGCGTCGGGAGCCCGGCCGTCTTTCCCGGCGTCCGGTGCGGCGGAGCAGACGGGCGAGAACATGACCAGTGAGGAGGCGGACGTCGGCCGAGGTACATCGGTTCGCTCTCCCTCTGACGGTGTCCCCCGCTGGTTCACCTCTCGTGGGGCGTGCGTCCGCGTCGGCGTCGGCCGCACCGGACCAGGACGACCACCGCCCCCGCCCCCAGGGCTGCCCACACCAGCCGACTGTCCACCCGGGCGGCCGGTGACCGCCCTGAGGCTTTTCCCCGGATGGCCACCGGCGTACTGCCGAACCTCTCCTCGGGAGCGTCGGCGAGCACCACGAGGTGTTCGTCAGCGGCGGGTTTCGGCAACGCCTCGGGATCGTCCAGGCTGTTGAGGAGCAGTGCACGTCCGATGACCGTCCCGGCCAGCAGGGCATCCGTGTGGGCGACGAACGCGTCCCGTGCCTCCGCCCCGCCGAGCCCCGCCACCCACGAGCCGGTGGGCGCGGAGGGTGCCGGGGTGCTCGGGCGGGCGGGACGCGGCGGGCTCTCGACGGTGTCCGCATGGCCGCGTACGGCGGTGTCGACGAGGTCCTCAACTCCCCTCCCCGGACCAGCCGTTCCGGCGAACAGGGCGGCCACCGCGGACTCGTCCAAGACCCGATCGAGCGCACCCAGGATGCCCTTCTCGGCGGGCGCGGCGGTCTCACCACCCCGGCCCTGACCATGGACGTGCTCCGCGACGAGCCGGGTCGCCCAGTCCGTCTCCCGCCCCGGGCCGCAGTCGCCGTCCAGGGCGAGGGAGAGCCGGATCGGGGTACCGGTGACGTCCTCGCGTGAGGTGGCCATGCCGCCGAGGTACGCGCGCCAGGACACCCCGTCGGCCTCCACGAACAGCAGCGGATAGTCGAAGTCGGCGTACTCGCCGTACCCCTCCCACCAGCGGCCTTCCGGAAGCCGGGGGAAGTAGGTGTAGTCGTCCTGCCGCCGCCACCCCCGTGTCAGTACATGTGCGCGCACCGTCGTTTCCTCTCACGCCCGGCGGATGATGATCGGTGGGGGGCGGGTTCACAGCTCGCGAATCCGGGGGCCCATGGGGCGCAACGCCAGGTCGGCGAGGAGCTGTTCGAAGTGTTCCTCCTGGCGGGCGGCACGCCCGGCCTGAGCCTCGGCGAACAGCGCTCTCTCCCGCAGCTCCGCCCGCTCGCCGCTGATCACGCTGCGCCACCGCTGGCGCAGGGTGAGCGGGCGGCCCCGCTCCTGCGCGATCTCCGCGCGGCGCCGCTCCCACTGCCGGGTCTTCTCCTGCTGTCCGGCGTGCCGGACCGCGGCGAGATGCTGGCAGACGGCGATCAGGATGTCCTCGGCGCCCTTCACCGAGATCTCGCCCGGGGGACGCACCGCGAACTCGGCGCTGAGCTGGAACCCCTGGCCGTCCGGCACCCAGGACTCCGCGCCTGTCAGTTCGACACAGCCCAGGGTGTCGAGCGGGCAGTAGAGGATCTGGGCGTGCGGTGCGTTCGCCCTGACGACGTCCAGGGCCCGGCCGTAGACCTTCTCCACCTTCTTGAACAGGTGCCCGGATTCGTCTCTCGAACCGCCGTTGTCATTGAAATAGCTCTCGCACTTCATGGGCACCAGCAGAAGAAGTGCGCGGTTTTCCGGTTCCGCTCCGCGCGCCGTGGCCCAAGATTCGGCCACTTGTTCCACCTGGGCGATTTTCAGCAGTTCCGGAACCATCCGCTCATGTTCCGGGTCGGCAGCAGACATCACGACGGTGGAGTCCACCGGAACCAGCAGAACCGTGCTTCGGCTGATGAACTCCCGGCACTCCTGCCACTTTTCCTCGGGGCGCGGCGCGTTCTGCTCCGGACTCAGCCATCCACCGGGAAAGTCCAGCACGTTCAGATACACCGCGATGCCGGCAATCCCGGTTTCCAGAGCCAGTTTGTAGTACGTCATCCGCTCGGTGCTGCGCAGCGCCTGCCTGCGGAACGACCCGGACCGGACCGCCCCGCGCAGCTCATTGAGCCTGCGGTCGACAGCACCGGCCGTGTGCTGGTCATGGACCCGCAGCACCGCCGTCCGGCCGGCCAGGATACGCGGCGCGTCCTCGATCAACGACACGATCAAGGAGGTCTTTCCGACCCGGCTGGGGCCTACCACACCTATTCCGAACCAGAGTTGTTCCTGTGACTGCTGCTGAAATCCACCCGTTGCCATGATCTCCCCCGACAGCGTCCGGCCGACGATCCATAATGCGGCGATCCGGAAACGGCAGGAAGTCAGCATGGCACGCGGCGCGGCGCACGGACATGCCCTTTCCGAAATTGCGGTCTGCATGCTCGTCAAACCCCTGCTCGGGTCAGACGCCCGGCCGTACCATCAAGCACACATTCGCTCCCCGGGGGGCAGCGACGGCACATCGGTTCGGGGGAAGCGCACATGGGAGAGGTACACGAGGCGCTCGATTTCAACATCGCTCTCCACGCCGTGGGAAAAGCGCAGATGGCCCACATGAAGACCACGATCGGCAGCTGCCGCGTGGAAAAACCGCTCCTCACGGCACAGCCCCGGGCGAACACTCTGCTGGAGCGGGTCGCCGAGAGCGTCACCCTGTCGACGGACCTGCCGGGCCCCGCGACGGCACTGGTCCGGGAGCTCGGCACGCTGATGTTCCACTCCCTCTTCGACGAGACGGCCCGTGCACTGCTGCTGCGCTGCCGGTCGCAGGCCCAGCACGACCGCCGGACCCTGCGGATCAGCCTCAACGCCCACTCCGGCGGTCTCGACCGACTGCCCTGGGAGTTCCTCTACGACGCCGTAGCCGGCGAACACCTCGCCGTGGACCACGCCTTCGTACGCGAACTCGATCTGCCCACCACCCGGGGCCCGTTGCCCGTCGAGACACCGCTGCGGGTGCTGGGCATGGTCGCCCGCCCCTCCGACCTCGAAGGGCTCTCGGTCGAGCAGGAGCGCTCGGAACTGCACCGGTCCTTGCGGGACCTGATGCGCGTCGGAGTGGTCGAGCTCGCGTGGGTGCCGGGCCAGAGCTGGCGCGATCTGCGCGAGGCCCTGCGGCGGGTGCGGCCCCATGTGCTGCACTTCATCGGGCACGGCGGACTCGATCCGCTGACGGGCAACGCCACCCTGGCCTTCACCGACCCGAGCACCGGCGAGCGCCACGAGATGTCGGCGCCCGACGTCTCCCCGCTGATGAGCGGCGGCACCCTCCGACTGGTCGTCCTCAACGCGTGCGGGACCGACTACGCACCCGTGGCGGATCCGTACTCCAGCCCCGCCGCCTCGATCCTGCGCAAGGGCGTGCCGGCGGTGGCCGCCATGCAGTTCCCGATCAGCGACCGGGCCGCCCTTGAGTTCAGCCGGGAGTTCTACGCCTGTCTGGCGCAGAACGACGCGGTCCACGTGGGCGTCCAGAAGGCCCGGCTGGCCATGCGCACCGAGCTGAAGGGGTCGCTGGAGTGGGGGACACCGGTGCTGTATCTGGGGTCCGGAATCGAGCGGATCTTCGATGTGCACACCCCCTTGGCCACCGTGTCCACGACGCCGACGGCGCAGCCTCGTCCGAGCCCGGGCGACTGCCCCGGAGTGTGCCTGGAGCGGCCGAGCGTGCCCCGGCTGTGTCTCGTCCAGGAGCTGGAGTACCGCTCCGCGGTGCACTCGATCAGCTTCAGTCCCGGCGGTGAGTTCTGCGCCGTCGGGCCGGAGGGCGACAACGTCCAGATCGTCGACGTCGAAAAGGGCCGAACGGTACACAACCTGCATCTCGGCCTGTTCAACCACGGCCCCCGCACCGTCCGTTTCAGCCCGGACGGCACTCTCTTCGCGGCGGCCACCAGACACCGCATGCTCATCTGGCAGACCGCGACCGGGAAGAGGATCGCCGCCGTCGGCTTCGGGCGTGAGCTCGTCACCGGCCCGCGCCGGCTGTGCTTCAGCCCCGACAGTGCCCGCATCGCCACGGCCGGCTGGACGGGAGCCGCCATCTGGCGCGCCGAGGACGGACGGATCCTGCACCGGCTGCCGGTCCACCACACCGTGACCGCCCTCGACTTCAGCCCGGACGGCACACACTTGGTGACGGCCGACACGCAGGGCCGCCTCCTGCTGTGGGACACCCACGGCCGGTACACCCCCGACCGCACCTTCACCCACGCCGAGGCACCCAGGGCCGTGACGTTCAGCCGCCCCGACGGGCGGCACCTGGTCACCGCCGGAACCGACCAGGTCGCCTGCCTGTGGGAGCTGCCGCACGGCACACCCGTCCGCCGCATCCCGCACCGCAGCGCGCTGAACACCATCGCCGTCAGTCCGGACGGCCGGTTGCTGGCCACAGGAGGCGACGACGACAAGGTCTGCCTGTGGTCGCTGCAGAGCAGGAGGGTTAACGGGCGGCCCCGGGTCGAGCACCACCGCGGCGCCGTCACCGAGGTCGCCTTCAGCGACGACGGACGGCTGCTGGCCGCGGCGGCGACCGACGGACACGTGAAGATCTGGCGTCTTGAAGAGGAGCAGCAGGATGACTGAACCGAGCACCGACACGTCGGCCACCGCCCATGTCTACTTCGCCCCCGGGACAGCCGCGGAGCAACAGGCGGCACTGTACGAAGGACTGGCCGGACTGGGCGTACGGGCCGAGGGCGCGGTGGTCGGCAACCACCGCAACGGCGCGCTGACCTGGATGATCCTCGTCGTGCTGCCACTCAGCGGCTTTCTCCAGGAATGCGGCAAGAGCCTCGCCCAGGACGCCTACCGTGCGGTCAAGGGCGTCATCGGCGCAGCGCTGCGCCGAGGCGAGGACACGGCCGCCGAGCCGGCGCCCGGGGACCGGGAACCGGTCCTGATGCTGGAAGACACCGAGTCGGCCGTACGGTTCGCCTTCACACCGGATCTGCCGGACACCGCCTACCGACAGCTCTTCGACCTCGACCTCTCGTCAAGCACGGGCCGGACGTTGCGCTTCGTCGCGGAACGCAACCGCTGGGAGTAGCGCCGCGGGCGCTTGCCACCGAGGAGAGAGACGGTGGCCCTCACGAGTTCGGGGCCACCGCCCCGGACACCCCGACCAGAAGCCGCTCGACCTGCGCGCCCCACCGCGAGGCGATCACCAGGTCGCGCGCCGGGTCCACCCACAGCAGGTGGTTGCCTCCGTTGCCGCGGGCGCAGCGGCCCGTGCGCGGGGCGTGCGGCCATACGGTGCCGTCGTCGTTGAGCCACCAGGACAGGCCGTACTCGGGCTTGACGCGGCAGGGCGTCCACAGCTCCTCGATCCAGCGCCGGGACACGACCTGACGACCGCCCCACCGCCCACCCCGCAGACAGAGCCGGCCCAGGCGGGCCAGATCCAGGGCGCTGATCCACAGGCCGCCGCCCCAGTGCGCGCCTCCGGAGACCACCGGCACCGCGGCGCCGTCGATCTCGACGACCGAGTTCGCGTAGCCGTGCCAGGACCAGCCGTCTAAGGCGCCGATCGGCGTCATGACGCGCTCGCGCAGCACGTCCGGCAGAGGGCGGCCGAACAGGACCGTGAGCGCCAGCGCCGTCAGGTTCACCCGCACGTCGTTGTAGGCCCAGCCGGCACCGGGCGGGCCCCCGGCCGACTCCGTGCCCTCACGGGTGCTCTGGGCGTCCACCCAGGTCGGCTTGGACCACAACTCGCCCTCCCACTGGCTGGTCTGGTCCAGCAGATGGCGCCATGCGATGGCGCGCCGTGCGTGGGAGGTGCGGAACTCCGGCAGGTCCACGGACACCGACACCGGCTCGTCCAGACGCAGCCGCCCGTCGTCGAACGCGACGCCCGCCACCAGCGACAGCACGCTCTTCGTGGCGCTGTACGCCATCTCCGCGCGCGTCGGGTCACCCCACGAGGCGAGCACCGCACCACGACGCACCACGACGCCGGCGGCCCCCTGCCCGTCGAGGAGCGGGCCGATGACCTCGCGGTGCGAGGCGTCCGACACCTGGTCGGCGAGATACGACGCCATGTCGTCGACACCCGCCACCGGCCGCCCCGCCTGCGCCCGCACGGCCCGCACGAGTGCCGCCTCGTCCACCCCCTCCCAGGGGTCGACGGTCCGTTCCCCGCCCTCCAGGACCGCTCCGTCGTGCCGCGATGTCACGGATTCCACGCCAAACCTCCACTAGTCAGCGGCACCGATCGCCGAGCGTCGACGGCAGTTTCCGTCGAACATGGTGGGGCATACAACAACAACTCCAACTCCTCTCACCCCACTGACACTTGAGGGAGTCCTTCCGCATGATCCGCGGCATCGATGTCAGCGCGTACCAGTCCTCGTCCTACGACACGGACGGCCTCTCCTTCGTCTTCATCAAGGCGACGGAGGGCCGCTCCTACATCAACCCCAAACTCACCGCCCAGACCAAACGGGCCCGCGACGCCGGCCTGGTCGTCGGCTTCTACCACTTCCTGTGGCCCGGCAACCTCTCGGCCCAGGCCGAGTACTTCGTCAGCAAGGCCCCCGAGAAGGCGGGCGACATCCTCGCGGTCGACTGGGAGACGACGAGCGAGGGAACGCACGCGAGCAACGCCGAGAAGGATCTCTTCATCCGGAAGGTGAAGGAGAAGCGGCCGAACAATCCGGTCATTCTGTACTGCAACCGGAACTACTGGCTCAATGTGGACACCACGTCCTACGCCGGCGACGGCCTCTGGATCGCCGACTACGTCACGGCGGGCAAGCCCCGCATCCAGGCGAAGTGGCGCTTCCACCAGTACACGGACAACCCGCTGGACAAGAACGTGGCCGACTTCTCCAGCAAGGCCGCGCTGCGGGAGTGGGCCGCGAACGCGTAGGTTCGCACGCCGGTGCGGCTCAGAGCCGTACGACGATCTTGCCCGTGTGCGTGTTGGACTCCATCAGGCGGTGTGCGTCGCGGATCGTGTCCAGGCCTTCGAAGACCTCGGCGATCACCGGGCGGAAACCGCCGTCAGTGAGGCCGGCGTTGAGGAAGGCCGTGGAGCGGCGGCGGCCGTCGGGTGTCGTGGTGAGGGTGAAGTTGGCGTACGTGTGGATGGTGAAGGGCCAGGTCCGGGGGATCTCGGCGGGCCGGGGGTCCAGCCAGCCGTAGACGACGAGGGTGCCGCCCTGCGCGAGCGCGTCGCCGAGATGGCGGAAGGCCGGGCCGCCGATCGCGTCGAAGACGACCTGGGCGCCGCGGCCGTCGGTGAGGCGTCGGGTCTCCTCGGCCACCGTCCGCATGCCGTCGCTCGCCTCTCCCGACACGATGACCTCGGCCGCTCCCGCATCCAGCAGGAGCCGCCGTTTCGCCTCCGTGCGCGTTGTCGCGAGGGGGATCGCACCGATACGGCGGGCGACCTGGATCGCCGCCGTGCCGACCCCGCTGGACGCGCCGGTGATCAGGACGTGGTCGCCGGGCCTGAGTCCGGCGGTCTCCAGCAGGGCGCCGTACGCCGTCGTGTACGTCAGCCAGGCCGCCGCCCCCGTCACCGCGTCCACCGACGCGGGGCGCTTCAGGACGGCGGTCTCGGGCAGTACGACCCGCTCGGCGTACACGCCCTGCGCACTCATCTCGATGCCCGGCCCGGTCAGCACCGGGTCGCCGACGGCGAGTTCGGTGACGCCGTCGCCGACGGCCTCGACGACTCCTGAGGCCTCGTAGCCGAGGCGGGAGGCGGGCAGGGCGGGCGGGTAGTAGTAAGTCCCGGCGCGGAACAGGGCTTCGGCGCGGTTGAGGCCCAACGCCTCGACCCGGACGGTGACTTGCCCGGGGCCCGGTGCGGGGACGGGCACGTCCTCGATCGCCAGTACCTCGGGTCCGCCGATTTCATGAAAGAGCACGGTGCGTGCGGTGGTGGGTGACATGGGGACGACGCTATGGGCGTGGCCCGAGACGATCCATGTCTGGCGGTCTCGGTTTCCTGTCCGTACGTCTCCCCTGCCGCCCCACCGGCTACCGTGCGGACATGGACGTACTCAGCGACGCCATCGCCGCCATGCGCACCGGCCGCCCGCACTCCGGGCGCCAGGACCTCTACGCGCCCTGGGGGATGCGCTTCCCGGCCTCGGACGGGACGGGGTTCCATGTGGTGCTCCAGGGGTCGGCATGGCTGATCCCCGCGGCGGGCGAGCCGGTGGCGATGGGGCCCGGCGACGTGGTGTTCCTGGCGCAGGGCCGGGAGTACGGGCTGGCCGGCGCTCTCGACGACGTACCGCCGACGGAACTACGGCCGCTGCCCGACGGCACGTGGCCCGAGACGACGTCCGCCGCGCCCGTGCGGTCGGGCCCGCGCACGGTGCTGCTGTGCGGCGCGTACATGCTGGACCGCTCCCGCGCGCACCCGCTCCTGTCCGAGCTGCCCGACGTCGTCCATCTCCCCACCCGCGTCGGCGCCCACCGCTCCCTGCGGACGGCGGTGGAACTGCTGGGCGCGGAGCTGGAGGAGCCGCAACCGGGCTCGGACACGATCGTCACCTCGCTCCTGGACACCCTGCTGCTGTACATCCTGCGCGCCTGGTGGCTGGGCGAGCGACAGGACTCCGGGCACCCCACGGGCTGGGCCGCCGCCCTGGCCGACCCGGCCGTCGCGGCGGCGCTGCGCTGCGTCCACGGTGACCCGGCCCATCCCTGGACGGTCGAGGAACTCGGCGCCCGCGCGGGCCTCTCCCGCGCCGCCTTCGCCCGCCGTTTCGCGGCGCTGGTGGGTGAGCCTCCGCTGACGTATCTGACCTGGTGGCGCATGACGACGGCGGGCCACCTGTTGCGTACCGACGACACTCCCCTGCGCACGATCGCCCAACGCACCGGCTACACCTCGGAGTTCGCTTTCGCCAAGGCCTTCAAGCGGGAGTACGGGGTGGCGCCGGGGCAGTACCGCAGGCAGGCTTCCTGAACACCGGACGGCGTACGGATCGTATGGATCGCACGGATCGGATCCGGACATGACGAAGGGGCGCCCGTCCGCCGCTCGGCGGGCCGGGCGCCCCTCCCCGCCACGTCACTTGCTCAGGAAGGCCCAGAACTCGTCGAACGACAGGAGCTTGTCGCCGTTCAGGTCGCGGCTCTTGATGATCGCCTCGGCGACCGCCTCGGTGACGTTCCAGTCGCCGCCCTGGGCCAGGGCGGCCTTGAACTCGGCGGCGGTGATGGTGCCGTCACCGTCCGCATCGATGCGCTCGAACTGCCTGCGTGCTTCCTCGATGTCGATGTGCGCCACCGATCCGCCCCTCTTCGTCGTACCTTGATGTCTTACTGACGGGGTCAGATTAACCGGCTGTACGAACGCACAGCGCGGCGACCACCCGGGCGAGGCCTCCCGGTGGGTGGAGACTCGACGAGTGCGAGGGTGGCGGCGGTGGCGGAGAGCTTGCGGGAGATCCTGGGCGCGGCGGCGCGGGGGGTCTTTCCGCCCGCCGACGGCCGTACGACCGTCGTGCCGCAGCCCTCTCCCCGGCACGCGGGCGTCCTCTCCTTCACCGCGCACTCCGTCGTCTTCACGGACGAGGACCCCGACTGGGTCCACGACACCCTGCGCGACGTCGACTGCGACGCGCTCACCGCGACGATGAACCCGCGGTTCCTGGCGGCCTTCGCGGAGCGGACGGGACGGTGGACCGAGACCGTCGACGCGATGCTGGTCGGCGCCCCGCTGCCGGGTGAGCCGCCGCTCGCGCTGAAGGAGGTCGAGGACGCCGGACATCCCCGGATCGTCTACGCCCGCGGGCGGCGCGACGACGTGCGCGCGTGGGTGGCGGAGGGTGGGGTGCTGGTGATGGGGCGCGGGATCGCCGGGCGGCTGGAGGTCTCGGTCGAGGTGGACGAGAACGTACGGCAGCGGGGGCTGGGGCGGCTGCTGGTGACCGCCGCGCGGCATCTGGTCACGGAGCCCCTGTGGGCGCAGGTCGCGCCGGGGAACGCCCGCAGCGTGCGGGCGTTCCAGGCGGCCGGTTACCGGCAGGTGGGCGCGGAGCTGCTGCTGCACGCCCGGTAGGCGTCAGTGCCGGGCATTCAGCGCCGGGCGCTCAGTGCCAGGCCCTCACTCAATGCCAGGCCTCGAAGTGCGGGTTGCTCTGGCAGCCGCTCATGATCTCGACCTTGGTCGTCTTGTTCACCGGGCAGACGCCGACGATGTACTTCCGGTCGATACCGCCGGGGAAGGCGACCTCGACCTGGTCGGCCCACTTGTGGGTGTCGCCGATGGTCTGGTTGACGTCGATGCCGCCGGGGGCGTCGATGTAGTAGTTCCAGCCCGACTTCCACCAGTTCTTGTACAGGTCGTGGTCGTACGTCGTGGACACGTACGGGGAGGGCTGGTTGACGAGGACGTACTGCTCCAGGTCGTACTGGCCGTTCACCGCGTCCTTGGGCTTGAAGCCCTCCTGGAAGACGATCTCCGGGCCGCGCCCGTCGGCCCGGTAGAGGGTGCCGCAGGTGGTGCGCCAGGCCGGGGCGGGGGTGATGCGGTCGACGTCGACGCGGCGGTCGACGGCGGCCTTGACCTTGTCGTCGTACTGGACGGGGCAGGCGGCCGGGGCGAGAGCGGGGGCCGCGGCCGGTGCGAGGACGGGGGCGGCCGCCTTGGCCACGGTCGCGGCTGCCGAGGCGGGGAGTTCGGCGACCGAGGTGCGGGTGGTCTCGGGAGCCGTGGCGGCCGTCGTCGCGAGGACGGCCGAGAGGGACAGGACGGCGGCAGCGGCCCGCCGCCGCAGGCGAGTTGTGATCATGGGAGTACCATCCCGGGCCCGCAGCGGTGGGGCGTGGAGCGTCACTCGTACGGCGGCGTGTCCGCTGACCGCCGGTCAACTGTCGGGCGGCTAGCGGAAGATGCCGGTGTGGCCCAGGGAGTAGCGGCCGGGCTGCGGGTAGACGGCAAGGCCGTGCGGGCCGCTGCCGACCGGGATGCGGGCGAGCTGCTTGCCGGTGCGGGTGTCGATGGCGTACACCTCGGCGTCGTAGCGGCCGGAGAGCCAGAGGACCTTGCCGTCGGCGGAGATGCCGCCCATGTCGGGGCTGCCGCCGTCCGGGAGGCGCCACTTCTTGGTGAGCTTGTTCTTCTTGAAGTCGAAGACGGAGACGCTGCCTTCGCCGCGGTTGGAGACGTACATCTCGCGTGAGTCGCGGCTGACGTAGAGGCCGTGGCAGCCCTTGCCGGTGCGCAGGAGGGTGGGCTCGGTGAACTTGTCGCCGTCCAGGACCCACATGCCGTCGGCGATCATGTCGGCGATGTAGAACCTCTTGCCGTCCGGGGAGATCTTCACGTCCTGGGGCATCGCGCCGTCGAAGGGGAGCTTCTGCCGGCCGACGACCTTCATCTTCTGGGTGTCGACCTTGAGCAGTTCGCCGCTGAACTCGCAGGAGACGATGAAGTACCGGCCGTCGAGGGAGAAGTCGGCGTGGTTGACGCCGTAGCAGGTGACCGGCTCGGTCTTGATCCGCTTCATGGTGTGGGGGTCGCGGAAGACGAGTTCGCGGTCGAGGGAGGCCATGACGACGGCGTGCTTGCCGTTGGGGGTGAAGTAGAGGTTGTAGGGGTCGTGGACCTCGACCGCCTTGCCCGCCTTGCCGGTCTTGGGGTCGATGGGGGTGAGGGTGTGGCCGCGGTTGTTGTTGACCCAGAGGGTCTTCATGTCCCAGGACGGGACGACGTGCTGGGGCTGGCGGCCGACGCGGATGGTCTCGATGATCTCGTACGTCTTCGGGTCGATGACGGAGACGGTGTCCGACTCGCTGTTGGGGACGTACACGCGGGACGGGAAGTCCTTGACGACCGGGGAGAGCTTGTTCGGGCGGTTGGCGGCGTAGATGTCCTTCGGGTCGAGGACGGGGGGCATGCCGGGGAGGCCGTCGATGGGCTTTGTCTTCTTCTGTGGGGCGGGGATGGCGGCCTGGGTGCCGGGTGATTCGGTGGCGGTGGGGGTTCTGTCCTTGGTGGGTTCTGTGCCGCAGGCGGCGAGGGTGAGGAGGCCGAGGCCGGCGAGGAGGGTGCGGTGAATGAAGTTCATCGGCGGTTCTTCCTTGCGGCGGGGGCGGTTGGGTCCGGGTGGGAGTCGGTCCAAGTCGGTCCAGGTCGATCTAGGTCACTGGACTATTTAATGAGGAATGCGTCGAAAAACGCATGATTCACCCGATGGGCCGTTCTTCCGGGTCGTCGTCCACCAGCGGTTTTCGCCCCCGCCGCCCCTACCCGTCCCGTCCCTGGGGGCTGCCGCCCCCAGACCCCCGCATCGGCCCCGAAAGGGCCTCGCCCTCAAACGCCGGACGGGCTGATATTGCCTGGGCCGGCGCCGAGACGGGGCCGTCGCTCGATGAGACGGACCCTGCGGGTGGGTGGGGCTCGGGGCGGCGGGAGCTCGACCTCACACGCCAGGCAGGCGGAACGCCGTGGCTGGTGCCGAGAAGTTGCCGTCACTCGACACAGCCAGCCCCAGCGGGGAGGTAGGGGACCGGGACGGCGCGAACTCGACGTCACCCACCGGACGGGCTCAAATGCCTAGGCCGGCGCGCAGAGGTTGCCGTCACTCAACGAAGACGCCCCCTGCGGGCGGGCGCAGGCTCGGGACGAGCGGACCCCGCCCTCACACGCCGGGCCGGCCGAAATACCGGGAACGGCGTCGAAAGGTGGCCGTCTCAGCGGTCGGCCACCCTCATTTCGAACCACGTCGTCTTGCCGCGCGGCAGCAGGTCCACGCCCCAGCGGTCGGCGAGTTTGTCCACCAGGAACAGGCCCCGGCCGCTGACGTCCATCTCCTGGACCGGCATCAGACACGGCAGGCCGCGCGAGGGGTCGCGGACCTCGATGCGGATCCAGCCTCGGCGGCGGCGCATGCGGAGGCCGAAGACGCGGGCGCCGGTGTGGCGGACGGCGTTGCCGACCAGTTCCGAGACGAGCAGGACCGCGTCCTCCGTCATTTTCGGGGTCAGGCCCCACTGGCGTAGGACCACCACCTGCGCCAGCCGTCGCGCCGTGGCCGCGGACTCGGGGCGGGACGGGAGCGGAACCTCCGCCTCCGTGGGATTGCCGAACAGTTCGAGCGCCTTCGAGGCAGCTTCGTCCTCGACCCCCGGCGACCAGCGCGCCGCAGTCGCACGGCCGTGTCCCCGCGGCTGTTCGATACCCTCCAGCCCCGCCATGCCCCCATCATGGCCGCCGACAGCGCCCTCCGGGGCCGTTCCCGCGGAATACACCCCCCGGAACTCATCATTCCGCACGGCCCCATCGGCATATGACGGTGGCAGTTCGGGGGCGCCTACAGCCCGTCCGACCTGCGATGACGGGTCTCCTGGAGGCAATCGACGGGCTCCCTCGACAAGACAGGCTTAAGGTTGCCTTAAGGCTGCCATAAACCGCCCCATCGAGGGACCCCGAATCAGACATCCCGTCAATTGCAAGTGATTCGGCCGAGTTTCAGACCGGGATGCCTACAGGAACTTCGCCTTGCCCGGGCCCTCCTCCACGAAGCTCCGCATCCCCCGCTCCCGGTCCTCCGTCGCGAACAGGCCCGCGAACCAGCCCCGTTCCACCGCGAGGCCCGTCTCGATGTCCGTCTCCAGGCCCGTGTCGATCGATTCCTTCGCCGCCCGCAGCGCGATCGCCGGGCCCTGCGCCAGCTTCGCCGCCCACGCGTGCGCCTCGGTGTAGACCTGGTCCGCCGCCACGACGCGGTCCACCAGGCCCAACTCCCGTGCCTCGTCCGCCTTCACCATACGGCCGGTGAAGATGAGGTCCTTCGCCTTCGACGGGCCGATCAGGCGGGACAGCCGCTGGGTGCCGCCCGCGCCCGGGATCAGGCCGAGCAGGATCTCCGGCTGGCCCAGCTTGGCGTTGTCCGCGGCGATCCGGTAGTCCGCGCACAGGGCCAACTCGCAGCCACCGCCGAGCGCGTAGCCCGTCACCGCCGCCACCACCGGCTTCGGGATCCGGGCCACCGCCGTGAACGACTCCTGCAGGGCCCGCGCGCGCAGGACCATCGCCGCGTGGTCCATGGCCTGCATCTCCTTGATGTCCGCGCCGGCCGCGAACACCTTCTCCCCGCCGTAGATCACCACGGCCCGTACGTCGTCACGCCGGCCCGCCTCCTCGGCGAGTTCCTTGAGCCTGTCCTGCGTGGCGACGTCCAGCGCGTTCATGGGCGGACGGTCGAGGCGCAGGGTACCGACACCTTCGGCGACTTCGAGATTCACGGTCATGCGAGCAGGTTAACGGGGACTAACGGCTGCGGTCCGGGTGCCGTGAGTCACATCCGGCCGGGGGTCTGGGGGTTGCCCCCCAGGCGGGCACAGCACGGGGACTAACGGCGGCGGCCCCGGTGCCGTCAATCACACCAGGGCCGCCACCGTCCGAAGGACCTACGCCTTCCACTTCTCCCACGACATGTTCCAGCCGTTCAGCCCGTTGCCCGGAGCCACGGTCGCGTCGTTGGAGTTCTTCACGACCACCACGTCGCCGATCATCGAGTGGTTGTAGAACCACGCGGCCGGTGTGCCGCCGTCGTACGCGCCCTTGACGTCGCGCAGGCCGACGCAGCCGTGGCTGACGTTGGTGTTGCCGAAGGCGCCGCCGGCCCAGTAGTTGCCGTGGATGAAGGTGCCGGAGTCGGTCAGGCGGATGGCGTGCGGGACGTCCTTGATGTCGTACTCGCCCTCGTAGCCGACCGTGTCGCCGTTCATACGGGTCTGGACGAACTTCTCGGTCATGACCATCTGGCCGTTCCAGGTCTCGTACCCGGGTGCGCCGGTCGTGACGGGGATGGTCTTGACGACCTTGCCGTCCTGCGTGACCTTCATCTTCTTGGTCTTCACGTCGACGACGGAGACCTGGTTGCGGCCGATGGTGAAGGAGACGGTCTTGGTCTGCTCGCCGTAGACGCCGGGGCGGCCCTCGACGCCGTCGAGGTTGAGGTCGACGGTGACCTTGGTGCCTTCCTTCCAGTACTTCCGGGGCCGGAAGTCGAGGCGGTCGTTGCCGAACCAGTGGCCCGCGACCTCGACGGCCGGCTCGGTCTTGATGCTGATCGCCTTCTCGACGTCCTCGGGGTTGGTGATGCCCCGGGTGAAGCGCAGCGAGAACGGCATTCCGACGCCGACCTTGGAGCCGTCCTCGGGGGTGAAGTTGCCGAGGAAGGTGTTCTTGGGGGTCAGGGTGGTGAAGTCGGCCTCCTTGGTCGCCTCCAGCCCCTCGGTGTCCTTGGCGACCGCGTGCACCGTGTACTTCGTGGCGGCGGCGAGGTGCGTGGACGGGGTCCACGTGGCGCCGTCGCCGGATATCTTCCCGGCTATCGCCCCGCCCTTGGCGTCCTTGACCTCGACGTCCGTCAGCTTGCCCTTGGCCGCGGTGACCTTCAACGCGCCGCTGGTCTCGACGGACTTCGCCCCGTCGCCCGGCGCTATGGTCACGACGGCCCGGGACTTCTCGGCCTCCGCGGTGCTGGAGTCCTTGCCCTTCCCGTCCCCGGCCCCCGATTGCGATCCACCGCCCCCACCGCACGCGGTGACGGCGAGCAGCAGCACACCTGCCAGTGCCGCCATCCCCTTGCGCCTGGGGCCACGCCCCCCGCGCGCGTCAACCGACGCCCCCGATATCGGCCGCACGTTCAAGTCCTTCTCCCCTCCCCGGGCCCAAGGCCCTCGCGGGCCTGGTCCGCCCGCTCCCCTGCGCGTCTGCGGGTCTGCCGCGCGCATCGGCGCATATTAACCACAAGGTCACGGGCGTAGACGCCGCGCGTTTGTCACCGTTCCGTTCCAACATCGACTGATAGCCGGTTGGTCGAGCAACTCACCCTCCTGTCCTGTTACTTCACCGCACTCCCTGCCTTCCACTCCTTCCAGCCCATATTCCACCCTCCGAGGCCATTGTCGGGAGCGACCTTTTTGTCGTTGCTGCGGACGACCTCGACGACGTCCCCGATCAGGCTGCGGTCGAAGAACCAGCCCGCGGGCGTCTCGGAGCTGCCGCCCTTCACGTCCCTGAGCCCCACGCACCCGTGGCTGACATTGGTCCGTCCGAAGGTGGTGGTGTCCGCCCAGTAGTTGCCGTGCAGGAAGGTGCCGGAGGCGGTGAGGCGCATGGCGTGCGGGACGTCCGGGATGTCGTACTCGCCCTTGCCGTTCTTCTTCTTGAAGCCGACCGTGGCGCCGTTCATCCGGGTGAGTTCGAGCATCTCGGTGACGACCATCTTGCCGTTGTAGGTGGTCATCTTCGGGGCGCCCGCCGTGATCGGCACGGTCGCGAGCAGTTCGCCGTCGCGCCGAACCTCCATGGTGTGTTTGGCCGCGTCGACGACGGAGACCTGGTGGCGGCCCACGGTGAACGAGAACGTCTTGTGCTGGAGCCCGTACACCCCGGGTGCTCCCTCCACGTCGCGCAGACGCAGCGCGACGGTGACCTGGGTGCCGGGTTTCCAGTGGTGCTGGGGGCGGAAGTCGAGGCGGGTTCCGCCGAACCAGTGCGGGCTGATCTCCACGGCCGGCTCGGCGGTGACCTGGATGGCGCGTTCGACGGCGGCTCGGTGCTCGATCTCCCGGTTGAACTCCAGGGAGACGATCATTCCGGTGCCGACGGTGGAGCGGTTCTCCGGGGTGACGTAGCCGATGAACCGTTCGTCGGGGACGTACGTGGTGAAGGTCGTGTGCCGTGCGCTGCGGCGCCCGTGGTCGTCGACGGCCACCGCGTCGATCGTGTACCGGGCGGCCAGCGCGAGCCCGGGATCGTCGGGCTCCCAGCGCCGGCCGTCCTCGGCGATGCGCCCAGGCACCGGGGTCTCCTGCGCGTCCTGGGACTTGACGACCTTCACCGACTCCAGCTGCCCGCTGGGCACGCGGACGACCAGCTTGTCGTCGGGGCGTACGCCCTTGGTGCGGTCCACCGGCTGGACCCGGATGACGTCCTCGGGGGCGGGCGGTTTGCCGTCCATCCGGTCGCCGTCCGAAGTACAGCCGGCCGCCCCGGCCAGCAGGCCGGCCCATGTCAGTACGGCGGCCAACACGGCCCCTGCGCGCCGTGCGCGCCCTTGTACGTGCCTCACGGAGACCCCAACGACCGTGGGGGTCCTGGGGAAACGTGAGTGCGAGCCATGCGGTGGGCAGAACATGTGGGAGGACTATGCGACGGGGAGCCGCGGCCAGGGACGACCGTGTGCTCTCCTTCCACATCGTGTGGTCCCTGAGCCGTGGGAGGCCGTAGGTGTCGAGCGCAGCCGAGCAGGAGGCGGTGGCCGCCGCGGTCGCCGCTGAGGAGGGGCGCCCGGCCGCCGTCGTGAACGGCGCGCGGCGCAAGGCCCCCGCGGTGCCCGTGTGGCCGGGCTCGCCCGTGCCGCTCGGCGCCCGTTTCCGGGTCGGCCCGGACGGGGTGGCGGGCACCAACTTCGCGCTGTGGGCGGGGGGCGCGGAAGCCGTCGAGCTGTGTCTCTTCGATGAGCAGGGGAAGGAGACGCGGGCCAAGCTCACCGAACTGACGCACGAGATCTGGCACGGGTTCGTGCCGGGGGTCATGCCGGGTCAGCGCTACGGCTATCGGGTGCACGGCCGCTGGGACCCGTGGACCGGCGGCCGCTGGAACCCGGCGAAGCTGCTGCTCGACCCGTACGCGCGCGCGGTGGACGGCGACTTCAGCCTGCCGCCCGAGGTGTACGGGCACGTCCGCGACTGGCCCCAGCAGCATGTCGCCGACACCGTCCGCGACGACCGGGACTCGGCGCCGTACGTCCCGAAGGGTGTGGTCGTCCACGACGACGTCCCCGAGGACGAGTGGATGGACGACCGGCGGCCGAAGACGCCGTGGGCCGATTCGGTGATCTACGAGGTGCATGTACGGGGGTTCACGAAGTTGCACCCCGGGATTCCGGAGGAGCTGCGGGGGACGTACGCCGGTCTCGCGCATCCGGCGGCGATCGAGCATCTGGTCAAGCTGGGCGTGACCGCCGTCGAGCTGCTCCCCGTCCACCAGTTCGCGCACGAGGACCATCTGCTGCGCAAGGGCCTGCGCAACTACTGGGGCTACAACTCCATCGGCTACTTCGCCCCGCACGCCGCGTACGCCGCCTCCGGTACGACCGGTCAGCAGGTCGGCGAGTTCAAGCGGATGGTGCACGCGCTGCACGCGGCCGGGATCGAGGTCATCCTCGACGTCGTCTACAACCACACGGCGGAGGCGGGCGAGCTGGGCCCGACGCTGTCGCTGAAGGGCATCGACAACCGGGGGTACTACCGGTTGCAGTCGGACGCGCGGCGGTACGCCGACTACACGGGCTGTGGGAACACCCTGCACGTCGTCCAGCCGCACGTGCTGCGGCTCATCACCGACTCGCTGCGGTACTGGGTGACGGAGATGGGGGTGGACGGCTTCCGCTTCGACCTGGCGGCGGCGCTGGCCCGCTCCATGCATGACGTCGACATGCTCTCGCCGTTCCTCGCCGTCATCGCGCAGGATCCGGTGCTGCGGCGGGTGAAGCTGATCGCCGAGCCGTGGGACGTGGGGTCGGGCGGGTATCAGGTGGGCGCCTTTCCGCCGCTGTGGACGGAGTGGAACGACCGGTACCGCAATGCCGTACGGGACTTCTGGCGGGGCGCGCTGCCGGACGTACGGGACCTGGGGTACCGGCTGTCGGGGTCCAGCGACCTGTACGCGTGGGGCGGGCGGCGGCCGTACGCGTCGGTGAACTTCGTGACCGCGCACGACGGTTTCACGCTGCGGGACCTGGTGTCCTACGAGCGCAAGCACAACGAGGCGAACGGCGAGGGCAACCGGGACGGCTCCGGCGACAACCGGGCCTGGAACTGCGGCGCCGAGGGCGAGACGGACGACGAGCGCGTACGGGCGCTTCGGCGGCGGCAGTTGCGGAACCTGCTGACGACGCTGTTGCTGTCGACGGGTGTGCCGATGCTGGTCGCGGGCGACGAGCTGGGGCGGACGCAGCGGGGAAACAACAACGCCTACTGCCAGGACAACGAGATCAGCTGGCTGGACTGGGGGCTGCTGGAGGAGCCGGGCTGGAAGGCGCTGTTCGACCTGACGTCCCGGCTGATCGAGCTGCGGCACCGGCATCCCGTGCTGCGCCGGCGGGCGTTCTTCTCGGGGCGGGCGCACTCGGCGGACGGGCTGCGGGACCTGGCCTGGTTCACCGCGCGGGGCACGGAGATGACGGAACGGGACTGGTACGCGCCCGCCGCCACGCTGGGCATGTACCTGTCCGGGCGGGACATCCCGGGCCGGGACGAACGCGGGGCACCGATACTCGACGACAGCTTCCTGGCCGTGCTGCACGCCGGGGACCGGCCGGTGAGCTTCGTGCTGCCGGGGCCGCCGTGGGCGGAGCGGTACGAGGTGGTCGTCGACACCTCGCGGGAGGAGCAGGGTCAGGCGCCGGGGGTGGAGCACCGGGCGGGGGCGGCGATCACGGTGCCGGCGCGGGCGGTGTTGCTGCTGCGGGTGCTCGACTGAGGGCGGTTCACTGAGGGCGGTTTACTGAGGGGGCGTTGCAGTCCCGTGAACTCCGTGCCGGATGCCTGGTCACAGGGCCCGGCCCGCTGATCGACTGACGCGCATGCCTGAGATATCCCGCCGTGCCTTCGGTGGTCTCGTCGGCGGTGGCGCCGTGACCGCCGTCGCCGGTACGGCCACCGCCGCCGAAGCCGCCGTCGCCGTGGAAGCCGCCCCCGCCGAGCGCCCCTTCAGGGCCCGCCCCGCCGCGTCCGGCAAGCGCCCCAATTTCCTCGTCATCCTCGGCGACGACCTCGGCTGGGCCGACCTGTCCTCGTACGGCGCCCCGCACATCAGGACCCCGAACCTGGACCGGCTGGCCCGGCAGGGGGTGCGGTTCACGAACGCGTACTCCGGCTCGGCGACCTGCTCGCCGACCCGGTTCAGCCTGTACACCGGGCGCTATCCGGGCCGTACCCCGGGCGGCCTCGCCGAGCCCATCGCCAACAAGGCGCAGGGGCTGGACCCGAACCACCCCACACTCGCCTCGCTGCTGAAGAAGGCGGGCTACGCCACCGCGCTCATCGGCAAGTGGCACTGCGGCTGGCTGCCCGACCACAGCCCCACCAAGTCGGGCTGGGACGAGTTCTTCGGCAACTTCGGCGGCGTCCTGGAGTACTACTCCAAGCTCGGCCAGCTCGGCACCTACGACCTCTACGAGGGCGACGCCGAGTACAAGGACCTGCGGTACTACACGACCGTGCTGACCGAGCGGGCCGTCGAGTACGTGAGCCGGGACCACGACGCGCCCTGGCTGCTCAACCTCAACTTCACCACCCCGCACTGGCCCTGGCTCGCGGAGGGCGACGAGGAGACCGGCGCCGAGATCGAGGCGAAGATCCGGGCCGCCAAGTCCCAGGCCGAGGTGAGCCGGGCGCTCAACCACTACGACGGCGGCTCGGTCGAGAAGTACGCGCAGATGGTGGAGAGTCTGGACGCGGCCGTCGGCGAGGTGCTGGACGCCCTGCGCCGGTCGGGGCAGGAGCGGAACACCGTCGTGCTGTTCGCCAGCGACAACGGCGGGGAGCGCTACTCCTACAACTGGCCGCTCAGTGGCGAGAAGTTCGTGCTGCTGGAGGGCGGCATCCGGGTGCCGTCGACCCTGCGCTGGCCCGCCCGCATCGACGGCCGGCAGGTCAGCGACGAGCCGGTCTTCTCCCCCGACTGGACGGCGACGCTGCTGGAACTGGGCGGTGCGCGGCCCGACCCGGCGTATCCGCTGGACGGCACCAGCCTCGCGGACTACCTGCTGCGCGGCGAGGAGCTGCCGGAGCGGGACCTGTTCTGGCGGGTGCGGGCCAACCGGGCCCTCAGGCGCGGCGACTGGAAGTACTACCGGGACGAGAAGGGCACCGACCACCTCTACGACCTCGGCGCCGACCAGCGTGAGCAGGCGGACCTTGCGCCCGACCGGCCGGAGCTGCTCGCGGAGCTCAGGACGTCCTGGGAGCGGATCGCCTCCGGTCTCCTGCCCTACCCGGGCTAGCCCTCTACACGGGCTAACCGAGGATCCCCCGCTCGTACGCCGTGGCCACCGCCGCAGCCCGGTCGTTGACGCCCAGCTTGGCGTACAGGTGGGTGAGGTGGGTCTTCACGGTGGCCTCGCTGATGAAGAGTTCGCGGGCGATCTCGCGGTTGGAGGTGCCCTTGGCGACGAGGGCCAGGACCTCTCGCTCGCGGGCGGAGAGGGGCTCGTTGCCGGGGGCCTTCGGGGTGCGGACGGCGGAGACCAGGCGGGAGGCGACGGCCGGGGAGAGGACCGTACGGCCCTCGGCGGCGGCCCGGACCGCGGTGAACAGCTCGTCGCGCGGGGCGTCCTTGAGGAGGTAGCCCGTCGCTCCCGCCTCGATGGCGGGGAGGGTGTCGGAGTCGGTGTCGTAGGTGGTCAGCACGAGGACCTTGGCGCGGGCGCCGGTGCGGGTGAGGTGGGCGATGGCCGCGACCCCGCCGCCGCCCGGCATGCGCAGGTCCATCAGGATCACGTCGGGGTCGAGGGCGGCGGCCCGCTCCAGGGCCTCCTCGCCGTTCGCCGCCTCGCCGAGCACGGCGAAGCCGGGCGCGGACTCGAACATGCCGCGCAGACCGTCCCGTACGACGGGATGGTCGTCGACGATCAACAGTGAGATGGACCCCTCGTCACCCATGGCGCACCAACGGTACGCGAGCCGACAGGGCCGTGCCGCGTCCCGGCTCGGACTCGACGGTGAGGCAGCCGGCGATGCGCTCGGCGCGGGCGCGCATGCCCGCGAGGCCGAAGCCGCCGGTGCGGCTGCGCTCGGGGACGGCGAGCAGGTCGAAGCCGCTGCCGTCGTCGCGGATGTCGAGGATCACCTCGTCGCCGAGGAAGGAGAGGGTGACGCCCACGCGGGTCGCGCGGGCGTGGCGGGAGGCGTTGGAGAGGGCCTCCTGGGCGATCCTCAGCAGCGTCGCGGAGACCTCGTCGTGGAGGTGCTCGGTGGTGCCGGTGACCGTGAACTCGGCGCGTACGCCGGTCCGTTCGGTCCATTCGGCGACCGTGCTCTTCAGGGCCTGGGGCAGCCCGTCGTGCTCCAGGGCCACGGGGGCGAGGTTGTGCACCGAGCGGCGGGCCTCGCCGAGGCTGTGGCGGGCCAGGGACGCGGCGCGGTCGAGGTGGATGCGGGCGGTGGGCAGGTCGGGGGCGTTCGCGACGACCTGGAGCTGGGCGATGATGCCGGTCAGGCCCTGGGCGAGGGTGTCGTGGATCTCGGCGGCGAGCCGCCGGCGCTCGTCGGCGACGCCCGCTTCCCTTGCCTGGACGAGGAGTTGGGCATGCAGGGCGGCGTTCTCGTCGAGCGCCTGCTGGAGCGCGGTGTTGGTGCGTTCGAGTTCGGCGATGGTCTCGGCGCGGGCGCGGGAGCGTTCCTCCTGTTGCGAGGTGAGGTGGCCGACCACCGTGAGCATCACGTTGTTGATCACCAGGAGCCCGGCGAACACCGCCCACTGCACCGGCTCGTGGAACGGCAGCCCGCCGGCCTGCGCACCCGAGACGGCGATCGAGCAGGCGAACGGGCCGATCCACCGCAGGTACCGGCCGGGCATCAGCTCCTCGGAGTCGAAGTAGCCGGTGACGGCGTAGAAGGCGAAGAACGGGTTCAGCCAGGTGAGCGCGAACCCGAGCGCCCAGCGCACGGCGTAGTACACCGTGCCGACGGCGGACGGGCCCGGGCGGCCGCGGCTCACCCGGCCCCACCCCAGCTGGAGTCCGAACCCCGCGGCGACCAGCGCCGCGACCGCGATCCGTTCCGCTGGGCTCGGCGTCAGTTCGGCGGTGGCGACCGCCAGCAGCGCGGCGACCGCGAGCAGTCCGTACGGACCCTTGCTCCGGATCAGCGCCCAGCGCCGCTCGATGTCGGTGTCCACCGCGGTCATGCCACCAGTCTGCACGGCCGACCGCCTACTCCCAGCGGAACCAGCGCGCGGCACCGGCCGTCAGCAGCACGACCCAGGCGGCGACGACGCCCAGGTGGGCCCAGCCCGGCCAGTCTCCGGCGGCGGCCTGGTTCAGCGCCTCCGAGGCCGCCCCGAAGGGCGTGTAACCGACGGCCTCGGCCAGCACGTCGGGCATGGTCTGCACCGGCATCCACACACCCGCGCAGAACATCGCCGGGAAGAACACCGCGGACCCGATGGCGCCGGCGATCTTCGTCGTCCGGGACAGCGCGGAGATCAGCGCGCCGAGCGAGAGCGCGGCCAGGACGGTCAGGAGGAGGGCGAGCAGGTAGCCGAAGGGCTGCTCGGGCAGCCGTACGTCGAAGGCGAGCCGGCCCACCACGAGGGCGAGCAGCGCGGACGTCAGGGCGGCGGCACCGTAGACCGCCATCTGGGCGGTCAGCAGGGCGGACGGGCGGACCGGAGTGGTGGACATCCGGCGCAGGATGCCGCGTTCGCGGTAGCCGGTGAGGGTCTGCGGCATCGCCTGGAGGCCGCTGACGATCAGACCGAGCAGCACCGCCACCGGGACGTACACGTCGATCGTCCGCAGCCCGCCGAGGTCGCTCTCGTGCTCGTGGAAGGCCGGGATGGAGCCGAGGATCACCAGCAGCAGGGTCGGGAACAGCAGGATCCAGAAGAGACTGCCGGGTTCGCGGCCGATCAGGCGGGTCTCGGTCCTCAGTACGGCGGTGTTCATGCCGCCTCCTCCTTGGTCAGGTCGAGGAACGCGTCGTCGAGGGTGGCGTCGCTGACGCGGAGCTGGTGGGCGGTGACGTGGCTGCGGGCGAGGAGGGTGATGACCGCGTTGACCGTCTCGTCGGTGCCGGAGAGGGTGATACGGCCGTCCTTGTGCGCCACGGAGGCGAGCGCGGGCAGCGCGTTCAGGTCACGGTCGTCCAGCGGGGCGGACGGGGTGAAGCTGATGACGGTGCCGCCCGCCGAGCGGCGGATCAGCCCGGCCGGGGTGTCCAGGGCGGCCATCCGCCCCTTGTCGATCACCGCGATCCGGTCGCACAGGCGCTGCGCCTCCTCCATGAAGTGCGTGACGAGCAGGACGGTGACGCCGTTCGCCCGGACGTCCTCCACGAGTTCCCAGGTGTCGCGGCGGGCGCGCGGGTCCAGGCCGGTGGTCAGCTCGTCCAGGACCACGATCCTGGGGTTGCCGATCAGGGCGAGCGCGATGAACAGGCGCTGCTTCTGGCCGCCGGACAGCTTGCCGAACCGGGTGGTCAGCTTGGCGGTCAGGCCGAGCCGCTCGGCCAGGGGCCGCCAGTCGGCGGGCTTCTCGTAGAGGGCGGCGTACAGCTCCAGGGCCTCGCGGACGGTGAGCTTGTCCTGGAGTTCGCTCTCCTGGAGTTGGGCGCCCAGGACGCGGGCCACGCGCGCGTGGTCGGCGACGGGGTCGAGGCCGGTGACGCGGACGCGGCCCGCGTCGGGGACGCGCAGGCCCTCGACGCACTCGACGGTGGTGGTCTTGCCGGCGCCGTTCGGGCCGAGGATGCCGAAGATCTCGCCCTCCGCGACGGTGAAGGAGACGCCGTCGACGACGGTCCGGCCGCCGTAGGACTTGCTCAGGTCGGTGACTTCTATGACGGACATGGCATCAGGGTCGCGGCCGGGCCGGGGCCGGCGCATCGGCCGTCGCGCTCGAAGCGGCATCGACCGATCGGTTGATGGCGCCCTACGACCGGACCGACGACCGCGCCCTCGCGGTTGTACGACCCCTCGAACACGCAGGTCGTAGGACCAGCGGCCGATCGCGGACCGGCCAAAACTCGGTGGGCAGTGTCAGTGGCGATCCGTAGGCTCGCGAGTGATGGTGACGACACGTGCAACCGCCGAGGACAGCCCCGACCGATCCGACCGTTCCGCCGTACGCACGTTGCTGCGACTGTGGCCGTATGTACGGCCCGTGCGGGTGCGGTTGTTCACCGCCGCCTTCGTGGCGATCGTCGCCTCCTGTCTGTCGCTGGTCATTCCGCTCGTCCTGAAATGGATGGTGGACGGACCCGTCACCGACCGGGATCCGGCCGGGGTGTGGCTCGGGGCGCTGTGTCTGCTGCTGCTCGGGTTCGCGGAGGCGCTGCTGTTCGGGCTGCGGCGGTGGCTGGTGGCGCGCCCGCTGGCGGGGGTCGAGGCGGCGATGCGGGCGGATCTGTACCGGCATCTGCAGCGGCTGCCGGTGGCGTTCCACGACCGGTGGGCGTCGGGGCAGTTGCTGTCGCGGGGCACGACCGATCTGATGCTGCTGCGCATGTTCCTCGCCTTTCCGCTGACGTTCCTGCTGGTCAACGGCGTGACCATCCTCGTCGGCGTGATCATCATGCTGCTCCAGGACTGGACGCTGGGGCTGGTGATCCTCATCCCGGCCGTGCCCGTGATGGTCACCTGCGTGGTCTTCGAGAAGCGGTACGCCACCGTGGCGCGCCGGGCGCAGGACCAGGTGGGCGACCTGACGACGGTCGTCGAGGAGAGCGTGCTCGGGATCCGGATCATCAAGGGGTTCGGCCGGCACCGCAGCCAGGCACGGGCGTTCAAGGAGCTGTCCGGGACGCTGCGCGGCACGGAACTGCGCAAGGCCCGCCTGCTGGCGACGATCTGGGGCGTCATCGTGACGCTGCCGGAGCTGGCCATCGGGGCGGCGCTGGTGCTGGGTGCGGTGCAGGTGGCGGACGGGGAGCTGTCGGCGGGCACGCTGGTGGCGTTCCTGTCGACGGCACTGGCGCTGCGGTGGCCCGTGGACTCGATCGGCTTCCTGCTGGCGATGAGCCAGGAGGCGGCGACGGCTACGGAGCGGTACTTCGAGGTCATGGACGCCGAGTCGGAAGGGCAGGAGATCTCGACGGCGAAGGCGGATCGTACGGACCTCGGACTCCGGTTCCACGACGTGCGGTTCCGCTACCCCGACGCCCCCGGCGACTCCCCTCCCGTCCTCGACCACATAGACCTCCACATACGCCCCGGTGAATCCATGGCCCTCGTCGGCGCGACGGGCAGCGGCAAGACGACCCTCACCGCCCTCGTCCCCCGGCTCCACGAGGTGACGTCCGGCCGCATCACTCTCGACGGCCAGGACATCTCCGCGATGCCCAGGAGAACGCTGCGCGAACTCGTCGCTGTCGCCTTCGAAGAGCCCACCCTCTTCTCGGCCAGCGTCGCCGACAACGTCCTCATGGGAACCGAAGACGGCGCCGGAGAGCCCGAGTTGGAGCGGGCGCTCGCCGTCGCGCAGGCGGACTTCGCGCACGCCCTGCCCCATGGCACCGGGACGCAGGTCGGCGAGCAGGGCCTGAGTCTCTCCGGCGGGCAGCGGCAGCGGCTGGCGCTCGCGCGTGCCGTCGTCGGCAGGCCCCGGTTCCTCGTGCTGGACGACCCCCTGTCCGCCCTCGACGTGCACACCGAGGCCGCGGTGGAGGCCGCCCTGCGGGACGTGTTGGCGGAGACCACCGCCCTGATCGTCGCCCACCGCCCGTCCACCGTGCTGCTCGCGGACCGGGTCGCCCTGCTCTCCGGCGGCCGTATCACCGCGGTCGGCACGCATCACGAACTGCTGCGCACGAACGCCGAGTACGCCCACCTGATGGCCGGGACCGAGGAGGCCGACCGATGACGGCGACCACCACCGCACCGGGCAAGGAACAACCGGCGGAGGAACCCGAATCCGCCAGGCCGGACGACCCCTTCGACCACGACGTCCTGCCCACTCCCCAGGGCGCCACCGCCGCCCTCCTGCGCTCGCTGCTCACCCCGATGAAGGCCCGCGTCGCCCTCACCACGCTCCTGCTGCTGCTCCAGCAGGCGGCCGTGCAGGCGGGCCCGCTGCTGGTGGCGTACGCCATCGACACGGCCGTGCCGGCGTTCCGGCGCGACGACCTCGGGCCGCTGGTCGCCGTCGCCGTCGGCTATCTGCTGTGCGCGCTCGCCTCCGGCGCGCTGCAGTACGCGTTCATCCTGGCCTCCGCCCGCGTCAACCAGGACGTGCTGCTCGACCTGCGCGGCCGTATCTTCCGCCATGCCCAGGCCCTGAGCGTCGACTTCCACGAGCGCTACACCTCGGGACGGCTCATCTCCCGCTCCACCACGGACGTGGAGTCCCTGCGCGAACTGCTCGACGAGGGCCTGCAGGAACTCGTCACCGTCATCCTGTCCTTCGTCTACATCTCGGCGATGCTGCTGTGGCTGGACCTCGGGCTTGGCGCGGTCGCCGTGGCCTCGCTCGTGCCGCTGTATCTCCTGGTGCGGCGGTACCGGCGGCGCGCGGGGCGTGTGTACACCGTGCGCTCCACCGCGATCGCCGCCGTGATCGTCAAGTTCGTCGAGACGATGAACGGCATCCGCCCGGTGCGCGCCTTCCGCCGCGAGGCCGCCAACGACGCCGACTTCCGGGTCCTCAACACCCGGCACGAGCGGACGAACGGCGACGCGCTGCTGGAGATGGCCCGTTACGTCGTCGGCTCACGGCTCGTCGCCAACACGGCCGTCGCGGGGATCGTACTGTGGGGCGCCTACCGGGTCGCGGGCGGGACGCTGGCCCTCGGCGTGCTGGCGGCCGCCGTGCTCTACCTGCGCCGCCTGTACGACCCGATCGACCGGCTCGGCATGTTCCTCAACTCGTACCAGTCGGCGGCCGCCTCCCTGGAGAAGATCGCCGGGCTGCTGGCCCAGACACCGTCCGTGCCCGAGCCGCACACGCCCCGCCGGCTCCCCGAACCGGAGTCGGAGCACCCCGGCCGCGAGGTCGTCTTCGACGGCGTCCGGTTCGGCTACCGCACCGGCGGCGAGGTGCTGCCCCGCTTCGACCTGACGATCCCGGTCGGCCAGACGATCGCGGTCGTCGGCTCGACGGGCGCGGGCAAGTCGACGCTGGCCAAGCTGCTCGCCCGCTTCTACGACCCTTCCGACGGCAAGGTCCTCCTCGACGGCGTCGACCTGCGCGAGCTGCCCGTGCCCGAACTGCGGCGCGGGGTGGTCATGGTGACGCAGGAGGCGTTCCTGTTCTCCGGCACGGTCGCCGAGAACATCGCCATCGGCCGGCCCGATGCCACACGCGAGGAGATCGAGCAGGCCGCGAAGGCCATCGGCGCGCACGACTTCATCGGCTCGCTGCCCGACGGCTACGACACCGACGTACGCAAGCGCGGCGGCCGTATCTCCGCCGGCCAGCGCCAACTGGTCGCGTTCGCCCGGGCGTTGCTCGCCGACCCGGCCGTGCTGATCCTCGACGAGGCGACCAGCTCCCTCGACATCCCCGGCGAACGGGCGGTGCAGCGCGCGATGTCGACGGTCCTGCACGGCCGTACGGCCGTCGTGATCGCCCATCGCCTCTCCACGGTCGAGATCGCCGACCGGGTACTGGTCATGGAGCACGGCCGGATCGTCGAGGACGGCACACCGGCCGAACTCATCGCCGGGACGGGCAGGTTCGCGGATCTGCACCGGGCGTGGCGGGACAGTCTGGCGTAGTGGCACGGGAGATGCGGCGGAACGGGGAACGATGATCGACGCGTACGAGGATCCGGGGACACCCGACTGTCGTGGCGGATGGCGGTATCTGTGGTGGCTGGTCATGCGTCAGCGCACGCGGTCCATCATGGGGGCGCTGATCTCCAGCGTATGGATGGTGCTGCTGGCGGCGACCCCGTACCTGATGTCCCGTGCCGTCGACGACGGGCTGGCGGCCGGTGACTACGGCGCGTTGGCGGGGTGGACGGGTGCGCTGTTCGCGGTGGGGGCGTTCAACGCCTGGCTGAGCATCATGCGGCACCGCACGATGACGCGGGTGCGGATGGACAGCAACTTCCGCACGGTCAAGGTGCTGATCGGGCACGCGGTACGCCTGGGCGCCACGCTGCCGCGCCGGATCGGGGCGGGGGAGGTCGTCACGATCGGCGTGGGCGACGTCCAGACCATCAGCCAGTCCCTGACCGTCGTCGGCCCGGGCGTCGGCGCCGTCGTCGCCTATCTGGTGGTCGCCGGTCTGCTCGTGTCGGTGTCGGTGCCGATCGCGGTCGTGGTGCTGCTCGGAATGCCGCTGGTCGGTGTGCTCGTCGGTCCGCTGCTGGGTCGGTTGCAGGGTACGGAGACGGAGTACCGCGAGCGGCAGGGCGTCCTGACCGCACGGATCGCCGACCTCGCGGGCGGCCTGCGCGTCCTCAACGGCCTCGGCGGCAAGGGCCTGGTCGCCGACGCCTTCCACCGCGACTCGCAGCGGCTGCGGGCGCAGGGGTACCGGGTCGGGGCGGTGACCAGCTGGGTGCAGGCACTCGGCGTGGGGCTGCCCACGCTGTTCCTGGCCGTGGTGACCTGGCTGGCGGCACGGCTGGCCGCCCAGGGGGCCATCACCGTGGGCGAGTTGGTGTCGGTGTACGGCTATGTCGCGGTGCTGGTGGGGCCGGTGGCGTTCTTCATCGAGTGCGGTTACCAGGTCAGCCGTGGGGTGGTGGCGGCGCGGCGGGTCGTACGGTTCCTGCGGCTGGAGCCGATGGCGGACACCGGCACCCGGGACGCGCCGGCCGAACCGGCGGTGCTGCACGACCCCGAGTCCGGGGTGCGGGTGCCGCCCGGCCGGCTCACCGCACTGGCCGCCGCGCTGCCGGCCGACGCCACGACCGTCGTCGACCGCCTCGGCCGCTACGTCCCGTCGGCGGCGACCTGGGGCGAAGTACCCCTGAACGAGATCGCGCTACCACAGCTCCGGGCGCGCATCCTGGTCGCCGACCACGAGGCCGACCTGTTCGCGGGCACCCTGCGCGACCTGGTGGCCGGACACACGGACCGAGACGACTCAGCGATCACTCAGGCGGTGCACACGGCGGTCGCCGAGGACATCGTCCGCGGCCTCCCCGACGCCCTCGACACCCCGATCGACGCCCAGGGCCGCAACCTCTCCGGCGGCCAACGCCAACGCGTCCGCCTGACCCGCGCCCTCCTGGCGGACCCGGAGGTGCTCTTGGCTGTGGAGCCCACGTCGGCCCTGGACGCCCACACGGAGGCAAGGGTCGCAGAACGCCTGCACACGACGAGACACGGCCGTACGACGCTGGTGACGACGACGTCCCCGTTGGTCCTGGACCAGGCCGACACGGTCCACTACCTGGTCGACGGCAAGGTGGCAGCAACAGGCACCCACCGAGAACTGCTGAACGGAGAGCCGGGATACAGAGCCCTGGTGGCCCGGGACGAAGACGCCGAGGAGCTAGCCAGGTGACGAAAGCCAAACCCCCCTCAGGGGCGCGGGGAACTGCGCGACAAGCCACAAAGCCCCCGCACCCGGCGAACAACCCCAAGTCCCGAGCTCATAGCCGCACAACCCTCCCCATAGCCGAGCCCAAAGACGTACGCCAAGCCACCACCCGCCTGATCCGAGCCGACGCCCGCGCCTTCACAGCCGTACTCGCCCTGAACTCCCTCGCAGCGATCGCCGGCTTGGCCAGCCCCTGGCTGGTAGGCCGCATCATCGACGAAGTCAGACGCGGCGCAGACGTAACGACCGTCGACAAACTCGCCCTCACCATCCTGATAGCGGCCACAGCCCAGCTGTTGCTGGCCCGCTGGGCCCGCTACGTAGGCCACCGCTTCGGCGAACGCACCCTCGCCCGCGTCCGCGAGGAGTTCGTGAACCGCACGCTCGCCCTGCCCGCGTCGGTCGTGGAACGCGCCGGCACCGGAGACCTGACGGCGCGCGGCACCGCCGACGTGGCCACCGTCGGCACCACCCTGCGCGACGCCGGGCCCGAGCTGCTCATCAACTCCGTCCAGGTCCTGTTCCTGCTGGGCGCGGTCTTCGTGCTCGACCCCCTGCTCGGTGCCTGCGGCCTGCTCGGCCTGGCCGGCCTCTGGCCGGTGCTGCGCTGGTATCTGCGCCGCGCCCGCACCGGCTACCTCGCCGAGGGCGCGGCCACCTCGGACGTCGCGGAGATCCTCGCGGCGACGGCGTCCGGCGCCCGCACGGTGGAGGCGCTGCGGCTGCAGCGGCGGCGGGTGACAGCGAGCCGGGACGCGCTGGAGGAGTCCCGCCGGACCCGGCTGCACACCCTCTTCCTGCGCTCGGTGTTCTTCCCGTCGGTCGAGATCGCCTATCTCGTCCCCGTGGCGACGGTCCTGCTCGTCGGCGGCGCGCTGCACGCGCAGGGCACGATCAGCCTGGGCACGGTGGTCGCGGCGGCGCTGTATCAGCAGCAGATGGTCGGTCCGCTCGACGAGATCCTGATGCGCGTCGAGCAACTGCAGAGCAGCGGCGCCTCGTTCGCCCGTGTGGAGGGCCTGGCCCGGGCCCCGCAGGCGACGGACGCCGACTCCCCCACCCCCGCGGACGACCGGATCGACGTGACCGGCGTGCGCTACGCGTACGACCGCGGCGGCGAGGTCCTCGGCGGTGTCGACCTGACCGTGCGGCCGGGGGAACGACTGGCCGTGGTCGGCCCGTCCGGCGCCGGGAAGACCACCCTGAGCAGGCTGCTGGCGGGTGTGGACGCCCCGACCGCCGGCTCGGTGACGGTCGGCGGTGTCCCGGTCGTCGCGCTCGGCCCGGAGGAACTGCGCCGCCAGGTCGTCCTGGTCACCCAGGAGCACCACGTCTTCCTGGGCACGGTCCGCGACAACCTCCGGATCGCCGAACCGTCCGCCACGGACGAGGAGCTGTGGGCCGCGCTGACCGCGGTCGGCGCCGACGGCTGGGTACGGCGGCTGCCCGACGGTCTCGACACGGCGCTGGGCGACGGGGGCTGCCGTACGGACGGCTCGCAGGCCCAGCAGCTCGCCCTCGCCCGGGTCGTCCTGGCCGACCCGCACACCCTGATCCTCGACGAGGCGACGGCGCTGCTCGACCCGACGACCGCCCGCCACACCGAGCGCGCCCTGGCCGCCGTACTGGAGGGCCGTACGGTCATCGCCATCGCCCACCGCCTGCACACCGCGCACGACGCCGACCGCGTGGCCGTGATGGAGAACGGCCTCCTCACCGAGCTGGGCACCCACGACGAGCTGGTCGCGGCGGACGGGGCGTACGCGGCGCTGTGGCGGTCGTGGCACGGGGAGCGGCCTGCCTAGGCCCCCTGTTCCTAGGGCCTGTCCGCCGGACCGGCCCCGGTCCGGAACGGCGTGGGCCTGATCAGGCGATCTATGCTCGGTTCCAGCACTGTCCGCTTCTCCTGGGGAAGTCCGTTGAACTTCTGGTCGATCTACCAGCACGGCTTCGCGCGCGTCGCCGCGTGCACCGGCCACACCGTCATCGCCGACCCGCACGCCAACGCCGAAACGGTCCTGCGGCAGGCGCGCGCGTGTGCGCAGGAGGGCGTGGCCGTCGCCGTCTTCCCCGAGCTGGGTCTGACCGGCTACTCCATCGAGGACCTGCTGCTCCAGGACACGGTGCTCGACGAGGTCGAGGAGGCGCTCCGGGCGGTGGTGGCCGGGTCGGCGGACCTGCTTCCGGTGCTGGTCGTCGGCGCCCCGCTGCGGCACCGCCACCGGATCTACAACTGCGCGGTGATCGTGCACCGGGGCCGGATCCTGGGCGTGTCCCCGAAGTCGTACCCGCCGAACTACCGGGAGTTCTACGAGCGGCGCCAGATCGCGTCCGGCGAGGACGAGCGCGGTGGGACGATCCGTGTCGGCGGCGAGGAGGTGCCGTTCGGCGTCGACCTGCTCTTCGAGGCGGCGGACGTCCCCGGACTGGTGCTGCACGCGGAGATCTGCGAGGACATGTGGGTGCCGGTGCCCCCGAGCGCGGAGGCGGCGCTGGCCGGCGCGACCGTGCTCGCCAACCTCTCGGGCAGCCCGATCACGGTCGGCCGGGCCGAGGACCGTCGGCTGCTGTGCCGGGCGGCGTCCTCGCGCTGTCTGGCGGCGTACGTCTACTCGGCGGCCGGTCTGGGGGAGTCGACGACCGACCTGTCCTGGGACGGGCAGACCATGATCTACGAGAACGGCGCCCTGCTCGCCGAGTCGGACCGCTTCCCGCTCGACGACCAGTACTCGGTGGCCGACGTCGACCTCGACCTGCTGCGGCAGGAGCGGGCCCGGATGGGCACGTTCGACGACAACCGGCGCGCGCATGCCGGGCGCACCGGGGACTTCCGGAGAGTCAGGTTCGAGCTCGACCCACCGGTCACCGACCTCGGCCTCAAGCGCCGGGTCGAGCGGTTCCCGTTCGTGCCGGCCGACGCCGAGCGCCTCGCCCTGGACTGCTACGAGGCGTACAACATCCAGGTCGCGGGCCTCCAGCAGCGGCTTGCCTCGATCGGCGGCCCGAAGGTGGTCATCGGGGTGTCCGGCGGTCTGGACTCCACGCACGCCCTGATCGTCGCCGCCCGTGCGATGGACCGCGCCGGGCGCCCGCGCAGCGACATCCTGGCCTTCACCCTGCCCGGCTTCGCCACCAGCGACCACACCAAGGACAACGCCCACAAGCTGATGAACTCGCTCGGCGTGACGGCGGCCGAGCTGGACATCACGCCGACCGCGCGGCTGATGCTCAAGGAGATGGGCCACCCGTTCGCGTCCGGCGAGCCGGTGTACGACGTCACCTTCGAGAACGTGCAGGCGGGCCTGCGCACCGACTACCTGTTCCGCCTGGCCAACCAGCGCGGCGGCATCGTGCTCGGCACCGGTGACCTGTCGGAGCTGGCGCTCGGCTGGTCCACGTACGGCGTGGGCGACCAGATGAGCCACTACAACGTCAACGGCGGGGTGCCGAAGACGCTGATCCAGCATCTGATCCGCTGGGTCATCGGCAGCGAGCAGTTCGACAAGGAGACCGGCCGGACGCTGGCCGCGATCCTCGACACGGAGATCAGCCCGGAGCTGGTGCCGGGCGAGGAGATGCAGTCGACCGAGTCCAAGATCGGGCCGTACGCGCTGCACGACTTCACGCTCTTCCACGTCCTGCGGTACGGCTTCCGGCCGTCGAAGATCGCCTTCCTGGCCTGGCACGCCTGGCACGACGAGCACGCGGGCGCCTGGCCGCCGGGCTTCCCCGAGGCCAAGCGGGTCGCGTACGACCTGGCGGAGATCCGGCGCTGGCTGGAGGTCTTCTGCCGCCGCTTCTTCGCGTTCGCACAGTTCAAGCGCTCGGCGATGCCGAACGGCCCGAAGGTCTCGGCGGGCGGCTCGCTCTCCCCGCGCGGCGACTGGCGAGCGCCGTCCGACGGCACGGCCCATGCCTGGCTGCGGGATCTCGCGCGCTTCGACGAGTGAGTTGTCTGGTCCGTTTATCGAACGTGAACTCCCGGACAACGAACGATTTCCGGCCAACTTCATGACGCGGTCCTGACAGAAACCGCAGTCACCTGCCACTCTTCCCACGGCCGCGTCACAGCAACCCCACAACACCGTCACATGACGGTGCCCGCGGCTGAACTCCCGCACGCGCACGCCAAGTTCCCGCACGCGCACGTCGTTCTGCGTACCACCCGTGTCGCCCGGACGGCCCACCCGCCGGCCCGGTCTCCCCTGGCCGCGTGATCCGCGGCCGCGCAGAAGGAGTCAGTGTTGAGAGACAGTTCCTCCCACAGACGCACCCCCCACGCCACGCGCCGTCACACCACGCACCGCCGGGCCGCCGCCGTGGCCCTCGTCGGCGTCTCCGCCCTGATCGCCGCGGCCGTCCAGTCGGGCGCCGCCACCGCAGCCCCGGCGAAGGCACCGTCGGCCGCGGGCAAGGTCATCCCGGGCGCCGAGTCCGTCAAGCTGTCCCCCGCCCAGCGCGCCGCGCTGATACGCGAGGCCGACGCCACGAAGGCGGACACCGCGAAGGACCTGAGCCTCGGCGCCAAGGAGAAGCTGGTCGTCCGTGACGTCCTCAAGGACGGCGACGGCACGGTCCACACCCGCTACGAGCGGACCTACGACGGTCTGCCCGTCCTCGGCGGCGACCTGGTCGTCGAGACCACGAAGGCCGGTGCGACCGAGGCCGTCGTCAAGGCGACCCGCGCCGCCATCAAGCCGGCGACGACGAAGGCCGCCGTGTCCACCGCCAAGGCCGAGAAGCAGGCGCTGGCCGCCGCGAAGGCGGAGAAGGCCAAGAGCCCGGACGTCAACAAGGCGCCGCGCAAGGTGATCTGGGCCGCGAACGGCAAGCCGACCGTGGCGTACGAGACGGTCGTCGGCGGCTTCCAGCACGACGGCACCCCGCAGGAACTGCACGTCATCACGGACGCCACCACCGGCGAGAAGCTGTACGAGTGGGAGGCGATCGAGACCGGCACCGGCAACACGGTGTACAGCGGTACGGTCACCCTCGGCACCACGCAGTCCGGGTCGACGTACAACCTCACCGACGGCGCGCGCGGCAGCCACAAGACGTACAACCTCAACCGCGGCACCTCCGGCACCGGCACCCTCTTCTCCGGCTCGGACGACGTGTGGGGCAACGGCAGCCCGTCCAACCTGGAGTCCGCGGGCGCCGACGCGCACTACGGTGCCGCGCTGACGTGGGACTACTACAAGAACGTGCACGGGCGTTCGGGTATCCGCGGCGACGGCGTCGGCGCCTACTCCCGGGTCCACTACGGCAACAACTACGTCAACGCGTTCTGGTCCGACAGCTGCTTCTGCATGACGTACGGCGACGGCTCGGGCAACGCCAACCCGCTGACGTCGATCGACGTGGCCGCGCACGAGATGACCCACGGGCTCACCTCCAACACCGCGGGCCTCAACTACTCGGGCGAGTCCGGCGGTCTGAACGAGGCCACCTCCGACATCTTCGGCTCGACCGTCGAGTTCTTCGCGAACAACTCCTCCGACGTCGGTGACTACCTCATCGGCGAGGAGATCAACATCAACGGCGACGGCACCCCGCTGCGCTACATGGACAAGCCGAGCCAGGACGGCTCCTCGAAGGACGCCTGGTACTCGGGCATCGGCTCGATCGACGTGCACTACTCGTCGGGCCCCGCGAACCACTTCTTCTACCTGCTGAGCGAGGGCAGCGGCACCAAGACCATCAACGGTGTCACCTACAACTCGCCCACCTCGGACGGCCTTCCGGTCACCGGCATCGGCCGGGACAAGGCTGAGAAGATCTGGTTCCGCGCGCTGACCACCAAGTTCACGTCCACCACCAACTACGCGGGCGCCCGCACCGGCACCCTCGCGGCGGCGGGTGAGCTGTACGGCACCACGAGCCCCGAGTACAAGGCGGTGCAGGACGCCTGGGCGGGTGTCAACGTGGGCACGCGCCCCGACGGGGGCGGCGGTGGCGGTACGTCCTTCGAGAGCGGAACGGACGTGTCGATTCCGGACAACGGGGCCGCGGTGACGTCCCCGGTCACGGTCACCGGCCGGACCGGCAACGCGCCGTCCAACCTCTCGGTCGCCGTGGACATCGTCCATACCTACGTCGGTGACCTCAAGGTGGACCTGCTCGCCCCCGACGGCACGGCGTACACGCTGAAGGCGTACGGCACCGGCGGCAGTTCGGACAACCTCAACACCACGTACACGGTGAACGCCTCCTCCGAGGTCGCCAACGGCGTCTGGCAGCTGCGGGTCCAGGACAACGCGGCCGTCGACACCGGCTACATCAACAGCTGGAAGCTCACCTTCCCGTAGGCCCGTTGACGGTCCGACCAGGACAGGGCGCCGTCTCGGTGGGTTCAACTCCCGCCGGGACGGCGCCCGTTTACATTTCTGAAACGTTTACCGGACAGTCAAATTTTGGCCAACATCACGGCCCACTCCTGACATGTACGCGTCTCTGATGTCACGCTTCCCTCACCCGCCGCACCAGCACCAACGCTTTTCCCCCCACAAAGGAGCTCGTGTGACCCCCCTCTACGCGCGTCGCAAGCGCACCACTCTGGCCGTCGCCACCGCCGTGGCGGCCGGAGCCCTGCTCACCACCGGCCTGGCCGCCGGCAGTTCCGCCGCCGAGGTCCAGGCGCAGAGCGGCAGAAAGGCCGCCCCGCTCGCCGTCCCGGTCGCACTGGCCCCCGCCGCGCGCAGCGCCCTCATCAAGGACCAGCAGGCCGAGGCGGCCGAGACCGCCGACGCGATAAGCCTCGGCGCCCAGGAGAAGCTGGTCGTCAAGGACGTCGTGAAGGACGCCGACGGCACCGTCCACACCCGCTACGAGCGCACCTACGCGGGCCTGCCCGTCCTCGGCGGCGACCTCGTCGTCCACGAGTCGGCGTCCGGCGCGAACAAGGGCGTCACCAAGGCGACGAAGGCCACCATCAAGGTCGCCTCGCTCAAGCCCGCCATCACCGCGGCCAAGGCCGAGACCCAGGCCGTGAAGCTGGCCAAGGCGGCCGGCTCGGAGAAGACCGAGGCGGACGACGCGCCCCGCAAGGTGGTCTGGGCCGCGAACGGCAAGCCGACCCTCGCCTACGAGACGATCGTCGGCGGCCTCCAGGAGGACGGCACCCCGAACGAGCTGCACGTCATCACCGACGCGGCCACCGGCAAGAAGCTCTACGAGTACCAGGGCATCGAGAACGGCACCGGCAAGAGCGGCTACTCGGGCACGGTCACCCTCGGCACGTCCCTGTCGGGCTCGACGTACCAGCTGAACGACACCTCGCGCGGCAGCCACAAGACGTACAACCTGGCCCGTCGCACCTCCGGCACCGGCACCCTGTTCACGGACGCCGACGACACGTGGGGCACCGGCACCTTCGGCAGCTCCTCCACCGACCAGACGGCCGCCGTCGACGCCGCCTACGGCGCCCAGGAGACCTGGGACTTCTACAAGGACTCCTTCGGCCGCAGCGGCATCAAGAACGACGGCAAGGCGGCGTACTCCCGCGTCCACTACGGCAACGCCTACGTCAACGCCTTCTGGGACGACAGCTGCTTCTGCATGACGTACGGCGACGGCGAGGGCAACGTCAAGCCGCTCACCTCGCTGGACGTGGCCGGCCACGAGATGACCCACGGCGTCACGTCGAACACGGCGGGCCTGAACTACTCGGGCGAGTCGGGCGGCCTGAACGAGGCCACGTCCGACATCTTCGGCACGGCGGTCGAGTTCTACGCCAACAACTCCTCCGACGTCGGTGACTACCTCATCGGCGAGGAGATCGACATCAACGGCGACGGCAGCCCGCTGCGCTACATGGACAAGCCGAGCCAGGACGGCAACTCGGCCGACTACTGGTCGTCGAGCCTGGGCGGCCTGGACGTGCACTACTCCTCGGGCCCGGCGAACCACTTCTTCTACATCCTCTCCGAGGGCAGCGGTTCGAAGACGATCAACGGGGTGAGCTACAACTCCCCGACGTCCAACGGCTCGACGGTCACCGGCATCGGCCGCGCCAAGGCCGCCCAGATCTGGTACAAGGCGCTGACCGAGTACATGACGTCGACGACGAACTACAAGGCCGCCCGTACGGCGACCCTGAGCGCGGCGTCCGCCCTGTACGGCGGCACCTCCAGCACCGAGTACAAGGCGGTGGCGGCCGCGTGGTCGGCGGTCAACGTCAGCTGACCACAGGCCTGTTGAGGCAGGACTGACCCAGAACTGACCGCGGCGGCACCCGGGACGAAGGCATCCCCGGGTGCCGCCGTACGCTTGGGACCCATGTCTTTGGGGCCTTTCACGTACGACGACGTAGGCGCGACCCGGGAGACCGGCTTCTGCCCGCCCGGCTTCCACCCCCTGCATGTGCGCAGCCGCATCGGCGAGGGCGAGGAGGTCTTCCGCAGAGCCGCGGAAGCGGTCATGACCTGGGAGATGCACCGCGCGATGGGCGTCGGCATCGACGCCGCGTCCGACCGCGCGGCCCCCGACGTCGACGTCACGGTCACGCTCGCCGGCGTCATAAAGGCGCCGTGCCGGGTGGTGTGGACGGTGGAGGAGTACCGCCGGATCGGCTGGGCGTACGGCACGCTTTCCGGCCATCCGGAGTGCGGCGAGGAGGTGTTCATGGTGGAGCGCACGGGGGACGGCACGGTGTGGCTGACCGTGCGGGCCTTCAGCCGGGGGGCGAAGTGGTACGCGCGGGCGGGGGGACCGGCGACACGCGGACTGCAGCATGCGTACGCGCGGCGGTGCGGGGCGGTACTGCGGCGGCTGTGCGCGCCGGTCGAGGAGTTCTGAGCGGGAGATACCGCGCCGTCCCGAACAGTTCATGCGGGCGCTCGGCCGGGACGTCCCGACCGAGCGCCAGGCAGCGGGTCACCGCATCAGCACACCCGCCGCCTCCCCCATCTCCTCCGAAGGCACCGCCACGAGCCCCAACTCCGCGCTCGACGCGAGCAGCCGATGCGCCGGCAGAATCCGCACCGTGTACCCGTACGGCCCCGTCCGGTCCAGGGCGAGCGGCCCCTCGTACAGCCACCGTCCCTCCGCGTCCGGGCTCCCCACCGTCTTCAACGGCACCGTCGACGCGTCCGCGATGCGGTCCTCCGGGTCGACGCGGCCCGAGACCGCCTGGACCTCCACGTCGTCCGGCCCCAGGTCACCCAGGCCCACCCGCACCCGGAGGGCGAGCGTCGAGCCGAGTTCGGCGGTGGGTGTCGCCGCCGACGTCTCGACGTGGTCGACCGTGACGCCGTGCCAGGCCGAGCGCACCCGCGCCTTCCATCCCGCCAGCTCACGCGCCGCGTCCGGCGTCATCGCGCGGTGCGCGTGCGCGGCCGGGGTGTAGAGGCGCTCCACGTATTCGCGGACCATCCTGCCCGCCAGGACCTTCGGCCCGAGCAGCGTCAAGGTCTGGCGGACCATCTCGATCCAGCGGTCCGGCAGGCCGGCCTGGCCGCGTTCGTAGAAGCGGGGCGTCACCCGCTGCTCCAGCAGGTCGTACAGCGCCGCCGCCTCTATGTCGTCGCGGTGGTCCGGGTCGGTGCCGGTGCCGTCCGCGGTGGGGATCGACCAGCCGAAGTCGGGCTGGAACCACTCGTCCCACCAGCCGTCCAGGACGGAGAGGTTGAGACAGCCGTTGAGCGCGGCCTTCATGCCGGAGGTGCCGCAGGCCTCCAGCGGGCGCAGGGGGTTGTTGAGCCAGATGTCGCAGCCCGGGTAGAGCTTCTGGGCCATCGCCATGCCGTAGTCGGGGAGGAACACGATCCGGTGGCGTACGCGCGGGTCGTCCGCGAACCTGACCAGTTCCTGGACCAGGCGTTTTCCACCGTCGTCCGCCGGGTGCGCCTTGCCCGCCACCACGATCTGCAGGGGCCGCTCCGGGTGCAGGAGGAGGTCCATCAGGCGGTCGGGGTCGCGGAGCATCAGCGTGAGGCGTTTGTACGACGGGACGCGGCGCGCGAATCCGATCGTCAGGACGTCCGGGTCGAGGACGCCGTCGATCCAGCCCAACTCGGCCGTCCCGGCGCCGCGTTGCCGCCAGGAGGTGCGCAGCCGCTGCCGTACCTCCATCACCAGCTGCTCGCGCAGGTTCCGGCGCAGCTCCCAGATGTCCTGGTCGGGGATCTCCCCGACCGCGTCCCAGCGGTCCGAGCCGCCCACGGTCAGCGCGTCCTCGGCGCGCCGGTCGCCGATCTGGCGGGCGCCCAGGCGGAAGACCTCGGGGGCGACCCAGGTCGGGGCGTGGACACCGTTGGTGACGGAGGTGATCGGCACCTCGTCGGGGTCGAATCCCGGCCACAGACCCGAGAACATCTCGCGGCTGACGTTGCCGTGCAGGAGGGAGACGCCGTTGGCGCGTTGGCCCAGGCGCAGGCCCATCACGGCCATGTTGAAGAGGTTCGGTTCGCCGCCGGGGTAGGTCTCCATGCCGAGCTGGAGGATGTGCTCGACATCGATGCCGGGGAGTTCGGCGTCGGGGCCGAAGTGGCGGGCGACCAGCTCGCGGTCGAAGCGGTCGATGCCGGCCGGCACGGGGGTGTGGGTGGTGAAGACCGTGCCGGCCCGGACGGCCTCCAGCGCGGAGCCGAAGTCCAGCCCCTCCGCGGCCAGTTCGGCGATGCGCTCCAGGCCGAGGAAGCCGGCATGCCCCTCGTTGGTGTGGAAGACCTCGGGGTCCGGATGGCCGGTCAGCCGACAGTACGTCCGGACCGCCCGCACCCCTCCTATGCCCAGCAGCATCTCCTGCAGCAGCCGGTGCTCGCTGCCGCCGCCGTAGAGCCGGTCGGTCACGCCGCGTTCGCCGAGGTCGTTCTCCTCGACGTCCGAGTCGAGCATCAGCAGCGGCACCCGGCCGACCTGGGCGAGCCAGACGCGGGCGTGCAGCGACTTGCCGCCGGGCAGGGCGAGGGAGACCTGGGCGGGGGTGTCGTCGGGCTCCTTCAGGAGCGTCAGCGGCAGCTCGTTGGGGTCCAGGACCGGGTAGTGCTCCTGCTGCCAGCCGTCCCGGGACAGGCTCTGCCGGAAGTAGCCGTGCCGGTACAGCAGCCCGACACCGATGAGCGGGACACCGAGGTCGCTGGCCGCCTTGAGGTGGTCGCCGGCCAGGATGCCGAGGCCGCCGGAGTACTGGGGCAGGGCGGCCGTGATGCCGAACTCGGGTGAGAAGTAGGCGATGGCGGAGGGGAGTTCGGCGGACTGCCCCTGGTACCAGCGCTCGCCGCTGACGTAGTCGCCCAGGTCACCGGCGACCGCGGTCAGCCGGCGCAGGAACGGACGGTCCTCGGCGAGCTCGGCGAGCCGCCCGGGCGGGACGCTGCCCAGCAGCCGTACGGGGTCCTGGCCCGAGGCGGCCCAGCGCTCGGGGTCGACGGACTGGAAGAGATCGCGGGTCTCCGCGTGCCAGGACCAGCGCAGATTGCGCGCGAGGTCGCTCAGGGGCCGGAGGGGTTCGGGGAGGACAGGACGGACGGTGAATCGACGGATCGCCTTCACGGTTCCACCTCGGGCAGCGCGTGGCAGGGGGCCCACGGCGGTGTGGGTCCCGTCATCGCCACCGACGGTATCGGTATGCGGGGCTTCGTAACCACGGTGCGTTTTTGTGGCGGTCAGGCGCAGGGAACGGAGCGGAGACGTCCGAAAAACGCCGCAACCTTTACACATCCCCCATAGCCGATATGGCCGATTCCGCCCCCGTAGGCATCCTTGTGGCGACTTCTCACCTCACGAGAGGGTGACATCGGCGCACCGGTCCACGCCGGGTGCACCCGGCGATCCCGGGCCGCCGTGCGCCGAGTTGAGGAGGGGAACTCACACCATGGCACGGACGCGCATACGGCGTCTGCGCGGGGCGTGTGGCCTGACCGCGGTGATCTGCGTCGCCGCGCTTTCGGCCACCAGCATGCCCGCGCACGCCGCACCGGAGGGGCAGATACTCGGCGCCGGAGAACCCGGCGCCGTCAGTGGCAGTTACGTGGTGACACTCAAGGGGGAAACGAAGGCTCCGTCGACGGCCGGAAAGAGCCTCGCCGAGAAGTACGGGGCGAAAATAAGCCACACCTACGGCACGGTCCTCAACGGCTACGCCATCCGGACCGACGAGAGACAGGCCAAGCGGCTCGCGGCGGACTCAAGGGTCGCCTCGGTCGTCCAGGACACCCGCGTGACCCTGGACCACAACCAGAAGAACCCGCCGTCCTGGGGACTCGACCGCATCGATCAGGCCAACCTTCCGCTGGACAACAGCTACACCTGGCCGGAGTCCGCGGGCTCCGGGGTGACGGTCTATGTGATCGACACCGGCATCCGTATCTCGCACAAGGACTTCGGCGGCCGGGCGAGCCACGGCTGGGACTTCGTCGGCGACGACAAGACCGCGGGCGACGGCAACGGCCACGGCACCCATGTCGCCGGCACCATCGCGGGCGGCAAGTACGGCGTCGCCAAGAACGCCAAGGTCGTCTCCGTACGGGTCCTCGACAACGCCGGCGCCGGCACCACCGCCGATGTCATCGCGGGCATCGACTGGGTGACCAGGCACGCCAAGAAGCCGGCGGTCGCCAACGTCAGCCTCGGCGGCTACCGCAACACCCAGCTGGACGCCGCCGTACGCAACTCCATCGCGTCCGGCGTCACCTACACGGTCGCGGCGGGCAACGACGGGTTGCCGGCGGGGCTCTACTCCCCCGCGGCGGTGAAGGAGGCCATCACGGTCGGCGCCACCGACAAGAAGGACGCGCGGGCGAGCTTCTCCAACTTCGGCTCGGCTCTTGACGTGTTCGCCCCGGGCGTCGGGATCACCTCGGCGTCGTACGCGAGCAACACGGGCAAGGCGACCTACTCGGGTACGTCGATGGCGTCGCCGCACGTGGCGGGCGTGGCCGCGCTCTATCTGGCCGACCATCGCAAGGCGTCGCCCGCACAGGTGTCCAAGGCGCTGGTGGCCCAGGCCGTGTCCGGCAAGGTTTCCGGGCGTGGGCTCGGTTCGCCGAACAAACTCCTGCGGGTACCGGGCTCCTAGCCGTCTGTTCACGGCCAAGTCCGGGCGCCGGCCCCGTTCCTGAGGAACGGGGCCGGTCTTGTGTGTAGACATACGCGTGAGTAGTTAACAAAGTGCCGGATTGCCCACCCGAATAGGGTGGGAAGGCTCCAGCGGTACACCCCACCCGTGCGCCCCCGGGCGTACCCCCGGAAACACCCCGCAACTCCACGCAACACCCCCGCAGGACCCACCTCCCCACAGCCATCCGCCCACCCACGTTGACGCGGACAGGAGCGGTCATGCCCGCCATGCACCACCAGTCGTCCTCACCCCCGACGTCCCGCACCGAAGCACCTCCAGCCCCCCGCGCCGTCACCGCCGACACCGGACCGCCCGCCCCGGAGCGACCCTCCGCGCGCGACACGGCCGGCGGCGTCGGGCGCATACCCGTCCTCGACGTCCACCCGATCGTCCAGCACGGGCGCAGGCCCGCGAAGGCGGTGACCGGCGAGACCTTCGAGATCTCGGCGACCGTGTTCCGCGAGGGCCACGACGCCGTCGCCGCCAACGTCGTCCTGACCGACCCCGACGGCCGCCCGGGCCCCTGGACGCCGATGCGCGAACTGGCCCCCGGCACCGACCGCTGGGGTGCCACCGTCACCGCCGGCGAGCCCGGCGACTGGACCTACCGGGTCGAGGCCTGGGGCGATCCGGTCGCCACCTGGCGGCATCACGCCCAGATCAAGATCCCGGCCGGGATGGACACGGACCTCGTGGTGGAGGAGGGCGCGCGGCTGTACGAGCGTGCGGCGGCCGGAGTGCCCGAGGGTCAGGGACGGCAGGTGGTCCTCGCCGCCGCCGAGGCGCTGCGGGACGAGAGCCGCCCGGCCGCCTGGCGGTTGGCCGCCGCGTCGACGCCCGAGGTGGATGCGGTGTTGGGGCGGTACCCGCTGCGGGACCTGGTCACCGCGTCGGCCCCGCTGCCCCTGCTGGTCGAGCGCGAGCGGGCCCTGTTCGGCTCCTGGTACGAGTTCTTCCCCCGCTCCGAAGGCACCCCCGAGCGCCCCCACGGCACCTTCACCACCGCCGCCCGCCGCCTGCCCGCGATCGCCGCGATGGGCTTCGACGTCGTCTACCTCCCGCCGATCCACCCCATCG
>NZ_JBITCM010000007.1:0-478618 GCF_044453205.1 Streptomyces sp. NPDC051738 | reverse complement strand
CCCCCCCCCCCCCCCCCCCCCCCCCCCCCCCCCCCCCCCCCCCCCCCCCCCCCCCCCCCCCCCCCCCCCCCGGCCCCGACCCACCCACCGAACCCGCAGGCGCTACACGAACCCCCACCAAACCCCCACAGGCCGCCGCAGGCACCCCCGCTCAACCGCCGGAGGCCCCCCGCTGTCCATACCCCCGCAACCGCTCCCCCGCCTCAGCCACCTCCCCCTCCGACAACAACGCCGGCGAAAGCCCCGGCACCGACGACGCCGTAAGCCACAGGCGGCACATCCACTCCAGTTGCGCCGTGCGGTCGTAGGCCTGGTCCAGGTTCGTGCCGTAGCTCATCGTGCCGTGGTTCCGCAGGAGGCAGGCGGTGCGGTCGGTGAGTGCTTGGAGCATGTTCTCGGCCAACTCCTGGGTGCCGTACGTCGCATAGGGGGCGACCCGGACGGGCCCGCCGAGGGCGCCGGCCATGTAGTGGATCAGCGGGAGCTCGGGGACCAGCGTCGAGACGGCCGTCGCATGGACCGCGTGGGTGTGCACGACGGCACCCGCGTCCGTGGCCCGGTAGACGGCCAGATGCATGGGCAGCTCACTCGTCGGCACCAGCGCCCCCAGCACCTGCCTGCCATCCAGGTCGACCCCCGTCACATCCTCCGACGTCAGCCGGTCGTACGGCACCCCCGACGGCGTGACCAGCACCGTGTCGCCGACGCGCACCGACACGTTCCCGGACGTCCCGACGACCAGCCCGTCGGACACGGTCCGCCGAGCCGTGGCCACGAGGGTCCCCCAGGCCTCCGTCTCCTCAGGGCGCGCACTCCTGCCCCACGACTCCCCCACTTCCTGTGCGCCCTCCCGCGCATCCCGCGCGCCCCGAACGCCCCGCCGGTCCCGCCGCTCCTCAGCCATGCGGCGATCCTGCCAGGCGCCACCGCGACGCGGCCTCAAGTCATCCACGAGCCGGGGCACTTTAGGGCGGAAGACCAGCGTCCGGAAGATGCCATACAGGGGCATACCCCCCTCCCTCAGGCTTGGCCTGAGATCGATCGGCTTTCAACGATCTTCCAATACTCTCTGGGGGATTTGTCGTGCACGTCGCCATTCCGGGGGGAAATATGGCCCGTGATCACAAACCGTCCCGCCACCGCTCCCGCCTCATAGCGGCATACGTGGCAGCGCTCACCCTTGGCGGAACCGCCCTCGCCGAGATCCCGGCGGTGGCCGCCGCCAAACCCAAGGGCCACGACGTCTCTTCCCATCAGAAGAACGTCAACTGGCAGAGCTCGAAGGCGAAGGGCGCGAGGTTCGTCTACGTCAAGGCGACCGAGTCCCACACCTACCGCAACCCGTACTTCAACCAGCAGTACAACGGCTCCCGCAACGCGGGCCTCATCCGCGGCGCGTATCACTTCGCGCTGCCGAACAAGTCGTCGGGCAAGTCCCAGGCGCAGCACTTCGTGCGCAACGGCGGCGGCTGGAGGTCGGACGGCTGGACTCTGCCGCCCGCACTCGACATCGAGTACAACCCGTACAGCAAGCACAAGTGCTACGGACTGAGCAAGGCCAAGATGGTCACCTGGATCCAGTCCTTCAGCAATGAGGTGAAGCGGCTCACCGGCCGTCGCCCGGTGATCTACACGACCACCCACTGGTGGAACACCTGCACCGGCGCCAGCCGCGCCTTCGCCTCGAATCACGCGCTGTGGATAGCCCGCTACAACTCCTCCAACGCGGGGGCGATGCCGGCCGGATGGCAGTTCTGGACCTTCTGGCAGTACGACAACGGCGGCAGCCTGCCGGGTGACCAGAATCTCTTCAACGGGTCCATGACCCAGCTCAAGAAGTTCGCCCGAGGCTACTAGCCCTTGCGGCACCCGGGCCGTGCGGTGATCAGCCGAGAGAGAACCTCTCCACAGACACCGTGCGGCCCCCCTCAGTTCACCTTTCGTTCACTCAGGTTACCTACGTTCGTCCAGCCAATGACCTCGAACGATTGCCTGGGTAAATGGAAAACTTCTCGCTGATCCTCGCGATTGTGGTCGTGACCGCACTCGCGTTCGATTTCACGAACGGTTTCCACGACACCGCCAACGCGATGGCCACCACCATCTCGACCGGTGCGCTCAAGCCCAAGGTCGCGGTGGCCATGTCCGCCGTGCTGAACCTTGTCGGCGCCTTCCTCTCCGTGGAGGTCGCCAACACGATCTCCAAAGGTCTCGTCGACGAGACCGGCATCCGTCCCGAAGTCATATTCGCCGCGCTGGTCGGCGCGATCCTCTGGAACCTGCTGACCTGGCTGGTCGGACTGCCGTCCAGCTCCTCGCACGCCCTGATGGGCGGCCTGATCGGCGCCACCATCGCCTCGGCCGGCATCGGCGCGGTCCACGGCGACGCGCTCGTCACCAAGGTGCTGATCCCGGCGATCGCCGCTCCGCTGGTCGCGGGCATCGCCGCGCTCCTCGCCACGCGCCTGACGTACTCCCTCGGCAAGAAGGCCGACGGCCAGGCCTCCGCGAAGGGCTACCGCGCGGGCCAGATCGCCTCCGCCGGCCTGGTCTCCCTCGCCCACGGCACCAACGACGCGCAGAAGACGATGGGCATCATCACCCTCGCCCTGGTCGCCGGCGGCGCCGTCGCCCCCGACTCCGACCCGCCCATGTGGGTCATCCTCTCCGCGGGCCTGGCCATCGCGCTCGGCACCTACCTCGGCGGCTGGCGCATCATCCGCACGATGGGCAAGGGCCTGACCGACCTTCAGCCGCAGCAGGGCTTCGCCGCCCAGACCAGCGCCGCGACGGTCATCCTGGCCTCCTCCCACCTCGGCTTCTCCCTCTCCACCACGCACTCCGTCTCCGGCGCGGTGATGGGCGCGGGCCTCGGCCGCAAGGGCGGCGTGGTCCGCTGGTCGACGGCCACCCGCATGTTCGTCGCCTGGGGCCTCACGCTCCCGGCCGCCGCCCTGGTCGGCGCGCTCGCGGAGTACGTGACCGGCTTCGGCTCCTGGGGCACCGCCCTCGTCGCGATCTTCCTGATCACCTCCAGCGCCGCCATCTGGAAGATCTCCCGCCGCGAGGTCGTCGACCACACGAACGTCAACGAGACCGACGAGCCGGCCGGCGTGGTCACCACCGCCATCGCCGCCGTGACCCCGCCCCCGGCAGGCACGGCGACCGAGGACCTGTCGGCCACCGTGCCGGCCCCGGCCACCGAGCCGGCGCCGTCGAAGGCCTCCGTCTGACCTCCTCCCGGTCACTCCTCCTCAGTTACCCAAGGAAGTAGAAGCATGAAGATCGACTGGGCGGCCCTCGGCTCCGTCTTCGGCGTCAGCCTCGTGGTCACGGTGGCCCTCGTGGGCCTGTTCACCCTCGGCATCGCGGGCCTGTCCCGCCAAGAGAAGGCCACGGCTCAGGGCGGGTCGGCCGCGCTTGCGGTCACCGGCGCGTACGCCTGCTTCGCGGCCTGCGCGGCGGCCGTGGCGTACGGGATCTATCTGATCGTGGCCTGACGCGACAGCGCACGAGAACACCCGAGGTGCGGGACGGATCGCCGTCTCGCACCTCGCGTCTGTGTGGGCCTTCGCACACTCCCCCACCGCAGGTCAACGGCAAGTTGACGCCCTTTCCAACCCCGTGGTGGACTGCCCGAGCCATATACGGCGGCAGAAGAGGAAGTCCGGTGTGAATCCGGCGCGGTCCCGCCACTGTCACCGGGGTAGATAGCCCCGGGAGCCAGGAACTCTCGCCGTCGGTCTCGTCGAACCAGGGCGTGGACACCCTGAGTGAGGACATAACGCCATGCTCGCCTGCCGATCGACTTGCAGCGTCAGACCCTTGTCTGAACCGACGGTCGGCTGACCCCGATGCGTGCCGACCGCGTCTTCGCGTACGGCGCCGCCGCCGGACTTCTCGGTGATCTGCTGCTCGGCGATCCGCGTCGCGGGCATCCGGTCGCCGCGTTCGGTCGGGCCGCCGGGGCCGTGGAGAAGGTGTTGTGGCGGGACCACCGGGGGTGGGGCGCGCTGCACACCGCCATCTGTGCGGGCGGTGCCGTGGCGCTCGGTGCCGTGGCGCAGCGGGCCGTACGTCCGTCCCGTACCGCTTCCGTCGCGCTGACCGCCGCCGCCACCTGGGCCGTTGTCGGCGGGACCTCGCTCGCGCGTGAGGCCCGGGTCATCGGGCGTGCCCTGGAGGCGGGGGACATCGAGGGCGCCCGGGACCGGCTGCCGCATCTGTGCGGACGGGATCCGCAGGCGCTCGACGCCGACGGGATCGCGCGGGCCGTCGTCGAGTCCGTCGCCGAGAACACCTCCGACGCCGTGGTGGGGGCGCTCGTGTGGGGTGCCGTCGGCGGGGTGGCGGGGCTGCTCGGGTTCCGGGCCGTCAACACGCTGGACGCCATGGTGGGGCACAAGTCGCCCCGTTATCGGCGGTACGGATGGGCTTCGGCTCGGCTCGACGATGTGGCCGGGTGGTCGGGTGCGCGGCTGACCGCCGTCCTCGCGACGGTCGCCGGGGGCGAGCCCCGAGGGGCGGTACGGGCCTGGCGTGCCGACGCCACCAAGCATCCGAGCCCCAACGCCGGGCCCGTGGAGGCCTCGTTCGCGGGGGCGCTGGGCGTACGGCTGGGCGGGACCCTGTCCTACGGCGGGCGGGTCGAGCACCGGCCCGTGCTCAACGGGGCGGGGCGGACCGTCGCCGTCCATGACATCGAGCGGGCCGTACGGCTGTCGAAGCGCGTCAGTTGGCTGGCGCTCGGCGTCTGTGTCGCCGCGCGCAGCATCGTGAAGGGAAGTACGTCATGACGGGCGGTGGGCTTCTCGTCGCCGGCACGACCTCCGACGCCGGCAAGAGCGTCGTCACCGCCGGGATCTGCCGGTGGCTGGTGCGGCAGGGCGTCAAGGTCGCGCCGTTCAAGGCGCAGAACATGTCGCTGAATTCGTTCGTGACGAGGGAAGGCGCCGAGATCGGGCGGGCTCAGGCCATGCAGGCGCAGGCCTGTCGCGTCGAGCCGACCGCGCTGATGAATCCCGTGCTGCTCAAGCCCGGTGGCGAGCAGAGCAGTCAGGTCGTGCTGCTCGGGAAGCCGATCGGTGAGCTCAGTGCGCGCGGGTATCACGGCGGGCGGCAGCAGAAGCTGCTCGGGACCGTGCTCGACTGTCTCGCCGAGCTGCGGGAGACGTATGACGCGGTGATCTGTGAGGGGGCCGGCAGTCCGGCCGAGATCAATCTGCGGCGCACCGACATCGTGAACATGGGGATCGCCCGCAATGCCCGGCTTCCCGTGCTCGTCGTGGGTGACATCGACCGCGGGGGCGTCTTCGCCTCCTTCTTCGGGACCGTGGCGCTCCTCTCGCCCGAGGACCAGGAGCTGGTCGCCGGGTTCCTGGTCAACAAGTTCCGCGGGGACGTCAGCCTCCTGGAGCCCGGCCTCGACATGCTCCACGGCCTCACCGGGCGGCATACCTACGGCGTCCTGCCCTTCCGGCACGGCCTCGGCATCGACGAGGAGGACGGGCTGCGGGTCTCCCTGCGCGGGACGGTCCGGGAGTCGAACGTCGCCCCGCCCGTCGGCGAGGACGTACTGCGGGTCGCCGTCTGCGCGATCCCCCTGATGTCCAACTTCACCGACGTCGACGCGCTCGCCGCCGAACCCGGCGTCGTCGTGCGGTTCGTGGACCGGCCGGAGGAGCTGGCCGACGCGGATCTCGTGGTGGTCCCCGGCACCCGGGGGACCGTCCGCGCCCTGGAGTGGCTGCGGGAGCGCGGGCTCGCGGAGGCCATCCGGCGCAGGGTCGCCGAAGGGCGGCCCGTCCTCGGCGTCTGCGGTGGCTTCCAGATCCTCGGCGAGCACATCGAGGACGAGGTCGAGAGCCGACGCGGGCATGTCGAAGGGCTCGGTGTCCTGCCCGTCCGCGTCCGGTTCGCCCGCGAGAAGACCCTCACGCGGCCGGTCGGCGAGGCCCTCGGGGAGCCCGTCGAGGGGTACGAGATCCATCACGGGGTCGCGGATGTAGAAGGCGGGGAAGCGTTCATCTCTGATGACAAAGGACACAGCCTCGACGGCTGCCGGGTCGGGCAGACCTGGGGCACGCACTGGCACGGCTCGCTGGAGTCGGACGGGTTCCGGCGGGCCTTCCTGCGCGAGGTGGCGACCGCCGCCGGCCGTCGGTTCGTGCCGGCGCCGGACACGTCGTTCGCCGCGCTGCGCGAGGAGCAGCTCGACCGGCTCGGCGATCTGATCGAACAGCACGCGGACACGGACGCGCTCTGGCGGCTCATCGAGTCGGGCGCACCGCGCGGGCTGCCCTTCGTGCCACCGGGAGCCCCCGCATGAGCACAGTGTCCGGCGCCGAGCACGTCAGCGGGCGGCCACGCACCATCTATCCAGAGCTTGAAGGCGAGTTGGAGGGCAACGCAAAGTGAGTACCCCCTTTCCGTTCACGGCCGTCGTCGGCCAGGACGACCTGCGGCTCGCACTGCTGCTGAACGCCGTGTCGCCCGCGGTGGGCGGCGTGCTGGTGCGCGGCGAGAAGGGCACGGCCAAGTCGACGGCCGTACGCGCCCTGTCGGCGCTGATGCCCGAGGTCCCGGTCGTCCCCGGGTGCCGCTTCTCGTGCGCCCCGACCGCACCCGACCCGGCGTGCCCGGACGGGCCGCACGAGACGGGCGCGGGCACGGATCGCCCCGCCCGCATGGTCGAACTCCCCGTCGGCGCCTCCGAGGACCGGCTGGTGGGCGCGCTGGACATCGAGCGCGCCCTGGCCGAGGGCGTCAAGGCGTTCGAGCCGGGTCTCCTCGCCGACGCCCACCGCGGGATCCTGTACGTCGACGAGGTCAACCTGCTCCACGACCACCTCGTCGACCTGCTGCTGGACGCGGCGGCGATGGGCGCGTCGTACGTCGAACGCGAGGGTGTCTCGGTCCGGCACGCCGCCCGTTTCCTGCTCGTCGGGACCATGAACCCCGAAGAGGGCGAGCTGCGGCCGCAGTTGCTCGACCGGTTCGGGCTCACCGTCGAGGTCGCGGCCTCGCGGGAGCCGGATCAGCGGGTGGAGGTCGTACGGCGGCGGCTCGCGTACGACGACGACCCGGCAGGCTTCGCGGCCCGTTGGGCGGACGACGAGGCCGACGTACGTCAACGCATCGTCTCCGCACGGGAGTTGCTGCCGTCGGTGCGGCTCGGTGACGGCGCGCTGCGGCAGATCGCGGCGACCTGCGCCGCCTTCGAGGTGGACGGGATGCGCGCCGACATCGTGATGGCCCGCACGGCCACCGCGCTCGCCGCGTGGGCCGGGCGGACGGATGTGCTCGCCGAGGACGTGCGGCAGGCGGCACTGCTCGCGCTGCCGCACCGGCGGCGGCGCAACCCCTTCGACGCGCCGGGACTCGACGAGGACAAGCTCGACGAGACCCTCCAGGAGTTCGAGCCCGCCGAGGACGACGACCCGGAGCCGGATCCCGACCCGGACGGGCCCGACGGAGGCGGCGGCGGGGACGGCGGGGGTGGCGGGGGCGGACAGCCGCCGGCCGAGACCGGTGGACCTCAGGGCGGTGACTCCGGGGCGCGCCCCGAGGCCGGCGAGGACAGTCAGCCGCAGGCTTCCGGGGTCCCGGAGCAGACTCCCGTACGGGCCTCGGAGCCCTTCCGTACCAAGGTGCTGAGCGTGCCCGGGATCGGTGAGGGTGCCGCCGGGCGGCGTTCGCGGGCGCGGACCGAGCACGGGCGCACGACGGGGGCGCGGCGGCCCCGGGGGTCGCTCACCAAGCTGCATCTGGCGGCCACCGTGCAGGCCGCCGCGCCGCACCAGCGGACCCGGGGGCGTTCCGGGCCGGGGCTGGTGATGCGCCGGGACGATCTGCGGCAGGCCGTCCGGGAGGGGCGCGAGGGCAATCTCGTGCTGTTCGTCGTGGACGCCTCCGGGTCGATGGCGGCCCGGCAGCGGATGGGTGCCGTGAAGGGCGCCGTACTGTCGCTGCTGCTGGACGCGTACCAGCGGCGGGACAAGGTGGGTCTTGTGACGTTCCGGGGGACGGCCGCCGAGGTGGCGCTGCCGCCGACCTCGTCGGTGGACGCGGCCGCGGTCCGGCTGGAGTCCCTGCCGACCGGTGGGCGTACGCCGCTCGCGGCCGGGCTGCTGAAGGCGCATGAGGTGCTGCGGGTGGAGCGGCTGCGGGACCCTGCTCGACGGCCGCTCGTCGTGCTGGTGACCGACGGGCGGGCCACCGGCGGGACCGAACCCGTCGCGCTCGCGGGGCGGGCGGCCCGGTTGTTCGCGGCGGAGGGCCTGGCGTCCGTGGTCGTCGACTGCGAGTCGGGGCTTGTGCGGCTGGGGCTCGCGGGGCGGCTCGCGGGTGAGCTGGGAGGTACGGCGGTGACGCTGGACGAGTTGCGGGCGGACTCGATCGCCGGGTTGGTCAGGGATGTGCAGGGGACTTCGAGGAGGGCCGCGTAATGCCTCAGGGACAGCCGAGTGTGGTGCCGGAGGACGGGCTGACGACGCGTCAGCGCCGTAACCGGCCGCTGGTGCTGGTGCACACGGGCGTGGGCAAGGGCAAGTCGACGGCCGCGTTCGGGCTCGCGCTGCGGGCCTGGAACCAGGGGTGGCCGATCGGGGTGTTCCAGTTCGTCAAGTCGGCCAAGTGGAAGGTCGGCGAGGAGAACGCGCTGCGGGTGCTGGGTTCCAGTGGCGAGGGCGGGTCCGTCGACTGGCACAAGATGGGCGAGGGCTGGTCGTGGGTGCAGCGCGACGGCCAGATGGACAACGAGGAGAAGGCCCGGGAGGGCTGGGAGCAGGTCAAGCGGGACCTGGCGGCCGAGACGTATCGGCTGTATGTGCTGGACGAGTTCGCCTATCCCCTGCACTGGGGGTGGGTCGATGTTGATGAGGTCATCTCCGTGCTGCGGGACCGGCCCGGTACCCAGCATGTCGTCATCACCGGGCGGAACGCGCCCGAGAAGCTCGTCGACTTCGCGGATCTCGTGACCGACATGTCCAAGGTGAAGCACCCGATGGACGCCGGTCAGAAGGGCCAGAGAGGCATCGAGTGGTGACAGCCGTACCCCGGTTGGTCATCGCCGCGCCCGCCTCGGGCAGTGGCAAGACCACCGTCGCCACCGGGTTGATGGCCGCGTTCGCCGCGCGGGGGCTTGCCGTGTCCGGGCACAAGGTGGGGCCGGACTACATCGATCCCGGGTATCACTCGCTCGCGACCGGGCGGGTGGGGCGGAATCTCGACGCGTATCTGTGCGGGCCGGACTCGGTCGGGCCGTTGTTCCTGCACGGGTCGCGCGGGTGTGACATCGCCGTCGTCGAAGGGGTCATGGGGCTGTACGACGGGGTCGCGGGGCAGGGTGAGCTGGCGTCCACCGCGCATGTGGCGAAGTTGCTGCGGGCGCCGGTGGTGCTGGTCGTCGACGCGTCGTCGCAGTCTCGGTCCGTCGCGGCGGTGGTGCATGGGTTCGTGTCCTGGGATCCGGAGGTGCGGGTCGGGGGCGTGATCCTGAACAAGGTCGCTTCGGATCGGCATGAGGAGTTGCTGCGGGAGGCGTTGGAGTCTGCCGGGGTGCCGGTGCTGGGGGTGTTGCGGCGGGTGGCTCGGGTGGACACGCCTTCGCGGCATCTGGGGTTGGTGCCGGTCGCCGAGCGGCGGGGGGAGGCCGTCGATGCGGTGGCGGCTATGGCCGCGCAGGTGAGTGCGGGGTGTGATCTGGAGGCGCTGGTTTCGCTGGCGCGGAGTGCGGGGGGGTTGTCGTGTGCGGGGTGGGATGCGGCTGAGGTGCTGGGTTCTGCGCCCCCGCCGCCCCTACCCGTCCCGTCCTCCAGAGGCTCTGCCCCTTCGACCCCGCCAGGGGGCTCCGCCCCCTGGACCCCCGTCGGCCCTGAAGGGGCCTCGTCCTCAAACGCCGGACGGGCTGAAAAGAGTGGGCTGGTAGTTGCTGTTGCCGGTGGGTCGGCGTTCACCTTCTCCTATGCCGAGCATGCCGAGTTGCTCACCGCCGCCGGCGCCGACGTCGTCACCTTCGATCCGCTTCGGGATGAACAACTGCCGGATGGAACACGGGGGTTGGTCATCGGAGGTGGGTTTCCCGAGGTGTACGCCGCTGAGTTGGCCGCCAACGAACCCCTTCGCAAGGCCATCGGTGACTTCGCGTTGAGCGGTGCTCCCGTCGCCGCCGAGTGTGCGGGGCTGCTCTATCTGTGCCGGGAACTCGACGGGAAGCCGATGTGCGGGGTGTTGGATGCCACCGCCCGGATGAGCGAGCGGCTCACCCTGGGGTATCGGGACGCCGTCGCCGTGAGCGACAGCGTGCTCGCGGGGGTGGGGACACGGATGCGGGCGCACGAGTTCCATCGGACCGTTGTCGAGCCCGGTTCGGGGGCGGCGGCGGCCTGGGGTGTGCGGACGCCTGTGCGGCGGGTCGAGGGGTTCGTGCAGCAGGGGGTGCACGCGAGTTACCTGCACACGCACTGGGCGGGACAGCCCGATGTGGCCCGTCGGTTCGTGGCGGCGTGTGCCGCGGGAGTCAACCCGTGACGGATGTCGAGGGCGTCCCGCGTCCGCCGTCCCTCGTCGTCGGGGTCGGCGCCTCCAAGGGCGTCCCCGTCGAGGAGGTCCTCAGCCTGATCGAGAGCGCGCTCGGCGATGCCCGCCACTCCCCCGATGCCCCGGGATCCCCCGAACCCCTCGCCGAGCTCGCCACAGTCGACGCCAAGGCCGATGAGCCCGGCATCATCGAGGCCGCCGCACGCCTCGGCGTCCCCCTGATCACCTACTCCGCCGAGGAGTTGGCCTCCGTCGAGGTCCCCACCCCCTCCGACGCGCCCCGCGCCGCCGTCGGTACCCCTTCCGTCGCCGAGGCCGCCGCCCTCGCTCGCGGTGGCGAACTCCTCGTACCCAAGCGGAAGTCGGAGCCCGCCGACGGGCGGCCGGCGAGGGCGACCTGTGCCGTCGTACGGCGTCCGGCGCATTCGGGTGCCGTCGCCCCGGCGACGGTCGGCATGATGGCGGTCATGACCGTGGGCCGTCGTGCGCTCGATGCCCCACCGCACCACCCTTTCGTAGCCGAGGAGCAACCTTGACCATCCCGCCGCCCGCCCTGCTCATCGCCGGTCCTGGCACCCAGGACGACGCCGGAGCCGAGGCGTTCCGCGACTTCGTACGGGAGCTGGGGCGCCGCCACCCCGACCTCCCCGTCGCGGGCGGCTTCACCGAGCCCGCCTCGCCACCGCTGGACGAGGCCGTCGCCGAGCTCGTGGAGCGAGGGGTACGCCGCTTCGTCGCCGTTCCGCTGACGCTGGAGTCCGATGTCGCGGCCGCGCCGGCCCGCCGACAGCAGCAGCGGCATCCCGGGGTCTCGATCGCTTACGGCCGTCCCCTCGGCCCGCACCCATCCCTGCTGTCGGTGCTCGAACGGCGGTTGGACTCCGCACTCGGCACCGAGGGCCGCAGGCCCGGGGACCGGGCCGATGTGACCGTGCTGCTGGTCGGGCGCGGGTCGACCGATCCGGAGGCCAACGCCGAGGTGCACCGGGCCGCGCGGTTGCTCTGGGAGGGGCGCGGGTACGCGGGCGTGGAGCCGGCGTTCGTGTCGCTGGCCGCGCCGGACGTGCCGAGCGGCCTCGACCGGTGCGTGAAGCTGGGGGCGAGGCGGATCGTGGTGCTTCCCTACTTCCTGTTCGCCGGCGCCCTGCCGGAGCGGGCGTGGCAGCAGGCGGAGGGCTGGGCGGCGGCGCACCCGGAGATCGACGTACGCGCGGCGGACGTCATCGGTCCGGAGCCGGAGCTGCTGGACCTGGTGCGGGAGCGGTACGAGGCCGCCGTGCCCGGCGGCCACCAGGACAACGACGGCCATGAAGACGATCAGCACCACACAACCTCACCTCACCCCCAGGACACCCCCTCCCATGCACTCTGAAGCGCACGACCTCCGCCACCACGGCGACGCCGAGGTCCGTGACGACGGCGCGGCGCTCGTCGACCTCGCCGTGAACGTCCGCGCGGACACGCCGCCCAGCTGGCTGCGGGAGCGGATCGCCGAGTCGCTGGGCTCTCTCGCGGCCTACCCGGACGGGCGGGACGCGCGGGCCGCGGTGGCGGCGCGGCACGGGCTGCCGGTGGAGCGGGTGCTGCTGACGGCGGGGGCGGCGGAGGCGTTCGTCCTGCTGGCACGCGCGCTGAAGGTGGCCCGGCCGGTCGTCGTGCACCCTCAGTTCACGGAGCCGGAGGCTGCGCTCCGCGATGCCGGCCACACCGTGGACCGGGTGCTGCTGCGGGAGGAGGACGGCTTCCGGCTCGACCCGGCGGCCGTCCCCGAGGAGGCCGACCTGGTGGTGATCGGCAACCCCACGAACCCGACGTCGGTGCTGCACCCGGCCGCGTCCATCGCCGAACTCGCCCGCCGCGGACGGACGTTGGTGGTGGACGAGGCGTTCATGGACGCGGTGCCGGGTGAGCGGGAGGCGCTGGCCGGGCGGACGGACGTGCCGGGTCTCGTGGTGCTCCGCAGTCTGACCAAGACCTGGGGGCTGGCCGGCCTGCGGATCGGCTACATCCTCGCCGCCCCGGAGACCATCGCCGAACTGCAGCGCGCCCAGCCCCTGTGGCCGGTCTCCACGCCCGCGCTCGCCGCCGCGCAGGCCTGCGTGTCCCCTCCGGCCCTGGCGGAGGCGGCCCACGCGGCCCACCGCATCGCCGCCGACCGGGCCCATCTCGTCGCCGGTCTGGGCGAGTTCGCCTCGGCCGGACTCCGGGTCGTCGAACCCGCCGAGGGCCCCTTCGTCCTCGTACGAGTGCCGCGGGCAGCCGCCGTGCGACGGCATCTGCGCGAGCTCGGGTTCGCGGTCCGGCGTGGGGACACCTTCCCCGGGCTGGGCGAGGAGTGGCTGCGGCTGGCGGTGCGGGACCGGAAGACGATCAGCTCCTTCCTGAAGGCGCTGAACCGGGCGATGGCACTGGCACATCGCTGAGTGCGGTCGGCACCCGCTCCAGGGTGCCGTCGGGGAAGCGGATGTCCACGGTCCCGTCGTCCGCGACCGTCGCGCTCGCGCCCGTGAGCGGGACGGCGGGGTCGGCGGTCAGGACGACAAGGGTCACCAACAGCCCGGTCGCCTCGGCCAGTTCGGCCAGTTCGAGAACGGGTGTCGCCGAGTGCCGGCCGACGGCATTGGTCCCGACGGCGTGCACCACCGTGCCCTCGGTACCGCCCCACCCACACAGGCCGACGATCGCGCTGGTCAGTCCGTCCGTACGGCGGGCCAGCGCCCAGCCCGGTCCGGTACGGACCTCCGGCCGGCCGGCGTCGTCCGCGACGGCCCAACCCCCCTCACGCACCACCGCCCCGCCTCCCGGCCCGTCGATGCGGTGCACCCGCACCTCCCACGGCCCGTGCACCACACTCACCGTCACGACGCCGTCGCAGTCGCCGTCGCCGTACCGGGAGGCGGCGCTCCGGCCCTCGGCGCCCAGGGGATGGATACGGCCGCGCCGGGACGGGGTGCCCCCGGGGGCGATCAGGGCGAGCTGGTTGTCGGGGCCCGGGGTCTGAGGCGCCGTGGCGGTGGAGTAGGCGAGGCGGGCGTAGTGCGGGCTGTCGTCGTCCGTCGCGGGCGGGGGCGGGAGTCGGTCACTGCCGTGGTTGACGAGCCGTACGATCCCGTCGGCCGCGGTGGAGTGCAGCAGCCAGCCTGGTGCGGGCAGCGCCAGGGTCACGTCCTGGACGTCCACGGGGGCCGGCTCCTCCATGGCCGTCCAGACGGGATGGTCCGCGGGCAGCAGCAGCCCCAGGAAGGCCTTGCTCGCCCAGTACGGCGAGGCGGGGCCCGAGTAGCGCTGGGTGACGGGGAGGAAGGGCCGGTACCAGCCGAGGGTGAGCAGGCCCCGCTCGTCGGGTGCGCCACGCTCGGCGAAGTGCTTCAGCGTGCCGGAGGCGAGGCGGCGGGTGCGGCCGGGCGGCAGCGGGGTCGCGTCGGCGAGGGCGCCCGCCCACAGGGGCGCGGCGGCCGCGAACCGGTAGGTGAGCGAGCGGCCCTGGTGCACCGGGGCACCGTCGGAGCCGAAGGAGTGCTGGTGGACGGCGAGGAACTCGCGCAGCCGGTGACGGTGCCGCGCCACGATGCCCGAGTCCGCCCGCGCACCCGCGATCCGCGCCCACAGCACCGGATACAGATGCAGCGCCCAGGCGTTGTAGTAGTCGAACTTCCGCCCGTCACCGTCGGTGTACCAGCCCCCGCCCCGATACCAGTCCTCCAGCCGCGCGAGCCCGGCGTCGATCTCGGAACGGCTGTGCGGGGCGCCGACGGAGGCGAGGAACTCCTCCGCGATGACCTGGAACAGCCGCCAGTTGGAGTCGTTCACATCGGCGCCGACGAACCCACCGAGCCACGCACACACCCGCTGCCGTACGGCATCGTCGAGCCGATCCCACAGCCAGGGACGGGACTCATGCAGAGCGACGGCCACGGAAGCCGCCTCGACCATGGGCTGGGCGCGGTCGGTGACCGGGGGCCAGTGCTCGGGGTGGTGCGGATCGGTCCCGGCGGCGAGGCCGGTGGCGTACCGCTCGATGAGGGACGGAGCGACACGTCCCCGCGCACCGGCGATCCGGAAGGCGGCCAGCAGGAAGGAGCGGGCGAAGCCTTCCAACCCGTCGGACCAGGGGCCGGAGTGGCTGGCCGGCCCGGGGAGCCGGTACTGGGCGAGGTTCGGGGTGGCGTAGGGCAGCAGCCCGTCGAGAAGCCGGTCGGCCATCGCCTCCCAGTGGGCGCGCGTCCAGCCGGTGACAGGAGAGGAGAGGTGGTCGGTGGGTGGCAGCAGGTGCGTCGAGTCGTCGGAGAACGAGACGTGCGGCGCAGTCATACGAGGTTCGGTCCTCCATAGGTTGGGGGCAGCGGCAACGCCCTGTCTTTAGGGGCGCGGGGCTGTGTCGATTTGCGGCTCCGCCGCGTGGGCGCGACCAGCCCCCACACACCCGCAGTCGCCTACGACACCCTGCGCGGAGCGACGCTGCGGCGCACAACGATGTGCGTACCGAGCAGATGGTGATTCCCCCCAGCGTGCTCGGGTTCACGCAGAGCGATCCGCACCGCGGCCCGCCCCAACTCCTCCGCAGGCGTACGCACCGTGGTCAACGGCGGATTGAAGTCCTCGGCCAGCGGAATGTCGTTGTACCCGACGACGGAGATGTCATCGGGAACGACAAGCCCCGCATCGGCGATCGCCCGCAACGCCCCCGCGGCAACCATGTCGTCACCGGCCACCACGGCAGTGAACTCCCGCGTCTCCTTGAGCAGTTGGGCCATCGCCCGCAACCCCGCAGCCCGCCCCAACCCACAGTCCACGACCCGCGCGGCCCCCGCAGGCACCCCGTGCTCGGCGAGCGCCGCCCGGTACCCGGCCACACGTGCGTCGAGCGCGGTGTTCCCCGGCAGCCCACCGAGGAAGACGATCCGGCGATGACCCGCCGAAAGCAGATGCCCCGTGATGGCCCGAGCCCCCGCCTCGTTGTCGAACTCGACTACGAGCGCGGGAATCTCAGGATCCGGCGCATGATGATCAGCAGCACGATCACCGGGCGGATGGCGGGCAGGGTGACGTGCCAGAAGCGCCGCCAGGGCCCGGCGCCGTCGATCGCGGCGGCCTCGTACTGCTGCTCGTCGACCTGGGCGAGCGCGGCGAGGAAGATGATCGTGCCCCAGCCGGCGTCCTTCCAGATGACCTGGGCGACGACCAGCGGGCGGAAGGCGTCGGGGTCGCCGATGACGTCGACGGTGTGCAGACCGAGGCCGCTCAGCGAGGAGTTGAGCAGTCCGGTGTCGCCGAGGACCTGCTGGAACAGGGCGACGACGATCACCCACGAGATGAAGTGCGGGAGATACGCCACCGACTGCACGAAGCGGCGGACCGTGCTCCAGGTGAGGCTGTGCAGGAGCAGGGCGAGGGCGAGCGGCACCGGGAAGTAGAAGACGAGTTGGAGGACCGCGATCCAGAGGGTGTTGAGGACCGCGTCCCAGAACGCGCCGTCCTCGAACATCCGCTGGAAGTTGCCGAGGCCCACCCAGGGGCTGTCGAAGAGGCCGTCGAAGGGGACGTACTCCTTGAAGGCGAAACGCTTTCGCCGCTGAACGGCCAAGAGTTGGCCCAGGTCAGCTCTTTCGAACCGACCTGGGCCAGGAGTGAAAGCGCTTCAGATCAGCGCTTCAGATCAGCCGCGCCCCCTGCGCGCGAACGCCACCGCGCCCCCGCCCGCGACGAGCAGCGCGACCGCGCCGCCCGCGATGTACGGCGTCATGGAGTTGCCGCCGGTCTCGGCGAGGCCCTCGTCGCCGGACTCGCCCTGGGGCTTCGCGTCACCCGCCTGGCCCGTGCCCGGGTCCGTGCTCGGGTCGGCGCTCGGGTCGGTCGCCTGCTCCGACGCGGTCGGCGTCTCGCAGGTCGCCTTCGCGAGGGTCAGGGTGCCCTCGACCTCGGCGACGTTCAGCTTCAACGGGTTGACGGCGACCTTGAGTTCGAGGGCCGTGGCGGCGGCCGTACGCGACTCGGTCTCCGTCTTGGAGTAGTCCAGCCGCACATCGCCCACGCCCGGCACCTTGACGTTCGTGGTGCCGCCGGCGGTGAGCGTGACCTTCTTGCCGAGGACGGTGACGTCACCGAGCAGGTTGGAGGAGGCGGTCGGCTTCTTGCCGGCCTCACAGGTGGCCTTGGAGGTGACCTGGCCGACCTCGATGAGGGACAGCAGCGCAAGACCCGGGACATGGACCTTGGCGTGGGCGAGGTTGGTGTAGCCCTCGGCCTTGCCGCCCTCGACCGTCGCCTTCGACGAGGCGACCTCGGCGCTCAGCACGCTGAACGGCCTACCGCCGTCGACGCCGTTCAACTGGGCCGTCAGTGTGGACTTCTCGGCGCTCTGCGGCGCCTGCACCTCGTTCAGGGAGACCGCGAGCGGGACGTTCACGGTCTTGTTGAGCAGGGAGACGTCGAGCCCGGTGCGCAGCACGACGGCGCTCGCGCGCCCCTCGTCGCCGGTCGCGTGAGCGGGGCCCGCCGCTGCCAGGACCGCGGGACCGGCGGCCAGGGCAGTGGCCGTCGCGACGGTGGCGAGACGGCGTGCGGGTATACGGAAGTTCTTGCCGTTCAAGGTGGGGACCCCTCGGAGGAGACTTGCTCGGGACCCGGCAAGAATCGCGCATGCGGGATGCGTGGTCAGCACCCTGACGGGAGTTCACCCCTACGTGTGTTTCCCGTGCAGGTTTTCGAACCCTCTGCCACGCACGTTCTCCACAGTCACAGGCAGGGCGACCCACTCAACTCACGACATGTCCGTTCAGCACGATCCGTCGCGGCGCCGCCAGCACCCGTACGTCTACCCGCGGGTCGGACTCGTACACCACCAGGTCGGCCGCCGCCCCCTCCTCCAGCACCGGTCGGCCGAGCCACGCCCGCGCCGCCCAGGTCGTCGCGGCGAGCGCGTCGATCGCGGGGATGCCCGCGGTGACCAGTTCCGCCACCTCGGCCGCCACCAGGCCGTGCGGCAGGTGACCGCCCGCGTCGGTGCCGACGAAGACCGGGATACCGGCGTCGTAGGCGGAGCGGACCGTGTCGTAGCGGCGTTCGTGGAGCCGGCGCATATGGGCCGACCAGCGGGGGAATCTGGCCTCGCCGCCGTCGGCCAGCTTCGGGAAGGTCGCGATGTTCACGAGGGTGGGCACGATCGCCACCCCGCGCTCGGCGAACAGCGGGATCAGGTCCTCGGTCAGGCCCGTGGCGTGTTCGATGCAGTCGATGCCCGCCTCGACCAGGTCCCGGAGGGAGTCCTCCGCGAAGCAGTGCGCGGTGACGCGGGCGCCCAGGCGGTGCGCCTCGGCGATGCCCGCCTCGACCGCCTCGCGCGGCCAGGTGGGCGCGAGGTCGCCGAGGTCGCGGTCGATCCAGTCGCCGACCAGCTTGACCCAGCCGTCGCCGCGCCGGGCCTCCTGGGCGACGTAGGCGACGAGGTCCTCCGGTTCGATCTCGTGGGCGTAGCCGCGGATGTAGCGGCGGGTGCGGGCGATGTGCCGGCCGGCCCTGATGATCTTCGGCAGGTCGTCGCGGTCGTCGACCCAGCGGGTGTCGGAGGGCGAACCGGCGTCGCGGATCAGCAGGGTGCCCGCCTCGCGGTCGGCCAGGGCCTGCTTCTCCGCCACGTCGTCGTCGACGGGGCCGTCCGCACCGAGGCCCACGTGGCAGTGCGCGTCGACGAGGCCGGGCAGGGCCCAGCCGTCGACGGTCCGGACGTCGCGGGCGCCGGCGGGACGGTCGTACGAGATCCGGCCGTCGACGACCCACAGCTCGTCCCGGACGTCGTCCGGCCCGACCAGGATCCGGCCCTTCACGTGCAGCACAGCGCCATCGCTCATGTCTGCACCTTAATGAGCCGCTAGTCGCTCTTGCCCACCTGGTCGGAGGTCTCCTCCTCCACCTCGGCCATCGCCGGGTCGAGGAGCCGCGACAGGAAGTGGCGGGTGCGTTCGTGCTGTGGGTTGCCGATGACCTGGTCGGGGGTGCCGTCCTCGACGACCACCCCGCCGTCCATGAAGACGACCCGGTCGGCGACCTCGCGCGCGAAGGTCATCTCGTGGGTGACGACCATCATCGTCATGCCCTCGTCGGCGAGCATGCGCATGACGGCCAGGACGTCCCCCACCAGCTCGGGGTCCAGCGCCGACGTCGGCTCGTCGAACAGCATCACGTCGGGGCCCATGGCGAGCGCCCGGGCGATGGCGACGCGCTGCTGCTGGCCGCCGGAGAGGGAGGCCGGGTACGCCGACGCCTTCTCGGACAGGCCGACCCGCTCCAGGTTCTCGGCGGCGACCTTGGCGGCCGTCGCCTTGTCGCGCCCCAGCACCCGGCGCTGCGGCAGCGTGAGGTTCTCGGTGACCGTGACGTGCGGGAACAGGTTGAACTGCTGGAAGACCATGCCGATACGGCGGCGTACGGCGTCGATGTCGACGTCCGGGTCGGTGAGCTCGGTGCCGCCGACGAAGACCTGGCCCTTGGTGGGCTCTTCGAGCAGGTTCACGCAGCGCAGCAGCGTCGACTTGCCCGAGCCGGACGGGCCGATGACGCACACGACCTCGCCCTGTTCGATCTCCAGGTCGATGCCGCGCAGCACCTCGTTGTCGCCGAAGGACTTGTGCAGGCCGCGGACTTGGATCTCCGGTCGGGAGCCAGGGGTCTTCTCTGTCACTTCACGGCCTCCTGGGCTTTCGCCTCCATGCGGCGTACGACGAAACCGAGCGGGATCGTGACCAGCAGATAGCACAGGCCCGCGACCAGGATCGGCGTGGAGTTGGCGGTCTGGCTGGCCAGGTCACGGCCGAACTTGGACAGTTCGCGTTCCTCCAGCGTCACACCGAGGAACAGCACCAGCGAGGAGTCCTTGAAGAGCAGGACGAGTTCGTTGGTCAGCGGCGGGAGGATGATCCGGAACGCCTGCGGGATGATGATCGAGATCATGGCGCGCGCGGGCGAGAAGCCGAGCGAACGCGCCGCCTCCATCTGCCCCTTGGGCACCGCCTGGATGCCCGCGCGGATGGTCTCCGCCATGTACGCAGCCGCCACCAGGCCGAGCGCGAGCGCGACCTTGCCGTAGGTGCCGCCCGGGATCTCGGTGCCCGGGAAGGCCAGCGGCACGGCGACGCCGATGAAGATGAAGATCAGCAGGGCGGGCAGGCCGCGGAAGATCTCGATGTAGACACCGGCGAGCCAGCGGTACGGCCCCACGGACGACAGCCGCATGAGCGCGATCACCATGCCGAGCACCAGTCCGACGGCGAAGCCGGACAGGGTGTACAGCACGGTGTTCTTCAGCGCCAGCGTGATGACGTCCGGGAACATCTCCTTGGCGATGTTCCCTTGCGCGAACTGGTTCTTCAGGCGCCCCCAGTCGGCCGCGACTGCGAAGGCGATCACGGCCGCGACGAAGACGACGTACTGGATGCCGCGCGACAGGCTGCGCTTCTGGCGCCGGGTCAGGCCCTTCTTCCTGGGCTGCTTCGGCTGGTCCGGCTGGAGCTGTACGTCTGTGTCGGTCATGGGTCAGGAGGCGGCGGGCGAGGCAGAGGCGGCGGACTCGTCATAGGGGCCGATCCACTGCTCGTACAGCTTCTTGTACGTGCCGTCGGCCTTGGCGTCCGCGATCGCCTTGTTGATGGCCTCGCGGAGCTTGGTGTTGCCCTTCTTCACCGTGAAGCCGTACTGCTCACCGGTGTTGATCTGCTCGGCGATCTCGAAGGCGTCCGCGTTGGCCTTGTCCTTCAGCCAGCCCTGGACGACCGGGTAGTCGATGACGACCGCCTCGACCTGACCGGCGCGCAGGCCGTTGATGACGGCGTCGGAGGACTCGAAGGAGACCGGGTCCAGGCCCTTGCTCTTGGCGTAGTCCTCGCCGGTGGTCTGCGCCTGGGCGCCGACCTTCTTGCCCTTGAGGTCGGCGAAGGAGGAGATGCCGCTCTTCTTGTCGACCAGGACGGCCTGGGTCGCCTCGAAGTACGGGTCCGAGAAGTCGACGTTCTTCTTGCGCTCCTCGGTGATCGTCATGCCGGCGGCGGCCAGGTCGCAGCTGCCGGCGTTGAGGGAGCCGCCGGTCTTGAAGTTCTCGAAGGGCTGGTCGACGATCGTCTGCTTCACGCCCAGGTCGTCCGCGACCAGGTCGATGAGGGAGACGTCGAAGCCCTGCACCTTGCCGTCGATCTCCGACTGGAAGGGCGGGTACGGCAGGTGGGTGCAGGTGGTGAGCTGCCCCGCCTTGACGACTTCGACGCCGCCGGCCGCGGTCTTCGTACCACCACCGCCGTCGCCGTCGGAGGAGCAGCCGGCCACGAGCACCAGCCCGGCCGTCGCGGTGGTGGCGGCCAGAATGCGGGTCCGGCGCCCGAAGGTCGTCTTCACGGGGAGCCTCCTGTGAGGGAACTGTAGGTTCCGATTATAAGGAGAAGTTTGAGATCCTCAAACCAAACCGATGGTATAGGGGCCGTTCGACCTAAGAAGTCGGGATCGTGAAGGGGGGTCGAGGCGGCCGGTTACTCTCGTGATCGTCTACCCCGGAGCGAAGAGAGCGAAGAGAGCCCTGTCGTGACCCATCCCTTCCTGGACCTGGCCCCGCTGAGCGCCGCCCGATTCGCCGCCATCGAGGACCGGGTGGCGCGGCTGCTCGGGACCGAGCAGGACGTCGTGATCATGCAGGGCGAGGCGTTGCTGCCACTGGAGGGGGCGATCCGTGCGACCGCCGGGCCCGGCACGACCGCGCTGAACGTGATCACCGGTCCGTACGGGCAGACCTTCGGGAACTGGCTGCGGGACTGCGGCGCGACCGTGATCGATCTGGCGGTGCCCTTCCATACGGCGGTCACCGCCGATCAGATCCGGTCGGCCTTCGCCGAGCACCCCGAGATCGACTTCGTGTCCCTGGTGCACGCGGAGGCGGCCACCGGCAACACCAACCCCGTCGCCGAGATCGGTGAGGTCGTGCGGGCGCACGGGGCGCTGTTCTACCTGGACGCGGTGGCGTCGATCGGGGCCGAGCCGGTGCTGCCGGACGCGTGGGGCGTGGACCTGTGCGTGATCGGGGCGCAGAAGGCGATGGGCGGTCCCGCCGGGGTGTCGGCGGTGTCGGTGAGCGCGCGGGCGTGGGCGCGGATGGCCGCGAATCCCAGGGCGCCGCGGCGGTCGTATCTGTCGCTGCTGGACTGGAAGGAGCGGTGGATCGACGGGGGCCGGAAGGCCCTGCTGCATGCGCCGGCGCAGCTGGAGATGCTGGCGCTGGAGGCGTGCGTCGAGCGGATCGAGGGGGATGGACTGGAGGCGGTGATGGCCCGGCACCGGGCCGCCGCGCTGTCGACGCGGGCCGGGGCGGTGGCGTTGGGCGGGGGCTTGGAACCGTATGTGTACGACGTCCGGGAGTCGGCGCCGGTCGCCACGACGCTGAGGGTGCCCGCGGGGGTGGCGGCGTCGGAAGTAGTGGCTCGGGCGCTGGAGTCGGAGCCGGGGCTGCCGCTCGCCGCGGGTGGGGGTGCGTTGGCCAAGGAGATGATTCGGGTCAATCACTATGGGGCGGATGCGACGGTGGGGGTTGTGCGGGGGAGCCTGACGGCGCTGGGCGCTGCGCTGACGGAGAAGGGGCTGGATGTGGATGTGACGGGCTCTCTGCGGGCGGTGGACGAAGTCTGGCGGTAGTCGTGGGCTGAGGGCCGGCCTTTCTCGCCCCCGCCGCCCCTACCCTTCCCGTCCCTGGGGGCTGCCCCCCAGACCCCCGCTTTCGGCCTGAACGGCCTCGTCCTCAAGCGCCGGACGGGCTTGGTGGGTCACCCTTTTCCGATGACTACCGACATTCCTCAGACCCTCCCGGACGGTCGCCCCATCCCCCTCACGACCGGCCCCGAACTCCCCATGCTCGAAAGCTGGCTCGACTTTCACCGCGCCACCCTGGAGCTCAAGTGCGCGGGGCTGGACGACTCGCAGGTGCGGCTCGTCTCCGCCGAGCCGTCGCGGCTGACGCTGCTCGGGCTTGTGCAGCACCTGGCCGAGTGTGAGCGGAACTGGTTCCAGCGGGTGGTGGGCGGGCTGGACGTGGCGCCGGTGTTCGAGGACGCGACCGGGTACGCCCTTGATCCCGGGCGGGGGATCGACGAGGCGCTCGCGGTGTGGCGGCGGGAGATCGCGCGGGGGCGGGAGGTGTGCGCCGGGCGGTCGCCTGAGAGCGTGGGGCGGATCGAGGACGCGCCGATGGCCGGCGTCGAGGTCAGTCTGCGGTGGGTGTTCATCCACATGATCGAGGAGTACGCGCGGCACAACGGCCACGCCGACATTCTGCGTGAGCGCATCGACGGCGTTATCGGCGCGTGAATTCCGCGTAATTCCGGGAGTTTTTTTGAGGGCAGCTTCCCATACTCTTCTGCCCGCTTTTTCCAAGCCTAAACGCAAAGATTCCGCGAACGTCAACCGGAGGAATTCGGGCAGATCTCGTGAGAGTTACACGGCTGTGACGCGTTCCACATCCCGCCCGATTTGCCTGGTATTAGGGTAGCAAAAGGGGCGTTTCGCACCCCTCAAGCGGCACTGCTCACGCCCGCGTGATAACACACCCAGCCCGCACGCGTAACCCCTCACGGCCATGCAATTTCGAATTTCCCTCGGTAAATTCAATTCGCATGACTGCCGCACAAGCAGACCTGCAAATCGACCGTCCGGCGGTGGCCGACGGGGCCGCGCTGTGGCGGATTGCCAGAGACTCCAAAGCCCTCGACCTCAACTCGTCGTACAGCTATCTGCTGTGGTGTCGGGACTTCGCCGGCACGTCGGCCGTCGCGCGTGACGAGCGCGGGGAGCCGGTCGGGTTCGTGACCGGGTACGTACGGCCCGAGCGTCCGCACACCCTGCTCGTCTGGCAGGTGGCCGTGGACGACGCCCATCGCGGCCGCGGCATCGCCGCCGCGCTGCTCGACGGGCTCGTCGCACGGGTCGGCCGCGAGTACGGCATCACCAGCGTCGAGACGACCATCACACCCGGCAACACCGCCTCCGAGCGGCTGTTCGGCTCCTTCGCGGAGCGGCACGAGGCCGCCCTGGAGCGCGAGGTGCTCTTCCCCACGAGCGTGTTCCCGGACGGACCGCACGACCCCGAAGTGCTGTACGTCATCGGTCCCCTCTCCCTCTGACCTCCCCCCACGCAAACGAGGAGCGATTCGTCGTGACCATCACCCAGCCCGACCTCAGTGTCTTCGAGACCCTCGAGTCCGAGGTGCGCAGCTACTGCCGCGGCTGGCCCACCGTCTTCGACCGCGCGCGCGGCAGCCGCATGTACGACGAGGACGGCCACGAGTATCTGGACTTCTTCGCCGGCGCCGGTTCGCTGAACTACGGGCACAACAACCCCGTCCTCAAACGAGCGTTGATCGACTACCTGGAGCGGGACGGCGTCACGCACGGGCTCGACATGTCCACCAGCGCCAAGCGTGCCTTCCTGCAGACCTTCCAGGACCTGGTGCTGCGGCCGCGTGACCTGCCGTACAAGGTCATGTTCCCGGGTCCGACCGGCACCAACGCCGTGGAGTCCGCGCTGAAGTTGGCCCGGAAGGTGAAGGGGCGCGAGGCCATCGTGTCGTTCACCAACGCCTTCCACGGGATGTCCCTCGGCTCCCTGGCCGTGACCGGCAACGCCTTCAAGCGCGCCGGCGCCGGCATCCCGCTCGTGCACGGCACGCCCATGCCGTTCGACAACTACTTCGACGGCACGGTCGAGGACTTCCTGTGGTTCGAGCGGCTCCTGGAGGACCAGGGCTCCGGGCTCAACAAGCCGGCCGCCGTGATCGTGGAGACCGTGCAGGGCGAGGGCGGCATCAACGTCGCCCGCGCGGAGTGGCTGCGCGCGCTCGCCGACCTGTGCGAGCGGCAGGACATGCTGCTCATCGTCGACGACATCCAGATGGGGTGTGGTCGGACCGGCGCCTTCTTCTCCTTCGAGGAGGCCGGGATCACGCCGGACATCGTCACCGTGTCCAAGTCCATCAGCGGCTACGGACTGCCCATGTCGCTGTGCCTGTTCAAGCCCGAGCTGGACATCTGGGAGCCGGGCGAGCACAACGGCACCTTCCGCGGCAACAACCCCGCCTTCGTCACCGCGACCGCGGCCCTGGAGATGTACTGGGCCGACGGCAACGCGATGGAGAAGCAGACCCGGGCGCGCGGCGAGCAGGTCGAGCAGGGGCTGATCGCGATCTGCGAGGAGAACCCCGCCGACGTGAAGGAGTACCGGGGCCGCGGCCTGGTGTGGGGCATGGAGTTCCACGACAAGGAGCGCGCCGGCCGGATCGCCCAGCGGGCCTTCGAACTCGGGCTGCTCATCGAGACGTCCGGCCCTGAGAGCGAGGTGGTCAAGCTGCTGCCCGCTCTCACCATCACCCCGGACGAGCTGGACGAGGGCCTCAGCGTCCTCGCCCGCGCCGTCCGCGAGACCGCCTGAGCGGTCGAGAACACGAGAACACCACCACCTAGGAGGCATCGCAGCACCGTGATCGTGCGTTCGTTCAAGGAGATTGAAGGCACCGACCGGCACGTGAAGTCGGCGTCCGGCACCTGGGAGAGCAAACGCATCGTCCTCGCCAAGGAGAGGGTCGGCTTCTCCCTGCACGAGACGATCCTGTACGCGGGTACGGAGACGTCGATGTGGTACGCGAACCACATCGAGGCCGTCGTCTGTGTGGAGGGCGAGGCCGAGCTGACCGACCACGAGACCGGGCGGACGCATGTGATCACGCCCGGGACCATGTACCTCCTGGACGGGCACGAGAGGCACACGCTGCGGATCAAGGAGGACTTCCGCTGCATCTGTGTCTTCAACCCGCCCGTGACCGGCCGGGAGGACCACGACGAGAACGGCGTCTACCCGCTGCTCACCGAGCCCGAGGAGGTGTGAGAACCCCATGACCACCGCCATGACCGGAAGCGTCACCGATCTCTACCCCAGCCGAGCCGCCACCGAGGTGGCGACCCCGCGCAAGGACCCCGTCGTGTGGGGCTCGCCCGACACCCCCGGCCCGATCGCGACCACCGACCTGCAGTCCTTCGAGCGCGACGGCTTCCTCGCCATCGACCAGCTCATCACCGAGGACGAGGTCGCGGTCTACCACCAGGAGCTGGAGCGGCTGGTCACGGATCCGGGGATCCGTGCGGACGAGCGCTCGATCGTCGAGCCTAAGTCCAAGGAGATCCGGTCCGTCTTCGAAGTGCACAAGATCAGCCAGGTGTTCGCGAACCTGGTGCGCGACGAGCGGGTCGTCGGGCGGGCGCGGCAGATCCTCGGCTCGGACGTGTACGTCCACCAGTCGCGGATCAACGTCAAGCCGGGCTTCGGGGCCAGCGGCTTCTACTGGCACTCCGACTTCGAGACCTGGCACGCCGAGGACGGCCTGCCGAACATGCGGACGGTGTCCGTCTCGATCGCGCTGACCGAGAACTACGACACCAACGGCGGGCTCATGATCATGCCCGGCTCGCATCGGACGTTCCTCGGCTGTGCTGGCGCCACGCCGAAGGACAACTACAAGAAGTCCCTGCAGATGCAGGACGCGGGCACGCCGTCCGACGAGGCGCTGACCGCCATGGCGAGCGAATACGGCATCAAGCTCTTCACGGGCAGGGCCGGTTCGGCGACGTGGTTCGACTGCAACTGCATGCACGGTTCCGGGGACAACATCACCCCGTTCCCGCGCAGCAACGTCTTCATCGTGTTCAACAGCGTGGAGAACGCGGCCGTCGAGCCCTTCGCGGCTCCCGTACGGCGTCCTGAGTTCATCGGCGCCAGGGACTTCACCCCGGTGAAGTGACACTCACCCCGGTGAAGTAACCCTCACAGCCACGCCAGCGACGCGGCCCGCTCCAGTACGTTCCGTACGGCGGCCGCGTCGCCCGTGGCGCCCCTCGGTACCGTCCGAGGTGTGTACCGCCCGCCGACCAGCAGGCAGAAGTCGACCGGCTCCAGGACGAGTTCGGCCCGTACCGGCTCGTCCGCGGAACCCAGCACCCACTCCTCGCCCCCGGTGACCGAGAACAGCACCGGGGGCGCGCCGGTGCCCAGGGCCAGACCGAGGACGCGCACCGCGAGGCGGACCAGCTGCCCCAGGTGCTCCTGCGGCGGCGGTGGGACGGAAAGGCCGAGGGCACGGCCGATGTCGTCGGTGTGGACCCACGTCTCGAAGGCGCGCACCACGAAGTGGTCGGCGATGGGCAGCCGCAGCCCCATCAACGTCACGGCCCGTGCCGCGAGTTGGGGATCCCGGGCCTCGGGCGTGGCAAGCAGTTCGTCCGCCTGCGCGGTCCAGTCGGCCACGGTCTCCTCGGGCGTACGGCCGTGCTCGTGGGCGATGACGTCGGCGGTACGGCGGTCCCAGGCATCCTCCCAGGGCGTCCCCTCCTTGATCCGCGAGGGCGGCACGCGAGAGCCGATGCCCAGCAGCGCGGCCAGGTGCTCGTCGGCGGCGAGGAGGTGGGCGACGGTGGCGTGCGCGTCCCAGTCGTGCACGACCGGCATGGCCCAGCGGCCCGCCAGCTCGGGCAGCAGCGCCTGCAGCCCGGCGACGGCGGCGGCGTAGGGCGCGGCGTGCCCGGCGACACGTGCGGCTGCCGGGCGGCTGCGCAGGGCGAGGGACAGCGCGCCGTCGGCCGACCGCGCGGGAGCCGCCGGCGGCGGCCCGTCCAGCAGCCGTACCGTCTCCCGCAGCCGTGCCGCCTCCGCCGCGCAGCTCCCGCAGTCGGCCAGGTGTGCCGTGAGCGTCTCCTCCTCGGCCGGGTCCAGGGCGCCGAAGGCCCAGGCGGCCAGCAGGTCACGTACGGCCTCGTGATCGTCGGTCATCGCGTGCCTCCTCCCGGTGCCGCTTTCCCCGCGAGTACCCCTCTCGCCATCATGCGCCCCTTTCGAGCGCCGGGTCCGGCGGGTCGGCCAAAGTTTCCGCCAAGGAGCGCAGGGCCCTGCGCAGCCGGGTCTTGGCCGTGCCCTCGGGGATCCCCAGTTCGACGGCGGCCTGCCGGTAGGTGCGGCCGGCGAAGTAGGCGAGGTGCACGACCTCCCGTTGCGGCTGCGGGAGTTCGGCGAGGGCGGAGTGCAGCAGAAGGGAGCGCTCCCGGTCGACGACCGTCTCGTCGGGGCCGGGACCGGCGTCGGGGATGGCCTGGAGCGCCGAGTCGTCGGCTCCGGCGTCCTTGCGGTGCCGGGCCTCGCTGCGGACCCAGTCCACGGCCCGCCGGTGGGCGAGCACGGACAGCCAGGTGCGCAGCGAGCCGCGGTGCGGGTCGAAGGCGTACGGCCTGCTCCACAGCTGGGCGAAGACCTCCTGCGCCACGTCCTCGGCGGCGCCCGGCGAGCGGGTCACCCGCACGGCGGCCCGCCGCACCAGCCCGCCGTACGCCGCGTACACCTCGGCCAGCGCGGACTCGTCGCCGTACACCAGCCGCCGGTGCACCTGCGCGTCGGCAGACGGCTGGACGGACGTGTCGCCCGTGGACTCCACCGGTACCACCACCCCTGGTGCCCTTCCTAGCGCCCCGGGCGGGCCCGCGCCAGTGGTTCAGGCAGACAGGGCGTCCAGCAGCCGGTCGACATCCTCGACGGTGTTGTAGAGGTGGAAGGCCGCGCGCAGATGGCCCGCTCGGTTGGAGACCTCGATTCCGGCGGCGCTCAGCGCGGGCTGGCGGGTGCCGAGGCCGGGCACGGACACGATCGCCGAGCCGGGCGAGGGCACCGGTTCGTGGCCGAGGGTGGCCAGTCCCGCGCGGAAGCGGTCGGCGAGGGCGAGGTCGTGGGCCCGGATGGCGGTGACGCCGAGTTCCTCGACCAGCTCCAGCGAGGTACGCAGTCCGGCGTAGGCGAAGAGGGCGGGGCTGATGTCGAAGCGCCGGGCGGAGCGGGCGAGATTCTCGACGGGGCCGTAGCAGCTCTCCCAGGGGATCTCCCCGGCGACCCAGCCGGCGAGCAGCGGCGACAGCCCGCCGAAGTCCTCGGGGACGACGCAGAACGCGACTCCGTGCGGGCCCAGGAGCCACTTGAAGCCGACGGCGGCGAGGAAGTCGTACTGGTCGGCCTCCAACGGCAGCCATCCGGCCGCCTGGGAGGCGTCGACGTAGGTGCGTGCCCCGTGCTCCAGTGCGGCGGCGCGCACCGCGGGCAGGTCGGCGATCCGGCCGTCGGCGGACTGCGCGGCGCTGACCGCGACCAGCGCGGTGTCCGGGCGGACCGACTCGGCGAGGCGGTCCAGCGGGACGGCGCGCACCTTGAGGTCGCCGCGCATGTGGAAGGGGTTCACCAGGGAGGAGAAGTCGGCCTCGGCGGTGAGGACTTCGGCGCCGGCGGGCAGCGAGGCGGCGATCAGCCCGCCGTACTCGGCGACCGAGGCCCCGGTCGCGACCCGCTCCACGGGCACGCCGGACAGCCGGGCGAAGGAGGCGCGCACGATCTCGACGTCCTCGTACAGCGGGCCCAGCGGGATGCCCTCGGCCCGCATCCGTGCGGCTCGGTGCAGGGCGGTCACGGTGCGGGCCGGGAGGAGCCCGTTGCTCGCGGTGTTGAGATAGACGCTCTTCGGGGCGAACTCGGCACGGACGAGGCTCTCGAAGGTCTCCATGGCTCCACTGTGGGCCCTGGGCACCTATCGGTCTATTGCGATTCTTTACGTGGTTTTACTAAGCAACGCTTATATATCGGTCCCGACCTGCGGGTTCGCTCAGCGCTGCGGTACCGCGCAGCCGTCCGGACCGCACGCGTCCGCGTCACCCTGATCGATGAGCGTCAGCGGCGACCGCTCGCCCCACGCCTGCGTCAGCGCCTGCTGGAAGACCTCGGCGGGCTGGGCGCCGGAGACGCCGAACTTGCGGTCGAGGACGAAGAAGGGCACGCCGTTCGCGCCGAGCTGGGCGGCCTCGCGCTCGTCGGCGCGGACGTCGTCGGCGTAGGCGTCCGGGTCGGCGAGGACCTTGCGGGCGTCGTCGGCGTCAAGACCGGCGGCGACGGCCAGCTCCACGAGCCGCTCGTCGCCCTCGGCGAAGACGGACCGCTCCTCGGCGAAGTTCGCCCGGTAGAGGATCTGGATCAGCTCGTCCTGCCTGCCGTTCTCCTTGGCGAGGTGCAGGAGGCGGTGCATGTCGAAGGTGTTGCCGTGGTCCCGGCCCTCGGTGCGGTACGCGAGCCCCTCCGCGGCGGCCTGCGCACCGAGGTTCTCCTCGCCCGCCCGGGCCTGCGCCGCGCTCATGCCGTACTTCTTCGTGAGCATGGTGATCACGGGCTGGATGTCGCCCTTGGCCCGCCCGGGATCCAGCTCGAACGAGCGGTGCACCACCTCGACCTGCTCGCGGTGCGGGAATGCCTCGAGCGCCTTCTCGAAGCGGGCCTTGCCCACGTAGCACCAGGGGCAGGCGATGTCGCTCCAGATCTCGACGCGCATGTCTGTGGCTCTCTCCGGTCGTACGGGTACGGAGACTCCCTCCGCTTAGAACGTGAACGTTCAACCAGGAGGCTTCATTCCCGGGTGACAGGGTTCATTCCCGGGTGACGGAGAAGCGGAGGCTCAGGTGGTGGTCGCCGTTCGCGGGCGGGTTCTCCGGGTCCGGGATCCAGCCCTGACGGGCGTAGAAGCCCTGGGCGCGCCGGTTGTCGACATGCACGTCGAGGACGGCCGTCCCCTTGCCGTCGGCCCGCCACTCCTCGACGCAGGCGGCGTGCAGAGCCGTACCGACGCCACGGCTCCAGTGGTCGGGGTCGACGTGGAACTGGAACAGTTTGACCTTGTCCGCGGGGGCGTCCTCCGGGGTGCGGAACAAGGCCAGGCCGATGATGCGGCCCTCCTCGACGACGCACAGCACATGCGCGTCCGGGCGCGCGATGGCACTCTGCCAGGCGGCGAGCCAATCCGTGCCGTCCTGCGGGAGCCCGTCGGGGTAGTAGGTCGCCCGGGCGCGGGTGTGCAGTGCGACGACGTCCTCGACCTCGGCGGACAGAACGGTGCGAATCACGCGACTTGTGGTCACTCGGTCACTGATCATGCAACGGAGGACGTGACCCCGACTGCTCCGGTTCCGGTCGCGGTTGCGGTTCCGAGCCGGCTGAACTGCGCCCGATAGGCGCTCGGCGTCAGTCCCGTACGGCGCACCAGATGCCCCCGCAGCGAGTCGGCCGTGCCCAGACCGCAGGCGCGGGCCACCTGGTCCATGGGCAGGGCGGTGGTCTCCAGCAGTTCCTTGGCGCGCTCGATGCGCTGGTGGAGCAGCCACTGCAGCGGGCTCACCCCGCTCTCGGCGTGGAAGCGCCGGGTGAGGGTGCGGACGCTGACGCCGGAGTGGCGGGCCAGGTCGGTGAGGGTGAGCGGCTTGTCGAGGTTGCGCATGGCCCAGCCGCGGGTGTCGGCGCAGGCGGTGCCGCGCTCGGGCGGCAGCGGGGTCTGGGTGAACTGGGTCTGGCCGCCGGGCCGTACGGGTGCGACGAGGGCGCCGCGGGCGACCTCGTTGGCGACGGCGGCGCCGTAGTCGGTGCGGATGACGTGCAGGCACAGGTCGATGCCGGCGGCGTAGCCGGACGCCGTCAGGTACGGGCCGTCCTGTATGTACAGCACGTCCCCGCACAGGTCGATCTGCGGGTACCGCCTGCGCAGTTCCTCGGCGTGCGCCCAGTAGGTGGTGGCCTTGCGGCCCTGGAGCAGGCCCGCCTCGGCCAGTTGGAAGGCGCCGGTGCACAGCGACGCGATGCGCTTGCCGGCGTCCGCCGCCTCCTTGACGGCGGCCACGATCCGCGCCTCCGGCTCGTACGGCGCCCCGGTGCCCGCCACGATCACCGTGTCGGCGTCCCGCACCGCGTCGAGGCCGTGCCGTACGTACAGGTCGAGGCCGCCGGAGGTGGGCACGGGTCCCGGCTCGGCCGCGCAGACCAGCACCTCGTACCCGGGCCGCCCGTCGCTGACGACCTTGCCGAAGAGCATCTCCGGGATGGCGAGGTTGAACATCGACACCGGCGACGGCGCGATGACGGCGATGCGGTGCGGCGTGAACGGCTGGGACATGGCCAGAACCTCCGGGTGCATGGCATTCCGGCCACTACTGTACGGCGGCGGAGATCCGCAGCATGGAGTCATGTCATCGAACCCCACCCTCCAGGCGGACGAACTCGCCGAATCCGAGCGTGCGTTGGAGTCCACCAGGCCGTCCCCCGCGCTCACGCTGACCGCCGCCCTCCTCGGCTTCGCGCTGATCTGCCTCGACGCCTCAGTGGTGAACGTGGCGCTGCCCGCGATCGGCGACTCTCTCGACGGCGGCATGTCGGGCCTGCAGTGGGTGGTGGACGCCTACACGCTGGCCTTCGCCGCGCTGATGCTGTCCACCGGGGCGTTCGCGGATCGGGCGGGCGCGAGCCGTGCCTACGCGCTCGGCACCGTCGTGTTCACGCTCGCCTCGGTGGCCTGCGGGCTGGCGCCGAACCTGCCGACGCTGATCGGTGCGCGGGTGGTGCAGGGCGTGGCGGCGGCCGCCGTGCTGCCCGCCTCCCTCGCCCTGGTGCGGCAGGCGTACGCCGATCCGGCCCGGCGGGCCCGCGCTGTGGCGCTGTGGGCGGCGGGCGGTTCGGCCGCGGTGGCGCTCGGTCCGGTGGCGGGCGGCGCGCTGACCACGGCCTGGGACTGGCGGGGGATCTTCTTCGTCAACGTGCCGATCGGCCTGGTGATCCTGGCCCTGCTGATCCGGGCCCCGCGCTCGGAGCGCCGTCCGGCGCCGCTGGACGTACCGGGCCAGGTGACCGCGGTGGTGGCGCTCACGGCCCTGGCGTTCGCGGTGATCGAAGGCGGGACGGCGGGCTGGGCGGCGCTGGCGGTGGCCGTCGTCGCGGCCGTGGCGTTCCTGCGGATCGAGGCGCGCGGAGCGCATCCGGTCGTCCCCCTCGACCTCTTCCGGAACCGGACGGTGACGGCGACGGTCGCGGCCGGAGCGGCGGTCAGCGTCGCCTTCTACAGCCTGGTGTTCGTCTTCTCGCTCTTCTTCCAGCAGGTGCAGGGCCGTTCGGCGCTGCACGCCGGGCTGCTGTTCCTGCCGATGACCGGGCTGATCGCGGTGACGAACGTCGTGGCGGGCAAGCTCGCCGGCCGCTACGGCCCCCGGCTGCCGATGCTGGTGGGGCAGGCCCTGGCCGTCGTAGGCCTGCTCCTGCTGCTCTACGTCGACGCCGGCACGCCCTCGTCCCTGGTGGCCGTGCTCCTCGCCCCCATGGCCCTGGGCTGCGCGCTGACGGTGCCGCCGCTCACCGCGGCGATGATGGACGCCGTGCCGGCCGAGCGTGCGGGCCTGGCGGCCGGTGTGCTCAACGCGGCACGCCAGGTGTCCGGCGGTCTCGGCATCGCCGCCTTCGGGGCGCTGATCTCCGACGGGTTCGTCGGGGGGATGCGGCTGAGCCTGGTCATCAGCGCGGCCCTGCTCACGGTGACGTTCGCGCTCAGCTGCCGTCTCGCAGGTCCTTCGGCCAGTTCGGCCTGAACTCCAGGTGGTCGTAGGTCACGACGCAGCCCTCCCCCATCGGCGACTGCGTCATGAAGCCGACCAGGGCGGCGTCCGCCTCCTTCTCCTCGCCCAGCGTGAACAGCCGGACGAAGGTCCAGCGCTCACCGTCCCGGGAGGCGTGGAAGGCGAAGGCCCGCCCGGTCCGGCTCAGCCGCAGCCAGACCGAACTGCCCTCCACGGTGAAGGAGTTGGCGTCGTCGGAGTGGCCTCGCGTGACCACCGTGCACACGGTGGGCACGTCCGGGGAGTACTCCAGGCAGAGCTTGGCCCAGGCGCGCTCGCCGACATGGACGTAGAGCACCCCGGCGTCGAATGCGGCGGCGAAGCCGACGGTGACCCGGGCGATGAGCTGGAAGTCGCCCTCGGGCGACCCGAGCAGACGCGGCGCGTCGGAGGCGGGGTCGACGGCCTCACCGGTGGGCGGGACGAAACGGTCCTGCCGGGGTCCGGCCCATCCGGAGAGGAAGCCGTCCTCGTAGGACCAGTGGCCGTCGGGGCCGTAGGTGCGGAGCGGGAAGGGCAGTTCGGGAAGTTCCAGGTCCATGAGGGGATTCTTACAGGGCCCGCGCCTCGCCGGGTGTCCCCGGGGTGATCCCGTCAGCGGGAGCGAGGACGACGGTCGCGGCGGGGAGCGGGTGTTCACTTTCGTCGTTCGCGGGTGCGCCGAAGGGCGGATGCGGGCGGCCGGGGGTGAGTGTCTATCGTCTGCGCGTGGACGCAGCACTGACTCCCCGTACCGACCGGCCGCTCCGCGCCCGGCTCGTCGCCGCCTCGCCGTGGCCCCGCAAGCGGATCGTCGGGGAGGCCGTGCTCGCCGTCCTGCTCGCCGGGTTCGCGGGCCTCTTCGACGGGAAGGCCGGGTTCGGGGCGTGGACCGTCGCCGTGGCCCTGGCCGTCGCCGTCCTGTCGCTTGCCCGCCGCTCGCTGCCGGCGACGGTGGTGCTCGTGTCGTCGGCCATGGCCGGGGGCATCGCCGGTGCGACACCGCTGCTGATCTGTGCGAGCTGGTCGGCGGGCAGCCGCATTACGCGCCCCGGACGGGCACTGGCCGCGTACGCCGCGGGGCTCACGCTCAACATCGCCGTCGGAGCCCACATCGCGTCCGGCGAAGAGGTCGAACTGTCCCTTCTGATGACCGTCGTGCTGTCCGCGAGCGCGTTCCTGACGCTGGCGGTCGTGCCCGGTCTCGCCTCCCGCTACCGCGCCCAGCGCCACCGGCTGCTCGACACCCTGCGCCGGCACAACGCCCAACTGGTGCGCGAGCAGGCGATGGTGGCGCACCAGGCCCGCCTCCTCGAACGGCAGCGCATCGCCCAGGACATGCACGACAGCCTCGGCCACCAGCTCGCCCTGATCGCCGTGCACGCCGGGGCGCTGGAGGTCGACCCGGAGCTGGGCGACCGGCACCGGGAAGGGGTGGGCATCCTCCGGGAGGCCTCCAGGACCGCGATGCAGGAGCTGCGCGAGGCGGTGGGCATCCTGCGGGACGACGTCGCGGCGCCCGCCGGACAGCGGCCCGGGGCGGCCGACGCCGAGCCCCCGACGGCCCGCGTGGCGGCCTCTGTCGACGGCCTCGTCGAGTCGTCCCGGGCCGCGGGCGCGGCAGTTGAGCTGCACCGCTCCGGCACCGTACGGCCGCTCGCGCCCGCCGCCGACCACGCGGCGTACCGCATCGCCCAGGAGGGCCTGACCAACGCGCACAAGCACGCGCCGGGCGCCCCGATCACCGTGGCGCTGCGCTATGAACCGGACAGCCTGGTCGTCGAGGTGGCCAACGGGCCCGTGCCCGACTCGGCGCCCTCGGGCCCGCCCGCGGTGAGCGGCGGCCAGGGCCTGGCGGGCCTGCGGGAGAGGGCCCGGCTGGTCGGCGGCATGGTGCACACCGGGCCCACCCCCGACGGCGGTTTCCGCCTCGCCGGTGTGCTGCCCTACGGCGACGGGGAGCCCGTGCCCCGCCCCGAACGCGCGACCTCCGTCGCCCCGGACGACGACTTTCGGGGGCAGATCGCCGAGGGCGCGGCGGGCGACGGTGGAGCGGTCATCGACCGTTCCGATCCGCAAGGGGAGTTCGCCGCCATCATGAGCAGCAAGAAGAAGGTCGCCCTCGGCTGTGTCGTCACCTCCGTCGTCCTCGTCGGGGGCGTTGTCGCCCTCGGGGCCTGGGGGCTGACGGCGCTGTTCGACGAGGTGGAGAGCGGCACCATATCGGCGGGCGTGTACAAGTCCGCGAAGGTCGGCGACGCCGAGAAGGACGTCAAGGCCAAGCTGCCGGAGGGCAGTTCCCTGCTCACCGACGGACAGGAGAAGCAGGGCCCGCCGCTGCCCGAGGGCGCGACGTGCCGTCACTACCTCGACATCGACGAAGACATCGTCTACCGGTTCTGCTTCCGCGACGGGAAGCTGGTCGCGAAGGAGTCCTACAAGGACGAGCTCTGAACGGCGCCAACGAGGTCGCACGCGCGTCCGGATCGGGCATGATGGCGGGGCTTTGCCATCCGTTCATCGCACCCACACCGCGCAGGAGGCCGCGTGATCCGGGTCCTCGTCGCCGACGACGAGCCGCTCATCAGGGCCGGCATCAGGATGATCCTCACCTCGGCCGACGACATCGACGTCGTCGCCGAGGCGGCGGACGGCCGGGCCGCGGTGGAGACCGCCCGGAGCACCGCGGTCGACGTGGCCCTGCTGGACATCCAGATGCCGGTGATGGACGGACTGGCCGCGCTGGCCGAGCTGGGCCGGGCCGCGCCGGATGTGCGCGTGCTGATCCTGACCACGTTCGGCGAACGCGACAACGTGCTGCGGGCGCTGGGCCACGGCGGCGCGGGCTTCCTGCTGAAGGACTCCGCGCCGCAGGAGCTGATCCACGCGGTCCGTGCGGCGGCGGCCGGCAACGCCTATCTCTCCCCGGCCGCCACCCGGCACGTCGTGGACACCCTCGCCTCCCCCGCCGCCACCGCGCGCGGCGACCAGGCCCGCCGCCGTCTTGCCGACCTGACCGCCCGCGAACGCGAGGTACTGGCCCTGCTGGGCGAGGGCCTGTCCAACGCGGACGCGGGCGCCCGGCTGCACATGAGCGAGGCCACGGTGAAGACGTACGTCAGCCGCATCCTGACCAAGCTCGACTGCGAGAACAGGGTCCAGGCGGCCCTGCTGGCCCGGGACGCGGGCCTGGAGCCGAACAGGGGTTGACCGGGGTCAGAGCCTGTGTCATGTCTCCGGCCGGATCAGCGCGCGGCGTCATGGGGGTCCCCCCGCGCGAGGTTGTTCGAGCGTGGGGGCGCGTGCGATCGCAAGGCGCCGGAGCGCCCTCGTGGCGGAGCCACGTGGGCGGTTCGGCAACGCGGCTGGGGGTCCCCCCTCTGGGGGAGTGCGTGCCAGGCGTCGCGCGCCCGGCCGGAGACATGACGCAGGCTCTCAGCGCTCCAGCCGGCCGTTGAACCTGCGGGGCAGCCCCAGCGGGTTGTCGTCCCGCAGCTCCTGCGGCAGCAGTGCCTCGGGGACGCCCTGGTAGGCGACCGGCCTCATCCAGCGCTCGATCGCCGTACCGCCCACGGAGGTGGACGTCGAGGTCGTCGCCGGGTACGGACCACCGTGATGCTGGGCCGGGGCTACGGCCACACCCGTCGGCCAACCGTTCACCAGCACACGGCCGGCCAACGGCGTCAGCTCCGCGAGGATCTCCGCCCCGCGACCCTCACCCGCCGTCTCCTCGGCCGACAGATGAACCGTGGCCGTGAGGTTGCCGGGCAGACGGGACAGCACGGTACGGGCCTGGGCGTCGTCGTCGTAGCGGGCCACCACCGTCACCGGACCGAAGCACTCCTCCAGGAGCAGGTCGTACGCGCCCTCACTCGTGAGCTTGTCGGCCGCGACCGAGAGGAACCCGGCGCTGACCGTGTGCTCGCCGCCCGCGCCCGGCGTCACCGGCGACTCCACGTCCGGCAGCCCGGCGCGCTCGGCGACCCCGGCGACGAAGTTGTCCCGCATGCGGTGGTCGAGGAGGACACCGGCGTCCGTGTCGCTGACGGCGTCCGTGAGGGACTTGACCAGGCCGTCGCCCGCCGCGCCGGACGGCACCAGCACCAGGCCCGGCTTCACACAGAACTGGCCGACGCCCAGCGTCATGGACCCGGCAAGACCCGTGCCGATCGCCTCGCCGCGCTCGGTCGCGGCGGCCTCGGTGATCACGACCGGGTTCAGCGACCCCAGCTCACCGTGGAACGGGATCGGCACCGGACGCGCCGCGGCAGCGTCGAAGAGGGCGCGACCGCCTCGTACCGAACCGGTGAAGCCCGCGGCGGTGACCAGCGGGTGCTTGATCAGCTCGATGCCGGCCTCGAAGCCGTGCACGAGCCCGATCACGCCCTCGGGAATGCCGTGCTCGGCGGCGGCCGTACGCAGCACCTTGGCGACCAGCTCCGACAGCGCCGGGTGGTCGGGGTGGGCCTTGACGACGACCGGGCAGCCCGCGCCCAGCGCGCTCGCGGTGTCGCCGCCGGCGACGGAGAAGGCGAAGGGGAAGTTGGAGGCCGAGTAGACCGCGACGACGCCGAGGGACACCTTGTAGCGGCGCAGGTCCGGGATCGGCGGGGTGGCGGTGTCGTCGGGGTGGTTGATGACGACGTCCAGGAAGGCGCCCTCGTCGACGATGTCCGCGAAGGCCCTCAGCTGGTAGCAGGTGCGGGCGAGTTCGCCGGTGAGGCGGACCGGGCCGAGCGCGGTCTCGGCGTCGGCGGCCTCGACGAGCTGGTCCTTGGCGGCCTGCAGCCGGTCGGCGGCGCCGCGCAGGAAGGCCGCGCGGACCGTGCGGTCGGCGAGGGAGCCGCGCCCGTCGTGCGCGGCGCGGACGGCGGCGTCCACCTCCTGGGCTGTGGCCTCCACCGCAACCTGTTCACGCTGCTTCCCGGTTCGGGGGTCGACACTCCAGACTGGTGCTGCTGCCACCGCGGGTCCCTCCACATGTATTGCCGCAGTACGGGGGTCATTCACCAGGGTCGTTCGATATACTGAACGCTGTCTCTGATGATGAATATGCTGTTGGAGACTATTTCCCGTCGAACGAAGGGGTCAAGGGCGATGTCGGCTGGCGAGACGGGCGGCGGGGCGCAGGTCAAGTCCGCGGTACGGACGGTTGAACTGCTCGAATACTTCGCCGGACGCCCCGGCATGCACTCCCTCGCGTCGGTCCAGGAGGCCGTCGGATACCCCAAGTCCAGTCTCTACATGTTGCTGCGCACGCTTGTCGAGCTGGGCTGGGTGGAGACGGACGCGACGGGCACGCGGTACGGCATCGGCGTACGGGCGCTGCTGGTCGGCACGTCGTACATCGACGGCGACGAGGTGGTCGCGGCGGCGCGACCGACGCTGGACCGCCTCTCGGACGACACCACCGAGACGATCCACCTGGCCCGTCTGGACGGCACGAACGTCGTCTACCTGGCCACCCGCCAGTCCCAGCACTACCTGCGCCCCTTCACCCGGGTCGGCCGCCGGCTCCCCGCCCACTCGACCTCCCTCGGCAAGGCGCTGCTGAGCACCTACACGGACGAGCAGGTCCGCAAGCTGCTCCCGGAGACCCTCCCCGCGCTGACCGAGAACACGATCACCGACCGCGAGAAGCTCATCGAGGAGCTGCACCTGGTGCGCGAGCAGGGCTTCGCCGTGGACCGCGAGGAGAACACGCTGGGCCTGCGCTGCTTCGGCGTCGCGATCCCCTACCGCACCCCGGCACGCGACGCGATCAGCTGCTCGGTGCCGGTGGCGCGGCTGACCCCAGCGCACGAGCAGATGGTGAAGGACGCGCTGTTCGACGCGCGCGACCGGCTGACGCTGGCCACCCGTAGGCTCTGACTCCCTCGTAGGCTCTGCTGCCATGGATGTGGTACTCCGCGAGGTTCACGACAGCGATCTGCCGGTCTTCTACCGGCAGATGAACGACCCGGCGGCCCTGCGCATGGCGGCCTTCACCCCCAAGGACCCGGCCGACTGGGACGCCTTCGACGCTCACTGGGAACGGATCCGGTCCTCCTCGGACGTCCTGCGCACCATCCTGGCCGACGGTGACGTGGTGGGCAGCGCCGCCGTCTACGGGCAGCCGGGCGAGCGGGAGGTGACCTACTGGGTCGACCGCGCGTACTGGGGCCGGGGCGTCGCCACGGCCGCGTTGCGGGGGCTGATCGCCGAGGTCCCCGAACGCCCGCTGTACGCACGGGCGGCGGCGGACAACGAGGGCTCGCTGCGGGTGCTGGCGAAGTGCGGCTTCCGGGTGACCGCCCAGGCCAGGGGCTTCGCGAACGCGCGGGGCGAGGAGATCGACGAGGTCGTGCTCCACCTGGAGGGCTGAGGGCCTCTCCCCCGTCAGGCGGAGACGGATCATCGCCGCGCAGGAGGTGCCGGCCGGGGCCCTCGCGGGAGCGTGGTCGTATGACGCAGACACTCGCTCCCGCCCCTGAGACCGAGCAGCGCACGGTCGGTCTCAGCCGGGCCCGTCGCGCCCTGAGAGCCGTCGCCATCGTCTCCTGCGCGCCGTATCTCTCGCTCAAGGTCGCCTGGATCGCGGGGAGTCGGATCGGCATCCCGGACGGCAGCTCGCTGCTGGAGCACCGGGCGAGCATCGCCGTCGCCAACAGCGTCACCGTGCTCATGGACGCGGCCGTCATCGTGCTCGCGCTGGTGCTGACCCGGCCGTGGGGGCTGCGGGTGCCCGCGTGGCTGCTCGCCGTCCCCGCGTGGGTGGCCACCGGGCTGCTCGCGCCGATCATGGCCGGGTTTCCGCTCCAGGTCGCCGTCGACGCGCTCGGCGGGCCCACGAACACCACCGTCGCCGGTGGTGAACCCTTCCTCGACGCCTGGGTCTTCGGGGTCGTCTACACCGGGTTCATCGTGCAGGGACTCACCCTCGGCGCCCTGTTCGTGCTCTACGCCCGTGACCGCTGGGGCCGGTTGTGGGAGGGGCGGGTCTGGGAGCTTCCGGTCGGCCTCATCGGGGCGGCCCAGCGTGCCGTCGCCGTCGCCGCGGCCGGCTGCGCGCTACCGCCGCTGATCGTGCATGTGCTGTGGGCGTGCGGCGGCACCGCCGGGCTCGACGAGGCCCACCTCGCCGACCGCACCAGTGGCTTCTACGTCATGGAGGCCCTGTCCGCCGTGTTCCTCGCCATGGCCGTCACGGGTGGCCTTCTGCTCGCCTTCCGGCGCGGCCGGGCCCTGCCCGTGCGGCTGCCCCTCGCCCTCGCCTGGGTCGGCTCGGCGGCCGCGGTCTGCTGGGCGGCCTGGCTGTCGCTGGCCCCGCTCACGGACATGGCCGACGGCCCGACACCGGTGCTGAGCCTCACCTACGCTGGCCAGATGATCGTCGGCATCCTCGTCGCCTGCCTCGGCGTCCACTTCCTCGCGGAGCGCGCCGCGAGCGGGAAGTCCCGTACGGCGTGAGCCGGTTCGCGCGACTCCTGTTCGGGCGGCGGGCGCGCCGGCGCTGGATCCATCTGATCCTCGGCGGCGCGCTCGCCATGCCGTACGTCTTCGTGGGCCAGCTCGTCGTCGGCCCCGCCACCGACTCCCGGTACGTCTTCAACGACCTGCCCCTGCAACTGCTCTCCTTCGCCGTCGGGTTGCCCCTCGCCACGATCACCGCCGTCCTGTTCCCGCTGACCCGGTCCCTGGAGGCGGGCGCGGTGCGGTCGCTGTGCGGGGTGGAGGCGGGCCTGCTCGCCCACGGGCCGGCCCGGACGCGGGCGGCGAAGGGGCGGGCTGCGGCCTGGTTCACGCTGCATCTCGGGTTCGGCGGGATCATCTCCGGGATGTCGCTGGCGGTGCCGCCGTTCGCCGGCTTCCTCGTCGCGCTGCCGCTGCTGGTCTGGCTGGGCGGCGCCGAACTCGTCGACCTGCCCGAAGCCCTCGACCACACCTGGGTGTTGGCGCTCGCGCCGGTCGCGGGCGTGGCGACCATGGTGGCACTCGCCGGCTGCGCGGCCGTCTCCGGCACACTCCTCGCCCGCTGGGCGCCCGCGCTGCTCGGGCCCACGCCGGAGGACCGGCTCGCGGCGGCCGAGGCGCGCGCCGCCGACCTCGCCGTGCGCAACCGGCTCGCGCGCGAGCTGCACGACTCCGTCGGCCACGCCCTCAGCGCCGTGACCCTCCAGGCGAGCGCGGCCCGCCGGGTCCTGGACAGCGACCCGGAGTTCGTCCGCGAGGCCCTCGCCGCGATCGAGGACACGACCCGGCGCACGGTCGGCGAACTCGACGCCGTCCTGGGCGTGTTGAGGGAGGGCAACGCACCCGGTACGGCCCCGGCGCCCACCCTCGCCGCCGACCTGGCCGGCCTGCTGCGTCGCACGCGCGCGGGCGGACTGCGGGTGACGGCCACGCTCACCGCCGACGCCGAGGCCCTGCCGCCGGTCCTGTCCCGCGAGGCCTACCGGATCGTGCAGGAGGGGCTGAGCAACGCCCTCAAGCACGCCGGTGCCGGGGTGACCGTACTGCTGCGGATCGAGGTGGCCGACGGGCACCTGGGGATCACCGTCGAGAATCCCGTGGACGGCGCCCCCGAGTGCCGCCCCGGCGGCGGCCACGGCCTGCGCGGCATCGCCGACCGGGCGCGGCTGCTGGGCGGGACGACGGAGGCGGGCGCCGCAGAGGGGACGTGGCGGCTGCGGGTGCGGCTGCCGATGAGAGGACCTGTCGACTGCCCCTGAGAGGGACCGTCGACCGCCCGTGAAAGAACGCCCCGACTGCCCATGAAGGGACCCGCATGACGCCCCGCCCGACCATCCGGATCGTCCTCGCCGACGACGAGCGCATGGTGCGCACCGCCCTGCGCGCCATCCTCTCCGCCGAGCCGGACCTGGAGGTGGTCGGCGAGGCGGCGACCGGCGCCGAGGCGGTGTCCGTGGTGCGGGAGCGGCGGCCCGACGTGGTCCTCATGGACGTCCGCATGCCCGAGATCGACGGCATCCGCGCCACCGAGCAGATCCTCGCCACGCTCACCGACCCGCCCCGGATCGTCGTCGTCACCACCTTCGAGAACGACTCCTATGTGTACGACGCCCTGCGCGCCGGGGCCGCCGGGTTCCTGCTGAAGCGGGCGGAGGCCGACGCGCTCGTCCAGGCAGTACGGCTGGTCTCGCACACCGACACCCTGCTGTTCCCGTCGGCCGTACGCGGCCTCGCCGCCGAGCACGCGCGCGCGTGCCCCACACCTCCGCCCTGGGTGGCGCGGCTCACGGGCCGCGAGCGCGATGTGCTGCGGCTGATGGCCCAGGGCCTGACCAACGCGGAGATCGCGCGGCGGATGGAGGTCGGTCCGGCCACCGTGAAGTCGCATGTGGCGGCGGTTCTGGCGAAGACAGGCACCCGGGACCGCACACAGGCCGTGATCGCCGCGTACGAGGCGGGCTTCATGAACGCTCGATGAGAAAACGGGGCGCAAGGGAACGATTGCCCTCATCCCGCTCGTCTTCTCGAGTGGGATGAACAAGACGATCAGGCGGGTGTCCGTCTTCACACTGCTGCTGGTGCTCGCTCTGCTGGTCAGGGCGACCTGGGTGCAGTTCTACGAAGGCCAGGCCCTCGCGGACGACAAGCACAACCGGCGGAACACGATCGCGCTGTACAGCGAGCCGCTCGGCAACATCGTCGTGGGCGGCGAGGCGATCACCGGCTCGGCGCGGACGAAGAGCGGCGACCTCGCGTACAAGCGGACGTACACGGACGGCTCGCTGTACGCGGCGGTGACCGGATACAGCTCGCAGGCCTACGGCGCCACCCAGCTGGAGGGCGTCTACCAGGACCTGCTCGACGGAACCGACACCCGCCTGAAGAGCGTGCTCGACACGGTCACCAACAAGCGGTCCGACCCGGGCAACGTGATCACGACGATCGACCCGGACGTGCAGAAGGCGGCGTACGACGCGCTCGGCGACAACAAGGGCGCCGCCGTCGCGATCGACCCCACCACCGGAAAGATCCTGGCGGTCGCCTCCACTCCGTCGTACGACCCGTCGCGGATCACCACGGGCGACTCGGACGCCTGGAAGGAGCTGACCAAGGACGCCGAGAAGCCGATGACGAACCGCGCGCTGCGTCAGCCGCTGCCGCCGGGTTCGACGTTCAAGCTGGTCGTCGCGGCGGCCGCGCTGGAGGACGGGCTGTACTCGTCGGTGGACGACAAGACGGACAGCCCGAACCCGTACGACCTGCCCCAGTCGAGCAGCAAGCTGACGAACGAGAACGCGTCCGCCCCCTGTGAGGACGCCTCGATCCGGGTGGCCCTGCAGTACTCGTGCAACAACGTCTTCGGGAAGATGGCCGTCGACCTGGGCCAGGACAAGGTCAGGGCGACGGCCGAGAAGTTCGGCTTCAACGACGAGGAGCAGGACGTGCCGGTGCGGGCGTACACCAGCGTGTACCCCTCGGACATGGACAAGGCGCAGACGGCCCTGTCGGGCATCGGCCAGTTCGACGTCACCGCCACCCCGCTGCAGATGGCCATGGTGTCGGCGGCCATAGCCAACGGCGGCAAGCTGGTTTCGCCGCACATGGTGTCCAAGATCACCGACAGCGGTGGGGATGTGTTGGAGAACTACGACGGCCGGGCCGGCACCAAGGAGATCGTCAGCTCGGACACCGCGGAGCAGCTCCAGTCGGCGATGCAGACGGTCGTCGAGGAGGGCACCGGCACGAACGCCCAGATCTCGGGCGCGACGGTGGGCGGCAAGACGGGCACGGCCCAGCACGGCGAGAAGAACAGCAAGACGCCGTACGCCTGGTTCACGTCGTACGGGAAGGCCGACGGCAAGGAGGTCGCCGTGGCGGTGGTCGTGGAGCAGTCGGACGCGGCTCGGTCGGAGGTCAGCGGCAACGGGCTGGCCGCCCCCGTGGCCAAGAAGGTCATGGAGGCGGCACTCAAGAGCTAGCTCACTTGACGCCCAGGATCTGCTCGATCGGGTTGATCGCGAAGTACACCAGGAACAGCACCGAGGTCCCCCACATCAGCCAGTGGACCTCCTTCGCCTTCCCGAGCACCGCCTTGATCACGACGTAGGCGACGAACCCGGCCCCGATGCCATTGGTTATCGAGTACGTGAACGGCATGACGGCGATGGTCAGGAATGCCGGGATCGCGATCTCGTACTTGTCCCAGTCGATGTGCTTGACCTGCGTCATCATCAGGAAGCCGACCGCGACGAGCGCAGGCGCCGCCGCCTGGAGCGGAACGATGGTGAGCAGCGGGGTCAGGAACAGGGCCAGGGCGAACAGGCCGCCGGTGACCAGGTTGGAGAAGCCCGTACGCGCGCCCTCGCCGACGCCCGCCGCCGACTCGATGTAGGAGGTTGCGGAGGAAGAGGACGCCGCACCACCGGCCGCCGCCGCGGCGCCGTCGATCAGCAGCACCCGCCCGAGGTTGGGCACCTTGCCCTGCTCGTCGAGGAGGCCGGCCTCGGCGCTGATGCCGACGACCGTGCCCATGGTGTCGAAGAAGTCGGACAGGACCAGGGTGAAGATCAGCAGGACGACGGTGATGGCGGTGGTCTGGCCGAACGCGCCGAACAGGCTGAAGTCGCCGATGAGTCCGAAGTCGGGGGTGTCGACCACCTTGTCGGGCCACGCGGGCGTGGTCAGGCCCCAGACCTTGATGTCGGCGATCGAGTTGATGATCATCGCGAGGACCGTCATGGTCACGATGCTGATCAGGATCGCGCCCTTCACCTTGCGCGCGAGCAGGGCGATCGTCAGCAGAACTCCGAGGCAGAACACCAGGATCGGCCACCCGGTGAGCGTGCCGGTGCCGCCCAGCTGAACCGGCACGGTGGTGTTCGCGGCGTCCGGGATCCGGCTGACGAATCCGGCGTCGACGAAGCCGATGAAGGCGATGAACAGGCCGATGCCCACGCTGATCGCCTGCTTGAGCGGTTGCGGGATGGCGTGCATGACGGCCTCGCGCAGCCCGGTGACCACGAGCACGCAGATCAGCAGGCCTTCGAGGACGACCAGGCCCATCGCGTCGTCCCACGCCATCAGCGGGGCGATCTGGAAGGCGACGACGGCGTTCAGGCCGAGGCCCGCGGCGAGGGCGAGCGGGAGGTTGCCGCCGACGCCCATGATGATCGTCATGACCGCGGCCACCAGGGCGGTGGCGGTGGTGAGTTGGACGGCATCCAACTGGTGGCCGAACTTGTCCTTCGCGCTGCCGAGGATGATGGGATTCAGGACAAGGATGTAGGCCATCGTGAAGAACGTGGCGAGGCCGCCGCGTATCTCACGGGCGAAGGTGGATCCCCGGTCGGAGATCTTGAAGAACCGGTCGACGCTGTTCACGCCTGGTGGCGTGGCACTTGGCCGGTCGGCCACCTTCTGGGATTCGGACATGGCTCTCGCTCCTTGGTGCCTGACGGATCGGTGTGCGGATGCTGGCTGGATTGTTCCCGCGTTGAACGTGTTTCAGGTTTTCTCCGTGTTACGGAATCAGGGCTGCTCACGTGCGACGTACCACACGGCGTTCGAAGCCCCGTACGAACTGAGCATTCGATCACTGCTACGCTTCCGGACCTCGACCGGATGATCGCTAAATGATCGCCGGACGACCACATGTCATTCACATGCCACTCTCAGGGGGAGAGGTCGCCCGTGGGCACAGTCGTCGACGACGCCGCCTCCGTGGAGTTCCACGCCTTCTTCGAGCGCCACTATGCCGAACTCTCGCGCCTGGCTCATCTGTTGACGGGTGAGGCGGACGCGGCGGACGATCTGGCGGCGGACGCGTTGCTGGCGCTCTGGCACCGCTGGGACCGGGTACGCGCGGCCGACCACCCGGTGGCGTACGCGCGCGGCGTCGTGGCCAATCTGGCCCGCACCAAAATCCGCAGCGCGGTCCGGGAGCGGCGGCGGATCGCGCTGTTCTGGTCGCAGCGCGAGGAGAAGACCGAGAACCCGGACGTGGCGGGCGTCGTCGACGTCCAAGAGGCATTGCGTAGACTTCCGTTCCGCAAACGCGCCTGTGTGGTGCTGCGGCACGCCTTCGACCTTTCCGAGAAGGACACCGCGCTCGCCCTGGGCATCTCCGTCGGTACGGTGAAGAGCCAGACCTCGAAGGGGATGGCCGAGCTGCAACGGCTGCTCGGCACCACGGGAGCTCCGCTCAGGGTGCACGCGGCGGCGATGGCCCGCACCGGGAACGCCGCAGGAAGGAACCGATGATGCGGCGGGACGTGCACGACGAACTGCGCTCCCGGCTGCACGAGGCGGCCGAGACGCACCAGCCCAACCGCGAGCGGATCCTGGCCCGCGTCGAGCGGGGCATGGCGGACCCCTCCGGGCAGACCCGCCGCGACCACCGGGCGACCCTGCCGCCGGCCTACGGCTGGTTCCGGGTCGTGACCGCGACGGCCGCGGTGGCCGGTGTCCTCGCGGTCGGCGGTTACGCGGTGGCGTCCGCCGTGAAGGACGACACCCCGCAGCAGACGGTGGCCACGTCGCCGACACCCACCCCGTCCCCGGACGCGACGAGCCGCGCCCCGGTCCCGCCCGCCCCGCCGGCCGACCCGACGCCCGAGGACACCCCGGGCTCCCGCGAGACGGCGAAGCCCCCGGCACAGCCCACCGCCCCGGCCGATCCGCCCGCCGGCGAGGGCGAGGAGGACGGCCCGCTGTGGTCGGACGGCTCGGTGGACCCGCACAGCAACGACTTCTGGGCGCAGAGCAACCTGACCCTCAAGGCGAGCGAGCAACTCACCGCGCTCACCGTTCAGTTGAAGGTCGCCCAGACCGGCGGGGTCACCTCCACCGGCGCCTGGCGCTCACTGCCCGAGGACGACTTCACGTTCACGGTCGAGGAGAAGGACGGCTTCCTCGTCCACACCTGGGTGCTCAAGGAGGGCCGTACGGTCCGCGCGGGCGAGTGGGTGTTCGCGGGGCAGTACGACCATGAGCGCGGCGGCCGGGACGCGCAGCGCGACAGCTATGCGATGACGGCGACGGCGGGCGGCGAACAGCTGTCCGTGGCGGGCGACTTCGCAGGCCGCGATGACAACTCCCCTACAAATGAAGGGGATTCGTAAAAGAATCCCGAGCACGCGGCAACCCTTCCTTCACCTGGGGGCGACCAAGAGTCGCAACGATCCCCCAGGCAAGGAATCGGGTAATGACAGCACGAGCCGAACAGCGCGTCAGCCACCGCCGCAAGGCCACGAGGCGAAGGACGCTGATCGCCGGAGCCTGCGCCCTCGGCATCACCGGTGCGGCGATCGTCACCACGACGCTCATGTCCACCGCCGGTGCCGCGGCGTCCTGGCCGACGCCGAACGGCAGCAAACCGGTGCCGAAGACGATCCCGGTGTCGGGCACGTACGACGGCAAGATGGCGAAGTTCTACGGCACCGGCGATCTGGGCGGCAGCGGCCAGGAGGAGGGCCAGGACCCGATCTTCGAGCTGGCCGACGGCGCGGTGCTGAAGAACGTCGTCATCGGCAGCCCGGCCGCGGACGGCGTCCACTGCAAAGGCTCCTGCACACTGCAGAACGTGTGGTGGCTGGACGTCGGCGAGGACGCCGCCACCTTCAAGGGCAAGTCGTCCTCGGCGGTGTACACGGTGTACGGCGGCGGCGCGAAGAACGCCGACGACAAGGTGCTCCAGTTCAACGGCGCGGGCAAGCTGGTCGTGACCAAGTTCCAGGTGGAGAACTTCGGCAAGCTGGTGCGCAGTTGCGGCAACTGCTCCACGCAGTACAAGCGCTCGATCATCATCAACGACGTGGACGTCACCGCGCCCGGCAAGTCGATCGTCGGCATCAACTCCAACTACGGCGACACGGCCGCGCTGCGCAAGATCCGCATCCACGGCGACAGCGGCAAGAAGGTCAAGACCTGCACCCGCTTCGAGGGCAACAGCAGCGGCAAGGAGCCGAAGGAGCTCGGCACCGGACCGGACGGGACCTCCTGCAAGTTCTCGTCGTCCGACATCGCGTACCAGTGAGTGACGGCCGTCCCCACGGCTCCCACACAACCCTCGACGCGTTCCCTCACCAGAGGTTCCCATCAGGGGGACAACCACGTGTTCACGTTCGACGTCTTAAGTGGTGAGTGAGCAGTGCGTGAGTGAGCCGTGCGTGGCAGACGGCCACCTCTTTGGACCTGCTGGCCTGAGCCCCCCTCGGTCAGCAGAAGAACGCCCCGCCGGTGACGACCGGCGGGGCGTTCTGTTTGCGGGCTCGCAGTTCTCCTGGCCCTCAGTTCATCGTCGAGCCGATGGTGGTCGAGCCGGTGGTGAGGAAAGAGGTAGCCGGCAGCGAGCCGTCCGCCGTGCGGGCGCCGTACGCGGTCGCGGCGTCCGTGGACTTGAAGGACGGGGTCGCCACGCCGCCGTCCCAGTTGTTCGCGGCCGACACGGACGACGACCCCGGCTTGGACAGCCCCTTCTTGTTGCTCACCGCGAGATTGTGGGCGAGGCGCGCCTTGCCGGTGGCGAAGTAGAACCCGGTCTCGGCGTTGGCGTACGCGGTGTTGCGGTTGAGGACGATCGCCCCGGTGTTGGAGTTCTCCGTGAAGCCGTGCAGCGTGTTGTCCCAGGCCGCGTTGTTGTTGACCAGATGAGCCACCGAGGCGCCCCCGCCGCCCAGTTTGAACCCGTTGCCGTTGCCCTCGAAGGCGGAGTCCCCCCAGCGGTTCTCGCCGTTGCCGAAGGCCCAGGTGTGCTCGATGGTGACCGGCGAGGAGAACTGCCAGAGGTCGAGGCCGTCGTCGGAGTTGTTGTAGAGCCGCGCCCCGGTGACCTTGTTCCCCGTCCCGGAGCCGAACTTGATGGCGATCCCGTCGGCGTTCTGGCCGTGCCCGGCGGGGTCGTAGTTGCCGTAACTGTCCAGGTTCTGCACGAGGTTGCCGGTCGTGCCGTCGCCGCGCAGCGTGAACCCGGAGTCGCCGTTGTTCGCGGTGACGAGGCTCTTGAAGACGCCACCCACGGACGATGTGGCGACGAAGCCCTGGGCCGGGGAGTTCTGGAAGGTGAGGTTCTGCACGGTCCAGTAGTCACCGTAGATCCCGGCCAGCCAGGACCCGTCGGGCAGCTTGGCGCCATCGATCCGCACCTTCTCGCCGCCGTACGCCCGCAGCGTGATCCGCGCCGAACTCGTGCCGTTCGCCGTGGACTTGAGGGTGGCGGTCGGCTGGTAGGTGCCGCCGCGCACCTGGATGGTCGTCCCGGCGACGGCGTTCTTGACGGCCGACTCCAGCTGGGCGGTGGTGGACACGGTGACCGTCGTCGAGGCGGCCTCGGCACCGCCGCCCGAGAGGCCGAGGTAGACGCCGCCCGCCCCCGCGGAGACGGCCACCGCGGCGGCGATCGAGAGGGTGCGTGTCCTGCGGTGGCGACCGGTGCTGAAACGCACGGGGCGTTCCTTTCCTGGGGGATGAGAGATGCCCTGCAGTGGTCACCGCGCCCCGGGGAGGTTGCCGCACCTCAGCGAAATCGACCGAAACTTTCGCTGCCCGTCATCCCGCACTCACCGATTGACGTGCTGTTTCCCGCTGGCAACACTCCGAGGGCGCGCACACCGACCAACAGAAACCCCCACGCCCCCACAAGGAGTGACATGCGTCCCCGCACCCTCCTCCTCGCCTGTCTCTCTCTCCTGCTCGCCCTCCTCACCGCCCCGCCCGGCACCGCCCAGTCAGGAGCACCACCCGTGAAGCAGCCCCGGTACGCCGGCTACCTCTTCGCCTACTTCACCGGCGAGGGCACCGCCGACGGCGAGCAGATCCGCTACGCCCTCAGCCGCGGCAACGACCCGCTGCACTGGCGCGAGCTGAACGCCGGGAAGCCGGTCCTGTCCTCCACGATCGGCGAGAAGGGCCTGCGCGACCCGTTCGTGATCCGCTCCCCCGAGGGCGACAAGTTCTACATGATCGCCACCGATCTGCGGATGTACCAGAACAGCAGCGGCAGTTGGGACCAGGTCCAGCGGCACGGCAGCAAGTCGATCATGGTGTGGGAGTCCACCGACCTGGTCCACTGGACCGACCAGCGCCTGGTGAAGGTGTCCCCCGACAACGCGGGCAACACCTGGGCGCCGGAGGCCTACTGGGACGACACCCTCGGCGAGTTCGTCGTCTTCTGGGCGTCGAAGCTCTACGCGGCCGACGACCCCGACCACACCGGATCGACCTACAACAAGATGCTGTACGCGACCACGAAGGACTTCCGCACCTTCAGCGAGCCGAAGGTCTGGGACGACCCCGGCTACTCGGTGATCGACTCGACGGTCGTGCAGCATCAGGGCACCTACTACCGCTACACCAAGGACGAACGGGACCCCGGTTCCGCCGGCCCCTGCTCGAAGTTCATCACCGCGGAGAAGTCGACGAGCCTGACCGACACGTCGTACGACTTCGTGGCCGACTGCATCGGCAGCGGTGCGATGGAGCGCGGTGAGGGCCCGACGGTGTTCAAGTCGAACACCGAGGAGAAGTGGTACCTGTTCATCGACGAGTACGGCGGCCGCGGCTACGTCCCCTTCGAGACGACCGACCTCGACTCGGGCAAGTGGACCCCGTCGCAGAACTACCAACTGCCCGCAAGTCCCCGGCACGGCACGGTGATTCCGGTGACGCAGGCGGAGTACGACCGGCTGCTGGCCGCGTATCCCGCGAGCCCCGCCTCGGTGATGGACGCGACGGTGAAGGACCAGAAGGGGTACGCGATCGTCACCGAGAGCGCCTCGAAGGTGGTCCTGCCGATGCGGCCGGACGCGGATCTCGCGCACCTGGCCCCCGAACTGTGGGTCGGTGAGGGTGCGAAGGTCAGCCCCCGCTCGGGCACCCGGCGCGACTTCCGCAAGCCGCAGAGGTACACGGTGACGGCGCCCGACGGCACCACCCGCACCTGGACGGTAGAGGCGGCCCGCACCGGAAGCCCCGTCCTGCCCGGCCTCAACGCCGACCCGGACGTGCACTACCTGAACGGCGAGTACTGGATCTACCCGACGACGGACGGCTTCCAGGGCTGGAGCGGCACACGGTTCAAGGCGTACTCGTCGAAGGACCTGGTCCACTGGAAGGACCACGGCGTCATCCTCGACCTCGGGCCGGACGTGTCGTGGGCGGACAAGTACGCCTGGGCGCCGGCGATCGCCGAACGCGACGGCAAGTACTACTTCTACTTCTGCGCCGAGCAGCAGATCGGCGTTGCCGTGGCCGACTCCCCCGCCGGCCCCTTCAAGGACGCGCTGGGCAAGCCGCTGGTCGCCAAGGGCGGTTCACTGAAGGGCCAGATGATCGACCCGGCGGTGTACACGGACGACGACGGGACGTCCTATCTCTACTGGGGCAACGGGCACGGGTACGTGGTTCCGCTGAACGACGACATGGTGTCGTACGACGCCTCGGCGGTTCGGGACATCACGCCGGACAACTTCCGCGAGGGCTCCTTCGTGATCAAGCGGAAGGGCACGTACTACTTCATGTGGTCGGAGGACGACACCCGCAGCGAGAACTACCACGTGGCGTACGCGACCGGCCCGTCCCCCCTCGGCCCCTGGACCAAGCGCGGCACGATCCTGCAGAAGCGCCCCGAGTACGGCATCCTCGCCACCGGCCACCACTCGGTGGTGAACACGCCCGGCACGGACGACTGGTACATCGTCTACCACCGCTTCGCCCTGAACGGCCCCGGAAAGGCGGGCGGCGACGGCATGCACCGGGAGACCACCATCGACCGCATGGAGTTCGCGGCCGACGGCACGATCAAGCCGGTGGTGCCGACGTTGGAGGGGATCAAGCCTGTGCGGCGGTGAGCCCTGATGCGAAAACCGGGACCAGCTTGATCAAATTCTCAATCAGCCTGTTCCCGCTTCGTGTTAGCGTTCCCAGCGCCCGATGATCAAGGTTTGACGTCGGGAAAAGCGGGAGGAAAACAGGGAAGGGCATCCCCACGCTGAACAGCGGGGGCGTCCAGTTCAAGGACGCCAAGTACAAGTTCGAGCCTTCGCACACCAACAAGGGTGCCTTCCACTGGAAGGGCACAAGCTGAACTACGACGGTGCCGCGCTGCACACCGATGACGCGTCGATACGGGCCTGCCGTGACCGGGGTTCGCTCCACTCGGACGACTACTCGGTGACGAAGAGCTACCACCGCTAGATAAGACTGACGGGTCACACCGCCAGTCGTGCAACAACCCTTGGGCCCCGGTCTGACCGCCGGGGCCCTCCGGCTCCCCGGGGGACACGATCAGTACCAGTACGTCAGACACGTCACACATCCTCTCCGCGAGCGGAGTCGAGTTCTCCTACGGCTCCACACCGGCCGTGCGCGACGCGCATCTCGCGCTTGCGCGGGGTGAGGTCGCGGCGATCACCGGGGCGAGTGGTTCCGGCAAGTCCTCGCTGCTCTACTGCTTGGCGGGAGTGCTTCCTCCGTCCCGAGGCCGGATCAGTTTCGAGGGGCAGCCCTACGCCGACCTGGACGACGAGGAGATCAGCGCCCTGCGCCGGGAGCGGTTCGGGTTCGTCTTCCAGTACGGCGAGTTGCTGCCCGAGCTGACCATCGAGGAGAACACCGCCCTGCCACTGCGCCTCGCCGGTCAGCGCAAGCGCCCCGCGCTCAACGCCGCCGCCGAGGTACTCGACCGTCTTGGCATCGGCGAGCTGCGCGAGCGGCGGCCGTCCCAGGTGTCCGGCGGGCAGAACCAGCGCGTCGCCGTCGCGCGGGCCCTGGTGCACAAGCCCGCTGTCGTGTTCGCGGACGAGCCGACCGGCGCCCTCGACAGTGCCAACGCCGGTGCCGTTCTCCAGGAGTTCCTGGATCTGGCGCGCTCGCAGGGCACCGCCGTGCTGCTGGTCACCCACGATCAGACGGTGGCCGCGCAGCCATAGCGATCGCGGGCACCCTCCCCCTGGTCGGCCGCCGCATCGACCCCGAACTGATCCGCCGGGACTGACGGGTCGTACACGACTGCCCCAGGAAGCGGGCCGGAGGACGTGATCCTCCGGCCCGCTTCGTCTGTCACCGACAGCTCAGTCCATCGTCGCCCCGATGGTCGAACTCCCCGTCGTCAGAAACGTCGTCGCCGGCAGAGTCCCACTCGAACTGCGCGCGTTGTACGTACTCGACGCATCCGTCGACCGAAACGCGGGGGTCGATATCCCGGAGTCCCAGTTGTTACCGGCTGAGACCACCGACGAGCCCTTGTTCACCTGGCCGCCGCCGTTGCTCACGGCGAGGTTCTTGCCGAGGCGGGCCGCGCCGGTGGCGAAGTAGTAGCCCCACTTGGCGTTGGCGTAGGCGGTGGTGCGGTTGATGACGATGGCGCCCTTGTTGCTGTTCTCGGTGAAGCCGTTGCCGGCGTTGTCCCAGGCTGCCGAGTTGTTGATGACGTGGGCCACGGTCTCGCCGTCGCCGCCCAGCTTGTAGCCGTTGCCGTCGCCCGCGAACGCGGAGTCGGACCAGCGGTTCTTGCCGTTGCCCATGGCCCAGGTGTGCTCGACGGTGACGGGCGAGGAGAAGGACCAGAAGTCCAGACCGTCGTCGGAGTTGTTGTAGAGGCGGGCCCCGGTGATGAGGTTGCCGGTGCCGGAGCCGAACTTCACGGCGATGCCGTCGGCGTTCTCGCCGTGGCCCGCCGCGTCGTAGTGGCCGTAGGAGTCGATGTTGCGGACCGTGTTGTTGACGGTGCCATCCCCGGTGAGCGTGAAGCCGGAGTCGCCGCCGTTGATGGTCTTGATGTTGTTCCAGTTGGTGCCGGTGCAGGACTGGCAGACGACCGCGCTGTCCGGGGAGTTCTGGAAGGTGATGTTGGAGACGTTCCAGTAGTCGGCGGTCAGCTTGAAGATCCAGGAGCCGGAGGGCAGCGACGACCCGGCGATCTTCACGGTCTCCGAGCCGTACGCGGTGAGCGTGATCGGCGACGACGAGCTGCCGTTGGCCGTGGACTGGAGCGTGGCCGTCGGGTAGTAGGTGCCGCCGCGGACCTGGATGACGGTGCCGGCGGTGGCGTTCTTGATGGCGTTGGACAGGTCGGTCGAGTTGCTGACGACCACGGTCGCGGCCTGGGCCTGGGTGGGGAGGACGGCCAGGCCGGTGCCCAGGGTCAGGGCTGCCAGGGCGGTGAGAGCGGTACGACGACGAGACATGGGGAGCGGTTCCTCTCTCGTGCGGGTGGGGGGGATGGTTCACAGGACGGAATGGAGCCCGACCGTGTCCAGCCAGTCGAAGGCCTCGTCCTGCATGGGAGCGGTGAAGACATGGCCGAGGTCCGGCCAGGTCTCCAGCCGCAGCCGCTCCTCGGCGTGGCAGGAACGCCAGACGGCGCGCAGCTTGGTGTGGGCCACGCGGACGCCGTCGGCGGGGAACAGCGGATCGAGGCCGCCGTTCAGGAAGAACATCGGCCTGGGGGCGGCGATGCTCGCCACGTCGGGGAAGTCCAGATGCCGGGCGAGCCCGGGATGGAGCATGTAGTACGACGACTGCCCGCGCAGGGTGTTGTTGCCGGGCACCATCATTTCCTTCAGGCCGGTCATCCAGCCGACGCTCACCGCTGCGGCGATGTCGTCGCTGAGCGCGGCCGTCTGCCAGGCGCGGTAGGCGCCCATCGAGAACCCGACGGCCGCGACCCGGCGTGCGTCCACGCGGTCGAGGCCCGCCAGGAAACCGGCGGCTCGGGCGTCCTCGCGGGCCATGAGTCCGGCGAGTGAGGAGCCGAGGTTGTAGAAGTTGGAGGCGAGGGCCTGTTGCTGGTCGTAGGCGAGCGGGCCGCGGTCGGCCCAGCCGAGGGCGTCCAGGCAGAGGACGACGTAGCCGCGCCGGGCGAGTTCGTCGCCCACGAAGCGTCCGCTGAAGTACTTGTCCGCCCAGGTCTGCGCCGAGGCGAGCCGCGTGTCGTCGTACCAGGGGCGGACCAGCTTCTCCTTCCCGATGTCGAACTTGGCACCGTGGTCGTGGAGCAGCAGTACGGCGGGGAAGGGGCCGGTGCCGCCGTGCGGGGTGAGCAGGACACCGCGGACGCGTTCGTACGGGGTGAGGGCGAGGGTCACCAACTCCCTTCCGTATCCGTCTCCTTGGGGACCTTCCGTGAATTCGGGCGCGTACGGCGTCCGGTCCTGGCGTGGCACGAGGAGGTGCTCCTCGACCTTGGCGCGGGCGGCTCGGCGCCAGGCGCGGATGTCGCGGATCGGGGACCGTCCCCAGGCGAGCGGGAAGGTGAGCCCGTCCTTGAGGGCGGGGTGGAAGTCGGGCAGCGGCCCCTCCACCACGGCAGCCTCCACCACGGCAGTCTCCGCCGCACCAGCCTCCACCACGGCCGCCTCCGCCCCGCTCGCCGTTCCTCCGCCGAACAGCGCCGCCGCCCCGGCCCCGACCACGAAAGCCCGGCGTCCCACGGCGTCATGGCCGCTCATAGGGCCTCCCGGTGCCAGCGTGCCGGACGACGTACTCCTCGACCGCCGACGCGGACGTGAGGGGCCGGTAGTCATAGACGTCGGCGGGGTCCCAGCCGACGTCGCCGGTGAGGCCGAGACCGCTCGCGACCGCGTTCAGGCGCGCGGGACGGCCGTTGAACCACGACCCGGTGTCCTGGAACCGGTCGCCGCCGTAGTCCGCGACCGCGAGTGCGGGGGCGCCCTGCCGGTACCGGAACACGTTGCGCTCGGAGAAGATCGCGGACTCCACGCCGACACCGAGGGCGTAGACGGTCCCGTCAGCCCATCCCCGGTACACGTTGTTGACGACGTGCACCTGCCCGAAGCGGACGCGCGGGGCGCGCTGCGCGATGTCGGTGAAGAGGTTCCGCAGGAACGTCACCTTCAGGTGTCCCCGGTCCCGGTCCCCGCGCCCGTCGCCGGACCCGACGAGGATCGCCTTGTCGTGGTCGGCGAAGCGGCTGTCGGAGACGGTGAGGAAGTCGGAGCCGTCCTCGATGTCCAGCAGCCCGTCGTGCCGCCCGACCCGCTCGCCGTGGAAGCCGAGGGGGGCCTCGCGGTCGGGGAAGCGGCCGTCGGTGAAGGTGCAGTGGTCGATCCAGATGTTCCTGCCGGTGATGACGGTCATCGCGTCGAAGCGGGCGTTCCAGCTGCCCTGCGCTCCGTCGCCCGGCGACCAGGTGGTGAAGTAGTCGACGGGCGCTTCCAGATGCAGGTTCCGTACGACGATGTTCGTGCCGGTGTTGACCGTCAGGAACACCCCGAGGAGCCGTGCGTCCTCCCCGGCACCGACGAGCGTGGTGTTGCTCGGCACGGTCAGCTGGATCTGCGCCTTCTCCTTCGCCGACCCGGCCTGCCGGAGCTGACGCTGCTGCCTGCAGTGGTCGTAGCGGGTGTCGGACCACTCGGCGCCGTCCTCGCCGAAGCAGGACATGTACTTGGCGAGGTCGTATCCGGGCGCGTAGTCCTGCTCGCCGAGCAGCGAACCGTCGTCCGCCTCATGCCCGTTTATGTCGCCGACGACCCGGATCACCTTGGGTGCGCCGGAGTCGCCGCGGTTGGCGAGGGCCTCCTTGAGCTCGGCGCGGGTACGTACGGTCCAGCTCGTGCCGCCCGCGCCGCCGGTGGTGCCGGTGCCGGTGGCGGCCCAGCCGACGGGTTCCCGGACGGGGGCCGCCGAGGCGGCGGGAGCGGGCCACAGCAGGCCCACGCAGACGAGGAGGGCGGCCACGCTACGCATAGGGCCGCCAGTCCCGCAGATACGCCTTCCTCGTATGCAACTCGGCTTCCGCAACATCGAGTTGAGGCCGGTTCTCCGGCACCGTGATCACCGCACCCGGCCCGCTGTTGCGGTACTCCCCGAACCGCATGGTCTGCCAGGGATACTGCTCCCGCATGTTCGTGTACGGCGCCACCACGTCGATCCCGGGCCCGATCCGGGTGTCCCGTACGACGAGCGACGGCCAGGCGGTCGTCTCGTAGGACGGCACCCAGGGCCGGGCCAGCTTGTACGCCCCGTCCTCGGCGCCGGAGGTGATGCGGGAGCGGACGGCGAGGATGCCGTACGGGTTGGCACGGGCGGTGGACGGGGCGAAGACCATGCCCTTGGGGGTGAAGTCCACGTCCCGTCGCAGCGTGCGGAAGTGACACTCCTCGAAGACGGCTGTCGCCCGCCCGAAGACGAAGTCGACGTCGCCCTCGATGTAGCAGTGCCGGAAGTACTGCCGGTCGAAGGCGTCGAGCGCGGTCGTGTCGACGAAGAGGGTGTCCTGGTGGGCGAGGAAGCGGACGTGTCCGAAGGACGACCGGTCGCCGGTGACGTACGCCGCCACCGCCTGGGTGCCGGTGATGTCCGGGTGGTCGGCGCGCAGCCAGTCGTTGGCGAGGGTGAGGTCGCGGACGGTGAGGCCGGGGGCGGCCGAGGTGAAGGTGGCGGAGCCCGCGGTGCCGTAGGTGCCCGACCCGTCGGGCTTCTGGGTGCCGTTGGCGTTGTCGTGGACGATGACGGCGTCGCGCGGGTTCCCGGTGGCGCCGCGCAGCGTCAACTCGGCCGTCTCCACAGGGACGTTCACCACTTCGCGATACGTCCCAGGGTGCACGACGATCGTCCAGCCGGGCCCGTCCACCGCGTCCACGGCCGCCTGCACGGAGTCACCGGGCCGGACGTGCAGCACCCGGCGGCCGGTGCCCCCGGCGAATGCGGGGGATCCGACCGCGACCAGTCCCCCGGAGACCCCGGCGATCCCGGCCATCCCCGCAAGGAGAGTCCGCCTGCGCATCTCAGCGACCCCCCTTCCACGGCGTCCAGTCGCCGAGGTACGCCTCGCGGGTCGCCGACTCGGCCTGTACGGCGGTGAGTTGGGGCCGGTTCTCCGGGACGGTGATCTCCGCTCCCGGCCCGGTGTTGCGGTACTCGGCGAACCGCTGCTCCTGCCAGGGGAAGGAGGACGACATGTCGGTGTAGGGCGCGACCGCGTCGATGCCGGGGCCGACGTGGGTGTCGCGGACGGTGAGGGAGGGGTGGGCGGTGGGGTCGGAGCTGGGCACCCAGGGGCGGGCCAGCTTGTAGTGGGCGTCCGGGGCCTCGCTGGTGATGCGACTTTGGGTGACCAGGTAGCCGCGCGGGTTGGCACCGGCCGTCGAGGGTGCGAAGACGAAGCCGTACGGGGCCGAGGAGAGGTCGGTCCGGGTCAGGGTCCGGAAGTGGCAGTGCTCGTACACGGCCGTGGCCCGCCCGAAGACGAAGTCGACGTCGCCCTCCGCGTAGCAGTGCGCGAAGTACTGGCGGGCGAAGACACCGAGTGCCATGGAGTCGGCGTACAGGGTGTCCTGGTGGCCGAGGAAGTGGCAGTGGTGGAAGGCCGACCGGTCGCCCTGCACCTTGATGGCGACGGCCTGGGTGCCGGTGATGTCGGGGTGGTCGGCGCGCAGCCAGTCGTTGGCGAAGGTGAGGTCGCGGGCGGTGAAGCCGTCGGCCTGGACGAGCGTGGTGGCGGAACCGGTGGTGCCGTAGGTGCCGCCGCCGGGCTTGGAGGTGCCGGCGGCGTTGTCGTAGACGATGACGACGTCACGCGGGTCCCCACTGGCGCCGAGCCAGGTCATCTCCGTACGGGTCACGTCGACGGCGACCGTCTCGCGGTACGTCCCCGGCGCGATGACCAGCGTCCAGCCGCTGCCGGTCGCGGCGGTCACGGCGGCCTGGACGGTGGTGAAGTCGCCCTGGCCGGACGGGTCGACGTAGCGGGTCTGCGGGGTCAGGCGGGCGGCCGGTGAACCGTACCGGCCGAAGGGGCAGGGGCGGGCGGCGGCTCGCGCGGGGAACGGCGCGAGGGCGAGTGCGGTGCCGGCGCTCGCGGTGAGGAATCCCCTTCTGGACAGGGGCGGTCGGAGGTGGGGCGAGGGCATGCGGGTGCTCCTTCGCGGGGCGGCTCGTGCTGGGGGTTGCCGGGGAGGGGCGGCCGAGCCTGCTGTGCGCCCCTCCCCCGTTGAGTGCGTCAGCCCAGACGGCCGGCGCCCGCACAGCGGTTGACGATGCCCGGCACGGCCTTGGGGTTGTCGACCTTGGTCCGCAGCGTCGGTGTCCACCCGGCACCGGACTGGAGGGTCTCCGCCGGGATCTCGGCGTTGTGGACGGCGATGAGATCCGTCAGCTTCCCGTTGACGTAGTTGTTCTCGGCGGTCAGCGGGGACTCGTTCCACTTCTTCAGCACCTTGCCGACGCTCGCGCCGGCCGGCAGCGAGATCGCGTTGTCGGTGGCGTGGAGCTGCGAGGAGATGCCGACACCGAAGAGGTAGTAGTCGTCCTTCTGCTCCTCGGTCACCACGTAGTGGTTGTTGTAGACGTCGACCTGGCCGAACCGCACGCGCGGGGAGCGCTGGAGGATCCCGTCGAAGCGGTTGTGGTGCATCGTGACCTTGAGCTTGCCCCCGTCGGTGGAGGCGAGGCCGTCGCCGTTGCCGATCAGCATGTTCTTGTCGTGGTTCTCGAAGCGGTTCCAGGACACGGTCACGTAGTTGGAGCCGCGCACGATGTCCGTCAGACCGTCATGCTGCTGGAAGACCTTGCCGAAGTAGACCGGCCGCTCACTGTCGGGGTAGCGCCCGTCGGTGAACGTGTTGTGGTCGACCCACACATGGTCGGTGCCGTAGACGACCACGGCGTCGTACTCGGAGTTCCAGTTGCCGGTCTTGTTGTCGTCGGTCGGGTCCCACTTGGGGAAGCAGTCGAGCGGGGCCTCGATGGTGAGGTTGCGCATGATGACGTTCGAGACGCCCTTGATCTGCAGGCTGCCGCCGAGGATGCCGGAGTTCTTGCCGACGCCGACGATGGTGGTGTTGCTGGGGATGTTGGCCTTGATCTCCGTGTCCTGGTTGGCGGCGGAGGCGACCCGCGCGTCCTCCTGCGGGCCGCTGGCGACCTCGTCGTTGCCCCAGACGGCCGGGTCGTAGTCCTTGAGGTACTGCTGGAGGTCGTAGCCGCCGGTGACGAAGGCGTCGCAGCCCTCGGAGACGGCGTCGATCATGCCGTCGACCTTGATGACCTTCGGCGCGTCACCGCCGGCCTTCAGCGCGGCCTTGAACTCGGCCCAGGTGGTGACGGTGTAGACGTGCTCGGCGTCGGCCGCCGAACCGCCGGTCGTCCCCGCCCCCTCCGAGCCCCAGCCGTCCCCCGCGCCGAGAACCTGCCGGCCGAGGTCACGGGACCCGGCCTGCGCTCCGGTGCCGGTGAGCCCGAGGACGAGCGCGGTGCAGCCGATCAGAACGGCGGCCTTCTTCGCGACATGCCCTTTTGTGGCATGCCCATGCCATGTCTGTGTGTGCATTGTGCGGCTCTCTCTTCTGCGATCTGGGGGTGGTTGGTGAAGTGTTAAGCGGCGGAGCCTTCCGGCCAGGTGATCCGGGACTCCGAGATCTCCTCGCCGAGCCGACGCACGTCCTGCGGACCGAGCACCCGCGTACGCAGCAACTCCCGCGCCACGAGACGCGCCACGGCGATCGCGCCGGGCGGGTTGAAGTGCGTGTTGTCCTGCTCTGCGGCGGTCCAGTTGAAGTACTTCTTCGTCTCCTCGACCCCGAGCCGCTGCCACAACGCGAGCGACAGCGCCTGGATGTCGAGCAACGCCACACGCTCCTCCTGAGCGAGCGCACGCATCGCCGCCGGATAGTCGCCGTGGGTCGGCACGGCGTTGCCGTCGGCGTCGAACCGCCGCCGCTCGACGGCCGTCGCCAGCACCGGCCGCGCACCCCGGGCCCGCGCGCCGTCGATGTACAGCCGCAGATAGTCCTGATACGTCGTCCAGGGCTCGGTGTACCGAGCGGGATCGGTGACCTTCTCGTCATTGTGCGCGAACTGGATCAGCAGGAAGTCGCCGGGCCGGATGGCGGCAAGAATGACTTCCAACCGCCCTTCATCGACAAAGCTCTTTGAACTGCGCCCGTTCACAGCGTGATTGGAAACGAGCCGGTCCTTGTGCAGAAAGAAGGGGAGCGCCATGCCCCACCCGGTTTCGGGCGCGGCGTCAGCGTATTTCTGGGCGGCCGTGGAATCACCGGCGATGTAGAGAGTGCGATGACGCGGGCTGGCCTGGGCGGTACCGGCGACCGCGGCACCGAGGGGAACGGCGGCGAGAGCCGCCACGGTGACCTGTCTACGGGTGAGAGACACAAGGAGTCCCTTTCAGGCAAGGGGAGCGCACCCCCCTAGGGGCGCGGGGAACTGCGCGACCAGCCACAAACAACCCGCAGCCGGCCACGCAGCAAAGCGACCGAGCTCTCAGCCGTTCCGTTCCGTCCACTCGGCCTGAGCCTCATTCAGCTGACCGGCCATCGTGTCCAGAAACTCCTTCGCAGTCAGGTCCCCGTTCAGCACCTTCTGAAAGTTCGGCTCATTGTCAGCCTTCGAGATGGTGTTCCAGTCAGGCAGGTAATACGGCAACTGCACAATCGTCGTAGACCCGTCAGTCAACGCGGCGGCAGCCAACTTCGTAGGCTCGGCCTCAGAAATCCACGCGTCCTTCGCGGCGTCATTGTTCGACGGCACCTGCCCAGCCGTCTCATTGAACTTCGAGTTCTCCTCGTGCGAGGTCGCGAACTCGATGAACTTCCAGGCCGCTTCCTTGTTCTTGGAGCTCTTGAAGAGGCCCATCCCGTCAACGGGGTTGGACACCTGAACCCGCTTACCGGCGGAGCCGACCGGCTGGGGAATCCCCCGGAACTTGTCCGTCCCCAGCGCCTTCACATGGTCCTGGTACGACCCCAGGTTGTGGTTCAGCATTCCGATCGTGCCGGAATCCCACTGCGCGACCATCTTGGTGAAGTCGTTGTTGAGGTCGGCGGCCGGAGTGACCTTCTTGTACAGGGCCGCGTACTTCTCCAGCGCGGCCACGTTCTTCGGGTCGTTGACGGTCGTCTTCGCACCACTGGAGTCCCAGAAGGACGTGATCCCGGACTGCCCGTACATCGCGTCCAGCGCCTGCGCGATGGACCCGGAACCGCCACGGATGGTGTACCCGAACTCGTTCTTCCCGGCGTCGGTCAGCTTCTCCGCGGCCTCGTAGAACTTGTCCCAGGTCGTCGGCTCGTCCAGCCCGGCCTTCTTGAACAGGTCGGTCCGGTAGTACAGCACACCGTTGTTCGCGGAGGTCGGCACCGAGTACAGCTTGCCGTCACCACCGCCCGCGGCCTTCAGCGAAGCGACCATGTCCTCGTTGAGCTTGCCGCTCAGGGAGGACCCCGCGACCCGCTCGTCCAGCGGCTCCAGCGCGTTCTGCGCGGCGATCCCGGCGAGCATCGCCGCGCCGACACCGCCGACGTCCGGCAGGCCGCCGCCCTGGATGGCGGTGTCCACCTTGGACTGGTAGTCGGTGGACGGGATCCCGACGTACTCGACCTTGATGTCGGGGTTCGCCTTCTCGAAGTCGGCGATGATCTCCTTCCAGATGTCGGTGCGGACACCGCCGTTGTTGTCCCAGAAGACGATCTTCCCCTTGCCGCTGCCCTCGGCGCCCTTGTCGCCGCCCGTGCCGCTCCCGTCGTCGCCGCAGGCGGTGGCGGTCAGGGCGAGCACGGCGCTCAGGGCGACGGCGGCCGACGTGCGGCGCCCGCCTCTGCTCCTGCGATTGCTGATCTTCATTGGTCGGCTCTCTCTTCTGGATCAGACGGAGATATGAAGTTGTGGGGGTCAGTGGTTGGCGTACGGCTTCCAGCCGTCGGCGCCCTTCAGGTAGGCGGCTACGGTGTGCGCCCGCGCCGTCTCCTCACTCATCTGCGGCCGGTCCGCGGTCACGGCGGCCCCCGGCCCGTGGTTCCGGTACTCCGCGAACCGCGCGTCCTGCCACGGGAACCCGCTCATGTCGGTCCACGGCGATGCCTTGATCGCGGTGGCCAGCCACGTGTAGCGGATCGGCACCTGTGCGACGGCGTTCGGCCGCCCGCGAGGAAACACTGGGTAGTCAATCCGGTACAGTTGGCAACGCCCGTCAGCGATAGCCAAGTTGGCGGGCATTCCGCCGGGCTGGTGGATGTGGCCTGTGGAGCGAACGTAAGACCGTTGGGCGGCACACCGTCCCTTGCACGTACGTGGACGGCAGGACGCTGTGAAGCAGGAAGCCGAGTCAGCGATGACTGGAGCCTCGTCTCCGACGAGGCCAGGCCAACAGGGTGTCCTGGTTGCACCTACCCACTGGCCATGGGGGCGCCTCATCGGGGCGCCCCCATGGCCAGCGCCTGCGCACCGTTCAGCTCGTGCGCGGCCTCGTCGAAGTCGTTGCTGAAGGTGAGGTTGCGGGCGGTGACGTCGTGCGCGGCGATCCGGACGGTCGCGCTCCCCGTCGAACCCCCGTACGCGGCAGGGGTGTCGAAGACGATGACGGTGTCGGACCGATTCCGCCCCGTCCCCTCCAGCACGATGTTCGCCTTGCTCACGGGGATGAACACCTTCTCGCGATACGTCCCCGGCGCCACGGCGATCGTGACCCGCCCGGCGTTCCCGTCCGGCACCGCGTCCACGGCGGCCTGCACCGTCGGGTACTCCCCCGGCACGCTCAGCGTCACCGAGTCCCCGATCCGCTTCTGCGGCCCGGAGAACCGCGTCACCAGCGCCGGAACGGCGGCCGCCGGGTCGAGCCGGTAGTCGTAGAACGCCCGCGGATCGAAGGCGGCACCCCACTCGTCCCGCCGCCCGCTGACGTTCTTCAGGATCGACCCGCGCTCCACCAACTCGGCCGTCGCATCGGACTGATAGGGATGCTGGACCCCGTCGTAGTAACTGTTCTCGATGACCATCCGCGTCTTGCCGCGCGACCAGTTCCCGTACGTCCACGTCGGGTCGCCGTCGGCCACCTGTGCCGACAGGTAGTTGTTGTACAGGTGCGCGTAGGCGCAGTTGTCGGCGGACGGATTGCGCTGCTTGGTGCCCGTGAACCAGTTGTGGTCGACGGTGATCTGGGTCTGGACGTTGGTGGTCCAGCCGATCCCGAACGCCTTGTTGTGGTTGCTGAACTGGTTGTAGGAGACGGTGATGTACTGGCTGTCCTTGCGGATGTCGAGCAGCCCGTCGCCCATGTGCGTGAAGCGGTTGTGGTCGATCCACACGTGGTCGACGGTGTCCATCTGGATCGCGTCGAAGTCGGTCGTCTTGCCGTCCCAGTCGCCCTCGACGTAGGAGTCACGGATCGTCAGGTTGCGGATGATGACGTTGCTCGTGCCGGGGTTGAGGTGCAGCTCGCCGTGCACGATCTCGCCGGTGTCGCCGACGCCGACGAGGGTCTTGTTCGACCCCACCACGATGTCCGAGCCGAAGGGCTCGACGTCGATCGCCCCCGACACCCGGATGATGTACGGCTCCTCGGCCGCCGCGTACTTGGCGAGCGAGGACTGGTCCGTGACCGTCACGACCTTGCCGCCCGCCCCGCCGGTGGTGCCCCCGGCGAGGGAGGCGAAGCCGTGCGGCCGGTCGCTCCAGCGGTCGACGGAGGCCGAGGAGGCCGAGGAGGCCGAGGAGGCCGAGGAGGCCGAAGTCGTCGTAGGACTCGCGGCCTTCGCCTCCCCGATCGCGCCGAGGCTCAGCGCGGCGACGAGGCCGAGCACGGCGGCCAGGACCTTGCCGTGCCCCGTCGCCGGGCACGGTCTGTGCAAGCGCTTGCTATCAAGGTGCTGCGTCATTGCGGCTCCCAACAGGCTTACGGGTCAGGTGCGTTACAGGGGATCGATCCTGAAGTGCGAGAAGGTTGCCGCGCCGGCGTGTCCGGTTCCGGCGGGCGCGAGGGCGAACAGGCCGAGCAGGGCACCGACCCAGCGCCAGGGCGTGGCGGCGAACACGGGCCCCGAGGCACGAAGGCCGTCGCCGACGTCGTAGAAGAACCGGCAGCGCGCCCCCGCCCCGATCTCGATCCGCAGCCGCACCCGCCCCTCCGGCGCGAGCCGCGCGTGTTCGGCGTCCCGTTCCCTCTCCGCGACCGCCTCCGCAAACCGGTGCACGACATGCACCGCCCCGTCCGTGCCCCGCTGGAGCCCGATCCAGCCGAACGCGTCCCCGAGCACCGCGAGCCCCGCCCGCGCCCCCGGCTCCACGCTCTCCAGCCGGAGCCCGACCTCGACCGCGCAGGGCGTGCCGGGCAGCCGCTGGGTGAGGACGTGCGGGAGTTTGCGCAGGTCGTGACCGTCGGCCGAGCGGACGCAGGCCAGTTTCAGGCCGTCGCCGGAGTGCTGGGTGGCCCAGCCGTCCTGCGGGTTGGCGGTCCACGACCACTGGCGGCCGAAGCGTCCGCCGGGGAAGTCGTCGTCGGTGGCGGGCGCGGCGGGCGGCTGCGCCGGCAGGTCGGGGGTGCGGTGTACGGCGACGGGCGCGCCGTCGTCGCCGAGCACCGGCCAGCCGTCGGTGCCCCAGCGCATCGGCTGGAGGTGGACGACCCTGCCGTACGCGCCTCGCTGCTGGAAGTGCAGGAACCAGTCCTCACCGGACGGGGTGCGCACCCAGCCGCCCTGGTGCGGTCCGTTGATGTCGGTGTCCTTCTGTTCGAGGACGATCTTCTCCTCGTACGGCCCGAAGAACTCGCGCGCGCGTAAGGCCCCCTGCCAGCCGGTCTCCACTCCCCCGGCGGGCGCGAGGATCCAGAACCAGCCGTCGTGCCGGTAGAGCTTGGGTCCTTCGAGGGTGAACCAGCCGGGGATCCGGTCGCCGTCGACGATCAGCTTGCCCTCGTCGAGGAGTTCGGTGCCGTCGGGGTGCATACGGTGGCCGGTGAGGCGGTTCTTGACGCCGGAGCGGGACTTGGCCCAGGCGTGCACGAGGTAGGCCTCGCCGGTCTCGTCGTCCCAGAGGGGGCAGGGGTCGATCAGGCCCTTGCCCGCCTTGACCAGGTGCGGTGTGGTCCAAGGGCCGCGGATCTCGGGGGCGTTGACCTGGAAGATGCCCTGGTCGGGGTCGCCCCAGAAGATCCAGAAGCGGTCGTCGTGGTGGCGCAGGGACGGGGCCCAGACTCCGCAGTCGTGGCGGGGGGTGGCGAACTCCTGCGCCGGTTCCAGGTGGTCGACGGCATGGCCGACGAGGGTCCAGTTGACCAGGTCGCGGGAGTGCAGCAGGGGCAGGCCCGGGGCTCGGCCGAAGCTGGAGGCGGTGAGGTAGAAGTCGTCGCCGACGCGGACGACGTCGGGGTCGGACCAGTCGGCGTTCAGGACGGGATTGGTGTACGTCCGGGTCGTCACTGGCTCACCGCCTTGCGGACCAGGGCCGCCACCTCAAGACGGGGAAGCCGTCCGTCGGCGACGACGGTGACGATCCGCCGTACGACGGTCTCGCCCGGCGGAATCGGCAGCCGCTCCTCGGAGGCCAGTGAGGAGCCGACGCCCGGATACTCCTCGGTGCGCACGAACCACGGGTCCCGCCGGGTCTCCTCGGTGGCCCCTGCGAAGACGAGCGTCCAGGTGTCGCCCGTCAGGGCGACCCAGTCGGCGCGGGTGCCGTGGATGGCGGCCTCGCCCTCGCGGTCGACGGTGAACACCTGCGGCGGCTCCTGCTCCTTGCGGGCCCGCCAGAAGAAGCCGCCGTACGCCGCGCCGGGCCGTCCGTTGGTGGCCGGGCTGCCGATCGACAGCGCGCCGGAGGTGACGTTGGTGAGGGAGAAGGTGAAGTCCAACGCCCAGGCGGACTGGGTGAGTTCGGTGGCCGCGACCGTACGGCGCTCGCGCAGCAGCTCGGCCCCGGAGGCCACCCAGCGCAGTTCCTCGACGAAGCCGTCGGGGTCGCGGAGCTGGAAGGCGGTGTGCCGCTGGGCGCCGTGGTTGTCGAGTTCGGTCGGGCCCTGGTCGCGGACGTAGGTGCGTCCGCCCCAGAAGTTGGACCCCTCGACGTCGGGAACGGCGACACCGACGCCGAGGTGGTGTGAGTGGTCGGCCGGGCTGAGCTCGGTGACCGCCGTGCCGGCCAGGGTGGTGACGGGGTGCAGATACGGGCGCGGGGAGAGCCGGGCCGGGAGTTCGGGCCGGGTGACGTACCGGCCGACCGGCCGGCCCGCGACGCGCAGCACCGGGGTGTCGTGGGGGGGCATCAGGTGCTCACCTCATTCGTTCGTGCCGGGGGCACCCAGGGGGCGCCCAGCTCGGAGTAGAGGGCGAGGGTGTCGGCGGCGGCGGCGACCAGGCCGTCGATGCCGGGCACGACCCGGCGCTGCTCGTCGGGGAGCAGCTGCCAGGCCCCGTCGGGCAGCGGGGCCGGGTCGGGGGCCAGTCGAATCGCTTCAACGACCTTCATGAAGGCGCCGGTCGCATCGGGTGTGACCAGCAGGTCCGTGCCGTCGGTGAGGTGCTCGACGAGGTTCTCCAGCAGGTCGGTGCGGCCGTAATCGAACTCCTCGGGGCCACGGTTCGCGCGCTGGAGCAGGACGCGGTCCTGCTTGTACCAGAAGGTGATCCGGCCCTGTTCGCCGTGGACGACGACGTACGGATCGTCGGGGTCCTCGGCGCACAGGGTCGCGCCGACGACGACCGGGCGGCCCTGCGTGGTGGTGACGCGGACGCAGGAGGTGTCGTCGGACTCGATGTCGTTGGCGCGCAGCAGCTCGGTCTCGATGCCGGTGACGTCGTCGGCCAGCACGGTGTCGCCCAGGGCGAGCGCGGTGGCGACGGCGTGCGCGAGCGGGTTGGTGAGCACCCCGTCGATGACGTCGACGCCGTTCAGCCTGCGCCTGCCGGCCCAGGGGGCCCGCCGGTAGTACGCCTCGGGACGCGCCCAGGCACCGGCCCCGCCGATGCCGACGATCTCGCCGATCGCCCCCTCGGCCATGAGCGTCCGGATGGCGGGCACCGCGTGCGAGCCCAGCGACTGGAAGCCGATCTGACAGGCGACCCCGGCCTCGGCGACCCCGTCGGCCATGCGACGGAACTCGGCGTACGACGGGGCGGGCGGCTTCTCCAGCAGGATGTGCACGCCCCTGCGCGCGGCCGTGAGCGCCAGGTCGGTGTGGGTCGGGATCGGCGTGCAGATCACCGCGATCCTCGCGCCGGTGGAGTCGAGGAGGGCACCGAAGTCGGCGGACTGTTCGGGCGCGCCGGAGGGCAGGACGAGCCCCTCGGGAAGCTCCTCCTCTCCCAGCGGGGTCAGCTCGCAGATCCCCGCCAGCCGCACGATCCCCTTGTCCTGGAGCCGGCGGATGTTGTCGAGGTGCCAGCGGCCGTGGCCGCGCGCGCCGGCCAGCACGATGGGTAGGGCAGTGCTCATGGGATCCTCCCTGCGCCCGCGCCGCGTGCGACCGCTCGGTCGGCCGCCTCGGCGCTGTCGATCTTTGTGTGCAGGGTAGGTGTCCAGCCGACGTCGGCCGTGAGATCGCGCTCGCTGCCGGAGTTGTAGGCGTTGTAGATGGCGAGCAGGTCGACCGGGAAGCCGTTGAAGAGGGTGCCGGACTGGTGGAGGGCGCTGCCGTTCCAGCTCTTGACCAGGTCGGCGACCTCTACGTGGCCGGGGGTGTGGAAGGCGTTGTTCTCGGCGTAGACGGCGGACTCGGTCGAAACGCCGAGCGAGTACCGGTAGTCGTGGGCGTCGGCCGGGACGACGTACCGGTTGTTGTAGAGGTGCACCTGCCCGAAGCGGACGCGGGGCGCGCGCTGGACGACGGACTCGAACTCGTTGTGGTGCAGGGTGACGCGGAGCCTGCCGCGGTCGCCGGTGGCCGTGTCGCCGTTGCCGATGAGGATCGCCTTGTCGTGGTCGGCGAACCGGCTCCAGGAGACGGTGACCAGGTCGGAGGCGTTGGTGATGTCGAGCAGGCCGTCGTGGCGGAGGTAGTTGCGGCCGAAGTACGTGGGCTCCCGCTCGTCCAAGTGCCCCTTGTCGCTGAGGGTCACATGGTCGATCCACACATGGGTGGCGCCGCGCAGCCATATGTTGTCGTACGCCGTCTTCCAGTCGCCGAGGCCGCCTGTGTTGGGCTGCCACACAGGGAAGCAGTCGTAGGCGTCGCGCAGTTCGAGGTTGCGGACGATGACGTTGTGCGCGTCCTTGAGCTGGAGGCTGGCGCCCTTGAGTACGGCGCTGTCGCCGAGCCCGACGAGGGTGGTGTTGGAGCCGACGGCCAGCTCGACCCGCTCGGCCTGCCTCGCCGCCGAGGCCTGCCGGGCCTCCTCCTGCGGGCCGCTGGGCTTGGCGGAGCCCCAGGTGCGGGGGTCGTAGGCGGCCAGGTACTCCTTGGTGCCGTAGCCGTCGGTGGCGTAGTCGGCGCAGTCCAGGTGGTCGCCGTCGTCGTCGGTGTTGGCGTCGATGGTGCCGGCGACCTTGATGATCTTCGGGGTCGCGCTGCCGCCGTCGAGGGCACGGACCAGCTCACTCCGGTTGCGCACGGTGAAGACGTGGGCGTCGTCGGCGGTGGAACCCCCCGTGGTACCACCGTCGGCCGCGGCCCAGCCGTCGTTCGGGGCGAGGGTGTCGCGGCTGATGTCGCGGGCGTCTTCTGCGTGGGCGGGGACGCAGAGGAGTCCCAACAGCGTGGTCAGCACTGCTGTCTGACGGAGCCTCATGCCAGCCCTCGGACGGAGTCTCACCCCTTCACCGCCCCCGCGCTGAAGCCCGTGATCAGCCACTTCTGGATGAAGGCGAACACGATCACCACGGGTACGGCCGCGATGATGCCGCCCGCGGCCAGCGCGCCCAGGTCGACGCTGTCCGCGCCCATCAGGGTGTTGAGGCCGACCGGGATGGTCTGCTTCTCCTGGTTGTTGAGGAACATCAGGGCGAACAGGAAGTGGTTCCAGGAGTGCACGAAGGCGAAGGAGCCGACGGCGATCAGACCGGGCCGCAGCAGCGGCAGCACGATGATCCGGAAGGCCGTGAACCGGTTGCAGCCGTCGACCCAGGCCGCCTCCTCCAGTGAGTACGGCACGTTCTTGATGAAGTTGCTGATCAGGATCATCGACAGCGGCAGCTGGAACACCGTCTCCGCGATGATGACGCTGCCCAGCGAGTTGATCATCTGCAGCTCGGCGAAGATCTCGAACAGCGGCACCAGGAGCAGCGCGCCCGGCACGAACTGGGAGCAGAGCAGGGCGAGCATGAACGCCCGCTTGATCTTGAAGTTGAAGCGCGCGAGGGCGTAGCCGCCGGCCAGGGCGACGAGCGTGGTCATCAGCAGGGTGACGAGGCCGACGAGCACGCTGTTCTGGAAGTAGGTGCCGAAGCTCCGCTCCGTCCAGACCTTCTCGAAGTGGTCGAAGGTCATCGGCCAGGGCACGAGCGAGGTCGAGCCCGGCGGGCGCAGGGAGAACAGCAGGATCCAGTAGAACGGGATCAGCGTGAAGACGAGGTAGATCGACAGCGGGAGGTAGATCTGCCAGCGCGGGACCTCGTCATAGGCGCGGTGCTTCTTCCTCGGACGGGGCGGTTCGGAGGCGGCGCGCACGGGTGCGGGCGCGGCCTTGGTGGCTTCCTTCACGCTCACTTGTCCTCACCTCCGAACTTGCTCAGCCGCAGATAGACCATCGAGCAGAAGAGCAGGATCACGAACGCGACCGTGGTCAGGGCGGACGCGTAGCCGAAGTTGTGGGCGTCGACGCTGGTGTTGGCGATGTAGAGCGGGAGGGTCGTGGTGACTCCCGCCGGGCCGCCGCCGGTCAGCGTGTAGAGCAGGTCGACGTTGTTGAACTCCCACACCGCTCGCAGCAGCGTGGACAGGACGATGGCGTCCTTGAGGTGGGGCAGGGTGATGTGCCAGAACTGCTTGATCCGGCTGGCCCCGTCGACCTCGGCGGCCTCGTACAGGTCCTTCGAGACGGACTGGAGGTCGGCGAGGATGAGGATCGCGAAGAAGGGCACGCCGCGCCACAGATCGGCGACGATCGCCGCCGGGAACACGGTCGAGGTGTCCGACAGCCAGCTGGTGCCGTAGGAACCGATGCCGACGTCCGCGAGGTAACGGGTGATGCCCGTCTGGGAGTTGTAGAGCAGCACCCAGATCGCCGAGGTCAGCACACCGGAGACGGCCCACGGGGAGAACACGAGCGCACGGCCCATGGCCCGCCCCACGAACGTCTGGTTGACGATCAGCGCGAGCGCGAGCCCGAACATCAGCTGGAGTCCGACCTCGACGAACACCCACTTGGCGCTGAAGACCAGCGTGTCCCAGAACAGCGGGTCGTCGGTGAAGGCGTGGACGAAGTTGTCGAAGCCCGCGAAGCCGTTCCGCCACGGCTTGGTCGGGTTGTACTCCTGCAGGCTGTAGTAGAAGACGCTGATCACCGGGTAGGCGATGAAGCCCAGCATGAGCAGGGCGGCGGGGGCGATCAGCAGATACGGGAGCCGGCGCGGCGTGGCGGAGGCACGGCGTCGCCGGGGTGGCGCGGGCGGTTTCGCCACGGCTGCGGCTTGGGCCATGACTGTTCTCCGTTCTCGGTGAAGCGCTTTCCGATCATCGTTCGGGATTTCGGCCACACAAGGGCGTGGGTCAGGGGTGGTTCAGCCCGCGTAGGGGTCGTGCACCTTGCCCGGCCGGGCGAGAAACTCGAAGTCGCAGCCGGTGTCGGCCTGGGTGATCTGTTCGTTGTAGAGCGCGCCGTACCCGCGCTCGTACCGTGCGGGCGGCGGCGTCCACTCCGCCCTGCGCCGCGCCAACTCCTCGCCGTCCACGTTGAGTTGAAGAGTCCGCGCCCCGACGTCCAGGGTGATCAGGTCCCCGGTGCGGACCAGGGCGAGCGGGCCGCCGACGTACGACTCCGGCGCCACGTGCAGCACGCACGCGCCGTAGCTCGTGCCGCTCATCCGGGCGTCGGAGATCCGGACCATGTCCCGCACACCTTGCTTGAGCAGGTGGTCGGGGATGGGGAGCATGCCGTACTCGGGCATGCCCGGCCCGCCCTTGGGTCCCGCGTTGCGCAGCACCAGCACGCTGTCGGCGGTGATGTTCAGCGACGGGTCGTTGATGGTCCGCTGCATGGTCTTGTAGTCGTCGAAGACGACCGCGGGACCGGTGTGCGCGAGCAGGTGCCGCTCGGCGGAGATGTGCTTGATGACGGCACCGTCCGGGCAGAGGTTGCCGCGCAGGACGGCGACTCCCCCCTCGGCGGCGACCGGGTTCTCGCGGGTGCGGATGACGTCGTCGTTGTGGACGACGGCACCTTCGAGCTGCTCCCTCAGCGTGCCGCCCACGGTCGGCCGGTCCAGGTGGAGCAGGTCGGTGATCCGCGAGAGGAAGGCGGGCAGACCGCCGGCGAAGTAGAAGTCCTCCATGAGGTACGTCTGACCGCCGGGCCGCACGTTCGCCAGCACCGGGACGGTACGGGCGATGCGGTCGAAGTCGTCGAGGGTGAGCTTGTGCCCGGCGCGGCCCGCCATCGCGATGATGTGGATCACGGCATTGGTGGAGCCGCCGAGCCCGAGCACCGTGGTGACGGCGTCCTCGAAGGCCTCCCGGGTGAGGATCTCGGACGGCTTGAGCCCGGTCCACGCCAGCTCCACGCAGCGGCGTCCGGAGGCGGCGGCCATCCGCTCGTGCCCGGAGTCGACAGCCGGGATCGAGGAGGCGCCCGGCAGCGTCATGCCCAGTGCTTCCGCCGCCGCGGTCATCGTGGACGCGGTCCCCATGGTCATACAGTGACCGGGTGAACGCGCCAACCCGCCCTGCAGCTCCCGGAGTTCACAGTCCGTCAGGTTGCCCGCGCGGTGCTCGTCCCAGTACTTCCACATGTCGGTACCGGACCCGAGGGTCTCACCGCGCCAGTGCCCGGGCAGCATGGGCCCCGCGGGCACGAAGATCGACGGTACGTCTGCCGAGGTCGCGCCCATGAGCAGCGCCGGCGTCGACTTGTCGCAGCCCCCCAGCAGCACCGCCGCGTCGATCGGGTACGACCGCAGCAGTTCCTCCGTCTCCATCGCCAGCAGGTTGCGGTAGAGCATCGGGGTGGGCTTCTGGTACGTCTCCGAGACCGTGGCGACCGGGAACTCGAGCGGGAAGCCCCCGGCCTGCCACACCCCTCGCTTGACCGCCTCGGCGCGCTCGCGCAGATGGACGTGGCAGGGGTTGATGTCGGACCAGGTGTTGAGGACGGCGATCACCGGACGGCCCCGGTACTCCTCCGCCTCGTAACCCAGCTGGCGCATGCGGGCGTTGTGCGACCAGGTGCGCAGCTGGCCCTCGGTGCCGTACCACTGATGGCTTCTGAGTTCCTCGGGGCGCTTTCTGTCGGTCATATGGACCATCCGGCGGCTATCGCGGCGACCTCGGCGCGCTCGTCCTCGGGCAGCTGCCGGCTCGGCGGACGGACATCCCGGCGGCACAGGCCGAGGGAGGCGAGGGCCTCCTTGACGACGGTGACGTTGTTGGCGGAGCCATTGGCGGCGCGCAGCTCCTCGAAGCGGCGGATCTGCTCCCAGACCTTCATCGCACCCGGGTAGTCCCCGGATCGAAGCGCTTCGATCATGTTCATGGAGACGGCGGGGGCGACGTTCACGAGCCCCGAGGTGAAACCGGTGGCGCCCGCGGAGAAGTACGAGGGCGCGTACGGCTCGGCGAGCCCGGCGACCCAGACGAAGCGCTCCAGCCCCGCGTCACGGGCGAAGGCGGCGAACCTGGCGGCGTCCGGGACGGCGTACTTCACGCCGATGACGTTCGGGCAGTCGTCGGCGAGTTCGGCGAGGCGGGCGCCGCTGAGCTGGGCGCCTCGGATGTACGGCACGACGCCGAGCTCGGGTACGGCCGCGGCGATGGCGCGGTGGTAGTCGACCCAGCCGTTCTGCGAGACGTACGGGTGGACGGGCTGGTGGACCATCACCATCTGGGCGCCGAGCTCACGGGCGTGCCGGGCGGAGGCGATGGCGGTCGGTACGTCGTGGCCGACACCGACGAGGATGGCGGCGTCGCGGTCGCCGGCCTCCTCGACGGTCAACTCGGTGACGAGGCGGCGCTCTTCGGGGGTGAGGGCGTAGAACTCGCCGGTGTTCCCGTTCGGGGTCAGGGTCCTGATCCCCCCGTCGAGGAGACGACGCAGCAGGGCCCGGTGGGCGTCCTGGTCGACGCGGCCGTCCTCGGCGAAGGGGGTCACCGGGATCGCGACCACGTCGGCCAGGGCAGCCCGCTGGGCCTCGAACGTCGTTGTCGTGCCAGACCGTGTTGTCATGCCCGACCGTCCTCTCCCTGGGCCTCGACCTCCGCGTCGGGGAAGGCCCGCTGCACGAACGACGCGATGTGGGCGTACAGGGCGCGCGCGGCGCCGTCGGCGTCCCCGTCGAGTGCGAGCCGCAGGATCTCCCGGTGCTCGCCGGCCTCCCGCTCCCAGGAGGGCGAGGCCGCCCAGGCGACGGCGGAGACGAGGGCGGCCTGGTCGCGGACCTCGTCGAGCATCCGGCCGAGCAGCGGGTTGCCGCACGGCAGGTACAGGGCGCGGTGGAACTCCCGGTTGGCAAGGGACCGTTCGGCGGTGTCGGCGGCGTCGTCGGCCCGGGTCAGCGCGTCCCGGGCGGCATCGAGCGAAGCCCCGCGCCGCACGGCCCGCTTGAGCGCCTCGGGCTCCAGCAGCAACCGCACGTCGTAGACCTCACGCGCCATGTCCGCGTCCACCATCCGCACCGTGACGCCCTTGTACTGGCTCATCACGACCAGCCCGGTCCCGGCCAGCGTCTTGAGCGCCTCGCGCACCGGGGTCTTCGACACCCCGAACTGAGCGGCGAGCTCGGTCTCGACCAGCGCCTGACCGGGCGTCAACTGCCCTGTGAGGATGCGGCGTTTGATCTCCTCCAGCACGTACTGCGTGCGGGAGGGGATCGGCGTGGGCACAGAGGTCATGCGCGCCTCTCGGATCTTCGCGGGACGACGGGTCTCGCGTATGGGATCTCACATATCGCGTCTCATATATGACGTACGAAGTACGACGCGATGAAGGTAGGAGGGGGCGCATGTTTCGTCAATGCTTCTGACAAAGGAAGTTGGGGTTGCCGGTCGCGGTCGGACACACGGCGCCGCATCGGTGTGCCGGATCGGTGTGCCGCCGCAACTCCGCAAAGCCGTGGGCTTCTACGGCCGCTGCCAGCCCGGATCCCGCCCACTCAACCCCACCGCCCGGTCGAGCAGCGGCGCGTCGTCGGGCACCGGGACGACCGGGCCGAAGATGTCGCCTCGGTCGGGGTCGTCGGCGGCGGCCAGGAGGAAGTCGTGGCACGCCTGGAGCGCGGCGGGGTCAGGGGTGTACGGCTGGGCGGTCGCGCGGGCCAGGTCCCAGCCGTGGATGACGAGTTCGTCGATGGCGACGGCGCCGGCGATCGCGCCGGGGAGCTCCACGCCGCCCGCTCGCGTCATGCCGGTCCAGGCGGCCGGGGCGCGCCAGGCGTCGGTGAGTTCGTCGAGGACCTTGGGCAGGTCCTCGCGCCAGCCGGGGCCGATGTCCGGGACGGCGTCGGTCGGGCTGGTGTCGGTCGTGGCGCCCAGGTCCTTGTGGGCGGCGTCGCGGAAGGCGGCCGCCAGATGGATCAGGTGACCCAGTACGTTGCGCACCGCGTAGTCCGGGCACGGGGTCGCGTCCGCCAGCTGGTCGTCGGTCACCGCGGCGGCGAGGCGGGCGATGGTACGGGTCTGGGGGCCGAGGTCGAGGGTCGGGTCGGCGGTCATCGGCTGCTCCTCACGGTTCCGGGCGTCCTGCCCTGAACTGTGGACCGTCCCGCACCCGGAAACTCATCGCACCGCGGGCCCTCCGCCGGTCCCGGCTCTGTGCCGGTGACCGGCCTCAGTCCTGTGAGCGACCGCTCAGGACCGGTCATTCTCCGGCTGACGGACGGCATTCTCTTCCGTCTCGCCCGCCTCTGCGCGCTGCCTCTTCAGAAGGTTCTTCAGAGCGAGCTCCCGCGCCATCTTCTCCGAGTGCAGCCTCATCTCCGCTTCTTTGCGCAGTTCGAACACGATCGCCTCCTTCTTGCTTTACCTTTTCTTTGCTTGAAGGTTACAGCACGAGCAGGGCTCACGTCACGACCAAATTGCGGGCGCACACAGGCAGTTGGCCGAGTGTTCACCTTGTGCGAGGGACGCCTCTCAAAAGACAAGGGCAAGGAGAGAGATCTCCTTGCCCTTCTCAACGTATAGCGCGCCGGGGGGCTTGCCACAAGACCCCGGTCACGGCGCAGAATCGTCGACCGATGCCACGACCTGCGGAAACGGGGGCGGGAGGGCAGCCAGAGACGAGGACATGATCGCGATGATCGAGCAGTACGTGCGGGATCTGCAGGATGTCGACGAAACGCAGGTCGCGGTCGTCGGCGGCAAGGCCGCGCACCTGGGCGGGCTGTCACGGATCGAGGGCATCCGCGTGCCGGCCGGCTTCTGTGTGACGACGGACGCCTTCCGGCGGATCATGGCGGAAGCACCGTCGATCGACGATCTGCTCGATCAGCTGGCGCGCCTGGACCCGGACGACCGGGAGGCGATCCGCACGCTCAGCGCGCAGATCCGCCGGACCATCGAGGACATCGCCGTCCCGGGCGATCTCGCGGCGGCGATCACCCGCGCGCTCGGCCGGCACGGCGAACAGGCCGCCTACGCCGTCCGGTCCAGCGCGACGGCGGAGGACCTGCCGACGGCCTCCTTCGCCGGCCAGCAGGACACGTACCTGAACGTCGTGGGGCCGGCGGCGATCCTCCGGCACGTCAGCCGCTGCTGGGCCTCGCTGTTCACCGAGCGGGCCGTGACCTACCGTCAGCGCAACGGCATCGACCACCGCATGGTCCACATGGCCGTGGTCGTGCAGCGGATGGTCTTCCCGCACGCGTCCGGCATCCTGTTCACGGCCGACCCCGTCACCGGCAACCGGACGGTCGCCACCGTGGACGCCGGCTTCGGCCTCGGCGAGGCCCTGGTCTCCGGCCTGGTGAACCCGGACGTCTTCAAGGTGCGACACGGCGAAGTCGTCGCCAAGGCGATCGCCGCCAAGGAGCGTGCCGTTCAGGCCCTGCCGGGCGGCGGTACGCGGGAAGTGGCGATCGACTCGCAGCGCCAGGAGCAGCCGGCGCTGACGGACGCGCAGGTCGTGCGGCTCGTGCAGCTCGGGCGGCGGATCGAAGCGAACTTCGGCCGCCCGCAGGACATCGAATGGTGCCTGGTCGACGACGGCTTCCGGATCGTGCAGAGCCGGCCGATCACGACGCTGTTCCCCATCCCCGAGAGCGGCGACCAGGAGAATCACGTCTACGTCTCCGTCGGCCACGGGCAGATGATGACCGACCCCATGAAGCCCCTGGGGCTCTCCATGTGGCAGCTCACGGCCATGGTGCCGATGCACGAGGCCGGCGGAAGGCTGTTCGTCGACGTCACCCCGCGCCTGGCCTCCCCCACGACCCGCGCCGGCCTCCTGGACGCCCTGGGGAAGGGCGATCCGCTGATCAGGGACGCTCTGGAGACCGTCCTCGACCGCGACGATTTCGTCCCGTCGCTCCCGGACGCGGCTCCCGTCACGCCACCGGCCGGCGGTGCGCCCGCCCCGATCGAGACCGATCCGGCCCTCGTCACCGAGCTGATCGAGCGCAGCCGGGCGTCCGTCGCCGCCCTGGAGCGCGACATCCGGACGAAGAGCGGACCGGAGCTGTTCGACTTCCTGCTGGAGGCCTTCGAGGAGCACAAGCGGGTCCTCGGTGATCCGCTGAGCATGCAGGCGATCATGGCGGGGATGGAGGCCACGTGGTGGCTGGGCGAGCGGCTGCTGGAGTGGCTGGGCGAGAAGAACGCGGCTGACACGCTGACGCTGTCCGCCCCCGACAACATCACGTCGGAGATGGGGCTGGCGCTGCTCGACGTCGCGGATGTGATCCGCCCGTATCCGGAGCTGGTGGCGTTCCTGAAGGGCGTCGAGCACATCGAGTACGCCGAGAACGCGGCCTTCCTCGACGAGCTGGCCAAGCTAGCGGGCGGGACCGCGGCGCGCGACGCCATCGAGGCCTACCTCGACCGGTACGGCGTGCGCTGCGTCGGCGAGATCGACATCACGAGGCCACGTTGGCGCGAGCGCCCCACCACGCTCGTGCCCGTGATCCTCGACAACGTCAGGAACTTCGAGCCGGGCGCCGCCGAGCGGCGCTTCGAGCAAGGGCGGCAGAAGGCGCGGGAGAAGGAACAGGACGTGCTGGAACGCTTGCGGGCCCTGCCGGACGGGGACCGGAAAGCCGACGAGACCAAGCGGATGATCGACCGGGTCCGCACTTTCATCGGGTACCGGGAGTACCCCAAGTACGGCATCATCAGCCGCTACTTCGTCTACAAGCGGGCCCTGCTGGAGGAGGCCGAGCGCCTCGTGCGGGCGGGCGTGCTTCCTGAGCGGGAGGACGTCTTCTACCTCACGTTCCAGGAGTTCCACGAGGCCGTGCGCTCGCACCAGGTGGATGACGGGCTCATCCAGCAGCGCAAGGAGGCGTTCCGGTCGTACCACGCGCTCACGCCGCCCCGGGTGCTCACCTCGGACGGTGAGGCCGTCACCGGGGCGTACCGGCGCGACGACGTGCCGGCCGGCGCCCTGATCGGCCTACCGGTTTCCGCCGGGACCGTCGAGGGACGGGCCCGCGTCATCCTCGACATGGCGGACGCCGATCTGGAAGCGGGCGACATCCTGGTCACGCCCTTCACGGACCCCAGCTGGTCACCGCTGTTCGTCGGAATCGCGGGCCTGGTGACGGAGGTGGGCGGCCTGATGACCCACGGCGCGGTGATCGCCCGGGAGTACGGCTTGCCGGCCGTCGTGGGCGTGGAGCAGGCCACCCGGCTGATCCGGGACGGGCAGCGGATCCGCGTGCACGGAACCGACGGGTACGTCGAGATCCTGCCTTGACCGTGAAGGCCCGAGGCGCCCGAGGCCCCCGAGGCTAAGGCACCTTCCCGATCCGCGCCTGCCCGCCTTAGAGCCACGATGGCCAGGCATGACGACGACTTCGACGACCTCGACCGTCCTGCGCGACCGCAACGCCCGCCTCTACCTCACCGGAGTCGTGATCTCCGGCTTCGGCACGTCGGCGTTGTGGCTGGCATCCGGCGTCTGGGTCAAGGACCTCACCGGGTCCGACGGCCTGGCCGCACTGTGCCTGCTCGCCATGTGGGCGCCCACCATGGCCGGCCCGCTGCTCGGCACACTCGCCGACCGCACCCGCCGCAAACCGCTGCTGATCGGCGTGAACCTCCTCCTGGCCGCCCTTCTGCTCACCCTCCTCACGGTCGACTCCCCGGACCGACTCTGGCTCCTGTACGCGGTCCTGTTCGTCTACGGCGCGGCAGGCGTCGTGCACGACGCGGCCGAGTCCGCCCTCGTCGCCGGCGCGATCCCCGCGCCCCTGCTCGGCGACTTCAACGGGCTGCGCATGACGGCCACCGAGGGCATGAAACTGCTCGCCCCGCTGGCCGGCGCGGGCGCCTACGCGGCGTACGGCGGGGCGAGTGTCGCCCTGCTCGACGCCCTGACGTTCGTGGTGGCGACCGGCCTGTACGCCGCTCTCCGGGTCCGGGAGAGCAGGCCCGGGCCGCCGAGCGGAGGCTGGCGGGCGCAGACCGCCGAGGGCGCCCGGTATCTCTGGTCGCACCCCCGGCTGCGCCCGCTCGTCCTGGCCGGCGGCACCACCATGCTGTGCGCCGGGCTCAGCGGGTCGATGCTCTACGCCGTCATAGACGGCCTCGGGCACGCTCCCGCGTACGCCGGTGTGCTGTACGCCGTCCAGGGCGCCGGTTCGGTGGCCATCGGGCTGCTCTCCGGCAGGGCCCTGGGCCGCCTCGGCGAACGCCGTTTCGCCGCGTACGGCATCGCGCTGACGGCCGTCGCCGCGGGGCTGAGGGCGATCCCGTCCGACGCCGTGGCCCTGGTCTGCAGCGCGGCGATCGGCGCGGGCCTGCCCTGCGTGCTGATCGCCGCGCTCACCGCCGTACAGCGCGAGACGCCGGACGCGCTGCTCGGCCGTACGGCCGCCACGGCGAACACACTCGTCTTCACGCCGAACGTCATCGGGCTGGCGGCGGGGGCGGCCCTGGTCGAACTGGTCGACGTACGGCCGCTGTTGGCGACCCTCGGCGTCGCGTGGCTGGTGACCGCCCTACCGCTGCTTCACAGCCCGGCGAGCTCCGCCCGCACCGCCTCCAAGTCGCCGTCCGACGCCAACCCCGCGTGATAGAGCCGGATTTCGGTCGCGCCCAGCTCACGCGCGCGTGCCGCGTCCGACGCCAGCGTGCCCGGGCTGCCGCCCATCCCGGAGACCACACCGAAGTTGGCGGCGATGACGGCGCCCTCGCGGCCCTGCTCGGCGAAGGGGGTCAGCAGACCGGGGCCGCCCGCGCAGGGCACCACCACGCCGTCCGCGACGGACAGGATGTGCGCGGGGTCGACGCCGGGGTTCGCGCCGACGTGGTAGGTCACCGGGTCGGCGTGCAACAGCACCTGGAAGCCGGCGGGGGCCGCCCCCCGGACGGCGGCGATGGCCGCCTCCTGGAGGGTACGGGCGGTTTCGTCGCGCCACGCGCGCGTGGCGGCAGCCGTCTCCGAGCCGAGCAGCTTCTCGACTCCCGCCCAGCCTCCGTCGTCCTGCACGCCCTGCCACAACGGCTCCAGCGCGGCGCGTACGGCGGCCGCCAGCTCGTCGGCGTCCAGACCCTGGGCGCCGTATCCCTCCCGGCAGGTGGGGCAGAAGCAGAGCGCCATCAGGTACATGCCGGCGTCCCCGAGCGGGACCCCGGCCGTCTTGTCGTGGGCGTGCAGGTGCTGGAGGCCGTACCAGCCGAGGGACTCCAGTTCGGTGCCGCGTGCCCCGGGGCGTACGGCGGCCTCGGCGGCCAGGTCGACGAGGTACGCGCGCGTGGCGGGCTGTGCGATGCAGGGGGCCCAGGGGTAGCGGTCGCCGTAGGCGTTGACGACCGAGGTGGCCGGGTGCTCGGCGCCGAGGCGGGAGTTGTGCGCGAGGACCACCCAGGTGTGGACTTCCAGGCCCGCGCTCGCGAGTGCGGTGGCCGCCTCGCCGTACGCGTCGCCGGGCGCCCAGTCCCCCGCCGGGTACGGGCGCAGCTCCCGGCCCGCCCAGCGGTCGTCCGTCGGGTAGAGCACGGCCGCGTGCTCGGCGGTGACGATGCGGTGGCGCGGGTGGCGGGGGGTGAGGGCGCGAGTGGAGTGGTAGGCGGCGGCGAGCGTGACCTGCCGCACGCCGAGGGCGGCGATCCTCTCGGGTGCCTCCGGGTCCCCGTTGACGTCCCAGGGGTAGACGAATGTCGACGCCTTCACTTGGTCTCCTCCGGGTCCTTCTCCGGGCCCTTCTCCAACAGCGCGTAGCCGCGCTCGATCAACTGGGCGAGCTGCTTGACATGATCCTCGCTCGGCTCGTGCAGCGGGGGCCGCACCTCCCCCACGTCCAGCCCGCGCAGCCGTACGCCGGCCTTGACCAGGGCGACGGCGTATCCGCGGCCCTGGGCGCGCAGTTCGACGAACGGGCGGTAGAAGCCGTCCAGGAGGCGTTCGACGGTCCTGTCGTCACCCGCTTCCAGCGCCCGGTAGAAGGCGAGGGCGATCTCCGGGGCGAAGCAGAACACGGCGGAGGAGTAGAGCGGGACGCCGATCGCGCGGTAGGCGAGCTGGGTCTGTTCGGCGGTCGGCAGGCCGTTGAAGTAGAGGAAGTCGCCGGGGGCCTCGGTGCGCACGGCGCTGACGATCCGCTGCATGAGGTCCAGGTCGCCCAGGCCGTCCTTGAGCCCGATGACGCCGTCCGTGCGGGCCAGTTCGACGACGGTGTCCGGGGTGAACACCGCGTTGTCTCGCTGGTAGACGATGACGGGGAGCGCGGTCGCGGCCGCGATCTCCCGGTAGTGCCGCAGCAGCCCCTCCTGTCCGGCGACGACGAGATACGGCGGCATGGCGAGCAGCCCGTCCGCGCCGGCGCTCTCGGCGAGCCGGGCGTACCGCACGGCGAGGGCGGTGCCGTATCCGGCGCCCGCGACGACCGGCACGCGTCCGTCCGCCGCCTCGACGGCCGCCCGCACACACGCCTCGTACTCCTCGGGGGCGAGTGCGTGGAACTCCCCGGTGCCGCAGCACGCGAACACGGCGGCGGCCCCGGCGTCGACGCCCCGGCGCACATGGGTGCGGTAGGTGTCGAGGTCGACCGATCCGTCGGGGCCGTAGGCGGTGACGGGGAAGAACAGCGGCCCGCTGGGGATGCCGAGTCGAGCGGCAAGGGGGGCAGGCGTCACGGGCTCTCCCTGGAACGAGACGGTTGGAACGAGACGGAACGAGACGGAAACCAGAAAGAGGTACAGGTTTCTGATCAGAGTTTACGTTTATGAACACGACCTGCACCACCCTTGACGAGGAAGGGCGGTGATCCTTAACTAGTCCATGAATGTGAATACCGTGCATACAGGCGGCCGACGCCCCCAAGGAGACCCGAGGATGCCCGCACCCCGCACCGTTCTGCTCACCGGCGCCGCCGGCGGGCTCGGCACCCTGATGCGGGACCTGCTCCCGGCGTACGGCTACGACCTGCGACTGCTCGATCTGCGCCCCGTCGAGGGCGCGCCGGACGCGATCGTCGCCGACCTCGCCGACAAGGAGGCCGTGCGCGAGGCCGTGCGGGGCGTCGACGCGATCATCCACCTCGCGGGCATCTCCCTGGAAGCCCCGTTCGAGAAGATCCTCCGGGCGAACATCGAGGGCACCTACCACCTGTACGAGGCCGCCCGCGAGGAGGGCGTGAGCCGCATCGTCTTCGCCTCCTCCAACCACGCGGTGGGCTTCACGCCCCGCCCCGAGGGCACCGCACCCCATGACGCGAGCGCGTTGATCCCCATCGACACCCCGCGCCGCCCCGACACCTTCTACGGCCTGTCCAAGTCCTTCGGCGAGGACCTCGCGCAGTTCTACTGGGACAAGTACGGCCTGGAGACGGTGTCCGTGCGCATCGGCTCCTGCTTCCCCGAGCCGACCAGCGTGCGCATGCTCTCGGTGTGGATGAGCCCCGCCGACGGCGCCCGGCTCTTCCACGCGGCCCTGACCGCCGAGAACGTCGAGCACACCGTCGTCTACGGCTCCTCCGCGAACACCCGCCTGTGGTGGGACCTGACCACCGCCCGCTCCCTCGGCTACGAGCCGCAGGACGACTCCGAGCCGTACGCCGAGAAGATCGTCGCCGAGCAGGGCGAGCTCGACCCGGACAACATCGCGCACGCCTACCTGGGCGGCCACTTCGTGAGCGACCCACCCATCTGGCCGTACTGACCGGAACACATCGTCGACATGGCGTCGCGAGCGGCGGGGGGGGCCCCCCCCGCGCCCCCCCCCCCCCCCCCCCGGGGGCGCCGCGCCCCCCCCCCCCCCCCCCCCCCCCCCCCCGCCGGCGCCCCTACCCGTCCCATCCCCAGGGGCTGCCGCCCCTTCGACCCCGGGGCCTTTGGGGGGGGGGGGGGGGGGGGGGGGCCCCCCCCCCCCCCCCCCCCCCCCCCCGCCGCATTCGGGCGTCGCGAGCGCCCGATCTCACGCGCCGCATCACAACCATGCAGGTCCGCGACGGGCACCGCGCACGGTGAACGGGCATACACGGGCAGCATCGGGCAGGCAACAGACCTGGTCAGCGCCGAACCCCCGCTGTAGAACTTCCCCCATGGGCCCCACCGGGCCCGAACGGGCAGCGAAGCGGAAGGCAGGTGTCGATCATGAGCACGCATACGGCGGAAGAACGCCAACGCGAGATCGTGCTCGCCGCACGCCGTGACGGCTCGGTCGACGTGACCGCGCTCGCCGCCGAGCTGGGCGTGGCCAAGGAGACCGTGCGGCGGGATCTGCGCGTCCTGGAGGACCACGGCCTGCTCCGTCGTACCCATGGCGGCGCCTACCCGGTGGAGAGCGCCGGCTTCGAGACGACGCTCGCCTTCCGCGCCACCAGCCATGTCCCCGAGAAGCGCCGGGTCGCGGCCGCCGCGGCCGAGCTGCTCGGGGACGCCGAGACGGTCTTCGTCGACGAGGGCTTCACCCCGCAGCTCATCGCCGAGGCCCTGCCCACCGACCGGCCGCTGACCGTGGTCACCGCGTCCCTGCCGGTCGCGGGCGCCCTCGCCGAGGCGGAGCACGCCTCCGTGCTGCTGCTCGGCGGCCGGGTGCGGCCCGGCACCCTCGCCACGGTCGACCACTGGACGACGAAGATGCTGGCCGGATTCGTCATCGACCTGGCGTTCATCGGCGCCAACGGCATCTCCCGCGAGCACGGCCTCACCACCCCCGACCCGGCGGTGAGCGAGGTCAAGGCGCAGGCGATCAGGGCCGCGCGCCGCACGGTGTTCGCGGGCGTCCACACCAAGTTCGGAGCGGTCAGTTTCTGCCGGTTCGCCGACATCGGCGCGCTGGAGACGATCGTGACGAGCACGCTGCTTCCGGCCGCCGAGGCACATCGGTACTCGCTACTGGGACCTCAGGTCCTCCGCGTCTGACCTTCCAACTCATGTCCCCTGCAAGGCACATCCATTCCCGACAGCGCCCTTTATCTCCCCTATCTCCTCATACGTCATCCCTCCATACGTCCCCCATATGTCCAGGAGCGATCCATGCGAACCCAGAGCCGGCGGAGGTCGCGAGCCACGCTCGTCGCGGCCGCCGCAGGGACGCTGCTCGCCCCGCTGCTCTCCGGCTGCTGGGTCGGAGCCGGCGGGGCCGGGTCGGGCGGCGACTCGATCAACGTCCTCATGGTCAACAACCCCCAGATGACCGAGCTGCAGAAGCTCGCCCCCCGCTTCACCGAAGAGACCGGCATCAAGGTCAACTTCACCGTCCTGCCCGAGAACGACGTCCGCGACAAGATCAGCCAGGACTTCGCCAACCAGGCGGGCCAGTACGACGTCGCCACCCTCTCCAACTACGAGATACCGATCTACGCCCGCAACGGCTGGCTGCAGGAGATGAATTCCTACGTCGCCAAGGACCCGGCGTACGACGAGCAGGACGTCCTCAAGCCGATGCGCCAGTCCCTGACCGGCGACGACGGCAAGCTCTACGGCCAGCCCTTCTACGGCGAGTCGTCCTTCCTGATGTACCGCAAGGACGTGTTCCAGAAGGAGGGGCTGACGATGCCCGCGCACCCCACCTGGCAGCAGGTGGCGGACCTCGCCGCGAAGGTGGACGGCGCCGAGCCGGGCATGAAGGGCATCTGTCTGCGCGGCCTGCCCGGCTGGGGCGAGGTGATGGCCCCGCTCACCACCGTGGTGAACACCTTCGGCGGCACCTGGTTCGACAAGGGCTGGAAGGCGCGGCTGGACTCCCCCGAGTGGCAGAAGGCGACGAAGTTCTATGTCGACCTGGTGCGCGAGCACGGTGAGTCGGGGGCCGCCCAGTCCGGCTTCGCCGAGTGCCTGAACAACATGACCCAGAGCAAGGTCGCCATGTGGTACGACGCCACCTCCGCGGCCGGTTCCCTGGAGGCGGCGAAGTCCCCGGTCAAGGGCAAGGTCGGCTACGCACCCGCGCCCGTCGAGAAGACGGAGTCCGCCGGCTGGCTCTACACCTGGGCCTGGGGCATCCAGCAGGCGTCCCGCAACCCCGACAAGGCCTGGAAGTTCGTCTCCTGGGCGTCGAGCAAGCAGTACGAGCAGCTGGTCGGCGACGAGATCGGCTGGTCCAACGTCCCGGCCGGCAAGCGCGCCTCCACCTACGCCAACCCCGCGTACCGCGAGGAGGCGGCCGCCTTCCAGGAGATGACGAAGGAGGCCATCGAAGGCGCCCGCCCGAACGACCCCGGCGTACAGCCGCGCCCCGCGCCCGGCATCCAGTTCGTCGGCATCCCCGAGTTCACCGATCTCGGCACCAAGGTCTCCCAGGAGATCAGCGCGGCCATCGCCGGACGCCAGTCCGTCGAGTCGGCCCTGAAGAAGTCCCAGCAGCTCGCCGAGAAGATCTCCGAGGAGTACGAGGGGCGATGACAGCGACGACAACGGCCCCCGTGGCCACGACACCCGTGCACACGACCCGCAGGCCCTCCGCCCGGCTGCGCGCCTGGGCGACCCGAGCCCCCCTGCTGCCCGCCCTGATCTTCATGATCGTGGTGACCCAGCTGCCCTTCGTGGCCACGCTGGTGATCTCGTTCTTCGACTGGAACTCCCTCTATCCCGACGCCCGCCAATTCGCCGGCATCGACAACTACCGGGAGGTCCTCACCGACGCCGACCTGCGCCAGTCGGTGTGGACGACCGTGCTGCTGACGGCCGCGGTGGTGCTGGCCAGCCTGGTCCTGGGTCTGGTCCTGGCACTGCTGCTGGACCGGAAGTTCAAGGGCCGGGGTGTGGTCCGCACCCTGCTGATCGCCCCGTTCCTGGTGGTACCGGTGGCGGCGGCCCTGCTCTGGAAACATGTGCTCTACAACCCCGAATACGGCCTGTTCAATGGGTTGTTGCACTATGTGGGCGGCCCACAACCGGACTGGATCTCCAACACACCACTCCTCGCGGTCGAAGCCTCCCTCGTCTGGCAGTGGACGCCGTTCATGATGCTGATCCTGCTGGCCGGCCTGCAGAGCCGCGACAACGAGCAGATCGAGGCGGCCCGGGTCGACGGCGCGAGCGACTGGCAGATCTTCCGCCACCTCACCCTCCCCCACCTGCGCCGCTACCTCGAACTCGGCGCCCTGCTGGGCTCGATCTACATCGTCCAGAACTTCGACGCGGTCTTCACGATCACGTCCGGCGGCCTGGGCACCGCCAACCTTCCCTACACCGTCTACCAGAGCTTCTACCAGGCCCATGAGAACGGCCTCGCCTCGGCCGCGGGCGTCCTGGTGGTCATCGGCTCGATCATCATCGCGACCTTCGCGCTGCGCGTGGTGTCGTCCCTGTTCCGCGAGGAGGTGTCACGCGCATGAGTGCAGCAGCCGTACGACTTCGTACTCCCAGCCGCCGCAAGGGAGTTGGCCTGGGCCTGGTGGCCTGGCTGCTCGGGATCCTGTTCTTCCTGCCGATCGCGTGGATGGCCCTGACGTCCTTCCACTCCGAGCAGGACGCGGCGACCAACCCGCCGTCCTTCGCCGCGTCGCTGACGCTGGACGGCTACCGGGAGTTCTTCGGCGCGGGCGGTGGGGCGAGCCCCTGGCCGGCGCTGATCAACTCGACGGTGGCGTCCGTCGCCTCGACCCTGTTCGTCCTGGTCCTGGCCCTCCCGGCGGCGTACGCCCTCTCGATCCGCCCGGTGAAGAAGTGGACGGACGTCCTGTTCTTCTTCCTGTCGACGAAGATGCTGCCGGCCGTGGCGGGCCTGTTGCCGCTCTACCTGTTCGCGAAGAACACGGACATGCTCGACAACATATGGCTGCTGGTCATCCTCTACACCTCCATGAACCTGCCGATCGCGGTGTGGATGATGCAGTCCTTCCTGGCGGAGGTCCCGGTCGCGATCATCGAGGCGGCAAGGGTGGACGGCGCGAGGCTGCCGACGATCCTGACCCGTGTCGTAGCCCCCATCGCCCTCCCGGGCATCGCAGCCACAGCCCTCATCTGCTTCATCTTCAGCTGGAACGAGCTGCTGTTCGCCCGAGTACTGACCGGCGTGGTGGCGGAGACCGCCCCCGTCTTCCTGACCGGCTTCATCACCAGCCAGGGCCTGTTCCTGGCGAAGGTGTGCGCCGCGTCGCTCGTCATCTCCCTGCCGGTGCTCGCCGCGGGGTTCGCCGCCCAGGACAAGCTGGTCCAGGGCCTGTCGTTGGGAGCCGTGAAATGAAGGCCGCCGTCATCGAGTCCGTGGGCAAGGCCGTCGTCGCCGAGGTCCCCGACCCGACGCCGGGCCCGCGCGAGGTCGTCGTCGAGGTCGCGGCCTGCGGCCTGTGCGGCACGGATCTGCACATCCTCCAGGGCGAGTTCGCGCCCAAGCTGCCGATCGTGCCCGGACACGAGTTCGCGGGGGAGGTGGTCGGGGTCGGCACCCAGGTCACGGAGGTGTCGGTGGGCGACCGGGTCGCGGTCGACCCGTCGTTGTACTGCTACGAATGCCGCTACTGCCGCACGGGCCACAACAACCTCTGCGAACGCTGGGCGGCGATCGGCGTGACGACGGCGGGCGGCGCGGCGCAGTACGCGGTGGCCCCGGTGGCGAACTGCGTACGGCTCCCCGAGCACGTCCGCACCCAGGACGCGGCACTGGTGGAACCCCTCTCGTGCGCCGTCCGCGGCTACGACGTCCTCCAGTCCCGCCTCGGCGCCCACGTCCTGATCTACGGCTCGGGCACGATGGGCCTGATGATGCTGGAGCTGGCCAAGCGGACGGGGGCGGCGAGCGTGGACGTGGTGGACGTGAACCCGTCCCGCCTGGAGACCGCCCGCAGGCTCGGCGTCTCGGCCTCCGCCGCGAACCCCGACGAACTGGACCGCCCACAGGGCTGGGACCTGGTCGTCGACGCCACGGGCAACGCGGCCGCGATCCAGGACGGCCTGGACCGGGTGGCGAAGGCGGGCACGTTCCTGCAGTTCGGGGTGGCGGACTACGCGACGCGCGTGACGATCGACCCGTACCGCATCTACAACCAGGAGATCACGATCACGGGCTCCATGGCCGTCCTGCACAGCTTCGAGCGGGCGGCGGAGCTGTTCGCGAACGGGGTGCTGGATCCGGAGATCTTCATCAGCGACCGGATCCCGCTGGAGCGGTATCCGGAGGCGTTGGAGCAGTTCGCTTCTGGGGTGGGGCGGAAGATCGTGGTGGTGCCGTAGGGTTTTCCGCCCCCGCCAGTGGGCTCTGCCCCCTGGCGGGGGCGAAGGTCCGGGGGGGATGGGCGTCGGCCGGGCCGGCCGTCCCTGCGTTCGCGCGCGAGGCGCGTTGGAAGATCCGCTCGTGGTGTGATCGTCGCCACAGAGACGACGAGTGCCGAGCGGACAGGGCTGGTTGTGGAACTTTCCCTGCGTGACCGGATACGCGCCGGCGATCCGGACGCCTTCGCCGAACTGTTCGGCGCGCATGCCCGGGCCGTCTACGGTCATGCCGCCCGCCTGTCGGCGGACCGGGGCCTTCGCCTCGGGCGTGGTGGTGGCCCTCGTCGGCGTGGGGACAGCGTCGCGCCGGGCGTCCCGGGTGAAGCCGCTGGAGGCGATGCGGGAGGCGGCCGTGGACAGCCGGCCGATGACGCGGCGCCGCTGGGTCGCCGGGCTGGCGGCGACGGCCGTGGGCGCGGTCTGCTCGGTGGGCACGGCCTTCGCGGGGGCCGACGCCATCGTGCTGCTGGCGCTCGGCACGGCGATGAGCCTGACAGTCGGCCTGACCCTCCTCGCACCGGTGCTTGTCGGACCCGTCATCGGGGCACTGACCCGGCCGCTCGCCCGGCGCCCCGGTGCGACGGCTGTGCTCGTACGCGAGAACATGATCACCGCGGTGCGCCGAACCTCCGCCACCGTCGCCCCGGTGCTGGCGACCGTCGCTTTCGCCGTACTGATCACCAGCACCGTGCAGACGACCCGGAGTGCCGACACCTCCCGGCAGGCCGCGGCCGTACAGGCAGAGGCGGCGGTGGTGCCCAGAGGAACGCCGGGCCTGTCGGACGCGGCGGTGGCCCGGGGCGAGGGCACGTCACTGCTGTCGACGACCGTGTACGGCGGTGACGGCGGAGCGGCCCTGTCCGCGGCCGGGGTGTCGTCCGGTTTCGAGCGGGTGTACGCCGTGTCCGCGCCCTTTGGCGAGACGGTCGTCGTCACGGAGGCAGTGGCGGCCGCGCACGGCTGGCGGAAGGGCCAGGTCGCCCCACTCACCCTTGAGGACGGCCGTACGCGGAAGTTGCGTGTGACGGCCGTGGTGGACGACTCGATGCCGTACCAGGTCCTCCTCCCTCGCGACCTGGTACGCGACCACGACCCGTCCGCACTGGCGGACGTCGCCTACCGCACGACCCACGCCCCCACACCCCTCCCGTCCGGGCTCAGCGCCGACGAGGTCTCCGTGGAGGCGTACGCGGCCTCGGACGACGCCGAGGAGGACCGGCTCGTGTGGATCTTCACCCTGATGCTCGTCGCCGTATCGGCGGGCTACACGGCGATCGCCGTCGCCTCCACTTTGCTGACGGCCACCGCGGGCCGGGTGCGCGACTTCCGCGTACTGCGCCTGTCCGGTGCGACGCCCCGCCAGGTGCTGCTGGCCCTTACAGCCGAAACGTGCTGTGTCGTCACCCTGGGCGCGGCCCTGGGCCTGGCGGCGGCCGCCCCGGCCCTGTTCGGCACGGTCCACGGCCTTCGCCAGGAGCTGGGCCTGCCAGTGGAGTTGTCGCTGGCCTGGCCCTGGCTCACGGGCGTGGTGACAGGCTGCCTGCTGCTCGGCACGGCGGCCACCGTCCTCCCGGCCCGCGTCGCTCTGCGGCGTATGCGGCGGGCGTGAGCAACCGTCCGCAGGGCCCGCAGGAAGCCGCGATCATTTTGTGGTGCGGTTCCCGTCGGCGTTCGAACTCAGCCCAGCGACCTGTGCAAGCACCTCAAAGGTGCTGCTTCGCTGAGCCGACGAGTCGGCTGATGTCGTCACGGGTCCGTGTTCTCAGCTCGTCCAGCTCGGCCATGAGAGTCGTCGGCGGCTGTCGTTGTCGGCTGGCCTCGGACGGCCCAGAGACGGCCCGAGGCTCGCAGATCCGCGAAACGGACCCTTCGGACGCGGGCGCGAGCCCTCCGCCGCCGGTCGGAGCCGGGATTGCCGTTCGCGGAGCACCTCGGGGCGGCCTAGGCTGAGATCAAGGGCCCTCGACTGGAAGGGAACCTCAAGATGCATTTCGTCCTGATCGCGACCCACACTCCGGAAGTCTGTCCGACCTCCAACGCGACAACGCGCGACCTGATGCTGCAGACCGCCCCTGACATCCCGAACCTCGCCCAGAAGGCGGGCGTCGAGATCGTGGCCGGCCCCTTCGTCAACCGCGAACACACGATTGTCATCGTCGTGCAGTCCGACAAGGTCGAGAACGTGGACCGCTTGCTGATGGAGTCTCGCCTCCCTCACTGGAACCGCGTCCGCGTGCTGCCGTCGCTGACCATGGAGGAAGGACTCACCGAAGTCGAAGCGCAGACGCCGATCTTCTGAACCCATTCGCTCAGGCACGCGACCGGTGTTCGATGGGGCGCCGAGCCGCACCATCGCGCAGACGAACACTGTCGGCCCCTGCCTTTCGCCCTCTTCATGGCCGCGTGCCGCCATCTCGGTTTGAAGATCGCGTATGCGGACCGGACTGAGCTGGAGAGACGCTGACCTGCTCGTTCTCGGGAAGCTGCCGAGGTTCCCCGTTGTTCCGCAGGTCGCTGCCCGATGACGTCACATGGTGCTTGGAGCCGGGGCGGCTGCGGTCGACCGGCGATGGCCCCGCGTGAGCCCCCCATTGAGTGCCCTCACGTGTGAGCCGTCGATGGCGCAGTCGTCCATGTCCGCGAGTTCGGCGCGGCGGAGCTCGATGAGCAGGACCTGGTGAAGGCGAGGCCAGACTCCTGCTTCGGTCCACTCCCGCAGGCGACGCCAGCACGTGACGCCACTGCGGCAGATCGTCTCGGCTGGTACGTCTCGCCAGGTCACACCCTTGCGGAGCACATACACGAGGCCGGCCAGTGCGCCCCGATCGTCCACGAGATCGTCAGCGACATGGCAGCCCGGGCCCGACAACCGGCTCAACTACCAGCCACCATGCCGAAGTCAACAAGTAATCAGAAAGGCCGTCCGGTGTTCGCGACATCTCAAGACCGGCTGGCCGCGTTGTCGGCCGGATCCTCATCGTGTAACGGAGGGCTTGACCTGGGCCTTGGTCGTGGAGCGGGTGACGAGAATCGAACTCGCGCTCTCAGCTTGGGAAGTGACGGTGCTTGCGCGGGGAAGCGGCTTCTGCGTCGAGCCACATCACTTGCCCCGGTCCGGCGCGCCTTCATCGCGGGCTCAGTCGAGGGTGGCGAGATGATCGGCGTCCCCGCCTCGCCACTCGACCAGGAAGATGGTCGCGTCGTCACTCGTGGTGCCGCCACGTTCCTGCTTCAGGGTGTGGGAGAGCGCTCGCACCACCGTCCGTACCTGGGTACGGTCGCGGAGGACGCGGTTGGTCCACTCGATGAGCTGCTCCTCACCGAACTGTTCCCTGCCGGTCTGGTGCTCCTCGAACAGGCCGTCGGTGAAGCACAGCAAACGGTCCCCGGGTTGCAGAGTCCGTTCACTGACCACCGGGTCCTCACCGCCGAAGCCGACCGGCAAGGTGGTCGGGCTCTCCAGCCGGTCCACCACAGCGCGGTCTCGGATCAGGAACGGAGCCGGGTGGCCGGCGTTGACCCAGTGCAGCCGGCCTGTGGCGATGTTCAGAACCATCATCTGTGCGGTGACGAAGTGGTCGGGACCGAACTGCTCATCGATGGCCTTGTCCATGAACGCGTACACCTGGGACAGATCGGTATGGGCCCGTCGCGTGTGGCGATAGGCACCGATGGCCACCGTCGCCATGGTCGCCGCGTCCAGCCCGTGGCCCATCGCGTCGATCATGGCCACGTGAAGGATGTCGCCGTTGAGGGCGTAGTCGAAGCTGTCGCCGGCCACGTCGTAGGCGGGCTCCAGGATCCCGGCCACCTCGACCTGCGGAACGGTCATCGACAGCGGGGGCAGCAACGACCACTGGATCTCCGCGGCCACGCTCATCGGGGCGCTGCGGCGGGCCTGGAAGAACAGGTCGGTGTAGGCGTCCTTGGTGACGATCATGTCCGCGACGAGACCGGCGAGTCTGCGGAGCAGCCGCCGGTCGTCGTCATCGACACTGTCCAGGGTGACGGCCATCGCCCCGATCTGGTCGCTGCCGTCCAGCAGCGGCAGGTACATCCGCACACTGCCGTCCTGCGGCACCTCTACCGTTCTGCGGCTCAGGAACGCCTCGCCGGCCGGGGAGTCCTCGACCGGCTCGGGGCCGCCGACCTTCAGCCTTCGGCCCCGCAGCGGCACCAGCAGCACCTGTTCGTAGTCCTGCAGGAGGATGGAGACCTCCCGCCCCCCGACCCTGGCCACCTCTTCCGCGACGAGTGGGGCGATCAACTCCGGCGGCATCTCGTGGGCCCGGTCCAGCAGCACCCCCAGCAGCCGTTCGCCAAACCCCTCCGACCGGTCCACCCCGATCCTGTCCGGCTTGCGCCCACCGTCCGTCATCGCTGTTCTGCTTCCCTTCGTCCCGGGGCATGGGGATGCCGGCCGGAACGGCGCCTGCAATATTCCGACCACATGTCCCGACGAAACGCACACCCCGACCCGCTCGGATCCAACCGGCGGTCAACGGCGATCAGCGTGGCCCGACGCTGCCGACCGGCACAGGCTTGCATCGCCGACCGGTGCAACGAGCTGATTACGCCACAGGCGGCATGTCGCCCCCAAACACCCGTCGCAACAAGAGGCTTGGGCCGACGGGGACATGGGTGCGAGAGGCCCTCCTCGCCCTCCGGAAAGTGGGACGGGTGACGGCCCGGCCCAGGCTCTGGGACGGCTGTGGCGGCACAGGGCTCCGGGAGCGGGTTCCGGGGCGGATGCACCCGGCGGACCCGTAGGTCCGGGTCCGCCGGGAAACACGGAGGCGATGCCACAACGGCCCCGGCGTATGCACACCGGGGCCGCCCTTCCGGGCTCTGGCACGTGAGAGTGCACTCGCCCACTTGCTATCGTATGCCCGATACGCGTGAAATGTTCTCGCAGTGCCCGGGGTGGACGGTATTCGCTGACGCGGGCGTCAGGCAGCGCCTCTGACGCCCGGAGCGACGAAGCACCTGTGGAGCGGGAAGAACTCCGGCTCTCTTGCGCACCGCGTCGTACAACTCGGGCGTGATCTCGGGCCAGACAAAGGTCATGCAGCTCGCGGTGTTGCCCGGACCGGAAGTGCGCTGGTGGTTTGTCTCGGGCGGTGTCGACAGGGGCGGAACCGGTTCGGCTCCCAGTAGGGGTGTGTGGCCCCTGTGTGGATCGACAATTCGTCCGGGTCGCTCGTGTCGCCCTCTCTACCATGAGTACTCCAACGGGGGACGGGGGATTCGTGGAGGACACGCGACTCAGTGAGCTGGCCGCCCGCGTACGGGAGTTCGGCGACGGCGGAGAGCCGCAGCGCGTACTCGAAGACGATGCCTTGGCTCTCGCGGTGAATCTCTTCTCCTCGGTCGACGGGCGCCCCGAAGAGGCCGACCCCGATGTCCTTCACACCATTGCCGCGTTCTATTAGGCGCGCTCCGTGGCGCACAGGAACGGCGCCCTTGCCGCTGAGGACCTCGAGACAGCCATCGGTGTGTTCGGCCTGCTCTACCTGGTCGATCACCGGCGAGTGCCGCGTGAGCTGTGGCCCCGGTTCGCCGATGAGACCGGGTACGACCCGTGGAGCGACCCGCTGGACCATGCGGCAGATCTGGTCGTCGATGCCGAGGAGACGGGTGACGTCGTTGCCCTCGACCAGGCCATCAGTCTGATCAGGACCGTGGCGGACAGCGGTGACAACTCGTACCGGGACACCCTCCACGGCCTCGCACTCCAACACCGCGCGGCTCTCCCCGACCGTCCTGCGGTGGAACGGAGCGCCGACGCCGATGCCGCGGTAGAGCTGCTGGCCAGGGTGGCCGCTCTCCCGGAGCCGTCGGCCCTGCGGCGCGTGAGCCGCCGATCATCCTTCGCCGATGCCCTCGTACGCCGCTTCGAGGTCGCAGGGGACATCAGGGATCTCGTTCGGGCCGAGAGTGCCTGTCGGGATGCTCTCGTGGACGCTGCCGGGGACGCCTCCGCGTATGCGCGTGCGGCAGCCGGACTCGGATCGGTTCTCGGCCGTCGCGCGGAAGCAGTGGCAGCAGTGGAAGCAGTGGAAGCGACAGTCGGGGAGGGGGACGACGTCGTAGCCCTGCTCCGCGAAGCGGCCAGGTGGTTGCGTCAGGCGGTCGACCTGACGAACGGCGCCCATCGCGAGGCGCACCTCGCCAACCTGAGCAGAGTCATGAGACTTCTTCTCGAGTGGACTTCCCGCGCCAGGAGAGCCGGCGGGGCCGACGAGTCTCCCCAGCCCGACGCCCCAGCCGTGGCTGAGGACGGCGTGCCCCACGCGGACGATCCCGAGGTTCGGCGCCAGGCCCGGACCCTGGTCGCGCTCGCCGGACAGCTCTCGGCGCGCGTGGTGACAGAGAGCGAGGCCATACGCCGGGTGAAGGACCCGTCACTCGTGCTCTCGGAGGCCGCTGTCGAGTCCGTGGTGTTGGGAGCCATACGTCGGGTGAGTGCCGGCGAGCCGCGTGACGCGGTGCCGGCGCTGACCCTCGCGCTGGAGGCTGCGCACGCCCGTTGGGCCGCGAGACCGGGAACGCCCTGGTGGTGGGCGGCCGATGCCTACGTCGAGGCAGGACGGCTCGCACTGATCGACGTGGCCGACGGGCTGCTCTTCCGCCACGTCTGTGCCGTTGCGGACGAACAGATCGCCGTGCTGCGCGAGAGCGGCCGCGCCGAGGACGTCACCGAACTCGCGGAGACACTGTTCGCCGCTGGGCTGCTGCGCGTCAGCCCGTATCTGGGGAACATGTCGGGACTGACCTTCGAGTCGGCCCACGATCTGTGGCGCGAACGCCAGGCTCGGCACCGCTCGATCCACCCCGACGATTCCGGCGCGCCGGAAACCGCGGAGATGCCTCCTCCCTTGGTCGCCGCCGAGGAGGCGCTCCCGTATCTGCGCGAGGCCGCCGCACTGTCGCACGGGCACCGGCGGGGGCGTGTCCTCAAAGCCCTGGCCGAGGCGCTGTCCATGGTCGCCGGCCTCAGGCAGGAGTCGCGCGACGAGGAGATACGGGCGGCTGCCCGTGAGGCGTGCGACCTGCTGGATCCGGCCGAGGATCCCCTCACTCATCTGTACCTGCTGAGAGTCCTGTGCCTACTGGGTGAGCTCTCGCTGCCCGGCGACGTTCAGGACCTGCTGCCCCTGCCGCTGGCCGCCATCCGTGACCGGCAGGGGATGCGGGAGGCCGCGAGCGTCTTCGCCGAGGCGCTCACGCTCGCCGAGGAGGCCCGTCGGCCGGACCTGGAGTTCCAGCTGATCGAGATCGCCGACCGCGAACTGCCGGACCTGCCCGGCGATTCCTACCGCCGGCGCCGCTGGGCCAGTGAAGTGCACTGCCTGGCGGACAACCGCATGCGCTGCTCCCCGGGGCCGATCCGAGTGGAGGTGGCCGCGGGACAATTCCGCACCATCGCGGACCGGGACGGCTGGCCTCCCGAGCAGCGCGCGGCGACCTTCATCCATCTCGCAGCGCACGCCCGCGGAAGCGATGAGGAGCACATCGGCCGCGCTCTCATAGCGGAGGCACGGGAGGTGGCTCCTGAGCTGTTCGGCCAGTCTCCACCGGCACTCGACTACCTCGACGGCACGCTCTCGTACGACATGGGACTGCGCACGTCGGCGACGGGACAGCATGCCCTCGCCGCAGGTCACTTCGCCGACGCACTTGCCGCCTATGCCTTGTGCGGCCAGATCGACATGGCGCTGAACAGCCTCGATGCCGGGCTGCGCGGTGCTCTGGCAGCCGACGAGAACAACGCCGGCGAGGCCGTGGCGGCACTGATCCCCGCCGCCGTATGGCTTCGGGGCGGCATCGACGAGGTCATCGGCTGGAAGCTCCGGGATCTGTACCAACAGCTGATCGTCAAACTGAGCGGTTCCACCATCTCGTACGGCCTGATGATGGCGCTTCACCAAGCCGCCAAGGGACTCGACTTCACGGTCATCACCGCACGGCCCGGCCCGTTCACCCCCACCGCGCCACTCTCGCGGCTGCTGGCCCGCATCAGGGCGGACGAGTCGCGGCTGTCCGAACCGCTGGGCGAGCCCGAACTGCCGGGCCCCGACGAGGCGATGCTCTTCTACGTTGGCACCGGCGAGTCCGAGCCCGGAAACGACGCCGAGACGGAGCACCGCAACATGCAGCGTGCCGCGGACCGGTGGATCAGTCAGGAACTCCTCTCCTCAGGCCGCATGGACCGTATGCCGATGATGTTCCCCGACGAGTTGCAGGCGCTCCTGACCGAGGACACGGTGCTGCTCTCGCTGTATCTCGGCCACCACCACCGGGACGGCACCGAGGCGCCGGTGACCTCGCTGTCCGGCATGGCGGTGACTCGCGACGACATGGAGCACCACACCGTGCTCCTGCCGAACTTCGAAGCCGGGCTCATCCGCTTCATGCGCGCGGGGCACACTCTCTCCGCCCACCCGGTGGCCTTTCACGTCGCTGCCCTACGACAGGGCGTCGTCGCGGACCCGTTGCATCGGCCGGTCAGCCGTGACGCACAAGGGCGACTCAGGGACGACAGCGTCTCTTATCTGGCGGCCTTCACTGCTTCGCTGGACAGCTGGTGGGCCCAGGGAAAGCGGCACTTGTGCATATGGCCCAACGGCCCGCTGCACTACCTTCCTTACCACCTCCTGGAGGTCAACGGCCGTCCCCTCGCCGAGGACTGGACGGTCACCCAGGTGCCGAGCCTGGGCTTCCTCCGTACGCAGGCACCCGGACTCCACCGTCCGTCCGGGCGTGGGCTCGTGGCCTTCGCGTCCGCGGCCGGGGGTGCCCGGCACGGGCTTCTCGCGCAGGACGCCCTGGAGACACACGCCGCCCAGGTCGCTGCGGCGATGGGCGGTCACACGGTGCTGGGAGCCGCGGCGACACCGCGGCGACTGCTCGGCGAACTCGCCGACGCGCGGTACGTCCATGTGGCCGCGCATGGGGCACACAACGAGTGGGCGTCGTGGTACCAGTGCCTGTTCCTGTCGCCAGATGCGGACAACGACGGTCGTGTCTTCGCCCACGACGTCCTCCAGGCAGACCTGCGGGGCGTCGAACTGGTGACGATGAGTTCCTGCGAATCCGCCCTGGGCCGGTTCGACGTCAATGACAATCTGCGCGGCCTGCCCGCCGCGTTCCTGGCCGCCAGCGCCTCGGCCGTCATCGGGTGCCTGTGGCCGGTCCACCCGCAGGTGGCCACGGAGTTCTTCGGGACGCTCTACGAGTGCCTTGCGCGGGCACCGGACCGGCGGGCCGCCTTTCGCACCGCGCAGTCGACCGTCCGCGCCCGCCACCCGGCCTACCGGGACTGGGGCTCGTTCTGCTTCATCGGCGACTGGCGCCACTCGGATTCGAACCACGGAGCTGCTTCGTGACCCATCTGGAACTGCCCCTGACCCCGCTTCACGAGATCGACCTGGTGGAGGTGCCCCGGCTGCAGTCGCCCGCACCGCAGCATCGCATCGAGGGGCGGGTGTCGCTCAGCACCGCCGTCGTCCACCCACTGACGGCGGAGGAGGCAGCCGCGGGCGAGGCGGAATGGCTCGGCTTCCTGACCGCGGAGTCGTCGCACAGCGACTATTTCCTCCTCAGCCTCACGTGCGCCTTCCGCCCACCGGCACATGGCGATCCCTTCGCCGACGCTGCCGTCGGCGTGCTCCTGGAGTCCCCCGGTGAGCCTGCGGACCGACAGCCGATCGCCTGGTCGATCTCTCCCAAGAAGCGCTCCCACCCGGTAGACCGTGCCACCACCGTTGGGCTGACCGCCAAACTCGCGATCATTGAATCCACGCTCGAAGTCACCCCCGGCCAAGGTCGGGAGGAACTCATCGTCATCGGAATGGGCGAAAGGGACAGCGACCCGGAATGGCGCGTCAAAGCGACCAGCCGTCACGCCCTGATCGGTGACGAGACCTTCACCCTGATCGTCAAGGCCACCGCCGACGCACCAGTCCAGGCTCATATGACGGTGGCGGCCACCATCAAGCATCGCCGCTTTGGCCTGATCCCCTACCGGGCAGATCTCCCCGCCACATTGCGAACCATCGACCTGCGCGGCCGGACCGACCCGCGGGACGGAGACACGAGGGTTGCCTCGGGTACGAGCGGCGCCTGAGGCAGAGCGCGATCAGCGCCTCGACATGGACCGGACAACAACAAACCCCAGGTCACTGACCTGGGGTTTCAATCTGGAGCGGGTGACGAGAATCGAACTCGCGCTCTCCAGACCCGCATCGTCTCTCAAGCTGGTCCGGACTGTTCGTCGCGACGGCGAGGTTGCGGTGCTCGCCCTCGGCCCCAAGCATGGCCTCAGGGGAACAGCGACAGAGCCCCTCGAAAGGGGCACGTCCCGGGAAGACATGAGAGCCATGACGCTTCTTGCGGCCCGGCCCGCCGCCCGTCGCCGGACAAGGCGCACTCGACCGGCAGGCGTGCGATCGGCATGACCGACGACGACCGGCCGCTGCGCTGTCTGGTCACCGGCGCCACCGGTTACCTGGGCGGCAGGCTGGTGCCGGAGTTGCTGGCGGCCGGGTACTCGGTGCGCTGCCTGGCCCGCTCGCCCGGCAAGCTGCGGGACCATCCGTGGGCAGGGCAGGCGGAGGCCGTGCGCGGGGACGTGACGGACGAGGAGTCCGTGCGCGCGGCCATGGACGGAATGGACGTCGCGTACTACCTCGTGCACGCCCTGGGCACCGGGCGGGGCTTCGAGGAGACCGACCGGCGCGCGGCCAGGATCTTCGGTGAGCAGGCGCATGCTGCCGGAATCCGCAGGATCGTCTACCTCGGCGGGCTGACCCCTTCCGGCGTACCCGAGCACGCGCTCTCACCGCATCTGCGGTCCCGCACCGAAGTGGGCCGCATCCTCCTGGCCTCGGGCGTACCGACCGCCGTACTGCGGGCAGCCGTGATCATCGGGTCGGGTTCGGCCTCGTTCGAGATGCTGCGCCATCTGACCGAGCGGCTCCCCGCGATGGTGACCCCGAGCTGGGTGCGTACCCGCATGCAGCCGATCGCCGTCCGCGACGTGCTCCGCCTCCTCGTGGGATGCGCGCGGCTGCCGTACGACGTGAACCGTGCCTTCGACATCGGCGGGCCGGATGTCGTCACGTACCAGGAGATGATGCGGCGGTACGCCGCCATCGCCGGGCTGCCGAGGCGCGTCATCGTCCCCGTTCCGCTGCTCACCCCCCGGTTGTCCAGCCTCTGGGTCGGTCTGGTCACCCCGGTGCCGGGCGCTCTCGCGCGCCCGCTGGTCGAGTCGCTGAAGCACGAGGTGGTCTGCGCCGAGCGGGACATCGTCCGTCACGTGCCGGACCCGCCGGAGGGACCGGTCACCCTCGACCGGGCGATCCGGCTGGCTCTGCGGCGCGTGCAGGACGCGGACGTGGCCACCAGGTGGTCCTCGGCCTCGACTCCCCGCGCCCCCAGCGACCCGCTGCCGACCGACCCCGACTGGGCGGGCGGCAGCCTCTACACGGATCACCGCGAGCGTACGGTCGCGGCGTCGCCGCAGGCGCTGTGGCGGGTGGTGGAGGCGATCGGCGGCGAGAACGGCTGGTACTCATCGCCGCTGGCCTGGTCCCTGCGCGGCTGGCTGGACACCCTGGTGGGCGGTGTCGGCCTGTGCCGGGGCCGCCGGGACGCGATCCGGCTGCGGGTCGGCGACAGCCTGGACTTCTGGCGAGTGGAGGAGATCGAGCCGGGCCGGCTGCTTCGGCTGCGCGCGGAGATGCGGCTGCCGGGCCTGGCCTGGCTGGAGATGGCCGTCGACCCGGGTCCACAGGGGTGCGCGGTGTACCGGCAGCGCGCCCTCTTCCATCCGCACGGCCTGGCCGGGCACGCCTACTGGTGGGGCGTGGCCCCGTTCCACGCCGCGGTCTTCGGCGGCATGGCCCGCAACATCGCGGCAGCGGCCGAATCGGCCGCTCCTGGACCGGTTCGCCCCCGCTGAGGGGATCGAGGAACCTTGCGCGTCTGTGTCGCCCTGTTCCCCCGCGGACCTGCGGTTGCACGACAACCCGGTCCTGCAGGCCGCTCTGAGGGACGCGGACCGCGTGGTCCCGCTCCTCGTCGTCGACGCCGGCATCCGCCGCGCCGGCTTCGCCGTGCCCAACCGGGCGGCGTTCCTGGCCGACAGCCTGGCCGACCTCGACGGGGCCATGCGCCAGCTCCGCCACGAGGGCTGGATGCCGGGCCGGGCCTGACTGCTCGCGGCCGGCACGGACACCCGCTCCAACCGGCTCCTCAACCTCCTTGTCCAGGCACACCGTTTCGACCCCGACGGGGAGTACGTACGCCGCTGGCTGGTACCGGCGTCGGACGAGAAGCATGCTGCACGTTGCACAGCCGGATCGGGGGGATGCGCCCGGCTATCCGCGTCCTCCCCACGAGCCTCCGCGCGCCCTCACACCACAGCGCCTGAATCCCGCGCCCGCCCGCGTCGCTCCAGCGGACTGCGCGCCCCGCTGTCCTCGCTGCGCTTGGGGCGCACTGGCGGCGCCGGGCGGCTGCCCTCAAGCTGCACGGCGATCGGCACGGCGGTGAACACCGTCGATGCCATACCGATCACCACGCCGGCGATCAGCGCCACGGAGAAGTCCGCGAGCGAGTCACCGCCGAGCACGGCCAGGGCTGCCAGGATGAACAGCGCGCCCATACCGGTGTTCACAGTGCGCGGCAGCGTCTGGATGACGGCCTTGTTCGCGGTGGTTTCCAGGTCCGCCGCCGGATCGCGGCGGCGCGCCTCGCGCACCCGGTCGAAGACGACGACGGTGTCATTGACGGAGTACCCGATGACCGTGAGCAGGGCCGCCAGGAAGACGCTGTCGACGGGCCTGCCGAGCCAGGCGAACAGGCCCACCACAAGCAGCACGTCGTGCACCATGGCCGACACCGCCGCGGCGGCGAACGTCCACCGGAACCGCACGCTGAGGTAGATCAGCTGGGTCGCGACGGCGATGCCGAGCGCGATGAGCGCGTGCCGGCGCAGCTCGTCGCCGAGGCTCGGGCCGATCAGCTCGTCCCGCTCGACGGTGACCTCACCGCCATCCTTCGCCAGCGCCGTTCTGATCGTGTGCTGCTGGTCGTTGCTCAGCTCGCCGGTGCGTACCGAGATGTCCCCGTCCCCCGACTCCTGCACCACCGCGCGCGGGAACCCGGCGTCCGTGACCGCCGTACGTGCCGCGTCCACGTCCATGGGCCTGCTGGTGCTGTACTCCACCAGGCGCCCGCCGGTGAACTCCACCCCGAACTCCAGGCCGCGCAGGCCGATTCCGGCGACGGCAACCGCGATCAGCAGCGCGCTGACGCCGAGCCAGCGGCGCCGGTGGTGCACCAGGCGGGGTTTGCGGCGCGCGAGCCAGGCACGCACCCGGCCGGTGGAGGTGATCCCGGTCAGGCCGGGCCGGCCCCGCACGTAGCGGCGCCGGATCGCGAAGTCTGCGAGGACCCGGGTGATCACCAGGGCCGAGATCATCGAGACGAGGACACCTATGGAGAGCGTGACGCCGAAGCCCTTGACGGGTCCGGTGGCGAAGAAGAAGAGCAGCCCGGCCGCGAGCAGCGTGGTCACATTCGAGTCGACGACCGCGCTCCATGCCTTGCCGAAGCCGATGCGCAGCGGCTTGTCCAGGTGCGACGGACCCGACTTCAGGGCGCGGACTCCCAGATACTCCTCGCGGGCACGCTCGAAGACCAGCACGTTCGCGTCCACCGCCATGCCGATCGCCAGGACGAAACCGGCGAGTCCGGGCAGTGTCAGGGTCGCGCCCAGAGCGACCAGTACGGCGTAGGAGATCAGCCCGTACAGCGCGAGCGCGATGGTGGCCAGGGCGCCGAGCAGCCGGTAGACGACGAGGATGAACAGCCCCGTCAGCGCGAGCCCGATGATCGCGGCCTGGGTGCTGGCGGCGATGGCGTCGGCACCGAGCGTGGGGCCGACGGTGCGCTGCTCCACGACCTCTACGGGCACCGGCAGCGCACCGCCCTTGACGAGCGCGGCCAGATCGCGGGCCTCTTCTCGGCCGAAGCCGCCGGTGATCTGCGTGGAGCCGCCGGAGATGCCGACCTCGCACGCCACATCCGCGTTGACGCCGGGCGCCGAGAGGACCTTGCCGTCCAGAACGATGGCGACGCGCCGCTCGGGGGCGCCCTGCGGGGCACAGGCCGCCGCCCCGGTGACCCGTGCCCAGTCCTTGCCTGCCTGCCCGCGGAAGGTGAGGTTGACCATCCAGCCCGACATCGTCTGCTGGTCGAGCACCGCCTCGGCGTCCTTGACGCCCTCGCCGGTGAGGACGGTGGGCCCGAGCTTGAGGAACGCCCCCTTCTGGTCGGGATCGGCCAGGGTGCGCGAGCCGTCCTTGGCCGGCTCCCCCTTGTTTGCGTCCTGCTGGTCCGTCGCGCCCTTCACCGGGTGGACGGTCAACTGCGCGGTGCGACCGATGACTTCGGCGGCCTCGCGCGGGTCCTGTACGCCGGGCAGCTCGACGAAGATCCGCTGCTGTCCGGACCGGTACAGGCTCGGCTCGGACACGCCGAGCGCGTCGACCCGCTGGCGGAGCACCTCCAGGGCCCGCTGGGTCGATTCGGCATTGGCCTCGACGACGGGTGAGTCCTTGGTCTCCAGGACGATCTGGGTGCCGCCGCGCAGGTCGAGGCCGAGGCGGGCGGACTGGGTGAGAGCGAAGAAGAGCGAGGCGGCGATCACACCTAGGGCGACGATCGCCCGCCACATGGGCGCGCGAGACATGAGTTCTCCACGATGGGCAGGCAGACGGAGTCGACGTCTGCCCCGGGCGCGGAGGCGAACGGTCAGGCGTCGATACGGACTTCGGTGCTCCATCGGGACGGCGGGCCGCGCGGGCGATACGCGTGGGCGCCCCGGCTCGCTCCCGCGGCCGCGGCCGCCACGGCCACGGCGGGGCCGCCGACAGCGCGGTGCGGGGCCGCGTCCCCGGTGCCAGGACCCAGGAAGCCGTGGTACGGGTACGGCACGGCGTCGGCGTGGCCGAGCACGGAGTGCGCCACGGCGACGGGTCGCTGCGCGTCGGCGGTCGCGGACGCCTGCGCGGTCGCTGTCGCGGCCGTGCCCGTCGAGGACGGGCGGGGCGCCGGCGTCGACTTGGCCGACACCGGCAGGAGGAAGGTCAGGACCGCGAGCAGCGCGGAGAGCACGACGGCGGCCGGGCGCGTGGGGTGTGCGCGGTGCGGCTGCACGCCTCTTGCCCCCCGGTCAAGTCGTCGTACGGAATCAGCAGTTGAGCACTGTGAGCCGACGGCTCGGCTCGTCCGGCCGTCAGTGACACGAACGCCGTCGGGCGTCCGGAGGTTCCCGACTCACCGCAGGAATGTTGCTCCGTACGTTTGTCGGCGCTCGCCGGGAGGTCACTTCCAGCGGCGAGACCCGCCCCCCTCCCGGTCGCGGCGCGGAAGAGGCCCGTCCACGAGTGCGTCAACGGACCCTCCGTCGATGGACTTCGCCTCGGCGGCGGTGGCCTCCGGGCCGCCTCCCTCAGCCGGAAGGCCGGTCGCAGGTGACGTCCGTGGCCGGCAGGCGGCCGGTGGCCAGGTAGGTGTTGACCGTCGCGTCGGCACAGGAGCTGCCGAAGACGCCGTACACGGCATGCTGGTCCGCGCCACGGAGGGTGACCAAGCGGGAGGAGGACCACATGCTGCGCACCGTCTGCGCGTTCCGGTAGGTGGTACGCGGGTCACCGGTTGCGTTGACCAGCAAGGCCGGAAAGTCGCCGCGGATCGTGGTGGGGCGTTCGCGTGGCGGGTCCCAGAACGCGCACGGACCGATGTTGTTGGTGACGGGACCGAACAACGGGTCCTGCGCACGGGCACGTTGGACATCGCGCCAGTACACCTCGGGAGAGCGCGGCGCGGACGCGTCTCCGCACAGGATCGCTGTCTGGGCACTGCCGTATGCGGAGTCGGATCCGTTCAGCAGGAAGCCGAGCGTTTCGGCCAGCCACGGCGAGGGGGCGACCGTGTGGCCGTCGGCGGCGCGACGCATGTCCCGTACGGCCTGCGCGAGATCGGCGTAGGCGGCGTCGTTGTCCTGTGAGAGGCCGTTGAAGACGACGAGGGCACCAGATGCTCATCCACCCGGTGGGCGCCGATCGGCAGGGGCGTACGTCCGGCCGCCGCCTGGACGCTGTCCACGGCCGCCAGCACCTCGCCAGGGGTGCGGCCCAGACCGTAGGCGGTGTCGCGGGCGGCTGCCCAGGAGGCCCAGCCCTTGAGAGCGTGCCGGTTGGCCGGTTCCGTGCCGCGCAGCAGCCGGGGGTTGTAGCCGTCCGGAGCGACGACGCCGTCCAGCACGACTCGGTCGGTGCGGCCGGGGAACATCGTGGCGTACACCTGGCCGAGGTAGGTGCCGTACGAGTATCCGAGGTAGGAGATCCTGGGCTCGCCGAGCACGGCGCGGATGACGTCCATGTCGCGTGCGGTGTTCCGGGTCGTGACGTACGGCAGGACGTCGCCCTGGGACGTCCGGCAACGACCGGCGAGTTCCTCGGCCAGGGCCACCGCGCGGTCGAACCCCGCACGGTCGATCCCCGCGCCGCGTATGAAGGAGCCGGTGGGCCAGTGGCAGTCCAGCGGTGTGCTGCGGCCGACGAAACGGGGGTCGACGCCCACCACGTCGTACCGCTCACCGACCTGCTTCATCGCCGTGCGCACCCACGGCGGGTCGCCGATCGTCTGCCCGCCGGGGCCACCACCGTTGAGCAGCAGCGCGCCCACGCGGTGGGCCGTGTCGGTGGCCCGGCTCCGCGAGATCGCGACAGTGATCGCGCGGCCGTCCGGGTCGTCATGGGTCAACGGGACGGTGACATCGGCGCACTGCGCGCCCGCCTGCTGGAGTTCCTTGCCGGTCTCGTCGTCGGGTCCGAGCAGGCAGCTCTTCCAGTCGAGGTGCTGCCGGTGGTAGCGGGCGAGGGGGTCCGCGATCGCAGGGGCGGGTTCGGCCGCCGCTGCGGGCGACGCGGCGACGGTGAGCGCCCCGACCAGGCACAGGGCGGCCCCTGCCGCGGTGCGCGACACGAGCCGGTGCAGGCCGCCGGCCGTGGAACCGCGCGGTCCGGAGCGGATGGTGCATGCCCTGGCGGTCGGCAGTCGCGACGGGGTCCTGTTCACCGACGACATCCGTTGCCCATTGCATGTCGAAGACCTGGCCGCAGCCTTGTGGGAACTCGCGCTCTCCGACGCGGCCGGTGTGTCCCACCTTGCCGGGCCAGATGCCCTGAGCCGCCACGACCTCGGTGTCCTCATCGCCCGGAATCAAGGACTTGACGGTGTCCGACTGCCTGCCGGGCGACGAGCCGACACCAACCTGCCCGGGGCGATCGACGTACGCCTCGACAGTCGCGCAACGCAGGAGCGATTGCAGACCAGGCTCCGTGGCGCCCACGAGTTCCTCCGCTGAATCGGCCGCATCATTCACCGACCGGCCAGGGCGCTCGATCAGAAAGTCTGGGAGTACCGCCTCAGGAGAGACGCTGGGGCACTTTGCCGATGACCTGCGGCTTCTCCGGTCGCGCCGTGAAAACCGTTGGGGCTACCGCCCCCTTCCACCTACCATCCCGACCATGCCCCGACCCTACGGATTCACCTACCAGGAACACGCGAACGGCACCGTCCACATCACCCACCACGGCCGCCCCGCCACCACCCTGAACGGCCCCCGCGTCGCCCAGTTCCTCGCCGAAGTCGAGGCGGCCGACCCTCAGCTGGTCATGGCCCGCTGGACCGGGAACTACAAGCACGGCAACGAGCGCACGGCCCGCAATCACCCCCGTAACCGCCGCTGACCCGAACGGTCGCGGGTAAGGGAACGGTAAATCGCCCCCGCTCGTTCACCGGGCATGACAGCTATGACCCCCGGCTCGAACATCCCTCTCTCCACCACCCGGGTGACGGTGGACGTCGCCGCACCGGTGCGGCTCGACGTATCGGGCCTGCTGCTCACCGCCGACGGCAAGGTGCGCTCCGACGACGACTTCATCTTCTACAACCAACCCCAGGGCCCGGGTGTGACGTACCGCTCGGGCGGCGGCACCAGCCCCGACGCGATCACCGTCGACACCACGGCCGTTCCCCCCGGCATCGAGAAGATCGTCGTCACCGCCAGCCCGGACGCCGCCGGCCAGACCTTCCAGGGCATCGAACCGACGGCCACCATCCGCAACGCCGACGACAACAGCGTCCTGGCCACCTTCACTCCCCCGCAGCTCGGCACCGAGACGGCACTGGTGATCGTCGAGGTCTACCTGCGCAACGGCGCGTGGAAGGCCCGCGCGGTGGGCCAGGGCTACGCCAACGGCCTGGCCGGCATCGCCACCGACTTCGGCGTCACGGTCGAGGAACCGGCCCCGGCCCCGGCTCAGACACCGGTGGCTCCGCCGCAGCCCACCATGCAGCCCCCGGCCACCCCGCCGGCCCCGCCCATGTCCACGCCCGCGGCCCCGACGACTCCGGCCGCTCCCCCGGCACCCCCCGCCCCGCCCGCCGCCCCCGCGCCCGGCGCCGGCAAGATCAACCTCGACAAGGGCCGCGTCAGCCTCCAGAAGAACCAGACGGTCTCCCTGATGAAGGGCGGCCAGCCCCTGCTCTCCCAGGTCAAGATGGGCCTCGGCTGGGAGCCGGCGTACCGCGGCAAGGACATCGACCTCGACGCCTCGGTCATCGCCTACGGCCCGCAGCGCAACCACATCGACAGCTGCTACTTCGGCAAGCTCCAGATCGTGCAGGGCGCCATCCGCCACTCCGGCGACAACCTCACGGGGGAGGGCGGCGGGGACGACGAGGTCATCACCGTCGACCTCGGGCGGCTGCCGCAGGAGGTCACCGGACTGGTCTTCACCGTCAACTCCTTCTCCGGCCAGAAGTTCACCGAGGTCGCCAAGGCCTACTGCCGCCTCCTCGACGCCGCGACCGGCGAGGAACTCGTCCGCTTCGACCTGACCAGCGCCGAGCCGCAGACGGGCGTGATGATGGCGAAAATGATCAGGCAGTTCTCCGGCGAGTGGGAGATGACGGCCATCGGCGACTTCGTGAAGTCCCGCACGGTGCGGGGGATGGTGAAGCCGGCGGCCCAGGCACTGTAGGACGTGATCGGCCGGCCTTCAGGGCGGATCCGGGGTTGCCGACGCCCGGACCGCCCGAGGCAGGCCGGGCGATGACGTTCGCGATAAACCGGAAATCTCCCCGTACGGCGGGCAACGCACAGTAGCCTTGTGCCCACGGTGTGAACGGGGGGCGCGTACATGGCCGTTGGCGACGGGGCGTTTTCGTGCTTCATCAGCTACGCACGGGACGACCAGGTCTGGGCCGAGTGGGCTGCCTGGCAGCTCGCGGACGCCGGATACGCCGTGTGGATGGACACCTGGTCACTCACTCCGGGTACCGACTGGATGGACGCGACCCTTGCGGCGGTCCGCGCGTCCGGTCAGATGCTGGTGCTCGTCTCACCTTCGTACGCGCGCAGCGGGAACGCCCGGGCGGAACTGCAGGCCGCTGTCGCCGCGGACAAACCGCTGGTCCCCGTTCTGCTCTCGGACGGCCCGTTCCCGGACGGCCTCGGCAGCCTCCGCGAGCTCCAACCCCTGCGCCTCGTCGGCCTCGACGACCGGGCCGCTCGTGAGGCCCTGCTGCGCGCCCTCTCCCCCGAGGGCCCACCGTCCGGCGGCCGACTGCGCCGCCTCGGCGCCACCAGCCCCCGGCTGCCGGGCAGCCGCCCCCGGGTGTGGAACGTTCCGGAGCGATACGACCGCTTCGTGGGCCGGGTCGACCTGCTGAAGCAGCTGCGGACCGCGCTGACCGAGCAGTGCCGGGTGGTCCTCGTCGGGGAACCCGGGATGGGCAAGACACAGTTGGCGGTCGAGTACGCCCATCGCTTCGCGGGCGAGTACGAACTCCTGTGGTGGATCGGGCACGGCCGGGGCTCCGTCCCCGCCCAGCTTGCCGAGCTGGCGGTGCGGATCGGCGCCGCCTCCCCCGACGCGTCTCCCGGAGAGACGGTCAGGGCCCTCGCCGCCGAGCTACGGACCCGTAATCGGTGGCTGTTGGTGTTCGACGACGCCCTCGGTCCCGGCCAACTGCCCGAGGACCTGACGAGGGACACCGCCAACGGCCAGTTCCTGGTCGTCTCCCGCGCCCGGGACTGGTCCGGCTTCGCGGAACTCGTCGTGGGTCCGCTCGCCGCCGACGAGTCCTACGCCCTGCTCCGCACGCTGGCGCCCACGCTGAGCGACCAGGAGGCCAAGGTGGTGGCGGCCGACATGGGGGACAGCCCGCTGGCCGTGGGGATGGTGGCCGGCTCCCTCAGCGGCGGGGTCACCATCGGCGCCGTTCTCGGGTCCCTGTCGGCGGAAGGACCCGCCGAGAACCGTCCGCACGGGCTCCGGCACGCCATGCGGATCGGCCTGGAGCAGCTGAGGGCGGAGGACACGAGGGCGGTCGCGCTCCTGTCGGCCTGTTCACTGCTCGCACCCGAGCCCTTCCGGCTCCGGGACTGCGTACGCGTACCGGACTGGGCCCCGGAGGAGCTGGCCGAGCTGCTGCGCCATCCCGAGCCGAGGGAGGCGGCGCTTCGGGCCGTTAACCGGTCCGGGCTCGCCCAGGGCGGCGACGGCATCCTCCGCATCCATCCCGCCACGCACTCGGCCCTGCGCGACCTGCTGTCCCCGAGCGATCGCGCGACCGCCGCCCTCGGCGCTCAGGCTCTGCTGCTGGCGGCCCTGCCCTCCCTGCACGCCGGCCCGGAGGCCTGGGCACCACTGCTGCCGCACCTGCTGGGGGTGGCCGCAGCGGACCTGACCCGGCGCGAGGGTCTCGCGGCGGCGGGCCTGGCATGCGCCCGCCTGATGCGGGACGGCGAAGCCTCGGCCGCCGTGCCCCGGCTGCGGGAACTGCGCGAGGCCGCGCAGGACACACTTGGTACTGATGATCCGGCCACCATGGACATCACGTCGCATCTGGTCGATGCCCTGCGTGCGACGGGAGAGCCGGCAGAGGCTCTGCCGCTGGCCGAGGTGGTGCTGGCCTGGGCCCGCCACCACATCGGCGACGAGGAGCCGGCGACGCTCAGGGCCGCCACGCAACACGCGGTGCTGCTCTCCGACGTGGGAGAGCCGGCGGCGTCCGTGGACCTCGGCCTGACGACCAGGACCAAGATCCGCGAAACCTTGGGGCCCGACCATCCTCTCGCGCTCTACCTCTCCGCGATCCTGCTGGAGCCACTGCGTGCGCTGGGCCGGAGGGAAGAGGCCCGGATGCTCGGCGAGGACACCCTGTCCCGGCAGCGGCGCGTGCTCGGTCCGGAACACCTGGACACACTCCGCACCGCCGCACAGCTGGCGGACCTGCACGTCGAGCTCGGCGACCTGGAGTCGGCCCTGACCCTGCTCGACGACGTCTTCCAGCAGCTCTACCTCAGACTCGGCCCGAGTCACCAGGCCACGCTGCGAGCCGCGACCGCGCTGGCGGCGCCGCTGATCCGTGTGGGGAACATCGAGGGCGCCCAGCGGCTCCTCCATGCCACGGTCGAGCGCCAGGCGGAGACGCTGGGCGCCGATCACATCGACACCCTGCGGACCACCTGGCTGCTTGCCTGCACCTACCTCCTGGCCCGTGACTTCGACGTCGCGCTGGACTACGCCGACCGCACCTACGCGAACCAGCTCCGCGTTCTGGGGGCCGAACATCCCGACACACGGCAGGGCGCGGCCCTCTTGGCCGTATGTCTCCAGGCGACCGGCCGCACGGAGGAAGCGCGGACGTTGCTCAGCGCCGGCCTTCTGGCCGCCCTGTCGGGCGTCGACGCAACGCAGGCCATCGCCCGGCTGCTCGACACCTGGTCCCGCACCGTGGGCGACGTACCGGAGCCGGGCCACCACGCCGCCAGGCCGTCGAAGTCCCGGTCCGCGCGTCCCGCGGCATCCCGTCCGGAGCGGGAGTACGTGCTGGTCAGCCATGTCGAGGCAGACCGTGTGTGGGTCGACTGGATCACCTTCGAGCTGGAACAACTCGGCTACGAGGTGGCGACGGAGGCAGAGGACACCCACCTCGGGCGGCCCCTGTCCGGGGAATCCGACATCGTCCTCGTGATGCTGTCCCCCAGCTATCTGGCGTCGATGACCGCCACCGCCTGGGCCTCCGAGGAGTGGACCGAACTGATGCGGGACGACGCTCTCGGCCGACGGCGTCTCGTGCCGATCTTCGTCCACCCCGTGGAGACCGAGCGACTGCCGCCCGTGCTCCAGGCTCGGACCACGCCGGCCCTGTACGACCTCGATCCCGACGCCGCCCGCGATCTGCTGCGGTTCACCCTCGACGAGCCGACCCGCCCCGACCGTTCCCCGGTGTTCCCTGGAGCGAGCGAGCCCGACGAGACCGGTCAGGCTCTCCTGACCCGGCGCCTCGTCAACGCGTTGGAGCGCTCGGCCGTCGTACAGAGCCGGGAGGGCTTCCACGCCCTGGTCACTCCGCTCGGCGTCACCGTCCGGGACGAGTTGACGGCGCGTACCAGGCTGTTCGAGCTCGTCCGTGCTCTCAAGGCCCGTCCGGACGGTCTGACACGCCTCGTGGACGCCCTCGAAGTGCTCGAACCGGAGAGTCTCGCGGTGACGGAGGCCCGCCACATCGTCGGTGAGATCGAGCGTGCCCGGGCGACCCGGTGACCGCCCCCGTCCCGCCGGGCGCGGCCGTCGAGGACCCGCCGCCCGTACCGCACTGGTTCTTCACCGGCTACTCGGACGTCAGAGCCAACTTCCCGCTGGTCGAACGCTTCCACAACGACGTCCAGCATCGGGTCAAGATGATGCTCGGCAACGCGGTCCCCGGCGCGGGGTTCGTCGACTTCAAGGACATCATCCCGGGTGAATACTGGGAGAAGCGGGTCGTGGAGCACGGCGTCTGCACGGCCAGAGCCATGCTGGCCCTGTACTCGCCCAGTTATTTCCAGAGTCACTGGTGCGCCCACGAGTGGACCGTGTTCAACGCCCGGCTCGGACGCTTCCGGAGGGAGGACGCCCGCTGCCTCATCGGTGTGCTGTGGCAGAGAGGCGGACGGAAGTGGCCGGCCGCGGTCACCGCGGCCCAGTACGTGACCCTCGGTGATCCCGAGTCCATCTACGAGCAGGCCGGCCTCTACTACATAGTTCCGCGCGGGAACGAGCCGGTACGGGAGGAATACGAGCGCCTGGTCAACAAGGTGGCCGGCCTCGTCGTCGGCGCCCACGCTGCCGCGCTCGAACCCCTCAAGGCCGACGGCGTCGACAAGTTGCGCCCCGTGTTCGGGGCCGAGTCGGATCTGTCCGTCGACTGCGTGCTCGCCTACGCCGACCGGGACACGGATCGCCGCTGGGGCGAGTGGGCGTACGCCCAACTCGCCGAGAGACGCGATGTCGACGTCCTGCCCGCGGAGTGTTTCGGCCGCGCGCCCGCCAGACTCCTCAGATCCTCGTTGCGCCGCGCTCAGCGCGTGGTCGTGCTGCTGTCCCGCAACAGCCTCACCGACCCCTGTCTGCACCGAACGGTCCTGGAGGAGATCTACGCGGACCGGGAGCTCGCCCCCGATCTCCCGCGCCTCATCCCGATGTTCATCGAGCCTGTCCCCGAGGAGGAAACCCCAGCGGGCCTCGCCCCCGGTGACGGCAACGCGTTGTACGACATCCCCGACCTGCACGCCAAGCGGGAGATCCTCCTCTCCGCCGTCAGCAAGCCCGTTCTCGCACCCGCCGTCGCCCGCAGGCCCCCGCCCCCTGAGCCGCAGAACGCCGTCAGCCACTTCGAGCGCACCCTGGTCGACAAGCTCTCCCAGGCTTCGTCCCTGATGGACGACGACATCCGGCGCGTCTGGTTCGAGGCGACCGGCCTCGACCCGGCCGAGGAACCCGAATCCCGATGGCCCACGCGCATTTGGCTCCTTTCGGTGGTGCGCGTCGCCAGGAAGCTGCCCGACGGCTACACACGCCTCGCCCTCGCTCTGGAGGCCATCGACTCCGAGAGTCCGGAGAGCGTCGAGGTGCGCAAGCTCGTCGACGGCCACGAGCCCGGGCCGGAGGACTGAACGGGACGAGAGGACATCGGGCCGACGGCTGGCGGGTGCGCCTCACATCTTCGTCGCCCCCGCCGCCAGATCCCGCAGGAAGTGCCGCGCCCCGAGCAGGAACACGATGATCAGCGGGACGACGCTCATCAGCGCGCCGGCCATCACGAGCGCGTAGTCGGAGTTGTACAGGGTGTTGAGGTTCGCCAGGGCGACCTGGAGGGTGACCTTCTCCGGGTTGATCATGACGACCAGCGGCCAGATGTAGTCGTTCCACAGACCGATGAACGTGAAGATGCCGAGGAAGGCGAGCGCCGGCCGGAACAGCGGCAGCGCGACCTGCCAGTAGAGGCGGAAGAAGCCCGCGCCGTCGATCCGCCCCGCGTCCAACAGCTCGTCCGGCAGCGAGTTCTGGGCGTACTGGCGCATCCAGAAGATGCCGCGAGCACCAGGGCCAGGAACAGCATCGGCACCGTGGACAGGAACCAGATCTCGAAGGTGTTGAGCACCGAGTGCCAGAACACCGAGTCCTGCAGCAGCCAGCCGTACTGCTGAAGCCCGACGAAGCGCATGTCGCCGATGCCGTCCCAGTCCTGGAAGGACAGGTAGAGGGAGTAGAGCACCGGGAAGGTGCCGAAGACGGCGAACAGCACGTAGAACGGGGAGATGGCGAGGAGGGGCGGGATGTGACGTCGGCGTCCGCCCGGGCGGTTGGACGGGGTACGGCGGCCAGCCCGCCGCTCGTCGGCCGCCGGCGCTCCGGCCTGGTCGAGAACCGTGGCCATGTCAGCTCACCCCCACCCGGGAGAGCGTGGTCTCGGCGGTGTTCACCGCGTCCCGCCAGGCCCTGTCGGGGTTCTTGCCGAGCATTTCCACGTTGGTCAGCTCCTGGAAGAACGGGGTGTTGGCGGTCTCCTCGTACGGGCTGAAGTAGACGACCGGAGCCTTCTGGGCGGCCGGGCCGAAGACGTCGATGGGCTGCTGACCGCCGAAGAAGGGGTCGGCCTCGTGCATCGCGGGGTCGGCGTAGGAGGCCGGAGTGGTGGGGAACAGGGCCATCTCCTGGTAGCTCTTGAGCTGGTTCGCCGGGCTGAGCAGCCACGTCAGGAAAGCGAAGGCCGCCTCGGGGTCCCTGCAGTAGCGGGTCAAGGTCAGATACGAGCCGCCGTAGTTGGCCGGGCCGTCCGGCATGGTGGTCAGCCGCCAGGTCCCGGAGGTCTTCGGCGCGGAGTCCTTCAGGCCGTTGATGGCCCACACGGCCGTGGTCATGGTGGCGACCCGGCCGCCGCTCATGGCCGCGTTGAAGTCGGGTGTCCCGTCCGTGATCCGGGCGCTGAGCCGCTGGCGGAGGATCTCCACGGAGAGGTCCCAGGCCCGTCGGACGTGCTGCTGGTCGCCGATGAAACGGTTCTCCGCGTCCACGAACTGCTGGGGGCTCTGGAGCAGGACCTGCTGGAACACGTTGCCGATGTTGCTCACCAGGTACGGCTTGCCGGGCCCCTTCGCCCGCAGCGTCTTCCCTGCGGCGATGAACTTCTCCCAGGTGGGGACCTCCTCGGCGACGTCCTCCGGTTCGTGGGCAAGTCCGGCCTTCCGGAAGAGGTCCCGGCGGTAGTAGAGCGCGGTGGGGCCGGCGTCGAGCGGGAAGCCGATCATCCGGCCCGACGGGGTGAAGCAGCTCTTCCACTTCCAGTCGAGGTAGCTGTCCCGGACCGATTCCGCGCCGAGCGTCCTGAGGTCGAGGAACTCGTCCTCGTCGGGGAAGAATGTGGCGAGGTTGTCGGAGTTGGCGACCGTGATGTCCGGTACGTAGGCACGGGCGGCGAGACTGGTGCGCACCTTCGAGTCGATGTCGCCGTCCGGTATCTGCGAGCCCCTCACCTTCAGCCCCGGCACACCGGGGACGCCGCGCTCGGCGGTGGCGAGCAGCTTGTCGCTCAGCGCGCCCTTCCAGTACCAGAGGCTGAGGTGGTCGGAGCCCACCGAGGCCGATCCGCCGGCGGCTCCGCAGCCCGACAGGCCGAGCAGGGTGGCGCCCGCTCCGCCCAGGGAGGCCCCCAGGAAACGTCTGCGGGACATCGTTCGGTGTTCCATGGGCGCGCACTCGCTTTCGGGATGTGCGATGACAACGATGTCGGCCCGTCGTCCTGGGCTCGACATCGTGCTGTGGGGAGATCGATGTGGGGGCTCGCTGTGCGGGGGAGAGGGCTCGCTGTGAGGGGCTCGATGTGGGGAAATCGGCGCTCCGTGAGCGTTCACGTGAACGTTGCCGTCGAGTATCGAGGCGTCCGAAAACCACTGTCAAGGGACGTGCACGACCTATGTGTTGACGGCCTATGTGGCCCGCCCCTACAGGCTTGGCGCCTCAGGCGGAGGCCCGCACCACCAGCTCGGGAACCACCCAGGCATCGCTGCCGCTCATCGGCTCCTCCCCCGCCCGCAACCGCGCCACCTGCTCCACGGCCAGTCGTCCCAGCTGCCGTTTGTCGATGTGCAGGGTGGTGAGGGCCGGCTCGACCAGCTCCCCTAGCGACAGCCCGTCGAAGCCCAGCACCGCCAGATCGCCCGGCACCTTCCGGCCACGACGCCGGGCGGCACGCATCGCGCCGACCGCGATCAGATCGTTGAAGCCGAACACCGCGGTGATCTCGGGCCGCGCGTCCAGCAGCAGCTCCATGCCCACCTCGCCGCCCGCCACGCTGTGCTCGGGGCACATGGCGATCCAGCCGTCGTCGACGGGCAGGCCGTGCCGCCGCGCCTCCGCGAGGAAGGCCTGCCGCCTGGGGGCGGGACCATGCACACCGTCGAGCATGCCGATACGGCGGTGCCCCGCACGGACCAGATGGGCCAGGCCCTGTGCGAGACCGGCCGCGGCGTCGATGCCGACGGCGGCGAACCGGGTCTGCTGCGGGCCGCGTTCCAGCAGCACCAGCGGTACGCCACCGAGGTGCCGGGCCAGCACGTCGTCCGGGTTCTTGAAGTAGCCGACTACCGCGTCCGCCTGGTGGGAGAGCACGTCGAGCGCCTCACGCTCCCGGGCGTCGTCGGTGCGCGTGTCCCACACGACCACCTGCCAGCCGCGCCGCTCGGCGGCCTCCAGCACCCCGGCGGCCACCTCCGGGAAGAAGGGGTTCATCAGGTCCGGGATCACCAGACCCGCGGTCACCGTGCCCTTCCGGACCAGGCCGCGCGCGAACCGGCTGGGCCGGTAGTCTAGCAGCCGCGCCGCTTCGAGGACGCGCTCCTTGGTTCCCGGGTCGATCTCGCCCTTGTCGTTCACCGCGCGGGAGACGGTCTGGCGCGACACTCCGGCCAGTTTGGCGACGTCATGGATCGTGGCCCGGCGGCGGGGGCCGTCGGTCCGGTCGACACTCGGCTCCTGCTGCTGATCGTCCGCCAACACGCTGTGCACTGTATCCGGCCAGGTGGACGCCAGGGCAGGGCTCGGAACGACGAGGGTGGCCCGAGCCGTGGACGCCGGGGCCGTCCGGCCCGTGTACCGAAGCCGGCCAATTCTGAACGAGGAAGGCGCCCAGCCCTCGCATGCCGAAGCCGCCGAGCCTCTCGGGTCGAAGCCCGCGAGCCCGCATGCCGCAGCCGCCGAGCACCCTGGCCGAAACCCACGAGCCCCCAGCCCCTAGCCCCCAGCCCCTAGCCCCTAGCCCCTAGCCCCTAGCCCCTAGCCCCTAGCCCCGCAGGGTCGAGCCCTCAGCCCCCGCAGGTCGAGCCCCCGCCCCCGGCAGGTGGACAGCGCCGGTTGGCCTAGAACAGTGCGCTGTACGCGTTCAGTGCCGGCTGCCCGCCGAGGTGGGCGTAGAGCACGGTGGAGTCCCGGGCGATCTCTCCACGCTGGACCAGGTCGATCATTCCGGCCATCGACTTCCCCTCGTAGACGGGGTCGGTGACCATGCCCTCGGTCCGCGCGGCGAGGCGCATCGCCTCCAGGGTCGTCTCGTCCGGAATGCCGTACGTCCCCGCGTGATACCGGTCGTCCAGCTCGACGTCGGCCTCGGTCAACTCGCGCTTGACGCCGATGAGTTGGCCGGTGCGGTGGGCGATCCGGGCGATCTGCTCACGCGTGGTCGCGGGCTTGGCCGAGGCGTCGATGCCGACGACGCGGCGCGGACGCCCGCCGGCCTCCTCAAGGGCCGCGAACCCGGCGACCATGCCCGCCTGGGTGGAGCCGGTCACGGAGCAGACGACGACCGTGTCGAAGAAGACACCCAACTCCCGTTCCTGCTCGGCGACTTCATACGCCCACCCGGCGAACCCCAGCCCACCGAGCGGGTGGTCGGAGGCACCGGCCGGGATGGCATACGGCTTGCCGCCCGACTCCTCCACCTCCCGCAGCGCCTGCTCCCAGCTCTCCTTGAAGCCGATCCCGAACCCGGCCCGCACAAGCCGTACGTCAGCTCCGGCGAGGCGGCTGACGAGGATGTTGCCGACCTTGTCGTACACGGAGTCGGGCCAGTCCACCCAGCTCTCCTGGACCAGCACGCACTTGAGGCCGGCGCGGGCGGCGACGGCGGCGACCTGGCGGGTGTGGTTGGACTGCACGCCGCCGATCGAGACGAGCGTGTCGCAGCCCTGCGCGAGCGCGTCGGCGACCAGGTACTCCAGCTTGCGGGTCTTGTTGCCGCCGTAGGCGATCCCGGAGTTGCAGTCCTCCCGCTTGGCCCAGAGGGAGGCGCCGCCGAGGTGGGCGGTCAGACGCTCCAGGGGGTGGACCGGCGACGGGCCGAAGAGGAGGGGGTAACGCTCGTACGAGGAGAGGGACGGCGAGGGGGACATGGGGCACCTCCAGGGGCAGCGGCGTCGATCGGTGTCGGCGTCAGTCGGTGTCGATCGGTGTCGGCATCAGTCGAAGTCGGCCAGGTCGGCGAGGGTGCGCCAGATCTCCGCCGTGACGCGGACCGCCGCGTCCGCCTCCCCGGCGGCGCACGCCTCGATCAACCGCTCGTGCAGCCCGGCCGAACGGCAGGTCCCGCCCTCGCCGAAGCGCCGACGCTCCAGACGGCGGATGAGCGGGGTGTAGCGGGCGACGGTGGCGGCGGCCGCGCGATTGCCGCTCACCCGCACCAGGACGTCGTGCAGTTCGTCGTCCGCCCGCAGGGCGAGGTCCACCTCGCCCGCGGTGACGGCGGCGGCGAAGCGCTCGTTGGCGGCGCGCATGATCTCCACGTCCGCGGCCATCAGCCGGGGCACGGCGACCCGCGTCACGAGTTCGTGCATGGCGCCGACCACGGCGGCGGCGTCCCGTACGTCGGCGGCCACGACCGGGGTCACCCGTGTGTAGCTCTGCGGTTTGCTCTCCAGCAGCCCCTCGTCCACGAGCCGCGAGAACGCCTCCCGCACCGGCGCCCGGGACAGCCCGAGCCGCTCGGCGAGGTCGGCATCGCGCACCACCGCGCCGGGCTCGATCTCCCCGGCCACGATGGCGTCCCTGATGGCTTCGTAGGCGCGGTCCCTGAGCAGGGTCCGGCCGACGGGGCGTATGGCCTCCATGAACTGAAATGTTAGATGTCAATCCTGGTCCGGACAAGGGTGTGGCCCGCACCCCCGTGAAGGTGCGGGCCACTCTCAGGGGCTCAGGCAGCCCACGGCCAGTCGGCGTCCCGAGCGCTCTCGAGCAGCGGAACCATCCGGAACGCCGCGTCCGAAAGGCCTCCGAAGGTGTGCCGGTTCGCCCTGCCCGACGGGCCGTGGCCCGCCCGGTACCCGGCGAGGTTCCAGGTGTAGACCGGCACGTCGGCCGGGACCTGCTCGGTCGGGTCGCCGTGGTGGCTGGGCGCGTACTGCTCGTCGGTGACGATCAGCACCCGGTCGTGCTTGCGGTAGTGCCGGCGCACGGCCTCGGTGGTGTTCGTGCCGCCGAGGTCCGCGAAGCGCTCCAGGACCTTCAGCACCGACTCGCCACGGCGGAAGGGGATCTCGCGGCTGTCCGTGCCGAACTGCACGAGGTCCGCGTCCGCCGCCCGCAGCGCGAGCGCCGTGCCGAAGATCGCCGCCGCGTCGGCCCGGTTGAGCTCCGAGCGGTCGGACAGCCGCGACCAGAACATCGAGCCCGAGCGGTCGACGAGCACCAGCGTCCGGCCGGGCAGCGCGGGCACGTTGGCCAGCGAGTGGCCGAGCGCCTGCTCCAGCGGGTACGCCCAGCGCAGCGAGGGCGCGTGCTGGTACGCGGCGAGGTACCGGAAGGGGAACTGCCGCGACCGCGCAACCTCCGCCGGGTCACTGATCCGCGCGGCGACCTGGGCCGCCACCTCGTCCGAGACGCCGGCCTGGTCGAAGTTCCGCAGGTTCCTTACGAGCGCCATGGCACCCATCGATGGAATCACGGCCTCCCAGGCCTCCTTGTCCATCGGCCCCTGCAGCCAGCCCGCCAGCGCCTCCCACGTCATCCCGGCCGCCGCGAGCCGCTCGGCACCGCCGTCCGACGTGACCACCGCACGCCGTGCCTCGACGGGCAGCGCCATCAGCTCGTGGTGCGCGACCAGGGTGCGGTCCGACGCGGGCGGCAGCGCGGTGTCCGGGTTGTGCCGACGGTCGAGGGCGTACTGGAACAGCTCGCCCTGCCACGACTTGTCCGGGTCCGGGGCCGCGTGCACGAGGTTGAGGACGTCACCGAAGCGGTAGCCCTTGGACGCGGTGTCGTACTTCAGCAGCGACTTGCCGCTGTAGAGGCGCCGTACGGCGTCGGCGACACCGCGCTTGACGGGCTTCGGGACGTTACGCCCGTACGTCGCCGTCCAGTACGCGAGCAGTTCGCCGGGCTCGTCGGGCCGCTGGAGCACGGAGTCGACGACCTGCCGGTTCGAGGGACCGTCGGTGGCCCCCGCATCCAGGCGTGCCTTCACGTACTCGGCGGCACCCACGACCGAAGCCGTACGGAGGTTGCCCGCGCCGCGCAGCCAGCCGAGGAGGCCCGCCGTCCACTCGGGGTCGGTGATCGCGAGCTCGCCCACGAGGCGGGCGAACCGGTCGTCACGGTCGGCGCCGGTCTCGTAGAAGGTCTGCTGCGAGACGAAGTTGCCGACCGCCAGCAGGAAGAGCTCGGAGCGCGCGTCGCGCTCACGGCCGCGGCCGCCCTCGTAGGTGCGGAGCACTCGCCCCGTCGAGGTGACCCGCGAGGTCGGCCGCGCCTTGGCGGTACGCGTGTTGAATCGCGCCATGGTGAATTCCCCCCGAATTCGTTTGTGTTTCGGAGGAGGCGCGGCAAAAGGTGGGTGCCCGAGATCAGGAGTCGGCGACGGACTTTAGCCTGGTGCTCTTCCGAATTGAGCTACACCGACCCGAAGTCGATGACGGGATTCGAACCCGCAACCACCAGATCCCAATGAAGTAACCGTTGCCTGCGCACCGGGCACCCACCATGAGCTGCGCCTCCCGAGATCAAGTCGGCCGCGGCGTGGATTCTTTGAAAGAGAAGTAGCCGCTGCCATCGCACCGGGAGGTGCGTTGACGTTGTGATCTCACTGTAGGAGGCGCAACTCCGGCCGGGCGAATGAATTTATTCGCATGGCGCGTCCATCAGGGCGGTGACATAGGCATCCAGCCGCTCGCTCGCGGTCGCGGCCGGCACCCCGCCGCCCTCCTCATACGCCTCGGCGAACCGCAGACCCCACGCCGGGCCGTGCAGCAGCGCGAGGTCGGTGGAGCAGTGCGCCACATCGAGATCCGCCGGGCCCCAGGAGGCACTCGCCCAGTCGACGACGCCCGTGATCCGGGCATCTGCCGGCCGTGGGGACGGCACGTCGAACAGCACGTTGCCTGGGTGGAAGTCCCGGTGCAGGAATCGCCCTTCATATCGCCACGAGTTGACGGGCCAGCGCGGGGGACGCGCGTCTCCAGTCCCGCGTCGTCGAGGACCGTCCGGCCCGCCAGATGTGTCATCAGGAGCGATGGATACAGTCCTCGGCGTGCTCCACGTCGCCGAAGGTCCGCAGCACCAGGTCACGGGTGCAGACAGCCCCCGGTTACCGCCGCTGCCGCTTCCAGGGCCCGGTGATCGCCAGCATGATCCCCGGCGTCTGAATGCTGGCGTACAGCGTCCGGCCGTCGCACGAGAACGTGACGCCGGCGAACTCGCTGTACTCCGGCTCCTGAGCGGTGCCGATGTTCAGCTCGTTGCGGGCGATGGGGTACGTGCGGCCGCTGTCGGTGGCGCCGAAGAGGTGCTGGATGCCCTCGCCGTCCTCGGCGATGACGAGGCCGCCGTACGGGGAGACGGTGATGTTGTCGGGGCCGTCGAGGGCGCCGTCCTTGCTCGGGTCGGGGTTGACGCCGAGGAGGACCTTCAGGGTCAGGGTGCGGCGCTTGGGGTCGTAGAACCAGACCTGGCCGTCGTGCTGGACGGGGCTCTCGTCACGGGCGTACGAGGAGACGATGTAGGTGCCGCCGTCGCCCCACCACATGCCCTCCAGCTTGCGGGCGCGGGTGATCTCACCGTCGGGGAACTGCTTGCGCACGGGCGTGGTCTTCGCGTCGCGGTCGGGGACGTCCACCCAGTCGACGCCGTAGACCGTGCCGATCCTCGTGGCGCGGGACAGGTCGTCGACGAACTTGCCGCCGGAGTCGAAGCACTTGGGCGCCTGGAGGACGCCGGCGTCGTCGGCCAGCTGGCGGAACTTGCCGCGGCCGTATTCGAAGCCCTTCGGCGGGGTCCAGCGGAAGAGCAGGCCGTTGGGCGAGGCCGCGTCCTCGGTGAGGTAGGCGTGGCCGCGCTTGGGGTCGATGACGACGGCCTCGTGGTCGTAGCGGCCGAAGAACTTCAGGGGCTTGGGGTTCTGGTTGGCCCGGCGGTCGCTCGGGTCGACCTCGAAGACGTAGCCGTGGTCCTTGGTCATGCCGTTGGTGCCGGCCCGGTCGGAGTTCTCCTCGCAGGTGAGCCAGGTGCCCCAGGGGGTGCTGCCGCCCGCGCAGTTGGTGGAGGTACCGGCGATGCCGACCCACTCGGCGACCTGTCCGTCGGGGCGGACCTCGACGACCGTGCAGCCGCCGGACGCGGCCGGATCGTAGACGAGGCCCTCGGTCAGCGGGACCGGGTACTTCCAGTTGGCGCGCGGGCCCTTCAGCTCGTGGTTGTTGACGAGGAGGGTGGTGCCGCGCGGGCCGTCGAACGTGGCCGTGCCGTCGTGGTTGGAGGGCGTGAACTCGCCCGACTCCAGCTTCGTCTTCCCGCTGTAGGTGATGACGCGGTACTTGAACCCGGCGGGCAGCGCGAGGATGCCCTTGGGGTCCGGGATCAGCGGTCCGTAGCCGACACCGGCCCCGCCACCCTGAGCGTCCGCGGACTTCTCGCTCGCGATCTCGGTGTCCGTGGACGCGAGCGCGTTCGGCGCGGTGCCGAGGACCCCGGCACTGCCCGCCAGCGCGACACCGGCACCGGTGATCGCGGAGTTCCTTGCGAAGTCCCTGCGGGTGAGCGACATGGTGTCTCCTGTGACAGTGGGTGCCGTGGAGGGTGGCGGACCTCGAGTCGGCGCAACAGTCCCGCGTACGTCTGAACTCCAGTTGAACAACGCCCAAAGGGGCGCGGGCCTGTGCCGAATATGCGGCTCCGCCGCGTGGGCGCGACCAGCCACACTCCACCCGCACCCGCCAATCAAGCTCAGCCCCCCTGCTGCGACCGGGCCTTGAAGGCAGCCTTCCGCGCTTCCTTCGCGATCTTCTTGTCCGGATGCAACCGCCCCATCGCCTCCAGCACATCCGCGGTCGCCGGATGATCCACCCGCCAGGCCGCGGCGAAGAACCCACTGTGCTGCGCGGCCAGCCCCTGCACCAGCTCCCTCAGCTCGTCGGAGTTCCCCTCGGCCGCCAGCTGCGCGGCCACCGTGTCGACGGTCAGCCAGAACACCAGGTCCTGCGACGGCGCGGGAACCTCGGAGCAGCCCGCCTCGCTCAGCCAGACCCGGGCCAGCCCGCCCAGCTCCGGATCGTCGAGGACCTCCCGCAGCGCCGGCTCGGCCTCCGCGCCCACCAGGGACAGCGCCTGCTGGCAGCGCAGTCGTCGCAGGGGCGCCCCGGCGTCCAGGCCACGCGCCGCGGCCAGCAACTCCCGTGCCGCGGCGAGAAGTTCGGGCCGGGCGGCGAGCCACTGCTCGGTCTCGGCGTGGGCGGCGGCCGGCGGGTAGGTGGCCGTCCCGTCGAGCAGCGCGTCGGCGCCCTTGTCCGCGAGGTCGCCGACCGCGGGCGCCTCGAACCCGGCCTCCAGCAGTCGGGCTCGCAGTCCGTACCGGCCGAGCGGGGTCAGCCGTACCATGCCGTAGCGCGACACGTCGGTGTCGTCGACGGCGCCGGACGGATCCTCGGCGGCGGCCTCGGCGTCCGCCATCAGTGCCTCGTCCACCGGCTGGTACTCCACAAGACCGACCGGTTCCAGCAGCCGGAACTGGTCGTCGAGGCGCATCATCGCGTCGGAGACCTGCTCCAGCACGTCGTTCGTGGGCTCGCCCATGTCGCTGGGCACGATCATCGACGCGGCGAGGGCGGGCAGCGGTACGGGTGCGTCGCCCGGGCCGTCCTCGCTGACCGTCAGCAGATACAGGTTGCCGAGCACGCCGTCGAGGAACTCCGCCTCGGCCTCCGGGTTCCAGTCCAGCGAGGAGAGGTTGACCTCGCCGCCGGTGTCCATGGCGTCGACCAGGTCGTCGAGGTCGGGCACGCTCGCGTCCGCGAGCACCGTCTCCAGTGCGCCGAGCCAGACGCCGAGCACGTCCTGCGGTGAACCGCCGGTCAGCACGGCCAGGTCGGCGCCGGCCGCCACGGTGCCCGCCTCCTCGTCGACGATCTCGACGAGTCCGGTGTCGACGGCCACCCGCCAGGCCTCACCGGCGTACGCTGCGGCGTCGTCCCCGCTCAGCCCGAGGGCCTCGGCCGCCGCCGGCAGTTGTTCGTCGACGAGCCCGCCGCCGGCGTCGACCTGGGTGTCGGGCCCGGCCCAGTGGGCCAGCCGGGCGGCCCGGGCGAGCAACGGCGTGGACAGCGCGTCCCGCGCCAGCTCCGCTTCGGGGTGCAGCCGCACCGGCGGCAGGGGGGAGCGGGAGCTGTCTGACATCGGCTGGTTCTCCTAGGGCGCTCTACCTGGCCGTACGCATCACGACACATCACGACGCAGCACGAGGCATCACAACGCATCACGGCTCAGCCGTTACACATCACGGCTCAACCGCTCAGCCTAGACGGATTTCCACCCATGCCGCCCGGTTCATCTCTCCTACAGGGTGCGTACATGGCCGAAACCTTGACAAGTGGCCTGAGCAGGCAGGAGATTACGCGCGTAGAAATCTGGCGGACATCTGTTCACTGTATTTTCTACGCGCGTTGCCGCCACCTCACCGGTCGCGACCCCACGTTCCACGCTTCACCTCAGGTTCCACCCTCGTCCCGGCACCCACGTATGACCCACGTATGTCCCTGGAGGGATCCCTTGCCGAGCAAGAAGTCCGCCCGTCTCGCCGCGCTCACCGTCGCCGCCGTCTGTTCCGCGGCGTCCGCCGTGGTGCTCACCGCGCCCGCGCACGCCGACTCCGTGCGCATCCATGACATCCAGGGCAGCACCCGAATATCCCCGTACGCCGGCCAGCAGGTCACGGATGTGGCCGGAATCGTCACCGGCGTGCGCACCTACGGCTCGTCCAGAGGCTTCTGGATCCAGGACCCGCAGGCGGACGACAACCCGGCCACCAGCGAGGCCATCTTCGTCTACACCAACTCCACGCCGACGGGCGTCGCCGTCGGCGACGCGGTCACGGTGGCGGGCACGATCCAGGAGTACGTCCCGGGCGGCGCCGCCACCGGCAACCAGTCGATCACCGAGATCACCAAGCCGACGTTCACCGTCGTCTCCAGCGGCAACGCCGTCCCGGCCGCCGTGGTCGTGTCCGCCAAGTCCGTGCCGGCCGCGTACGCCCCCGCCGGCGACACCGGCGCGAACGGCTCGGTCAACGGCCTGACGCTCAAGCCCTCGGCGTACGCCCTGGACTACTACGAGTCCCTGGAGCACATGAACATCCGGGTCGCCGACGCCCGGGTGGTCACCGGCACCGACTCCTTCAACGAGCTGTGGGTCACGGTGAAGCCGCGCGAGCACGCGAGCCGCCGTGGCGGTACGGTCTACGGCTCCTACGAGTCGCAGAACACCGGCCGCCTCCAGATCCAGTCCCTCGGCGCGGCCGCCGACTTCCCCAAGGCGAACGTCGGCGACACGCTCACCGGCACCACCACGGGTCCGCTGGACTACACCCAGTTCGGCGGCTACACCCTGGTCGCGAGCGAGCTGGGCACCCTGGAGAGCGGTGGCCTGAAGCGGGAGACGACGCGGAAGCAGGGGCGCGGCGAGCTGGCGGTCGCGACGTACAACGTCGAGAACCTGGACCCGTCCGACGCAACCTTCGCCGAGCACGCGTCCGCGATCGTGAACAACCTCCAGTCGCCCGACATCGTGTCCCTGGAGGAGATCCAGGACAACAACGGAGCGAAGAACGACGGTACGGTCGCCGCCGACCAGACGATGAAGAAGCTGGTCGACGCGATCGTCGCCGCGGGCGGCCCGGCGTACGACTGGCGCTCCATCGACCCGGTCGACAAGGCCGACGGCGGCGAGCCGGGCGGCAACATCCGCCAGGTCTTCCTGTTCAACCCGGAGCGGGTCTCCTTCACCGACCGCGCGGGCGGCGACGCCACGACCGCCGTCGGCGTGACCAAGGCGAACGGCAAGGCGGCCCTGACAGTCTCCCCCGGCCGGATCGACCCGGCGAACGCGGCCTGGACGAACAGCCGCAAGCCGCTGGCCGGTGAGTTCGTCTTCCGCGGCCGTACGGTCTTCGTGATCGCCAACCACTTCGCGTCCAAGGGCGGCGACCAGGCGCTGCATGCGCAGTACCAGCCGCCGGTCCGCAGCTCGGAGACCCAGCGCCACCTCCAGGCGACCGCGGTGAACGCCTTCGTCAAGGACATCCTGGCCACCCAGAAGAACGCGGACGTCGTCACGCTCGGCGACATCAACGACTTCGAGTTCTCCGGCACCGCCGAGCGGCTGGAGGACGGCGGCGTCCTGTGGTCGGCGATCAAGTCGCTGCCGAAGAGCGAGCGTTACTCGTACGTCTACCAGGGCAACGCCCAGACGCTGGACCAGATCCTGATCAGCCCGTCGATCCGGCGCTCCTGCGACTTCGAGTACGACAGCGTGCACGTCAACTCGGAGTTCAACGACCAGATCAGCGACCACGACCCGCAGGTCCTGCGGTTCCGCCCGTAGTCTCCGTCGGTTCTCAGGGCTGGCTGAACACGCCGTTCAGCCAGCCCTTCCACGTCTCCTCGTCCGCCTTGGCGTCGGCGCCCGGCGCGAAGTCGTGCACGGACATGCCGACCATGTAGCCCCAGTGGTTGCGGCCGAAGAAGCGGATCAGCGCGTCGTCCGTGCGCAGTCCGAGGAAGTACGGGTTGCGGAAGTCGACGACGGCGTCCAGGTCCTGGCCCTCCGGCCCGCTCACCCGCACGCGCGCACCCTCCGCCGTGTCGTCGGCGAGCCCGAGCGCACGGCCCACGGTGACGAACGCGTCGGACGCCTTGGACGCCTCGGGCCCGTCGAAGGTGGCGAAGGCGGTGACCGGGCGGCCCCGGAAGCGGGTGAGGTACTCGCGCAGGGTGTGCAGGTAGAACTCGGTGTGCCGGGCCGCACCGTCGTACTGGTTGTCCCAGTCGTCGACGAAGATGCCGCTGTGCACGTACCGCACCCAGGCGCGGCGGCCCTCGTCGCGCGGCTCGATCGTGTAGTCGAGCTGGTTGAGGGTCTGCTCGGAGATGCCCTCGACGTCCTCGACGCGGTTGGTGTAGTGGTGCGGCGGGTCCCAGGCGGTGACCTTCGATCCGAAGGGGCCCTTGCCGCCCTCGCGGGGCTCGGGTGCGTCCATCGGCCACAGCCAGCCGCCGGTACCGGCGGTCACCGCCTCCCACACCTCCTCGGGCGTGGCATCGACCTCGAACTCGCGGGCGATCTCGAATTCCTTGGACATGGTGGGCTCCTGAGTACTACTCGTCCGGTTCCGGGGTGGGCTGGTCTTCGACGCTGGGCTTGACCGTGGGCTTGAGCGTGGGATGTACGGCCACGACGATCCGGTGATCCCGGCCGCCCTCGGCGCCGGGTGCGTCGTACTTGCGGATCAGCGCGCTGACGCCGGCCGTCAACTCCTGGATGAAGGCGGCCCGTTCGGCGGCCGAGGCGAAGCGGACCTCGCCGTCCAGTGCGTACGTCGCCAGCCGCTTGTTGGCCTTCGTCGCGCCTGTGATCAGCGAGCCGACGTCCCGGACGAGCCGGGCGCCGAGCGCGAGCAGCCAGCGGGCGGAGAGCTGGTCGCGGAAGCGGTCCGGGTCCGGCTGCACGGAGGCGAGCGCGAGCGGCGAGATCACGTACGACGCGGCGGTCGCCCGCATCAGCCGCTCGGTGACGTTCCCCTTGCGGCGCTCGCCGGCCAACTCGACCAGTCCGTGCCGCTCCAGCGCCTTGAGGTGGTAGTTCACCTTCTGCCGGGGCAGCCCGACCCGGCCGGCCAGCATGGCGGCCGACGCGGGGCCGGCCGCCAGCTCGGCGAGCAGCCGGGCCCTTATGGGGTCCAGGGAGACGGCTGCGGCCTCGGGGTCCTCGATCACGGTGACGTCCAGCATGCGTCCACTGTCTCACCGAAAACTTTTTTTGTCCAGACGGTTCGAGTTTTCGGAACGTGAGAGGCGAGGTCGGTTCCCGTGCCGGTGTTCAGCTGGGGACGAGGCCGAGAGCGTGGTCGTACCGGCTGACCGTGCTGCCCTTCAGCCCCGGCCAGGTCTGCACGCGGTGCCACAGCTCCGTCGCCGAGCCGATGCCGTCGCCCGGGGCGGCGAGGGCCTCGATGTGGGCCTGGGCGCTCTCCCACTCGGCGTAGTTGAGGACGCGGGTGCCGTCGGCGCTCAGGTGGAAGTGGGCCGCGATACCGCCGGAGTGGGGGTTCGGTTCGGCCTCCAGCGCTTCGGCGACGGCGTCGACCCAGGCGCGCTGCCGCTCGGCATCGGGGCCCTCGAACTCGATGTCGACGATCACGATGCAGCCGGGGACGCGGGTGTCGTCCGGCCGGCTGAGGCTGCGGTAGTGCCGGTACCGGCCGAGCCACAGGCGTGCGATGCCCGGTACGGCGGTGTCGATCTCGTCGACGCGCTCCTGCCGGTGCGTCTTGACGAACGCCTCGTAGGCCGCCTCGCTCCTCCACTGCGAGTAGTGCAGGAGGGTGGAGGCGTCGTGGCCGGTGTAGACGTGGTAGCCGAGGAGGCCGTCGGCGGGCCAGGGGCGGCGCTGCCAGGTTTCGGCGATCGCGTCGACGGTCTGGCGCTGCCGAAGGGGGGTGCCCACGCGCCAGGTGCTGAAGAAGGGGGCGCCGATCTCGGGGTGGGCGAGGTCGGGGTGGGTGTGGGTACGACGGGTCACGGAGGCCTCCGGGAATCGGTGGTCGATGGGTACGTCGATCACCTTTCGACCTCAACCGGACTTGAGGTCAAGTGGCTCCTGGAGGGAGGGGTTCGCGGGGCGCGGGGGCACACGGCTGGGCGCGGGATCAGACGGCAGGGCGCGGGACCGGTGACCGATCCCGCGCCGTCTCGCCGCCTCGCCGTCTCGCTTCCTCGACGTCCCGCAGCCTCGCCGCCTGCGTCGTTGCTCGGTGTCCGGTGTCTCAGCCGTGCCCGTGGCGTCGTCGCCGCAGGATCTCGGCCGCGACCACCGCTCCCACCACAGCCCCGGCGACCAGCACAGGCTTCGGATGCCGTAGGCCGGCCTGGACGACGTTGCGGACGGGGCCCGGCATGCTGCCCTCCACGGTGTGATCCGCGCGCGTCGCCTTGTCGTGGACGGTGTGTCCGGTCCGGGTCGCCCGGTCCTGCACCACATGGCCCGCATGCGCCGCCCGATCCTGGACGGCGTGCCCGGCCTGGGCCGCCCGGTCCTGCACCACATGGCCCGCATGCGCCGCCCGGTCCTGGACGGCGTGCCCGGCCTGGGCCGCCCGGTCCTGCACCACATGGCCCGCATGCGCCGCCCGGTCCTGGACGGCGTGCCCGGCCTGCGTCGCCCGGTCGTGCACCACGTGCCCCGCCTGACCCACGCTGCTCCGCAGTTGCACGGTCATGGCACCTGCCTTGTCCATGAGGTCGGCGGTGCGGGTCATCGCCCGGCCCTTCACATCCGCCTTCCCCGCGAGGTCCGCCGCGGTGTCGCCGGGTCCGCTCCGCGTCTCCTCCATCTGCCGTCGCAGCTCTTCGGGCCCCTTGGCTCCGCCGCCTTTCGCGGCACGGCCCTTGGCCCTCTTGCCGCCCGGCTCCCCCGCGGCCCCTTCCGCCCCCGTCCTCTTGTCCGTCATCGATGCGCCCTTCCTGTGCCTCGTCTGCTCTCGTCTGTTCTGGTCCGCTCCCCGGTCAGGCGCACGCCTGTTCCCGGTTCGGAACACCCGGGTACCCGGACCGGCCCCCGCTATCCCCGCCGTCCGCCTTCACCCGGGCCCCGCTCACCCAGCCGGGCCAGCTGGGCCTGGAACCAGTCGAGGCGGGCCTGCAACAGCGCGGCCTCGGCGGCGAGTTCGGGCACGCCGAGATCGTCGGCCGGAGCGAGGTCGGCCATCGCCACGGACGCGACCTGGCCGGCCACCACGCGCAGCCGCTCCCCCGCCAGCCGGGCGAACCCCGCGAGCGAGACGGACGTACGGCCGAACAGGCAGCCCGCGCAGGAGGGGGCGAGCGCCCGCCAGCCGGAGCGGCCCCAGCCGGCGTCGGCCAGGGCGGCGGCGACCGTACCGCAGGCGCACGGGCCGACCGTGGCGGCGCGCACCCGCTGGCGGGCGTAGCGGAAGCCGCGCTCGAAGCGGAGGTAGCGGCCCAGCACGGTGACTTCGAGCAGGACGGCCGCCCGGTGCTCGGCCGTGCACAGCAGCGCCTCGGCGGTCGTACGGTCATGCACGCAGTGGAAGCCGCAGTCGCAGCGGCGGCTCGGCGCCCGGTGTCGCAGGCCGTAGACGCAGGACGCGTCGGCCAGGACTCCGTACGGCAGCGCGCCGCCCAGCGACACACCGGTGAACCCGGCCCGGGTGCCGTCCTGGGACAGCATCGGGTGGGCGATCTTGTATCCGGTCGGCGGCTCCGTCGGGCGTTCCTCCGGAAGCCGCAGCCTCATCGGGCGGCCGGGACCTCTTCGGGAGCCTTCAGTTCCTCGGTCGCCTCGGGGAGTTCGAGCTGTTCCTCGTGGGCCTGCGGCTGTTCTTCCGCGACTCCCGTGGCCAGTGCCTTGCCGAGCTTCATGACGCCTCCATGGGCCGATGGCGGTGACCGTCCCGGCCATGGTGGCCCATGGCGGGCGAATTGGGCAGAGGGCCTGGGCGGGGCTTCGTCGCAGCAATGCTTACGTATATCTCGTAGCAGAATTAAGTGGAGCTTCACTGTCGGTCTGCCGAGACTGGTTCCATGACGACACCCGCTTGCGCCGCCCCGCCGTTCGGCCGCGCCCTGTGCGCGATGATCACGCCCTTCTCCGAGGACGGCGGGCTCGATCTCGACGGGGCCCAGCGGCTCGCCGACCGGCTGGTCGCCCAGGGATGCGACGGTCTGGTGCTCTCCGGTACGACGGGCGAGTCACCGACCACGACCGACGCCGAGAAGGCGGCCCTCGTCGAGGCGGTGCGGGAGGCGGTGGGCGGCCGGGCGTCGATCGTGACCGGGATCGGCACGTTCGACACACGGCACACCGTGGAGCTCGCCCTTGAGGCCGAAAAGGCGGGCGCGGACGGCGTGTTGGTGGTCAGCCCGTACTACAGCAAGCCTCCGCAGGACGCGCTGGAGGAGCACTTCCGGACCGTCGCGGACGCGTCGGGACTGCCGCTCGTGCTGTACGACATCCCGGGCCGCACCGGCACCCGTATCGAGCCGGAGACGCTGATCCGGCTCGCCGAGCACCCCCGGATCGTCGCGGTGAAGGACTGTTCCTACGACTTCCTCGGCGCCCAGAAGGTCATGGGGCGCACCGAGTTGGCGTACTACGCGGGCTGCGACGAGCACATCCTCGCGCTGTACGCGGTGGGCGGTGCCGGCTACATCAGCACGGTCGCGAACGTCGTACCGGACCGGCTCCGTGCGGTCCTCGACGCGTTCGAGGCGGGCGACACCCCCGTGTCCGCCCGCCTCCAACAACGTGCCACGCCGCTCATCGAGTTGATGATGTCGGCGGGCCTGCCCGGCACGGTCACCGCGAAGGCCCTGCTCAATGAGCTCGGCCTGCCCGCGGGCCCGGTCCGCGCCCCGCTGCGGCCCGCCGGCCGGGAGGCGGTCGACGGGCTGCTTGCGGCGTACGAGGAGCTCACTACCGGCTGATCAGCGCCGGGCGAGGACCGGCTCCCACTCGAAGGACAGGTCCTCGTCCTTCTGCGCGCTCGGGCCGCTCAGCCACTGGACCTCGTCGCTGCCGATCGTCACCAGGACGAGCCGTGGCCGGTACGGCCCCTCGCCCGCGGTCCGCTCCTGCGCGATGAGCCGCTTTCCGTCCACCCAGGCGAGCAGCTCCGCGCCGCGCACCTTGGTGATCTCCTTGCCGGTGAGCGGATCGCGGATCGAGGAGTAGGACTTGTCGGGAACCTCCTTGGACAGACCGGTGGCCGCGAGGCTGCCGTCCGGGGAGAGCCTGGCGCCGACGTCCGTGCGCAGGTGGCGCTCGTTCGCGGGCGCCGCGACCTTGTTGCCGTCGAGGTCGTAGAACTGCTGCAAACCGTCCCTCGGCCCGATGACCTGCGTGTACACCAGGTCACCGGTCCGGCTGAAGGCGAAGTCCTGGCGGGAGTTGATGTCGCGACTGCCGGACCGGACGCCGGTCCAGGAGGCCGTGCCGGAGGCGACGTCGACGACATGGAAGCCGCTGCGGCTCGACTCGCCGAACTCCGCCACCCAGGAGACCGCCCCATCCCCGCCCGTCTGCCTGATGCGCAGGTCGGGGTTCTCGTCGTAGGTCGTCGCGACCAGCTTCCGCCCGTCGTACGAGTACGCCAGCCCGCCGACCCCGTGGTCCACCGGAATCCACCGCTCGACCTCCCCCGTCGCGAGATCGAGCAGGCCGATCCGCCGCACGGGCAGGTTCCGCTCCAGTACGGCGGCCGTTCTGATCCCGGGCGCGACGGCGACGAAGGACCACCTGTCGTCCTTCTCGTACCGTCCGGTCTTCGGGTCCAGGAGCCAGTAGGTGCGCTCGGCGACACCGCGGTTCTTCGTCTGCGGGACGATCCGCGAGGTGGTGTAGGCGGCGAGCGCCACGTCCCCGGCCGCGATCAGGTCACGCGGCGGCGACTGGTCCGGGTGGGCGCTGGTCCCACGGCCGTCCAGCACGCTCGCCGGACGCAGGTCCTCCCGGCCGGCGTCCAGCAACGGCACCGCGACCGCGATGCCGACCACGGCCGCGGTGGCCGCGGCGACGGTGGCGATCCTGCGGGTGCGGCGGCGTCGGCGGACGGCCAGCACGCGGTCCGCGTAACCGGGGCCCGCCGACGGCTGTTCGGCGGCCAGCTCCCTCAGGGAGTCTCGTACGAGTTCCTCGACGTTCACTCAGCGCACCTCCACGGGCGAGAAGTCACGGGACGGCCGGGGCGCGGCGTCGGCCGGGCCCAGGGCGGCCAGTTCGGGCGCGAGGGTGCGCAGCCGGGCGAGGGATCGGTGGGTGGTGGACCGTACGGTGCCGACCGAGCAGCCGAGGATGCGGGCCACGTCGGCCTCCGGCAGGTCGTCGAAGTAGCGCAGCACCAGCACGGTGCGCTGCCGTGCGGTGAGCCGGGCCAGCGCGCCGCGCATCAGCAGCCGCAGCTCGGCGGCGGGGGCGGCGTCCGGGTTCGCGCCGGGCTCGGGCGGCTCGGCGACGGTCAGCTCGCGCCGCCACCACTTCAGCCGCCAGCGGCTGATCTGCTGCCGGTACAGGATCTGGCGTATGTACGCCTCCGGCTCGTCGATGCGATGCCAGCGGCCGGCCGCCTTGATCAGCGCGTTCTGCAGAAGGTCCTCCGCCGCGTGCCCGTCGCCGCCGGTCAGCAGCACCGCCGTCTTCAGCAGCGCGGACGACCGGTTCGCCACGAACTCCCGGAAGCTCTCCTGCGCTTCGGCATCCATCGTCACCTTCTCTTCCCCCGGGCGGGCCCGGTGCCCGCCTCTCCTACCCCTTGTGACGCGTGCGGCGTGCCGCCGCTATGCCGACGCACAGAAAATAGATCAGGGCATACGGCGGGGCCCGTACCGCCTCTTGGTGCGGTACGGGCCCCGGCCCACGCTCACGGTGCGCCGTGCGCGATCAGCCCCACTTGTACCCGTCGCCGAAGAGCAGGAAGTGCTCCAGCACATCCTCCATCGGGTCGTCGACCTGCCCCACGTTGACCAGCCCGATGCGGGGGCCGTTGTGCGAGCCCGTGTTGGTCTCGTCGGCGTGCGCGGTCCCGGCCGGCAGCCAGCACGCCGCCCCCGCGGCCAGCACCCCGACCACCAGGCGCAGCACGGTCCTGGTCCGCTCGCTCGTCTTCACTCGACCCGTCATCAGCCTTCGGCCCTCGTTTCGTCGGTTCGGCAGGTGATCGGAAACTGCGTCCACCCGTTCATCTGCCTGGACCGCCCGGAGGTCACGACGAGTAACCCGTACGTGAGCCCGCTGCCGTGGGACTGACGGCGCAGTCAGGCCCTCTGGCCGTCGCCGGCCTAGCCGCGGTGAGCTCCGCGCCAGGGGTGCGGGTCGACCGATGTGGGTTGGGGGGCCTCATGGGCCATGTCGGCCTCCTTGGGTCGCGGAGCCCCCGGCATTCCGACGCCGTGGGGGTGACGTCGGCCACCGACGACTGACGCCCACGACAGAAGCCCACGGCATCTGAGCTGGTCAGAGCCGTGGGCTTCGGGTGTCCCGCTGGTCGGCGGAAAGGGCGATCAGTGGATCGGCGTCAGGTCAGGACGCTGATCGACCAGGCAGCCGCAGGTCACGGCCGCCCATGATCAGTTGTGGCTGTGCAGGATGTCGTTCAGGCCGCCCCAGACCGCGTTGTTCGGGCGGGCCTCGACGGTGCCGGTGACCGAGTTGCGGCGGAAGAGGATGTTGGAGGCGCCGGAGAGCTCGCGGGCCTTGACGATCTGGCCGTCGGGCATGGTGACGCGGGTGCCCGCGGTGACGTACAGGCCGGCCTCGACGACGCACTCGTCGCCGAGCGCGATGCCGACGCCCGCCTCGGCGCCGACCAGGCAGCGCTCGCCGATGGTGATGATCACGTTGCCGCCGCCGGACAGCGTGCCCATCGTGGACGCGCCGCCGCCGATGTCGGAGCCGTCGCCGACGACGACGCCCGCGGAGATACGGCCCTCGACCATGGAGGTGCCCAGGGTGCCGGCGTTGAAGTTGACGAAGCCCTCGTGCATGACGGTGGTGCCCGCGGCGAGGTGGGCGCCCAGGCGGACCCGGTCGGCGTCGGCGATGCGGACGCCCTTGGGGGCGACGTAGTCCGTCATCCGCGGGAACTTGTCGATCGAGGTGACCTGGAGGTGCAGGCCCTCGGCGCGGGCGTTCAGCCGGACCTTCTCGACGTCGTCGACGGCGACCGGGCCGAGGGAGGTCCAGGCGACGTTGGCGAGGAAGCCGAACTGGCCCTCCAGGCTCAGGCCGTGCGGCTTTACCAGGCGGTGGGAGAGCAGGTGCAGGCGGAGATAGACGTCGTGGGCGTCGATCGGCTTGTCGTCGATCGAGGCGATGACCGTGCGGACCGCTACGACCTCGACGCCCCGGCGCGCGTCCGGACCGATCGCCTTAGCGGCACCCTCGCCGAGCAGCTCGACGGCGCGCTCGGCGGAGAGCCGCTCGCTGCCGGAGGGTCCGGGCTCGGCTACGAGCTCGGGCGCGGGGAACCAGGTGTCGAGAACGGTGCCGTCGGCGGCGATGGTGGCGAGGCCGGCGGCCACGGCGCCGGTGGTGCGAGGAGCAGTCGTGTCGGTCATGAGGGCAACCTAACCGGCGGGGGGCCGCGCGGGCCAACCGGTGGCGGGGGCGTCTCAGGGTGCGGGCCCTCGGCGGCCCTCTCGTCACGAAATCACGCGGCGCAGCACGTCGCGCGCGTACTCCTCGTCGTACGGCGCCTCCGTGAGCAGCACCTGCAGACAGATCCCGTCCAGCAACGCCACCAGCGCCCGCGCCGTGACCGGATCCGTACGGCGGGACAGCCGCTCGGCGAGATCGCGCGCCCACTCGTCGGCGACGGCGCGCAGGGCGGGGCGGCGCAGGGCGGCGAGGTAGAGCTCGTACTCCAGCTCGACGCCCGTGCGGTCCCCGGCGAGCCACTCGCCCATCCAGCCCGCGAGTTCGGCGGCCAGGTCGGCCTCCGGGTCCTCCAGGCCGCCGCGCGAGGCGAGCACCTTGGCGAAGCCCTCGTTGGCCTGGCGCAGAGCGGCGACCAGCAGATCGTCGAGGGTCTTGAAGTGGTACGTCGTGGAGCCGAGCGGCACGTCCGCCTCGGCGGCGACGGTGCGATGGCTCAGCCCCGCGATGCCCTTCTCCCCGACGACCCGGATCGCCGCGTCGATGATCCGCTGACGTCGCTCGGGGTCGTAGCGCCGGGCCATCAGTGCGCGCCTCCCAGGTTCAGCACCACCACGCCGACGATGATCAGCGCGATGCCGGCGGCCTTCGTGACCGTCATTCCCTCCCCCAGGAACAGGATCCCGATGGTGGCGATCGCCGCGGTGCCGACGCCGGCCCAGATCGCGTAGGCCGTACCCACGGCGACGGTCCTCAGCGTCTGGGCCAGCAACGCGAAGGAGACGACGTATCCGAGAGCGGTCAGCAGCGACGGCCACAGCCTGCTGAAGCCGTCGCTGTACTTCATGGCGGTCGTGGCGGCGACCTCGGCCGCTATGGCTCCGGCGAGCAGCAGGTATCCCATGTGTACAAGCGTACACAACGTTGCGTACGACCGTACACAAGCCTGTGCCGGGCCGGCTCGGTTCAGCAGGCGCGGCGGCGGTATCCGCTCTCCCCCGCCGGTACGACGTCCAGGTCGCGCAGGACCACCGACAGCCGGTCGGCCCATTCGGCGCAGGCGGCCTTGAGTCCGTCCGCGCGGTACTCGATGACGAAGACCCGGTCGTCGTAGGCGTCCGCGTAGGCGCCGCACTCGTCGTACTGTCCGCACTCCTCGGCGACCGCGAAGTCGAAGCCGATACGGTGTCCCTGCCGGGCCAGTTCGGCGGCGTTCTTCTGGCCGATCGCCAGACCGGCGGTGTGCGCCCGGGCGGCGAGCAGCTTGCCGAAGGCCAGGTTGTCGTCGGCGGTCAGCAGCCCGTCGGACCGCTCGTTGGAGTCGAGGTTGTCGGCCTCGACCGCCTGGAACCCGGACTCGGCGCAGGAGTCGATCCACTTCCCGACGATCCCCGCGAGCCGTTCGCGCTTGGCGGCCGTCGAGATGTCCAGCAGGGCCTCGTCCCAGTCCTGGTCGACGACCGTCTTTCCGTCGGCGTCGCGGAGCAGCAGGTCGGGGTGGCGGTCCTGCCACCAGTCCTCGGTGTCCGGCTGGGCCTGGAAGGCGTTGACGTAGCAGATGCTGTACACGCCCGGCGCCGGTTCGGCGGTGCGGTCGCGGGAGACGGCGCGCACGCCGGCGGGCGGCGGGTAGGAGCCGCCGATCTGGTAGTCGAAGGCGACCCCCGGCTCGGGCAGTTCCACCTGCTTCGGGTCGTCGCCCCCCTCCCCCTCGGACGACGTCGCGCATCCGCCCGCGGCCACGGCGAGCACACCGCAGAGCGCCGTGGCCACGAGCGTTCGGCGGAGGGCGTGAGGGATGCGGTGGACCATGATCCGGGGGCTCCTGACGGTGCGTGATCTTCGACGCTGCCCGGCCATGATGCCCTGCTCCGCGCCCGGACCCGGCAACGCCTCCTACCCCGCCGGGACGGACATCCGGCGCGCTCGGCGCACAGATACCCCACGTCCGGCTCGATCCGTTCCTGGCCGCCCCACTCCGGATGCCGCCCGATCAACAGCGCCCGCACCGCGGCCGCAATCTCGTCCTCGCCCGTGGCGCAGTCCCGCCGCCAGGTCTCGTCGCTCAACTCCCGCACGTAGTCACTGACATCGGCGAGCACCTGCGGACCACCGAGGTCGCCGCGCCCCGGGACCAACGCGCGGGGACCGGTGGCGGCCGACCGATCCGGCACCGCCAGGCGGCGCACGCCCGAGCCGTGCAGGCCGTGCGCTGGAACAGCACCGTCGGGATGGCTCCGCTCGGGCACCGGATGCCGGAGGAGCCGGCCGTGGTGCCGGTCGTCGACGTGGCACCGAGTCGGGTGGGGCGGCGTGGAACGAGGTGACGGGAACCCGTTGATCCGCTCGCCGGTCGGGATCGCGACGGACACGTACCGCGACTGACAGCCGCCTGTCGCAGCCGAGGGCACCCCGGGGCTCCGCCGGCCGCCCACACACCCCAACTCCGCCGCGCCCGACCCCCGTTCACGCCTCAACACTGCCACCACCGGGCACGGCGAGTCTCGGCTGGCGCCGAGAAATCGATGTGGATACAGCTGTTTCCAAAGGGCTGCTCCGGGACTACTGGTTCCACTACTGTTGTTCACCGTTCACATACCGGGCCTTCGCAGCCGCGGTCGTCGCCCCATGACGCCGCTGGGGGGAACAGCGCATGCCAGAAAACAAGTCCCGGCCGTCTCAGGACCAACCTTGGGAGAACGGCTGGGCCCCGGACACCTCCCGGGCGCCGGGGACGCGCCGCCTGTGGCTGGCGGGCGGGATGGCCGTGGCGACGATCGTCGCCTGCGCCACCGCGATCGCCGTATCCGAAAGGGAATCCGAGGCCAGGTCGCCCTCGGCGTCGCCCTCCGCCGAGAACCCGTCGGCCCCCGGCCTGATCTCCTTCGCCACCCCGTCGGGGACGACTCCCCCGAAGGGCAAGAGCGGCCTGTCGACGCCACACCCGGGGACCAGGGCACCCGGCCAACAGCACGCCACCACACCGAAACCCGCGCCGGAGACGTCCAAGTCACCATCCCGCGAAGGGAGTTCGCCGACGGCCGCTCCGAAGCCCCCGGCCACCACCTGGCGATCCGTCCGCTCGGTCAACTTCCCGGACCGCTACTGGCACGTGAGCGACGGCTACGTGAGGCTGGACCGGGTCCACGGCTCGGAGTCCCGCGAGGACTCGACCTTCAAGCAGGTCAAGGGCCTGGCAAACAGCTCCTGTTACTCCTTCGCCACGCGGGACGGCAGGTACCTGCGCCACCGCGCCTTCGTCCTGCGCGCCGAGCGCGACAACGGCTCAGCGCTCTTCGGGCAGGACGCCACCTTCTGCCCCCGCGCCTCGTCGACCCAGTCCGGTGCCACCATGCTGGAGTCGGTCAACTACCCGGGCTACTTCCTGCGCCACCGCAACTTCGTGGTCCGTCTCGAACGCTTCGAGTACAGCTCCCTGTACCTGTCGGACTCGTCGTTCCGGCTGGTCGGCGGGCTGGCCTGAACACAGGCAAGCGGCGGCACCCGGAAGGTACCGCCGCTTGCGTCAGGCCGCTGGTGGCCTCAGACGTTGAACCCGAGCGCCCGAAGCTGCTCCCGCCCATCATCCGTGATCTTGTCCGGACCCCACGGCGGCATCCAGACCCAGTTGATGCGCAGCTCGCTGACGAGGCCGTCCGTGGCGGACTTGGCCTGGTCCTCGATGACGTCCGTCAGCGGGCAGGCCGCCGAGGTCAGGGTCATGTCGAGGGTCGCGATGTTCGCGTCGTCGATGTGGATGCCGTAGATCAGGCCGAGGTTGACGACGTCGATGCCCAGCTCGGGGTCGACGACGTCGTACAGCGCCTCACGGACCTCTTCCTCCGAGGCCGGCTTCATCTCAACGGTCTCGCTCATGCCGTCTTCCTTTCGGCGTCGGCTCCGCCCAGCGCCTGGGCCGTCGCGTCCTTCCACGCCATCCAGCTGAGGAGGGCGCACTTGACCCGGGCGGGGTACTTGGAGACGCCGGCGAACGCGACCGCGTCCTCCAGCACCTCCTCCATCGCGTCGTCGGGCTCGATCTTCCCCTTGGACTGCATCAGCTCCAGGAAGGTCTCCTGGATCTTCTGCGCGTCGGAGAGGTCCTTGCCGACGAGGAGGTCGTTCAGTACGGACGCGCTGGCCTGGCTGATGGAACAGCCCTGGCCCTCGTACGAGACGTCCTCGATCGTCGTGCCGTCGTACTTCACGCGCAGGGTGATCTCGTCGCCGCACGTCGGGTTCACGTGGTGCACCTCGGCGTCGCCATCCCGCAAGCCCCGCCCGTGCGGGTTCTTGTAGTGGTCCAGGATGACTTCCTGGTACATCGAATCCAGCTTCATGCGATCGCTCGTCCCGTCCCGTCAGCCGAAGAAGTTCCGTACGTGCTCCAGGCCGTCGACCAGTGCGTCGATCTCGGCCGGCGTGGAGTACAGATAGAACGACGCTCGCGTGGTCGCAGGAATTCCGTAGCGCAGGCACACGGGGCGGGCGCAGTGGTGGCCCACCCGGACCGCGATGCCCTGCTCGTCGAGGACCTGGCCCACGTCGTGCGGGTGGATGTCGCCGAGCGTGAAGGAGATCGCGGCGCCGCGGTCCTCGGCCGTGCTCGGGCCGATGATCCGCAGGTCGGGGACCTCCGCCAGCCGCTTCACCGCGTACTCGGTGAGCGCGTGCTCATGGGCGAGGATCTTGTCCATGCCGATCGAGTTGAGGTAGTCGATCGCCGCGCCCAGGCCGATCGCCTGCGAGACCGGGGGCGTGCCCGCCTCGAACTTGTGCGGGGCGGGAGCGTACGTCGACGAGTGCATCGACACCGTCTCGATCATCTCGCCGCCGCCCAGGAACGGGGGCAGGTCCTCCAGGAGTTCCTGGCGGCCCCACAGGACGCCGATGCCGGTCGGGCCGCACATCTTGTGGCCGGTGAAGGCCACGAAGTCGGCCTGGAGCGCCTGCACGTCCATCGGCATGTGGGGTGCGGCCTGCGAGGCGTCGATGCAGACCAGCGCGCCGACCTCCTGCGCACGGCGCACTATCGCCTCGACCGGGTTGACCGTGCCCAGGATGTTCGACACCAGCACGAAGGAGACGATCTTCGTCTTCTCGGTGATGATCTCGTCGATGTTGGACAGGTCGAGCCGGCCGTCGTCCGTGAGACCGAACCACTTCAGCTTCGCGCCCGTGCGCTGCGCGAGCAGCTGCCACGGCACGATGTTGGAGTGGTGCTCCATCTCCGTGATGACGATCTCGGTCTCGTGGTCCACCCGGTAGGGCTCGTCGGCCCAGCCCAGCATGTTGGCCACGAGGTTCAGCGACTCGGAGGCGTTCTTGGTGAAGATCACCTCGTCACGCGAAGGCGCGTTGATGAACTCCGCGACCTTGTCGCGCGCGCCCTCGTACAGCGCCGTGGCCTCCTCGGCGAGGACGTGCACGCCACGGTGGACGTTGGCGTTGTGCTGCTCGTAGTACTCGGAGAGCACGTCGAGCACCTGGCGCGGCGTCTGCGAGGTCGCCGCGTTGTCCAGATACACGAGCTTCTTGCCGTCGTGGACGACACGGTCCAGGATCGGGAAGTCCTTGCGGAGCGCCTCGGTGTCGAGGAGGCCCGGCAGCTGTGTCACGCGGATGCGCCACCCTTCGTGTAGGCCTCGTAGCCCTCGTTCTCCAGCTTGTCGGCGAGCTCGGCGCCGCCGGATTCGACGATGCGGCCGGCGGAGAAGACGTGGACGTAGTCGGGCTTGATGTAGCGCAGGATGCGCGTGTAGTGCGTGATCAGCAGGGTGCCGACCTCACCGGTCTCACGGACCCGGTTCACGCCCTCGGAGACGACGCGCAGGGCGTCGACGTCCAGACCGGAGTCGGTCTCGTCGAGGATCGCGACCTTCGGCTTGAGCAGCTCCAGCTGAAGGATCTCGTGGCGCTTCTTCTCACCGCCGGAGAAGCCCTCGTTGACGTTGCGCTCGGCGAAGGCGGGGTCCATGTTGAGGCGCTCCATGGCCTCCTTGACCTCCTTCACCCAGGTGCGCAGCTTGGGGGCCTCGCCACGGATGGCGGTGGCGGACGTACGGAGGAAGTTGGAGACCGAGACGCCGGGGACCTCGACCGGGTACTGCATCGCCAGGAACAGGCCCGCGCGGGCGCGCTCGTCGACGGACATCTCCAGGACGTCCTCGCCGTCGAGGGTGACGGTGCCGGAAGTGATCGTGTACTTCGGGTGACCCGCGAGGGAGTAGGCGAGGGTCGACTTGCCCGAGCCGTTGGGGCCCATGATGGCGTGCGTCTCGCCCTGCTTCACGGTGAGGTCGACGCCCTTGAGGATCTCCTTCGTGGCGTTGTCGGCCTCGACGGTGACGTGCAGGTCTCGGATTTCAAGCGTTGCCATGGGTGCCTCAGGACTCCTGGGTGAGGGAGACGAGCACGTCGTCCCCTTCGATCTTTACGGGGTATACGGGGACGGGGCGCGTCGCGGGAAGGCCGGACGGCTTGCCGGTTCTGAGGTCGAACGCGGAGCCGTGCAGCCAGCACTCGATCTGGCAGTCCTCCACCTCGCCCTCGGAGAGCGAGACGTTCGCGTGCGAGCAGATGTCGTGGATCGCGAACACCTCCCCCTCGGTCTGCACGACCGAGACCGGCGTGCCGTCGAGTTCCACCCGCTTCGGGGTGTCCTCCTCCAGCTCGCTCAGCCCACAGGCGCGTACGAAAGCCATCAGACCGTGGCCTCCAGCTCCTCGTCGATCTTCACGAGGAGGCGCTCTTCGATGTCGTCGACGCCGATCTGCTGGACCAGCTCGGCGAAGAAGCCGCGTACGACGAGACGACGGGCCTCGTCCGCGGGGATGCCGCGGGCCATCAGGTAGAAGAGCTGCTCGTCGTCGAAGCGGCCGGTCGCCGAGGCGTGGCCGGCGCCGACGATCTCGCCGGTCTCGATCTCCAGGTTCGGCACGGAGTCGACGCGGGCGCCGTCGGTCAGAACCAGGTTGCGGTTCATCTCGTAGGTGTCCGTGCCCTCGGCCTTGGCCTCGATCAGCACGTCGCCGATCCACACGGCGTGCGCCGCGTCGCCCTGGAGCGCGCCCTTGTAGGCGACGTTGGACTTGCAGTGCGGGGTGTTGTGGTCGACCAGGAGGCGGTGCTCCTGGTGCTGGCCCGCGTCGGTGAAGTAGAGGCCGAACAGCTCGGCCTCGCCACCGGTGCCGGCGTAGGCGACGCGCGGGTGAAGGCGTACGAGGTCGCCGCCGAAGGTGACCACGAACGACTTGAAGGTGGCGTCCCGGCCGATCAGCGCGTTGTGCTGGCCCACGTGCACGGCCTTGTCGTCCCAGTCCTGGACGGAGACGACGGTGAGCTTGGCGCCGTCGCCCAGGATGTAGTCGACGTTGGCGGCGAGCACGGCGTCACCGGTGTGGTCGATGACGACGACGGCCTCGGCGAAGGCTCCGAGCTCCACGACCTGGTGGCCGTAGGCGACCCCGCCCTCGCCGTGCACGGCGATGCGGATCGGCTCGGTGAGGACCGTCTCCTTGGGGACGGTGACGACACCGGCCTTCTCGAACGCCGAGTAGGCCTGGGCGGCGACGCGGTCCACGGGCGTGCCCGCCTTGCCGATGCGCGCGTCGTCGCGGCCGACGGTCTCGACGGTGACGCCCTCGGGGGCCTCGACGGTGACCTGGAGGCCGTCGCCGGTTGCCACGGCGGTGCCGTCGTGCAGCCCGCGCAGGCGCTCCAGCGGGGTGAACCGCCACTCCTCCTCGCGGCCGTGCGGGACCGGGAAGTCCGCGACGTCGAAGGACGGGGGCGCGCTCATGCGCGTGGCGACGGTCGACTCGGCGGCCACCGCGATCTGGCCCGCGGTGGTGGAGCCCACGGGGATGTTCTGAGCCTCAGCCATGGCTGTCGGTCTGCTCTCTTTCCTACGTCAGATTTCGCTAGCTGCTAACCGAAGGACCGGTCTTAACCGACCGCGCCTTCCATCTGCAGCTCGATCAGCCGGTTGAGCTCAAGCGCGTACTCCATGGGCAGCTCCTTCGCGATGGGCTCGACGAAGCCGCGCACGATCATCGCCATCGCCTCGAACTCGCTCAGACCGCGGCTCATCAGGTAGAAGAGCTGGTCCTCGGAGACCTTGGAGACGGTCGCCTCGTGGCCCATGGACACGTCGTCCTCGCGGACGTCCACGTAGGGGTACGTGTCGGAGCGGGAGATGGTGTCGACGAGCAGCGCGTCGCACAGCACGTTGGACTTCGAGCCGTGGGCGCCCTCGCCGATCTCGACCAGACCGCGGTAGGAGGTACGGCCGCCACCACGCGCCACGGACTTCGACACGATGTTGGAGGAGGTGTTCGGCGCCATGTGGACCATCTTGGAGCCGGCGTCCTGGTGCTGCCCCTCGCCCGCGAAGGCGATGGACAGGGTCTCGCCCTTGGCGTGCTCGCCCATCAGGTAGACGGCCGGGTACTTCATCGTCACCTTGGAGCCGATGTTGCCGTCGATCCACTCCATGGTCGCGCCCTCGTAGGCGACGGCGCGCTTGGTGACCAGGTTGTAGACGTTGTTCGACCAGTTCTGGATGGTCGTGTAGCGGCAGCGGGCGTTCTTCTTGACGATGATCTCGACGACCGCGGAGTGCAGCGAGTCCGACTTGTAGATCGGGGCCGTGCAACCCTCGACGTAGTGCACGTAGGCACCCTCGTCGACGATGATCAGGGTCCGCTCGAACTGGCCCATGTTCTCCGTGTTGATACGGAAGTAGGCCTGCAGCGGGATCTCCACGTGGACGCCCGGCGGCACGTAGATGAAGGAGCCGCCCGACCACACCGCGGTGTTCAGCGACGCGAACTTGTTGTCGCCGACCGGGATGACCGTGCCGAAGTACTCCTTGAAGAGCTCCGGGTGCTCCTTCAGGGCGGTGTCGGTGTCGAGGAAGATGACGCCCTGCTCCTCCAGGTCCTCGCGGATCTGGTGGTAGACGACCTCCGACTCGTACTGGGCGGCGACACCGGCGACGAGGCGCTGCTTCTCCGCCTCCGGGATGCCCAGCTTGTCGTAGGTGTTCTTGATGTCCTCGGGCAGGTCCTCCCAGGACTCCGCCTGCTTCTCCGTGGAACGCACGAAGTACTTGATGTTGTCGAAGTCGATGCCCGAGAGGTCCGAGCCCCAGTTCGGCATGGGCTTCTTGTCGAACAGCCGCAGACCCTTGAGGCGGAGCTTGGTCATCCAGTCCGGCTCGCTCTTCTTCGCGGAGATGTCACGGACGACGTCCTCGCTCAGGCCGCGCTTGGCAGAGGCGCCGGCCTCGTCGGAGTCCGCCCAGCCGTATTCGTAATTGCCCAGACCCTCGAGCTCAGGGTGGGCAGTCTCCTCGATGGGGAGAGTCATGCGGGGTTCCTCCCGGCCGTGCTTGCAGGTGCGTTATGGGTGGTGTGGGAAATCTTGGGGATGAACGTCGTGCAGACGCCGTCGCCGTGCGCGATCGTCGCCAGTCGCTGGACGTGTGTTCCGAGCAGCTCGGCGAAGATCTCCGTCTCCGCCTCGCACAGCTGCGGGAACTGCTCCGCGACATGGGCGACCGGGCAGTGGTGCTGGCAGAGCTGCTCGCCTTTTTGGGGGAGGGGTGCGCTGCGCGCCGTTGCAGCGTACCCGTCTGCGCTCAGGGCCTTGGCCAGGGCTTCGGTGCGCTCATCCGGGCTGACGGCCTCGATCGCCTTGCGGTAGGCGCTCGCCTGGGCGGCGATCCGGGCGCGGGCGAAGGCGGCGACCGCCTCGCTCCCGCCCTCGCGCTCGGCGATCCACTTCAGGGCGTCCACGGCGAGCAGGTCGTACGACTGGTCGAAGGCGTCGCGGCCGCAGTCGGTGAGTGCGAAGACCTTGGCGGGACGGCCACGCGTGCGCGTGCCGTACACGCGCTGCTCGCGAGCCTCCACGACGTCGTCCGCGGCCAGCGCGTCCAGATGCCTGCGTACGGCGGCCTGGGTCAGCCCCAGCCGGCCGGCCAGCTCGGCGACGGTCGACGGCCCGTGGTCCAGGATGGACCGCGCGACCCGGTTGCGCGTCGAGCGCTCTCCGGTCGCGAGCTCCTCCTGCGGGGTTCCCCTGAGGGTCTCCCTGGCCTCGCCGACGTTTTTCACAACGCCATTGTTGCGTAATTCCTCAAAGGCAGGCAAGCCACGCCCGGGCCCCTCGACGGTGCCCTGCGTCACTTAGGTATACCTAATCTGACCTGCGGAAATGATCTTTGATCGATCAAACCGGTGGCATTTCGAGGCCCCGTCCGGAACACTCCGGAAGCATGTCCACACCCCCTCCGACCGGGCCTCTTGTCACTCGGGGCACGCTCGCGGCACAACTGCGCGAGCTAGGCGTCCAAAGCGGTGAAACCCTCCTCGTGCACTCCTCGCTCAGCGCCCTCGGCTGGGTCTGCGGAGGGGCCGTCGCGGTCGTCCAGGCGCTGCTGGACGCCCTCGGCCCGGACGGCACGCTGGTGGTCCCCACCCAGACCGGCGACCTCTCCGACCCGGCGGTGTGGAGCAACCCGCCCGTGCCCGAGGACTGGTGGGAGACGATCCGGGCCACCATGCCCGCGTACGACCCGCTGACCACGCCCACGCGCGGGGTCGGCGTCGTCCCGGAGACCGTACGGACCTGGCCGGGCGCCCTGCGCAGCGCCCATCCGCAGACGTCGTTCGCCGCCGTCGGCCCGCGCTCGGCGGAGATCACCGACGGCCACGCCCCCGACTGCCGCCTCGGCGAGCGCAGCCCGCTCGCCCGGCTGGAGGCGCTCCACGCGCGCGTGCTGCTGCTCGGCGCCGGCTACGACACGTGCACCGGCTTCCATCTCGCCGAGTACCGGATCCCGTCACCGCTGGTGAAGGTGGGGCGGCCGGGGCCCACGGGCTGGGAGGTGGTGACCGAGGTGTCGATCACCTCGGACCGGTTCGACGAACTCGGCCATGACTTCGAGCGGGACCGTCCCGTCGTACGCGGCAAGGCGGGCGCGGCCGACGCACGGCTGTTTCCGCTGGCCGACGCGGTGGCGTACGCGTGTCGCTGGCTGGAGACGCACCGGCCCCGCGCGGAGGAGATATGAACCCGCGCCGATGAACAGATGCGCACCCGGCCGTTCGGGGGACCGAGGGCGTACCTAGACTCTGGAGCCATGCGAACTGAGCCCGTGCTCCAGGTCCAGGCCCTGGTGAAGCGGTACGGCACGAAGACCGCGGTGAACGGTCTAGACCTGGTGGCCCACGCGGGCGTCACCGCCGTACTCGGACCCAACGGCGCGGGCAAGACGACGACCGTCGAGACCTGCGAGGGATACCGCAAGCCGGACTCCGGCACGGTGCGGGTCCTGGGCCTCGACCCGATACGGCAGTCCGGCGAGCTGCGGCCCCGCATCGGCGTGATGCTGCAGTCCGGCGGCGTCTACTCGGGCGCGCGGGCGGACGAGATGCTGCGGCATGTGGCGAAACTGCACGCACATCCCCTGGACGTCGACGGTCTCATCGAGCGGCTCGGCCTTGCCAGCTGCGGCCGGACCACCTACCGCCGCCTCTCCGGCGGCCAGCAGCAGCGGCTCGCGCTCGCCATGGCCGTGGTCGGCCGCCCGGAGCTGGTGTTCCTGGACGAGCCGACGGCCGGGCTCGACCCGCAGGCCCGCCGGGCCACCTGGGACCTGATCCGCGACCTGCGCACCGACGGCGTCTCCGTGATCCTCACGACCCACTACATGGACGAGGCCGAGCAGCTCGCCGACGACGTCGCCATCATCGACGCCGGCCGCGTGATCGCCCACGGCTCCCCCGAGGACCTGTGCCGCGGCGGCGCCGAGAACACCCTCCGCTTCAGCGGCCGGCCCGGTCTGGACGTGGGCTCCCTGCTCAAGGCGCTGCCCGCCGACTGCACGGCCGCGGAGCTGACGCCGGGCTCCTACCGGGTCGTCGGCAAGGTCGACCCCCAGCTGCTCGCGACGGTGACGTCGTGGTGCGCACAGCACGGGGTGATGCCGGACCGCATCTCGGTCGAACGGCACACCCTCGAAGACGTCTTCCTGGAGCTCACCGGCAAGGAGCTGCGTTCGTGACCACCGTCGACACGGGTACGTACACCCCGAGGCCGGGCGCCGCGCCCCTCCCCCGCATGATCGCGGCCCAGGCGGCGCTGGAGACGAAGATGCTGCTCCGCAACGGCGAGCAGTTGCTCCTGACCGTCGTGATCCCCACCCTGCTGCTGGTCCTCTTCGGCTCGGTGGACATCGTCGACACGGGCGCCGGCGAGGCCGTCGACTTCCTCGCCCCCGGCATCCTCGCGCTCGCCGTGATGTCGACGGCGTTCACGGGGCAGGCGATCGCCACGGGCTTCGAGCGCCGGTACGGCGTGCTGAAGCGGCTGGCCTCCTCACCGCTGCCGCGCTGGGGCCTGATGACCGCGAAGACGGCGTCGGTGCTGGTCACCGAGGTCCTGCAGATCGCCTTGCTGACGGTGATCGCCTTCGCGCTGGGCTGGTCGCCGCAGGGCAGCCCCCTGGCCGTGCTGCTCCTTCTCGTCCTCGGCACGGCGGCCTTCTCCGGACTCGGGCTGCTGATGGCCGGCACCCTCAAGGCCGAGGCCACCCTCGCCGCCGCCAACCTGGTCTTCCTGCTGCTGCTCGTGGGCGGCGGGGTGATCGTGCCGCTGGACAAGTTCCCGGACGCCGCCCAGGACGTCCTCGGCCTGCTGCCCATCTCGGCGCTCTCCGACGGACTGCGCGACGTGCTCCAGCACGGGGCCGGGATGCCCTGGGGCGACCTGGGGATTCTGGCCGTGTGGGCGGTCGTGGGGCTGGCCGCGGCGGGGAAGTTCTTCCGCTGGGAGTAGGCCGCAGGGCCACCCGCTGCCCCTCAGGCGCCTTGGCCGGGGACCCTCGTGAAAGCGTGCACAAGCGGCCGCCTACGATAGGGCGCGTGCCAAAGCTGACCCGCGCCGACGCCGTAGCGGCCGTGCGCAACCCCCTCGCCTTCATCGCCGCACGCTGGACCCCGACCCCGAGGACGGTCCAACGGGCGGCCCTCGCCGCGCTCGTGATGTCGGTGTTCATTGTGGTCACCGGCGGTGCGGTACGCCTCACCGGTTCCGGGCTCGGCTGCCCGACCTGGCCCAAGTGCACCGACGACTCGCTCACCGCCACCAGCGAGATGGGCCTGCACGGCGCCATCGAGTTCGGCAACCGCATGCTCACCTATGTGCTGTGCGCCGCCGTCGGCTGGGCGATCATCGCGGCCCGCTCCACCAAGCCGTACCGGCGCGGCCTGACCCGTCTGGGCTGGGCGCAGTTCTGGATCGTCATGAGCAACGCGGTGCTCGGTGGCATCGTCGTCCTGGTCGGCCTCAACCCGTACACGGTCGCGGCCCACTTCGTGGCGACGTCCGCCCTCATCGCGGTCGCGACGGTGATGTGGCAGCGCACCCGGGAGGGTGACACGGCGCCGCGTCCCCTGATCGGCAAGGCGGTGCAGCAGCTGGTGTGGGTCCTGGTCGGGGCCTCGGTGCTGCTGATCCTGGTCGGCACGGTGGTCACGGGCGCGGGTCCGCACGCGGGCGACTCCAGCGAGGTCGAGCGGATGCCGGTCGACTGGGAGAACGTCACCAAGCTGCACGCCGTGCTGGCCTGGATCGTGGTCACGCTGACGTTCGCCCTGTGGTTCGTCCTCAAGGCGGTCGACGCCCCGAAGAACCCCCTGAACCGCACCCGCGACCTGTTCCTGATCCTTCTCGCCCAGGGCGTCATCGGCTACGTCCAGTACTTCACGGACCTGCCCGAGATCCTCGTCGGCCTGCACATGTTCGGCTCGGCCGTGACCTGGATCGCGGTGCTGCGGGTGCTGCTGTCCCTGCGGGAACGGCCGCTCGACGAGATCGGCGTCCAGGCTCCGGCGGCCGAGGCGACGGTCGGCACGCGCGCGTGAGTCAGCTGTACGCCGCCACCAGCTCGTCGATCGCCGACCCCAGGTAGGCCCGCGTCAGCCCGGCCCTGCGCGCCGCCCACTCCTCGTCCGGCGGCGTTGCGGCGTCGTCGTAGCGGCGCCGGCGGATGTCCTCGACCACCTCTGCGGACACCCCGAGACCGGGCAGCAGGTCCAGGGCCTCCCGCTTGGAGATCAGGCGGCCCTCGCTCAGGGTGATGCCCGCCCGGGCGAAGGTGATCAGCCCCAGGTCGACCCAGACGTCCCGCGTCCACAGGTGCGCGTCGTCGACGGCCGGCCGCCAGAAGTCCCGCTGGTCGCGCACGACGAAGTCGCCGAGCTCCCGGTCCGAAACCGGCGGCAGCAGCCTGCCGGGCGCCTTCCCCTGCAGCACCAGCCCGAAGGCGTGCAGCTCGCGTCGGGTCACCGGCGTCACCGGCCGTTTGAACAGCTCCTGGTGCGCCCAGGTGAGATGAGGCCGGTCGGGGTCGTCCGCCGTGTCGGGCGTCAGGTAGCTGCAGTGCAGCTGCCCTGCGAGCGGCTCGGCCCGCAGCCGGGCGTGGAGCTTCGCCAGCCGCCAGACGGTACGGGGCGTGAGCGGGCCGTCCAGGACGGCGATCAGGTCGAGGTCGCTGCGTCCCTCCTGGTAGTCGCCCCCGGCCAGCGAACCGTGTGCCCACACGGCGACGGGCGCGAGAGGGGCGAGCTCCGTGAGAAACCGGTCGATCAAGGCAGTGGTCGGCATCCGCCCAGTCTGTACGGCTCACCCCAGCCCGTACACCCGCTTCGCGTTGCCCGCCGCCACCATCCCCGCCACCCGCTGCGCGTCCGCCAGCGACCACGCCCCCTCGGCGACCCAGCCGCCGAGCACCCTGCCGAGGGCCTCGCGGAAGAGTCCCGCGCCCACGACGTGCAGTTCGGGCAGGCCCTGGGCCCCGCTGGAGAAGAGGATCTTGCCGAAGGGGGCCAGCTCCAGGATCTCGGCGAGGATCGTGGCCGCGCGGGCGCCCGTGCGGATGAGGGCGGCGCCGGAGTCGGCGTAGACGTGCGGGAAGACGCCGGCGAGGTGGGCGGCGTGCCGGTGGTACGGGTAGCCGTGCAGCAGGACCAGATCGGTGCCGAGGCCGGCCGTGGCGCGGACGAAGTCGGTGAGCAGCGCCGGGTCCGTGCGGTCGATGCGCACGCCCGGCTCCCCGAGCCCCGCGTGCAGTTGGAGCGGCAGTCCCGACGCCACCGCGATCCACAGCAGGTGCCGTAGCAGCACCGGGTCGGTCAGCTCCCCGCCTACCCTGCGCCCCGCCAGCCAGCGGCCCGCCGCGCCCCGCACCTCTCCCGGCCCCGGCGGCTCGGGCGCGAGCGCGAGTCCGTGCCGTACTCCGGCGACGGAGGTGAAGGCCACGGCGCCGGCCGCCGCACCGTGCACCGATTCGGCGAGGTTGGCGAGGAAGGACTCGACGGTGCCGGAGGTGTCGGCGACCTGTTCGGCGAGCAGTTCCAGGCGCACGATCTCGTGGGTCTCGGCGGAGGCGGCGGAGGCCAGTTCGGTGGGGCCGGTGAGGTCGCCGGGCAGGCCGGTGTCGATCAGATACGTCGTGATGCCACTGCCGCGCAGTAGACGCCGGCCCGCTTCCAGTACGCCGAGTTCACGGCGCCTGGCCAGGTAGCGGGCGGGTGGGCAGTGCGGTTCGAGGCCGAGCAGCGGGGGGCACCAGCGGCGTACGGCGAAACCCGTCTGGGTGTCGAAGAGCGTGGTGCCGGGGGCCGGTGGGCCTTCTGTGCGGGCCAACTGGGCCTCGAAGGTGCCGAGGCCCAGTTCCGTGCGCAGTACGCCGTGGCAGTACTGGTCCACGAGGGATGGCGTGTCGAACATCCGGACTCCCCGTCGATGGACTGCGCTTGCTACACGTCCTAACGGGTGAACCGGTGACTAGGTGTTGCGAAAGGGGTGGGCTGTTCAGCCGCCGATCTGGATGCCGGCCATCCGCTTCCACTCGTACGGGCCCGTCGTCACCTTTGCCGCGAACTCGCCGTCGAAGGACTCGTGGCGCGTGACCCCGGCCTTCTCCACCGCCTGCTCGGCGATCTCGTACGACGGTGCCACCAGGTCGCCCCAGCCGCCGTCCTCGCCGACGAGCACGATCCGGGCGCCTCGCTCGCCGATGTAGGCCACCTGGGCCTCGGCGCCGCCATGGGACTTCGCGAAGGTGTTGATCTGCTTGGCCAGCTTGGCCACCTTGTCTGCCATGACCAGGATGCTACTCACGGGTAGGCCGACTGGCGAGAGCAGGGCCCTGTGACGTACGTCAGCGCAGGAAGGGGTCCACCGCCACCGCCACGAACAGCAGCGACACATAGGTGATCGACCAGTGGAACAGGCGCATCTCCTTCAGCTTCCCGCCCGTCACCTCGGCCTTCGCGCGGTTCTGCAGCGCGTGCGCCTCCCACAGCCACCAGCCGCCCGCGGCCAGCGCGACCGCGGTGTAGAACCAACCGGTGTAGCCGAGCGGCGTCAACAGAAGGGACACCGCGACCATCACCCAGCTGTAGATGACGATCTGCTTCGCGACGACCTTGTTCGAGGCGATGACGGGGAGCATGGGCACGCCCACGCGCGCGTAGTCGTCCTTCACCTTCATGGACAGCGGCCAGTAGTGCGGCGGCGTCCAGAAGAAGATGACCAGGAAGAGGATGAGCGGCGCCCAGGTGAGGGAGTTCGTGACGGCCGTCCAGCCGATCAGCACCGGCATGCAGCCCGCGATGCCGCCCCACACGATGTTCTGCGAGGTACGCCGCTTGAGGATCATCGTGTAGACGACGACGTAGAAGAGGAGCGCTCCGAGCGAGAGCCAGGCGCTCAGCCAGTTGACGGTGAGGCCGAACAGCAGCGTCGAGACGACCGCCAGCGTGATGCCGAAGGCCAGGCACTCGCGCGGGCTGACCATCCCGGTGACCAGCGGGCGCTGCGAGGTGCGGTCCATGAGCGCGTCGATGTCGCGGTCGATGTACATGTTCAGCGCGTTGGCGCCGCCTGCCGAGAGGTAGCCGCCGACGCAGGTGAGCAGCACCAGACCGAGGTCGGGCACGCCCTGCTCGGCGAGGAACATCACCGGAACGGTGGTGATCAGCAGCAGCTCGATGATCCGCGGCTTGGTCAGCGCCACGAACGCCTTGACCCGGGCCCCGATCGGCCGCCGGCTCGGGCTCTGGCTCGTCCCGATAATCCCCGCTGGACGGGATTCAACGGCCGTCACGCACACCCCTGACAGAGACATCCCAGCAAGCCTCCCCGTGTGAAGTACCGGTAAAGGCTCGCGCGTACCACGCCACTGTAGACGTTGCCCAGACCCGGACATTCGCGGGGGTGGGGTCGTGTTGAAGGGGGTGGTCCGACGGGCGCGTCACGGCTCGATTGAGCACCCGGATGAGCGCCTGCGTATTCACTTGCCGAACGCGGAACGACCTAGTCGGGAGGCACATCCCGGCGACGCCCGGCAGTCTGGAATGACTCGAAAAAACGCACGTACTTCCGGGGGTAGGCTCGACAACGGCCGGCCGACGCCGAGTACGCCGGCAGCCGGTGGGGGTGTGTGCCCGTGACACCGGCAACCGACATGTGGAGAGGAGCCCTGACCCAGGGTGAGCACCAAGCCGACCACCACAGACCTCGAGTGGACCGAGCTGGACCAGCGGGCTGTCGACACCGCCCGCGTCCTGGCCGCCGACGCCGTACAGAAGGTCGGAAACGGCCATCCGGGTACGGCGATGAGCCTGGCCCCCGCCGCCTACACCCTCTTCCAGAAGGTGATGCGGCACGACCCCGCGGACGCCGAGTGGGTCGGTCGCGACCGCTTCGTGCTGTCCGCCGGCCACTCGTCCCTGACCCTCTACACCCAGCTGTACCTGGCCGGCTTCGGCCTGGAGCTGGACGACCTGAAGGCGTTCCGGACGTGGGGTTCGAAGACCCCCGGTCACCCGGAGTACGGCCACACCACGGGCGTCGAGACGACGACCGGCCCGCTCGGCCAGGGTGTCGCCAACGCGGTCGGCATGGCGATGGCCGCCCGCTACGAGCGCGGTCTGTTCGACCCGGAGGCCGCCGAGGGCACCTCCCCCTTCGACCACTTCGTCTTCGCCATCGCCGGTGACGGCTGCCTCCAGGAGGGCATCTCCGCCGAGGCGTCCTCGCTGGCCGGCCACCAGAAGCTCGGCAACCTCGTGCTGCTGTGGGACGACAACCACATCTCGATCGAGGGCGACACCGAGACCGCGGTCTCCGAGGACGTCGTCAAGCGGTACGAGGCGTACGGCTGGCACGTCCAGCGCATCGCCCCGAAGCCGGACGGCGACCTCGACCCGCACGCCATCTACAACGCGATCGAGGCCGCGAAGCAGGTGACGGACAAGCCGTCCTTCATCGCGATGCGCTCGATCATCGCCTGGCCCGCCCCGAACGCGCAGAACACCGAGGCCGCCCACGGCTCGGCGCTCGGCGACGACGAGGTCGCGGCCACCAAGCGCGTCCTCGGCTTCGACCCGGAGCAGTCCTTCGAGGTCACGGACGCGGTCATCACCCACACCCGCAAGGCACTGGAGCGGGGCGCCGACGCGAAGGCGGAGTGGGAGAAGTCCTTCCAGCTGTGGCGTGACAACAACCCGGAGCGCGCCGCCGAGTTCGACCGCATCGCCGCGGGCGAGCTGCCCACCGGCTGGGCGGAGAAGATCCCGGTCTTCGAGCCCGGCAAGGGCGTCGCCACGCGTGCCGCCTCCGGCAAGGTGCTCCAGGCGCTGGGTGCCGTGATCCCCGAGCTGTGGGGCGGTTCGGCCGACCTGGCCGGCTCCAACAACACGACGATCGACAAGACGTCGTCGTTCCTCCCGGCGGACAACCCGCTGCCGGAGGCGAACCCGTACGGCCGCACGATCCACTTCGGCATCCGCGAGCACTCCATGGCCGCGGAGATGAACGGCATCGCGCTGCACGGCAACACCCGTATCTACGGCGGTACGTTCCTCGTCTTCTCCGACTACATGCGCAACGCCGTCCGCCTGTCGGCGCTGATGCACCTGCCGGTGACGTACGTGTGGACGCACGACTCGATCGGTCTGGGTGAGGACGGCCCCACCCACCAGCCGATCGAGCACCTCGCGTCCCTGCGCGCCATCCCCGGTCTGAACGTCGTCCGCCCGGCGGACGCCAACGAGACCGCGATCGCCTGGCGCGAGATCCTGGGGCGCTACACCAAGGAGTTCGGCAAGGGCGCCCCGCACGGGCTCGCGCTGACCCGTCAGGGTGTGCCGACGTACGAGGCCAACGACGACGCCGCACGTGGTGGTTACGTCCTGTTCGAGGCCGAGGGTGGCGAGCCGGAGGTCGTCCTCATCGCGACCGGTTCCGAGGTGCACGTCGCCGTGGAGGCGCGCGAGCAGCTCCAGGCTTCCGGTGTGCCGACGCGGGTCGTGTCGATGCCGTCGGTGGAGTGGTTCGAGGAGCAGGACCAGGGGTACCGGGACAGCGTCCTTCCGCCGGCCGTCAAGGCGCGGGTCGCCGTCGAGGCCGGTATCGGTCTGACCTGGCACAAGTACGTCGGGGACGCGGGTCGCATCGTTTCCCTGGAGCACTTCGGCGCTTCCGCCGACGGCAAGGTCCTTTTCCGCGAGTACGGCTTCACTGCCGAGAACGTGGCTGCCGTCGCGCGGGAATCCCTCGCCGCGGCCCAGCGCTGACGCTCATATACGAGACGTAGGAGTTTGATTTTCCATGACAGACGCACTCAAGCGCCTCTCCGAGGAGGGCGTCGCGATCTGGCTGGACGACCTGTCGCGCCAGCGCATCACGTCCGGCAACCTCGCCGAGCTGATCGACCAGCAGCACGTCGTCGGTGTCACCACCAACCCGTCGATCTTCCAGAAGGCGATCAGCGGCGGTGACGGCTACGAGCAGCAGCTCGCCGATCTCGCCGCCCGCAAGGTCACCGTCGAAGAGGCGATCCGCATGATCACCACGGCGGACGTCCGGGACGCCGCCGACATCCTGCGCCCGGTCTTCGACGCCACCGGCGGCCAGGACGGCCGCGTGTCGATCGAGGTCGACCCGCGCCTGGCCCACAACACCACGGCGACGGTCGCCGAGGCCAAGCAGCTGGCCTGGCTGGTCGACCGTCCCAACACCCTGATCAAGATCCCGGCCACCAAGGCGGGCCTGCCGGCGATCACCGAGGTCATCGGCCTCGGCATCAGCGTCAATGTCACGCTGATCTTCTCGCTGGAGCGCTACCGCGAGGTCATGAACGCCTACCTCGCGGGCCTGGAGAAGGCGAAGGAGCGCGGGCTCGACCTGTCGCTCATCCGCTCCGTGGCGTCCTTCTTCGTGTCCCGCGTGGACACCGAGATCGACAAGCGCATCGACGCCCTCGGCACCGACGAGGCCAAGGCCGCGCGCGGCAAGGCGGGCGTGGCCAACGCGCGCCTCGCCTATCAGGCGTACGAGGAGGTCTTCTCCTCGGACCGCTGGAGCGTGCTGGAGAACGCGAGCGCCAACAAGCAGCGTCCGCTGTGGGCCTCGACCGGCGTGAAGGACCCGGCCTACAAGCCGACCCTGTACGTCGACGACCTGGTGGCGCCGAACACGGTCAACACCATGCCCGAGGCCACCCTCGAGGCCACGGAGGAGAAGGGCGAGATCACCGGCAACACCATCGCCGGCACCTACGAGCAGGCCCGTGCCGACCTGGACGCGGTCGAGCGGCTCGGGATCTCGTACGACGACGTGGTGCAGCTGCTGGAGGACGAGGGCGTCGAGAAGTTCGAGGCGTCCTGGAACGACCTGCTCAAGTCGACCGAGGCGGAACTCGAGCGCCTCGCCCCCTCGGAGGGCTGATCCCTTGCCACCCTTCAACGTCACTGAAGCGAACCCGCTTCGTGACGCCGCCGACCGACGGCTCCCGCGTATCGCGGGGCCGTCGGGCCTGGTGATCTTCGGCGTTACGGGCGATTTGTCACGTAAAAAGCTGATGCCCGCGGTGTACGACCTCGCCAACCGGGGTCTGCTGCCGCCGGGCTTCTCGCTGGTCGGCTTCGCCCGCCGCGAGTGGGCCAACGAGGACTTCGCGCAGGAGGTCCACGACGCGGTCAAGGAACACGCCCGCACCCCCTTCCGCGAGGAGGTCTGGCAGCAGCTCATCCAGGGCATGCGCTTCGTGCAGGGCACCTTCGACGACGACGATGCCTTCGAGCGGCTGCGCGGCACCATCGAGGAGCTGGACAAGGCACAGGGCACGGGCGGCAACTTCGCCTTCTATCTGTCGGTGCCGCCGCGCTCGTTCCCGGTGGTCATCCAGCAGCTGAAGAAGCACGGCCTCGCCGACCAGACGAGCGGCTCCTGGCGCCGCGCGGTCATCGAGAAGCCGTTCGGCCACGACCTGAAGTCGGCCGAGGAGCTCAACAAGGTCGTCCACGAGGTCTTCGCCCCGGACCAGGTCTTCCGGATCGACCACTACCTGGGCAAGGAGACCGTCCAGAACATCCTGGCGCTCAGGTTCGCCAACACGATGTTCGAGCCGATCTGGAACCGGTCCTTCGTGGACCACGTGCAGATCACCATGGCCGAGGACATCGGCATCGGCGGCCGGGCCGGGTACTACGACGGCATCGGCGCCGCCCGTGACGTCATCCAGAACCACCTCCTCCAGCTGATGGCCCTGACGGCCATGGAGGAGCCGGCGTCCTTCGACGCGGACGCGCTGGCGGCGGAGAAGACCAAGGTCCTGGGCGCCGTACGGCTGCCGAAGGACCTGGGCCGGGACACCGTGTTCGCGCAGTACGCGGCCGGCTGGCAGGGCGGCGAGAAGGCGGTCGGCTACCTCCAGGAGGAGGGCACCGACGCCCAGTCGAAGACCGACACCTACGCCGCGATCAAGCTGGGGATCGACAACCGCCGCTGGGCGGGCGTCCCCTTCTATCTGCGCACCGGCAAGCGGCTGGGCCGCCGGGTCACCGAGATCGCGGTGGTCTTCCAGCGCGCCCCGCACTCCCCCTTCGACACGACGGCCACCGAGGAGCTGGGCCAGAACGCGATCGTGATCCGCGTCCAGCCCGACGAGGGCGTCACCGTCCGCTTCGGCTCTAAGGTGCCGGGCACGTCGATGGAGATCCGGGACGTGTCGATGGACTTCGCGTACGGCGAGTCCTTCACGGAGTCCTCGCCCGAGGCGTACGAGCGCCTGATCCTCGACGTTCTGCTCGGCGACTCGAACCTCTTCCCGCGCACCGAGGAGGTCGAGCTGTCCTGGAAGATCCTCGACCCGATCGAGGAGTACTGGGACACGCACGGCAGGCCCGCCCAGTACCCGTCCGGTACCTGGGGCCCCGTCGAGGCGGACGAAATGCTCGAGCGAGACGGACGGAGCTGGCGCCGGCCATGAAGATAGACCTCACGGACACCACGGCCAGCAAGATCAACAAGGCGCTGGTGCAGGGGCGACGGGCCATCGGCACGCCGGCCGTCGGCATGGTGCTCACGCTGGTCATCGTCACGGACGAGGAGAACGCGTACGACGCCCTCAAGGCGGCGAACGACGCCTCGCACGAGCACCCCTCGCGCACGCTCGTCGTCATCAAGCGCGTCTCGCGCTCGCCCCGCGACCGTACGCAGTCCCGGCTGGACGCCGAGGTGCGGGTGGGCGCGGACGCGGGCTCCGGCGAGACGGTGATCCTGCGGCTGTACGGCGAGGTGTCCGACCACGCGCAGTCGGTGGTCCTGCCGCTGCTGCTGCCGGACGCCCCCGTCGTCGTCTGGTGGCCGGTGAACGCGCCGCTCGACCCGGCGAAGGACCCGCTGGGCGCCCTCGCCCAGCGCCGGGTGACGGACACGTACGCCTCGGAGCAGCCTGTGCGGGAGCTGTCGTCCCGCGCCGACGCCTACACGCCGGGCGACACCGACCTGTCCTGGACCCGGATCACGCCGTGGCGTTCGATGCTGGCGGCGGCCCTGGACCAGGTGGTCTGCGATGTGCAGGCCGTCGAGGTGGAGGGCGAGGAGTTCAACCCGAGCTGTGAGCTGCTGGCGATGTGGCTCGCGGACCGGCTGGACGTCCCCGTGAAGCGGTCGCTGTCGTCGGGCCCCGGTCTGACGGCGGTCCGTATGGACACGGACTGCGGCCCGATAGTGCTCGACCGTGCGGACGGTTCCCTGGCGACCCTCTCCATCCAGGGCCAGCCGGACCGCGCGGTGGCGCTGAAGCGGCGGGAGACGGCCGAGCTGATCGCGGAGGAGCTGCGGCGGCTCGACCCGGACGACACGTACGCGTCGGCGCTGCGGTTCGGGGTGGAGCGGCTGAACTCCGTGCCGGCTGCGGCGGTTCGGGGCGCGGAGGCGGCCGAGGCGGCCGTGGCCAAGGCGGTGCAGGCGGTGGCGCTGGCCGAGGCCGCTGTGGCGAGGGCGGAGGAGCCAACGGCCTCGTCGGCCTCGTCGGCCTCGTCAGCCTCAGGGGCCTCGTCAACCTCACCGGCCTCACCGGCCTCACCGGCCAAAGGAGCATCGGTCGGAACGCCCGCCGAAATCGCTGCGAAGGCAGCCGCGAAGGAAGCGACGGCGCAGGAAGTGAAGAAGGCGGCGGCGAAGTGAGTACCCCGCAGCTGGTCGTGCACCACGACAAGGAGCTGATGGCGCAGGCCGCGGCGGCCCGGCTGATCACGAAGATCGTGGACGCCCAGGCCTCCCGGGGCTCGGCGTCCGTGGTCCTCACGGGCGGTCGCAACGGCAACGGCCTGCTGGCCGCGCTGGCGGCCGCCCCCGCCCGGGACGCCATCGACTGGGGCCGCCTCGACCTGTGGTGGGGCGACGAGCGTTTCCTCCCCGAGGGCGACCCGGAGCGCAACGTCACGCAGGCCCGCGAGGCCCTGCTGGACGCGGTGCCGCTGGACCCGAAGCGGGTGCACGCCATGCCCGCGTCGGACGGCCCGTTCGGCGCGGACGTGGAGGCTGCGGCCGCCTCATACGCGGACGAACTGGCCAGGGCGGCCGGCCCGGAGAACCACGGCGCGGTTCCCACCTTCGACGTCCTGATGCTGGGCGTGGGCCCCGACACCCACGTCGCGTCCCTGTTCCCGGAACACCCCGCGGTGCGGGAGACCCAGCGCACGGTCGTCGGAGTCCACGGCGCCCCGAAGCCCCCGCCGACCCGTGTCACGCTCACCCTGCCCGCGATTCGGGCGGCACGTGAGGTGTGGCTGCTCGCGGCGGGCGAGGACAAGGCCCAGGCCGCGGCGATCGCGCTGTCCGGCGCGGGTGAGATCCAGGCGCCGGCGGCGGGAGCGTATGGCCGCGCCAGGACGCTGTGGCTGCTGGACTCGGCGGCGGCGTCGCAGTTGCCGCGGTCCATGTATCCGCCGGCGTCGGCGTGAGTGGGGGGCGGCGGGGGCAGTTTCTCGCCCCCGCCGCCCCTACCCGTCCCATCCCTGGGGGCTGCCGCCCCCAGACCCCCGCATCGGCCCCGAAAGGGCCTCGTCCTCAAACGCAGGACGGGCTAAACCAGCCCCTCCGGCGTTTGAGGAGCGGGGTCGAAGGGGCGGAGCCCCTTCTAGGACGGCACGGGTAGGGGCGGCGGGGGCGAAGAACCCCTACTTCACCGACCCCGCCATCACCCCCTGCACAAAGTGCCGCTGGAACGCGAAGAACACGACCACCGGCACCACCAGCGACACGAACGCCCCCGGCGCCAGCACATCGATGTTGCTCCCGAACTGCCGTATCTGCGACTGGAGTTCAACCGTCAGCGGCTGCGACGCACTGTCGGCGAACAGCAGCGCCACCAGCATGTCGTTCCACACCCACAGGAACTGGAAGATGGCGAGCGAGGCGATCGCGGGCCGCCCCACCGGCAGCACGAGCCGCGTGAAGATCCGCCATTCACTCCCCCCGTCCATCCGCGCCGCCTCCAGCATCTCCTTCGGCATCTCGGCGAAGTAGTTGCGCAGCAGGAACACCGCGAACGGCAGCCCGTACGCCACATGGAACAGCACGACACCCGGAATCGTGCCGAACAGCCCCAGCTGGCCGAAGAGTTTGGCGACCGGGAGCAGTCCGATCTGCACGGGCACCACCAGCAGCGCCACCACGACCAGGAAGATCGCCTCGCGCCCGGGAAAGTCCAGCCATGCGAAGGCGTACCCGGCGAGCGCCGCGATGACCACGACCAGCACGGTCGCCGGCACCGAGATCAGCACGGTGTTCCAGAAGGCCTGGCTGATCCCGGCGTTCGCCAGCAGCGCCGAGTAGTTGTCGAAGGACAGCTGGCCGGGACTGCTGAACACGGTCCACCAGCCGCCCGACGCCGTGTCCTCGGCGGACCGCAGGGACGACAGGAACAGACCGGCCAGCGGCGTCAGCCACACCAGCCCGACCACCACCAGAGCCGCCTGGACGACTCCGTTGCCCAGGCCCCGCCTGACCGCGTTCATCGCTGACTCCCTCGGAAACGACGGACGTTGAAGACCATGGCCGGGATGACCAGCAGCAGAAGCAGGACGCCCAGCGCGCTGCCCAGCCCCTGGTTGTTGCCACCGCCGAACGACACCAGCCACATCTGCGTCGCGAGCACGGTCGCGTCCTCCTGCACCGGCCCGGGCGCGATGATGTAGACGAGGTCGAAGACCTTCATCACGTTGATCACGAGGGTCACGAAGACCACCGTCAGTACCGGCGCCAGCAGCGGCACCGTGATCCGCCGGAAGATCTGCCACTCGTTCGCGCCGTCCATCCGCGCCGCCTCCAGCGCGTCCCGGGGCAGGGCCGCGAGGCCCGCGCCGATCAGGACCATCGCGAAGCCCGTCCAGATCCACAGGTACGCCCCGATGATCGCGGGCGTGACGAGCGTGGGCCCGAGCCACGAGATGCCCTCGTAGGGGGCGGCGAAGTTCGACGCCGGCAGTTTCACCGTGTACGAGCCGTCGTCCAGCCCCTCGAAGCGGAAGGAACCGTCGGCCGCCGTGGTCGTCGAGGCGACCGCCTCCCCGCCGCGCACCGCCTCGACCGTCATCTCCGGCAGCCCGCTCTCCCGCCGGTCGACCTTGCCCTGCTCCCCTCCCCCACCGGGCGTGAAGTCGAGGTACACGACACCGCTGAGCTCACCGGGGCCCGCCTTCTGCCCCGCAGCCGCGTTCGCCGGCCGGGCGTCCCCGGGAAGATCCGCCGGGAGCACACCGACCAGGCCGAGCGTCACGGCCTCCCCGGGAGACGCGCTCGCACTCGTGCGGTACGAGCCGTCCGCGGCCTTCGTCAGCCCCTGCCCGTCGCGCGCCCGGGCGGTCGGATACGTCGACGTGCCCTGGAAGGCGTCGTGCACGGAGACGACGGCGGCGTTCAGCACGCCCTTGTCGGGGTCCTCGTCGTAGGCGAGCCGGAAGATGATGCCGGCGGCGAGGAAGGACACGGCCATCGGCATGAACAGCAGCAGCTTGAAGGCGGTGGCCCAGCGGACCTTCTCCACCAGTACGGCCAGGATCAGGCCGAGGCCGGTGAGCAGGGCCGGGGCCACGACGACCCAGATCGTGGTGTTGCGGATGGCCTTGAGCGTGGCCGGGTCGCGGAACATCTCGGCGTAGTTCTCGCCGCCCACGAAACGGGTGCCGGAGGCGTCGAAGAAGCTGCGTCCGATGGAGAACAGGACCGGGTAGACGACCAGGGCGCCCAGCAGGAGCAGCGCGGGAAAGACGAAGAGCAGGGCGATGATCCGGCCGCGCCGCCGCGAGCGCCGGGCGCGTTCCTTGCCCGTGCCCGCGGCGGCCCCCCGGCTCGCCTCTTTCACGAGAGTGGCGGTCATGTCAGGTCAGCCCTGGCTCTCGTACGCCTTGGCCGCCGCGGCCTCCAGCTTCGCCGCGGTCCCCTTCGGGTCCGACGGGTCGCGCAGGAAGTCCTGGAGGAGCTTCCACTCGCCCGCGCCCTTGGTGCCGCCGAAGGCCGCCGGGGCCTGGTCGGACATGTCGAAGCGGACCGAATCGCCCGCCGCGACAAGGGACTTGGCGGTCGCGCGGGTGACGTCGTCGCCGTACGAGGCGAGGTCGACGTTCTTGTTCGGGGACAGGAAGCCGCCCGCCTCCGCCCACACCGCCGCGGCCTCCGGGGTGGCGAGGTACTCCAGCAGCGCCATGCCGGCCTTCTGGTTCTTGCCGTCCTTCAGGACGACGGCCGCGTCACCACCGCTGACCACCGGCGCCTTGCCACCGCCGACCGCCGGGAACGGGAAGAAGTTCGCGTCCTCGCCGATCGACTTCCCGAACTGGTCCTTGGCGACGCCCGCGACGAAGTCGCCCTCGTAGACCATCCCCGCCTCGGGCTTCGGCCCGAACACCTTCTCCACAGAGCCCGGGAAGTCGGTGTTCAGGGCCCCCTTCTGACCGCCCGCGATCAGCTGCTTGTCCTTGAACAGCTTGCCGAGGGTGGTGAGCGCGTCGACCACCGAGGCGTCGGTCCACTTCAGCTTGTGCGCGGCGAGGGCGTCGTACTTCTCGGGTCCCGCCTGGGAGAGGTAGACGTTCTCGAACCAGTCGGTGAGCGTCCAGCCGTCCTGTCCGGCGACGGAGAAGGCGGCCAGGCCCGAGTCGGAGACGGTCTGTCCGGCCTTCAGCATGTCGTCGTACGACTTCGGCGGCTCGACGCCCGCCTGGGCGAGGGCGTCGGGGCTGTACCAGACGGTCGACTTGTGGGCGGCCTTGAAGTAGAGGCCGTAGAGGGAGCCGTCGACGCTGCCGTAGTCCTTCCACACGGGTGCGAAGCCCGCGTCCACGGACTTCTGGGCCGTGCTGGACAGCGGCTTCAGCCAGTCGTTCTGCGCGAACTGCTTCAGGACACCGACCTGCGGGACCATCACCACGTCGGGGGCGTTGCCGCCCTCGATCTTGCTGCCGACGACGGTGGAGACGTTGTCCCCGGTGGACACGAACTGGGTCTTGGCGCCGGTCTTCTCGGTGAACGCGTCCAGCACCTTCTGGAAGTTCTTCTGCTCGGTGCCGGTCCAGACACCGGCCACGGTGATCGTCTGACCGCTGAGCGCCTTGTCGCCGCCGCCCGCGGAGACCGGCCCGCCGCCACAGGCGGTCGCGCCGAGTGCCAGGACGAGGGCGGTACAGCCGGTGAGCAGGGTGGTGCGTCGTCGCATCATCATTGATGTCCCTTCGGGGATGGGGAAACTGAGGGGGTTCAGAGGGCCGGCGACTCGGTCCCGTCGCTCATCCACCAGGCCGCCGTGGAGCCGGGCAGCACCCCGGCCGGGCAGGGGCCGCTCGACAGCAGCGGGGTGCCGGAGACCGGCGCGGGGGTGGGCGCCGTACCGAAGTTGACGGCGCAGACGAGGCCGTCGCCGCGCACGAAGGCCAGGACGCCGGGCGGGCTGTCCAGCCAGCGCAGCGTGCCCTCGCCCAACTGGGGCAGTGCGGCGCGCAGTTGGAGACCGTCGCGGTACAGGTGCCAGAAGGAGCGGGTGTCGGAGAGGGCGCGGTCGGTGGCGTACTCGGCGAAGTACTCCGGCTGCGGCAGCCACGGCTTGGCGCTCTCCGCGCCGGAGGTGAAGCCGAACGGCGACGCCTGTCCCGACCACGGCAGCGGCACCCGGCAGCCGTCGCGGATACGGGCCCGGCTGCCGGTGCGGCGGAAGATCGGGTCGGTGAGCACGTCGTCGGGCAGGTCGACGACCTCGGGCAGGCCCAGCTCCTCGCCCTGGTAGATGTACGCGGCACCGGGCAGCGCCAGCATGAGCAGTGCGGCGGCGCGGGCGCGGGCGGCGCCGAGGCCGCTGCCCTCGGTGGCGGGTTCGCCGTAGCGGGTGACGGTGCGGACCTGGTCGTGGTTGTTGAGGACCCAGGTGACCGTCGAGCCCGTGCCGGCTATGTCCTGCATGGCCTCGGAGATGACCTTGCGGAAGGCGTCGGCCTCCCAGGGGGCGCTGAGCAGGTCGAAGAAGAAGGCCTGGTGGAGTTCGTCGGAGCGGACGTACAGGGCGTGCTCGCGGGCCGTCGGGACGGACACCTCGCCGACGAGGAGGCGCTCGCGGCCGTCGCGGGCGGTGTACTCCTCGCATATGGAACGCCACTGGCGCCACACCCGGTGCACCTCGGGCTGGTTCCAGGCGAGCGGGTTGACCGAGTCGCGGGTGCGGGCGTCGGCCTCCGGGTCGTCCGAGTCGGGCAGCTCAGGGTGCTTGTAGAGGCCTGCGGCGACGTCGATACGGAAGCCGTCGATGCCCCGGTCCAGCCAGAAGCGCAGGATCCGGTCGAACTCGGCGCCGATCTCGGGGTTGCGCCAGTTCCAGTCGGGCTGCTCGGGCGCGAACATGTGCAGGTACCACTGGCCGGGCCGCCCGTCCGCCTCGGTCACCCGGCTCCAGGCCGGGCCCCCGAACATGGAGTGCCAGTTGTTGGGCGGCTCGTCGCCCTCGACGCCACGGCCGTCGGCGAAGTGGAAGCGGGCGCGGGCCGCGCTGCCGGGTTCGGCGTTCAGCGCCTCCTCGAACCACACGTGCTCGCTGGAGCAGTGGTTGGGGACGATGTCGAGCAGCACCTTGATGCCGAGCCGCCGGGCCGCCGCGACCAGCAGGTCGAACTCGGCGAGGTCGCCGAAGAGCCGGTCCACGTCGCAGTAGTCGGCGACGTCGTAGCCGTGGTCGTGCTGCGGCGAGGGATAGAACGGGCTCAGCCAGATGCCGTCGACGCCGAGCTTCTTCAGGTACGGCAGTCCGGCGCGGACCCCGGCCAGATCGCCGATGCCGTCTCCGGTGCTGTCCAGGAAGCTGCGGACATACACCTGGTAGATCACCGCGTCGCGCCACCAGTGGTACTTACTCAACATGTATGCATGTTAGGTAGGCGTGTCGCGGGGATGTCAATGAAAGGAACAGACGCTACTGGCGAGTCACGGCGCCAAATACGGACTTTTAGGGGCACTCACACGACAGATGAGACTTCGCCGTTACTTAACAAGTAACTAGCGACTGGAGACGGCCGCCAGCTCCCGCGCCAGCCGCCGCACAGCCGCCTCGGGCGTCTCCCGCCCGGTCATCGCGTCGCGCACGACCGCCTGCACCACCAGGCTCACCTGGTCGTAGCGCGGGCTCTTGGGGCGCGGCGCGGCCGTGAGCACGCTCTCGCGCAAGGTCGGCAGATACGGGAACTCCCGCACCAGCTCGGGATCTTCGTAGAGGTCGGCCCGTACGGGCGGCAGCGCCCCGCGCTCGAGGACCTGGCGCTGGACGCGCTCACTGGTCAGGTACGCGATCAGACGGGTGGCCGAGTCGGGGTGCCGGGCGTGTGTGCTGACGGCGAGGTTGGAGCCGCCCAGGACACTGGTCCCGGGCCCGTCCGGCCCCGGCAGCGGTACGGCGCCGATCTTCCCGGCGACCGGCGAGCCCTTGGCCGACGCGACGACATAGGCGTACGGCCAATTGCGGAGGAACAGCAGGCGCCCGTCCTGGAAGGCCTGCTTGGACTCCTCCTCCTTGTAGGTGAGCGCCCGCTTCGGGATCCAGCCCTCGCGTACGCCACGGGAGAGGAAGTCGATGCCTTCGCGGGCCGCCGTCGAGTTGACGGTGACGCGCTCACCCTCGTCGCCGAGGATCGAGCCGCCCGCCGAGTAGACCGCCTCGGCGGCGTTGACGGTGAGGCCCTCGTACGGCAGGAACTGCCCCGCGTAGCCGTCGAGCCCGTACTTGGGCGCGACGGTCTTCGCGGCCCGTTCGAGTTCGGCCCAGGTGCGGGGTGGGTCGACGCCCTCCTTGGCGAGGATGTCCTTGCGGTACAGCAGAAGGCCGGCGTTGGTGACGTACGGGACCGCGTACAGCCGGTCGTCGTAGGTCGCCGTGTCCACGACCGGCGGCAGGAAGGTGTCCAGCGGGAAGCGATCACGCGCCAGCGGGCGGATCCAGCCGTGCGCCGCGAACTCCGAGGTCCAGCTGACGTCGATGTTGAGCATGTCGAAGCGCCCGCCACCGTCGCCGGCGTCGCGCAGGTCGGTGATCATCTGCGCGCGGGTCTCGTCGGCGGAGTCCGGCAGCTCGACGAGGGTGACCTTCTCGTCGGGGTGGGTACGGTTCCAGCCCTCCAGAAGGGGGCCCAGATAGCCGGTGAGGTCACCGGCGGTGGCGAGGGTCAGGGGTCCTCGGCCGCTTCCGGCACCCTCGTCGGCGTGGACGCCGGCGGTGACGTATCCCGTCATGACCACGACCAGAACGAGAAGGCCCCTACCGGCGGCATGGATCCACCGCATAGGTTCCTCCTTGCACACCGGCCCCGGTCGTCTTCGCCCTGGGTCAGAGGCCATGTATACCTGTTAGGTATGCGCGATACTAGGCCTCGCGGCACATTACCCAGATGCTAGGAGGAGAGCACGAGTGCGTCTGCCCCTCCTGGCCCTGCTGGCACGCGGACCGGCGCACGGCTACGAGCTGAAGCAGGACCTTGAGCAGACGCTGGGCTCCGCGTACCCTCAGCCGAATGTCGGCCAGATCTATGTGACCCTCGGCCGCCTCGAGAAGCAAGGGCTGATCGAGGGCGAGGATGTCGAGCAGTCCAGCCGGCCCAACAAAAAGGTCTACCACCTCACCGACGCCGGGCGTGAGGCGCTGCGCGCCTGGTTCGAGGAGCCCGAGGACGAGCCGCGGGTGCGGGACGAGTTCTTCATGAAGCTGGCGCTCGCCCCGCAGAGCGGCCTCGCCGACCAGGTCGCCCTCATCAACAGACAGCGGCGCCAGTACCTGAACACCATGCGTCAACTGTCGAAACTGGCCGCCGCCGAAGACCGGGACAACCGCATCGCCCACCTGCTGATAGAGGGCGCGATGCTGCATCTGCAGGCCGACCTCGACTGGCTTGAGCGGTGCCAGGAAGAGCTGGAGGAGTTGGAGTGAGCGACGATTCCACTCCTGTGCTGCCCGCCGAGAGCCCTGTGCTGCGGGCCGAGAGCCTGGTCAAGACGCATTACGGCGAGGGCGTCCCGGCACATGCCGTGCGGGGTGTCGATCTTTCCGTCCGGCGGGGCGAGTTCGTGGCCGTCACCGGTCCGTCCGGTGCCGGTAAGTCGACTTTGCTGCATCTGCTCGGCGGATTGCAGCGGCCGGACAGCGGCAGCATCTGGCTGGACGGCGAGTGCGCGGACGCGTGGCGCGAGGCCCGCTGGGCGGTGGAGCGAAGGAAGCGCATCGGGATCGTCTTCCAGTTCTTCAACCTGGTCTCCGACCTCTCCGTCGCCGACAACGTCGAACTCCCCGCGCTGCTGGCCGGCGTCCCGCCGAAGCGGGCCCGCGCCGAGCGGACGGAACTGCTGGCCGAGCTGGGGCTCGCGGGCAAGGAGCGGAGCATGCCGGGCGAACTGTCCGGCGGCGAGCAGCAGCGGGTCGCGCTGGCCCGGGCCCTGGTCAACCGTCCCCCGCTGCTGCTGGCCGACGAGCCCGCGGGCAGCCTGGACAGCAAGGGCACGCGTGAGGTGATGCGGCTGCTGTCCCGCTTCCACCAGCGCGGTCAGACGATCGTGCTCGTCACCCATGACGCCCGTCTGGCGAGCGCCGCGGACCGGGTGATCAGCTTCTTCGACGGCCGGATAGCCGACGACGCCGAACTGGACGGCGGCACGCCGCCACGCCGGGCCGGGATCTCGGGTGTGCTGGAGCTCAGGGACTGACATGCGGATGTACGACCACTGTCCCGTGTCCGGGCCGAGGGGCTGAGGCCCATGCGAGCCACCCTGCGCTGGGCGCACTCCGATCTGCGCACGCACCGCGGCGAGGCGCTGTTCCTCGTCCTGGCCACGGCCGGGATCGTGGTGTCGCTGTTGCTGGCCACGGCGCTCTTCGGCTACGCCACCAACCCCTGGCAGCGCGTCTTCACCCAGGCGCACGGCGCACATGTGTGGCTGCACACCGGCTCCTCGGCCGACACCGGGAAGCTGGCCGAGCTCGACGGCGTCGAGTCGGTCGCGGGCCCCTACCCCACCGCCGACACCGTCCTCGCCGCCCGCGGCACCCGGGCCTCCGTCGAACTGCGCGGCACTCCCGAACGCCCCGCCGTCGACCGCCCGCTCCTCACCTCCGGCCGCTGGCTGGACCCCGCGAACCCCGACGGCGTCGTCCTGGAGAGCCGCCTGGCCCGAGCCCTCCTGGCGACACCCGGCGACACCCTCACGCTGCCCGGCAGCGAGACCGGCACCGACAGCGGGACGGGCACCAGTAACGACAGCGGTGTCGGCACCGGCCCGACCCGGACCCTGACCGTCCTCGGCATCGCCGACAGCGCCGAGCCGCGCTACCGGGCGGGCGAGCAGCCAGGGCTCGTCTGGGCGCAGCCGTCCGCCGTGCCCGACCCGGGCGGCCAGGTGATCGGGCTGCGCCTGACGGACCCCGACGACACGGACTACGCCGTCCAGCGCGCTGTGACCGTACTGGGCGCGGGCGCGGTCGGCGAGGTCTCCACCTGGCAACAGGCCCGCTCCGAGGCCCAGGGCGACAACCGGCTGCTCGGGCAGGTGCTGGGGCTGTTCGGGCTGGGCGCGCTGGTCGCGGCCGGGCTCGCCGTTCACGGCGCGATCGGCACCCGTATCCGCGGCCATCTGCGGGACATCTCGGTACTGAAGGCGATCGGCTTCACCCCAGGTCAGGTGGTCCGCGTCTTCCTGCTCCAGCACCTCGCCTACGCGCTCCTGGGTGCCGTGGCCGCGGCGTCCCTCATCCAGGCCCTGGGCAGCCGGATCCCGGGGCGGCTCGGGGACGCGGTCGGGGTGTGGCAGGGGCTGCCCGGGCACACCGTGGCGCTGTTCGTGGTGCCGGTGGGCGCGGTGCTGTTCATCGCCGCGACCACGGGGCTCGCGGCATGGCGCGCGGGGCGGGTGCCCCCGGTTCCGGTGCCACGGCCCGCGGCTCCGCTCGGCGGGCGGCTATCCGGTGCGGCCCGGCAGGCGCTGGGGCTGCGGCTGCCGCCAGCGCTGGTGCTGGGTTGGCACCGGGCCTTCACGCGCCGCCTGCGGTCGCTGGCCACGGTCGCCCGGCTCGCGCTGCCCCTGCTGCTGATCGTCGTGGCGATGAGCGCGTGGACCACCATCGAGCGCTTCGACAGCAGGCCCGACCAGATCGGCCTGCCCACCGCCCTCACCGCCCGCGCCGACTCCGGCCTCGCCGACCCGGACGCCCGCGCACTGCTGGAACGCGATCCACAGGTCGCCGCCGCCTACCCGGGCGTCGAGGTGGCCGCCCTGGTCCCGGGCCAGACGGCCACCATCGCGCTGCGCGGCCTCGGCACCCACCAGGACCCCTACCCGTACGCCCTGGCCGAGGGCCGCGCACCGCAGGGCCGCGACGAGGCGGTGGCCGGGCAGGGACTCCTCGACCTGCTGGACGTGCAGGTCGGCGACTGGGTCCGCATGACCGTCGGCGACCAGCCGCAGATCCTGCACATCGTCGGCCGCGGCATCGAGCCGGAGAACGCCGGCCGGGTCATCTCCACCTCCCTCGACACGCTCCGCGAGAACGACCCGAACCTGGGCCCCACCCTCTACGAACTCCGGCTCCGCCCCGGCGCCGATCCTCAGCAGGTCGCCGAGCGCCTGGCCACCACCGGCCACGGACGCCTGGACATCCACGCCGCCCCGAATCCCGCCGACGGTCTCTCCCCCCTGCGCGGCGTGGTCGTCGGCCTGATCGCCATCCTGGCCCTCATCGGCCTCATCGAACTGCTGACGGCGATCGGCGGCACCGTCCGCGAAAGCGAACGCGACCTGCTGGCCCTCAAGGCCATCGGCCTCTCCCCACGCCAGATCACCGCGATCACCGTCACCTCCACGACCTGCACCGCCCTGGCCGCCGTCGTCCTCAGCACGGCCCTGGGCACACCCCTCGCGCACTGGCTGATCGACGCCCAGGGCAGATCGAGCGGCATCGGCGCCGGGATCGCCCAGGGCCCGTCCGCCGCTCTCCTCCTGCTCTTCGGCGCCGCGGCGGTCACCGGAGCGGCCGCGCTCGCCACCGTCCCCGCCCACCGCGCGTCCCGCCACCGCCTCGCGGACACACTGAGCGCGGTTGCCTGAGCGGCGGGCGGACGCAGTCCACGGGAGGCGGACGACGGGGTGCCGCCCGCTTTCCCCGTCCCGGTCACTGCCGGCCGCGCAACTCCCGGTACTTGGCGACGAGCGCCTGAGTCGACTCGTCCAACCCCGGCACCTGAGCGCCCTCGGTCAGTGCGGGCTCGACCCGCTTGGCGAGGACCTTGCCGAGCTCGACGCCCCACTGGTCGAAGGAGTCGATGTTCCACACCGCGCCCTGCACGAACACCTTGTGCTCGTACAGCGCGATCAACTGCCCGAGCACCGACGGGGTCAGCTCACGGGCGAGGATCGTGGTCGTCGGGTGGTTGCCCAGAAACGTCTTGTGGGTCACCAGCTCCTCCGGCACCCCCTCGGCACGCACCTCCTCAGGCGTCTTACCGAACGCCAGCGCCTGCGTCTGGGCGAAGAAGTTCGCCATCAACAGGTCGTGCTGCGCCTTGAGTTCATCGCTCATCTCGGCGACCGGCTCGGCGAAGCCGATGAAGTCCGCCGGGATCAGCTTGGTGCCCTGGTGGATCAACTGGTAGTACGCGTGCTGCCCGTTGGTGCCCGGGGTGCCCCACACGATCGGCCCGGTCTGCCAGTCGACCTCGCGCCCGTCCCGGCCGACATACTTGCCGTTGGACTCCATGTCCAGCTGCTGGAGATACGCCGTGAACTTCGACAGGTAGTGGCTGTACGGCAGTACCGCATGCGACTGGGCGTCGTGGAAGTTGCCGTACCAGATGCCCAACAGGCCCAGCAGCAGCGGCACGTTGTCCTCGGCGGGCGCGGTGCGGAAGTGCTCGTCGACGATCCGGAAGCCGTCGAGCATCTCCCGGAACCGGTCGGGCCCGATGGCGATCATCAACGACAGCCCGATGGCCGAGTCGTAGGAGTAGCGCCCACCGACCCAGTCCCAGAACTCGAACATGTTCGCCGTGTCGATACCGAAGTCGGCGACCTTCTCGCCGTTCGTCGACAGCGCCACGAAGTGCCTGGCGACGGCCTCCGGCCCCGCCTTCAGCTCACCCAGCAGCCAGTTGCGCGCGGACTTGGCATTGCTGATCGTCTCGATCGTGGTGAAGGTCTTGGACGCGATGACGAACAGCGTCTCGGCGGCGTCCAGGTCACGGGTCGCCTCGTGCAGGTCGGCGCCGTCGACGTTCGACACGAAGCGGACGGTGAGGTCGCGGTCCGTGTAGCTGCGCAGCACCTCGTACGCCATCGCCGGGCCGAGGTCGGAGCCGCCGATACCGACGTTGACGATGTTCCTGATGCGCTTGCCCGTGTGGCCGGTCCAGGCGCCGGAGCGGACTCGCTCGGCGAAGTCGGCCATCTTGTCGAGTACGGCGTGCACTCCCGGCACGACGTTCTCCCCGTCGACCTCGATCACCGCGTCACGCGACGCGCGCAGCGCGGTGTGCAGCACGGCGCGGTCCTCGGTGGTGTTGATCTTCTCGCCGCGGAACATGGCGTCCCGCAGCCCGAACACGTCCGTGGCGACGGCCAGCTCGCGCAGCAGCCGCAGCGTCTCGTCGGTGACCAGGTGCTTTGAGTAGTCGATGTGCAGGTCGCCGACCTGCAGCGTGTACCCCGCGCCCCGGCCCGGGTCGGCGGCGAACAGCTCCCGCAGCCCCACCTCGCCCAGCTCCTCGCGGTGCTTGGCCAGCGCGGTCCACTCGGGCGTCCGGTTGAGCCTCGTACGGCTGTCTGCGTTCATGTCCGACTTCAGCCTTCTTTCGTGCCTGTCCCAGCTGTTCCAACCTAATTGATCAGCGCGAGGCGTGACCCGTCATGGCGTCGTCGTCCGGCGCAACAACAAGTACGTCCGGCTTGCGCACAGGTATCAGCGCGGTGAGGGCGAGCACGAAGAAGACGGCTGTGAGCAGGGGCGGGGTGTTGAGGCCCCAGGCGGTGGCGACGGCACCGCCCAGCAGGGCGCCGAGCGGCACCCCGGCGAAGGCCAGGGTCCGGAAGGCCGAGGCCACCCGACCCAGCAGTTCGGCGGGGCTGCGCTGCTGCATGAGCGTCGCCGTGTTGACGTTCCACACCATGCCCATGAGCCCGAAGACGACCAGGGCGGCCACCAGCACGGCCAGGCTGCGCACGGTGCCCATGACGACGAGGGCCGCGGTCTGCACCGCACCGGCGAGCAGCACGGCCCGGATCGCGCCCAGCCGCTTCACGATCCGGCCGTTCAGCACTCCCCCGGCCAGACCCCCGACGGTGAACGCGGCGCCGGCCGCCGCGTATCCCACAGGACCGGCGTCCAGCCACCCGGTCACCAGGACGACCAGGGTGGCGAGCTGGGCGCCCATGCCGATGTTGCACAGGGCAGTGGCGGCGCACAGCCCCCGCAGGGCCCGGTCGCGCCACAGGGTGCGCAGGCCTTCCGCGATCTCCCGGCGCAGGGTGCTTCCCGCCGGGGCCGGCTTGCGCTGGGGCGCCTCGATCGGCAGCGAGGCCACCAGCGCGGCCGCCACCAGGTAGGTGACGGCGTCGGCCGCGAACGGAACGGCGACTCCCGCCACCAGCAGCAGCGGCACGACCGGCCCGCCCACCAGCCCGCCGGCGACGCGCTGGCCGGTCATCAGGCGGGCGTTCGCACTGCCGAGGGCGTCGCGGTCCACCAGGACGGGGAGCAGGGAGGTGGCGGCGTTGTCGAACAGTATCTGGAGCGCGGTCAGGGTGAAGGCCAGCGCGATGAGCAGGCCGATCGAGGCGTGCCCGAGCGCAACGGCCACCGCGAACGCGCCGACCAGCAGGGCGCGTAACGCATCCACCGTCCACATCGCGCGCCGCTGGTCCACCCGGTCGGCGACGGCGCCGCCGAGCAGCCCGAACACGATCCACGGCAGATAGCCACAGGCGGTGACCGCGGCGATCAGCAGCGGCTGGTCCGTCAGCGTCACGGCAAGGAGCGGCAGGGCGGCCGTACGCAGGGAATCACCGAAGCTGGAGAGCACGGAGGCGCTCCACAGCCGTCCGAACCCCCCGCGCCACGCGGGCGCACACACCCCCGCCGTTCCAGCCGTCGTCACAACTCCCCCTCGGTCCATCGATGCAGAAGATCGATACACAAACCGTAGAGGGCACCACTGACAATCGGTCCGCGAGCGGCTCGGCGCCGGTGCGTCAAACGGGTCCGGCCAGGCGCCCGTAGGTACCCGGCCGGTCCTCAATTCCTAGATCTCGCCCCGCAGTTTGGCGAGTGCCTCGGCGAGGATCGCCTCGCCGTCGGCGTCGCTGCGCCGTTCCCGTACATACGCCAGGTGCGTCTTGTAGGGCTCGGTGCGCGGCGGGTCCGGCGGGTTGTCCCGGTCCTGCCCGGCGGGAAAGCCGCAGCGCGGGCAGTCCCAGGTTTCGGGGACCTGCGCGTCGCTGGCGAAGCTGGGCTGCGTCTCATGCCCGTTGGAGCACCAGAAGGAGATGCGCAGCCGGGGCGCGGACTCGCCCCGCTCGGCCTCGCCCATCGGCCCCGCCCCGACCCGGCTTCCTCGGATCGCGTTGCCACTTGCCACGGTCGTAACTCCCTGCGTGATGGTGCCGCAAAGCGAGTCGGCGTTTCGCTTCGCTGCGAGCGCCTCAGTCTACGTAAGGCCCAACGCGCGTCCAGTGATTGGAGTTACATAGCCCCTACACCAAGACGCAAGCCCCATGATAGGCCGCGCTGAGCTGCGCGTACCGAACATGGGGCCATACGTACGGATTGTGTGTGCCGGTCAGTTGTTGACCTTCATCATGATGCCGAGCACGACAATGCACGCGAACCACAGCAGACCGACCACCACGGTGATGCGGTCGAGGTTGCGCTCGGCGACCGAGGAGCCGCCGACGGACGACTGCATGCCGCCACCGAACATGTCGGAGAGACCGCCGCCCTTCCCCTTGTGCATCAGCACCAGCAGCATCAGCAGCAGGCTGAAGACGATCAGGGCGATGGAGAACCCCAGAACCACGGCTGGACCAACTTCCTCGGATTCGGATAACGACGGGGGTCGAAGCTCATTTTGTGAGCCTCATGCTCACATTCCAAGCCCCGACCCCCGCAAGGGTACGACGAATCGCCGTTACCGCATACTCACTGGTCGCGGAACCGCACGATCTTGACGAACTCGTCGGCGTCCAGGGACGCGCCCCCGACCAGGGCACCGTCGATGTCGGCCTGCGCCATGATCTCGGCGACATTGCCGGACTTCACGGAGCCGCCGTACTGGATGCGCACCTTGTCGGCCAGCTCCTGCGAGTACAGCTCGGCGACCTTGCCGCGGATGGCGGCGCAGACCTCCTGGGCGTCCTCGGCGCCGCAGACCTTGCCGGTGCCGATGGCCCAGACGGGCTCATAGGCGATGACGATGGTCTCGGCCTGCTCCGCCGAGAGGTCCTTCAGACCGCCCTCGACCTGGGCGAGAGTGTGGGAGACGTGGTTGCCCGCCTCGCGGACCTCCAGCTCCTCACCGACGCACAGGATGGGGGTGAGGCCGTGCTTGTAGGCGGCCTTGACCTTGGCGTTGACGATCTCGTCGGTCTCGGCGTGGTACTGACGGCGCTCGGAGTGGCCGATGGCCACGTACGTGCACTTCAGCTTGGCCAGCATCGGGCCGGAGATCTCGCCGGTGTAGGCGCCGGAGTCCTGTGCCGAGATGTCCTGGGCGCCGTACTTGATCTTCAGCTTGTCGCCGTCGACCAGGGTCTGCACGGAGCGCAGGTCGGTGAAGGGCGGCAGGACGGCGACCTCGACGGCCTCGTAGTCCTTGTCGGCCAGGGCGAAGGCGAGCTTCTGGACATGGGCGATGGCCTCGAGGTGGTTGAGGTTCATCTTCCAGTTGCCCGCCATCAGCGGCGTGCGCGTGCTCATAAAGAGTCAGTCCTCCAGTGCGGCGAGGCCGGGGAGCGTCTTGCCCTCGAGGTATTCGAGGGAGGCGCCGCCACCGGTCGAGATGTGGCCGAATGCAGTCTCGTCGAAGCCCAGGGTGCGGACGGCCGCAGCGGAGTCGCCGCCGCCGACCACGGTGAAGCCCTTGGATTCGACGAGGGCCTGGGCGACCGCCTTGGTGCCCTCGGCGTAGTCGGGGTGCTCGAAGACGCCCATGGGGCCGTTCCAGAAGACGGTGCCGGCGTCGGCGAGCTTCGAGGCGTACAGCTTGCGGGTCTCCGGACCGATGTCCAGGCCCTCCTGGTCGGCGGGGATGGCGTCCGCGGCGACGGTCGTGGGGTTGGCCGGGGCCTTGGTCTTCAGGTCCGGGAACTCGGTGGCGACCAGGACGTCGACCGGCAGGACGAGCTCGACGCCGGTCTTCTCCGCGCGCTCGATGTACTCCTGCACGGCCGGGATCTGGTCCTCCTGGAGGAGGGAGATGCCGACCTCGTGGCCCTTGGCCTTGAGGAAGGTGTAAGCCATACCGCCACCGATGAGGAGGCGGTCGGCCTTGCCGAGCAGCTGGTCGATCACGGCGAGCTTGTCGGAGACCTTGGCGCCACCGAGCGCGACGACGTACGGCCGCTTGACGTCCTCGGTGAGCTTCTTCAGGACGCCGACCTCGGTCGCGATGAGGTGACCGGCGTAGTGCGGCAGGCGCGCCGGGAGGTCGTACACCGAGGCGTGCTTGCGGTGCACCGCGCCGAAGCCGTCACCGACGTACACGTCGACGAGGGCGGCGAGCTGGTCGGCGAAGGCGCCGCGCTCGGCGTCGTCCTTGCTCGTCTCACCGGCGTTGAAGCGCAGGTTCTCGACGACCGCGACCTGGCCGTCGGTGAGGCCCGCGACCGTGGACGTGGCGGACTCGCCGACCGTGTCGGTCGCGAACGCGACGTCGGCACCGAGGAGTTCACCCAGGCGCGCGGCGGCGGGCGCGAGGGAGAACTCCGGGTCCGGAGCGCCCTTGGGGCGGCCCAGGTGCGAGGCGACGACGACGCGCGCGCCCGCCTCGGCCAGCGCCTTGACGGTGGGCAGCACGGCGCGGATACGGCCGTCGTCGGTGATGGTGGTGCCGTCCAGCGGCACGTTCAGGTCGGCGCGGACGAAGACCCGCTTGCCGGCGACGCCTTCGGAGAGAAGTTCGTCGATCGTCTTCATGAAGGGGACTCCTGAGAAGGGCTCGTGATCGCTCGGAAACGCTCGTGATCCAACAGGTCTGATCTGCACGTGAGTCAGGGCTCGGGCGACGCGTCCCTGCGCCGCCCGAGCCCTGCACTCACATCAAGGTGCCTGCTCTGGATATCAGAGCTGGTTGCCGACGAAGACCGTGAGGTCGACGAGGCGGTTGGAGTAGCCCCACTCGTTGTCGTACCAGCCGAGGATCTTCACCGAGTTGCCCTCCTGGACCATGGTCAGGGAGGAGTCGAAGGTGCAGGAGGCCGGGTCGCTGACGATGTCCGAGGAGACGATCGCGTCCTCGGTGTACGCCAGGTAGCCCGCCAGGTCGCCGTCCTCGGAGGCCTTCTTGAACGCGGCGTTGACCTCGTCCTTGGTGACCTCGCGCTGCAGCGTGACGACCAGGTCGGTGGCCGAACCGGTCGGGACCGGGACGCGCATCGCGATGCCGTCCAGCTTGCCCTTGAGCTGCGGCAGGACCAGCGCGGTGGCCTTCGCGGCACCCGTGGTGGTCGGGATGATGTTCTCGGCGGCGGCGCGGGCACGACGCAGGTCCGAGTGCGGGAAGTCCAGGATGCGCTGGTCGTTGGTGTACGCGTGGACCGTCGTCATCAGACCCTTGACGATGCCGAAGTTCTCGTCGAGGACCTTGGCCATCGGCGCCACACAGTTGGTGGTGCAGGAGGCGTTGGAGATGACGTGATGGTTCGCCGGGTCGTACTTGTCCTGGTTGACGCCCATCACGATGGTGATGTCCTCGTCCTTGGCCGGGGCCGAGATGAGGACCTTCTTGGCGCCGCCGGCGAGGTGCTTCGCGGCGTCGGCCTTCTTCGTGAAGATGCCCGTCGACTCGATGACGATGTCGACGCCCAGCTCGCCCCACGGGATGTCGGCGGGGTTGCGCTCGGACAGGACTTTGATGGTGTGCCCGTCGACGGTGATCGTGTCGGCGGTGTGCGACACCTCGGCCTTGAGGCGGCCCAGGATGGTGTCGTACTTCAGCAGGTGCGCCGTGGTCGCGGTGTCACCCAGGTCGTTGACAGCCACGATCTCGATGTCAGCACCCTGCTCCAGCAGTGCGCGGAAGTAGTTGCGACCGATACGACCGAAGCCGTTGATGCCTACGCGGATCGTCACGAACCGATCTCCTCGTTGGTACGCCGGCCATGCGGTGCCGGCGAGCTCTATTTGGGATGTCCCCGACCGCCTACGACCCTACCTCTCTGAGGCCTCCGTGGTGACATCCAGATGTCCCATACACGGCACGGCGGCCCGTACCCGTCAGTAGGGGTACGGACCGCCCTGCTTTGAAGCCCTGATCACTCGATTTGGTCACGGTGCGTCGCGCACTGTTGACCTCGGCGTGTCACTGATCAAGTGAGGAGAGGGCCTTTCCGATGAGCGCCGCCCGATCGGCCGCCGCGGTGACGTGTTCCAGGCCGAAGCCCAGCAGCACGGTGTCGTCCGTGGTGACCGCTCCATAGGTCTGGAACAGCGCTCCGGTGCGCGCCCAGTCCTTGAGCACGGCCGGGCTGCCCGCGGGCGGTCCGGTCACGCTCCAGGCGCCGAGCGACGTCTCGAAGCCCTCGGTCTCGGTCGCCGTACCGCCGACGACCAGCGAGGTCTCGTCGGCGAGGACACCGCGACCGCCGAAGGCCGGGTCGCTGACATAGCCGATCGAGACCTCGACCGACTTGCCGGCGTACGCGCTCAGGTCGAAGGCGACCTGCTGCCAGCCGTCGGAGGCGCCGGTGAGGGCGTTCCACGAACCGGTGCTGCCGGTGGCGGTGCAGCCGTCGGCGGCCACGGTGAGGTAGTGAGCCAGCCAGGGGTGCTCACCCACATAGAACCCCGCCTCGCAGTCCGCCGGCACGGTGGCGCTGGTGGCGCCGCCCGCCTCGGGGAGCGTCGTCCAGTCTTCGGCCCCGGTGGTGTGGGCCTCGACGAGGACGTTGTCGTAGCCGGGCTCGACGTCCCACAGCAGTTGGGTGCGCAGCGTCGGCTTGTCCGCCGCGGTCACCCCGGTGAGATCGACGGTCCTGGTCAGCCGCTTGTAGGCGTCGTCGGTGTGGACGGCGGCCGCCATGGAGGAACCCGCGTACGGCCCGTACGGGTTGACGGTCCCGGCGAACTGGCCCGCGCCCGCACTGGCGAACTGCGGGTACGTGTCGGCGGCCAGCTCGTCCGACGTGACGCTGTAGGTCCCCGCCTTGTCGAGCGGGTTGCCGGTGGCCTCGCCGAGCGCTCCGGTGAAGCCGCCGAGGCTGCCGGAGCCGGTGAATCCGGTGGCCCCGGGGGTCGACGTACGGGTGTAGGCGCCCAGGTAGTACTGGCTGAAGTCGTTCGAGAGGGTGCCGCCGCCGAGGTCGACGTTGCCGCCGGCCTCCTCGCCCGCCTCCATCAGCTTGCCGCCCTCGTTGAGGTAGGCGCGCAGCTGGAGTTGGGTGGCGTTGCCCGGGACCTTCGCGCCGGTGTAGTGGACGACGGCGTCGAAGTGGCCCAGCACGCCGAGCGCGTCGGGCGCTCCCTGCGTGGCGACGTCCCAGACGATCGCCTTACGGCCGTTGGCCTTGAGCGCGTCGACGTACTTCTGCGCGTGCGTGGCGGTGGCGCCTTCCTCGGCGACCACGAGGACGTCCGCGCGCGGCCGCTCGGCCACGGTGTACGTGAAGTGCTCGCTGGAGACCTTCTTTCCGCTCCTCCTCTCGCCGGTGAACCACACCTCGACCTTGTCGCCCGGATCGCCGTCGGCGACCTTGGCCCGGTACTCGTCGAAGTGGAGGTTGTCCTCACCGCCGTACGTCTCGCCGCCCTTCCAGGCCTTGAGCGCCATGTCCTCCGTACGGCCGCCGTTGACGCGGTACTTGAGCTCCTTGTCGCGCACGGACTTCCGTGCGACGACCGAGACCTCCTGGTCCGCGCCGCGCGAGTACGACGTGGTGAAGGGCGCCGGGGTGAAGTCGGCGGCGCTCAGGCCGACCGAGGACTTCGGCTGGTCGGGCTTGGCGGCGGACTCGGCGACGGAGAGCGCGAACGGGACGTTCTTGGCGAACTCCTGCTGGATCAGCTTCTCGTCGTCCGGGAAGTTGAAGACCGACTGGCAGTCCCGTGCGTTCCACTGGTCGTTCGGGTCGATGTTCGACGCGGTCTGGCAGGTCGACATCTCGGGCGTGAACATCGCGATGCCGTTGAGGTTGGCGGAGTGGCCGTCGGTCTCGCCGTTGGTGGTGTACAGCTCCGAGGAGACCTGCGGGTGGTAGCCCGGGATCGCGGGGTTCTCGGGAGTGCCGGCTAGGGCCTCGTAGAGGACGTCGTCCGGTGTGTCCGTGGCCACCTGCCAGCCGACGCCGTAGAGGATGAGCTCGGCGGCGGAGTGGTAGTTGATGCCGTACTCGAATCCGATGCGCTTCTGGAAGGCGTCCATCGCCTGCGTTTCGGGCTCGGAGGCCGGGGACGCGCCGCGGTAGGTCTCACTGGTGGGGTTGGGGGACGAACCCTCGTCGTCGTAGCCCCACTTGTAGGCGAAGTTGCGGTTGGGATCGACGCCGTCGCCAGTGCTGATGACACCGTCGCCGTTGATGTCGCGCAGGTTCTTGCGCCACAGGCGGGTGCTGGAGTCCTTGAAGGTGTAGTCGTAGCCGTCGGGGTTGGCCGAGAGGACGAACCACAGCTCGGTCGAGTCGACGATCTTCTTGACGCGCTTGTCCGTCTTGTAGTTGTCCAGGTAGTAGTGCATCAGACGCCGGGTCATCTCCGGCGTGATCCACTCGCGCGCGTGCTGGTTGGAGACGTAGAGAGTGGAGGGCTTGGCGCCGTCCTTCGTCTTCTTGGCGTTCTTGGTGAGCTTGAGTGCCAGGATGTCCTGGCCGTTGATCGTCTTACCGATGGAGACGACCTTGGTGAGGCCGGGGTTCTCCTGCCCGGTCCGGACGATCTCCTCCTTGAGCCCCCCACTCCCGCTGTACGGGCGGTACACGCCCTCCGCGGCCTTCTCGGTGCGGGCCTCGGCCTTGGCGGAGAGGTCGTGCTCGGTGAGCTCCACGCCCTGCTTGCCGAGTTTCCTGGCCTGGTCGTCGGTGAGGTAGACCTCGACGGTGGCCGTGCCCTTCTCGGGCGCCTGCTCACTGAGTTCGTGGCCGTCCTGGCCGGCCGCCAGCAGCAGGGGTATCTGCTTCTTGGTGACCTCGGCGCGGAAGACCTTGACTTCGTTCGGGTCGGTCTCCGGTGAACTTCCCGGTTGTGCCTGGGCGATGGGTGCGATGCTCGCTCCGCCTATCAGGAGCGCACCGGCAGCGAGGATCGATCTCGCTCTGGGTCTCATGAACCCCCCTAGCAGTCTTTCGCCACAGTGACGAATGGCTGCCAGGCTCATGCCATTTCACGGTCCAGTCAAGAGTGCCGCAAAGACAGACAAATACCGGTGCCGACGTCCCAAGTGGACTTCGGCACCGGCAGGTTGACGATCTTTCAGGTCACCCGGCGAGGTTGTCCGCCAGTTCCTCGGAGAGGTTGGCCTCCGTGCCCGGGATGCCGAGGTCCTGGGCCCGCTTGTCGGCCATGGCCAGCAGGCGGCGGATACGGCCGGCCACGGCGTCCTTCGTCAGCGGCGGGTCGGCGAGCGCGCCCAGCTCCTCCAGGGAGGCCTGCTTGTGCTCCATGCGCAGGCGCCCGGCGGCGGCGAGGTGCTCGGGGACCTCCTCGGCGAGGATCTCCAGGGCACGCTGGACTCTCGCCCCGGCTGCGACTGCCGCGCGCGCGGAGCGGCGGAGGTTGGCGTCGTCGAAGTTGGCGAGGCGGTTCGCGGTGGCGCGGACCTCGCGGCGCATCCGGCGCTCTTCCCAGGCGAGCACGGACTCGTGCGCGCCGAGCCGGGTCAGCAGGGCACCGATCGCGTCGCCGTCCCGGACGACCACGCGGTCCACGCCGCGCACCTCGCGGGCCTTGGCGGCGATCGACAGCCGGCGGGCGGCGCCGACCAGGGCGAGCGCGGCCTCGGGGCCTGGGCAGGTCACCTCCAGGGAGGACGAGCGGCCGGGCTCGGTGAGCGAGCCGTGCGCCAGGAAGGCGCCGCGCCAGGCGGCCTCGGCGTCGCAGGTCGCCCCGGAGACCACCTGCGGGGGCAGCCCACGGATCGGGCGCCCCCGTCCGTCGACCAGGCCGGTCTGGCGGGCCAGCTGGTCACCGCCCGCGACCACCCGCACGACGTAGCGCGAACCGCGGCGCAGCCCGCCCGGCGCCATCACGATCAGCTCGGAGCTGTGGCCGAAGATCTCCAGAATGTCCCGCTTGAGCCGACGGGCCGCCATCGCGGTGTCCAGCTCCGCCTCGATCACGATGCGCCCGCTCACCAGGTGGAGGCCGCCGGCGAACCGCAGAATGGCGGAGACCTCCGCCTTCCTGCAGCAGGTCCGGGTGACGGGGAGCCGGGAGATCTCATCCTTCACCGCTGCCGTCATCGCCATGGGCCGATCCTTCCATGCATCCGAAAAATACGGTCGTACGCGGCGGCGAGGAGCTCCGGGTCGTGCCGGGGCGTCCCGTCCGTCCAGGCCACCGGGGCCAGCTCGACCGCGGCACCGAGCCGCTTGGCGGCCTCGGTGAGCACATCGCGGTCGCGCACGGCGGCCTCGTCGGCCAGCACCACGTCCAGGGCGAGTTTAGGGGCGTGTCGTCCCAAAACCTCCAAATGACGCTGCGGGGAGAAGCCTTCGGTTTCTCCGGGTTGCGGCGCGAGGTTCAGCGAGAGTACCCGGCGCGCCTTCGTCTCGGTGAGGGCGTCCAGGAGCTCGGGCACGAGCAGGTGCGGGATGACCGAGGAGAACCAGGAGCCCGGGCCGAGCACCACCCAGTCCGCGTCCCGGACGGCGGCGACGGCCTCCGGGACGGCGGGCGGGTCGTGCGGCACGACGTGCACCGACTGCACTTCGCCGGGGGTGAGGGCCACGTTGGCCTGGCCGCGGACGGTGTCGACGTCCTCCGGCCGGTCCGGGTCGTGCCCCTTGACCAGGGCCTGCAGTTCCAGCGGTACGGCGGACATGGGCAGCACCCGCCCGTGCGCACCGAGCAGCTTGCCGACCAGGTCGAGCGCCTGGACGTGGTCGCCGAGCTGCTCCCACAGGGCGACGATCAGCAGATTACCGACCGCGTGGTCGTGCAGGTCGCCCTTGGAGTGGAAGCGGTGCTGGATGACGCGGGCCCAGGTCTGGCCCCAGTCGTCGTCGCCGCACAGCGCGGCCAGCGCCTTGCGCAGGTCCCCGGGCGGCAGCACGCCCAGTTCGTCGCGCAGGCGCCCACTGGAGCCGCCGTCGTCGGCCACGGTGACGACGGCGGTGAGGTCGCCGGTGATCCGGCGCAGCGCGGCGAGCGAGGCGGACAGGCCCATGCCGCCGCCGAGGGCGACGACCTTGGGCTGGGTGCCCCGGCGGCGCGGCTTGGCACCGCGAGCCTCGACGGGCCGGCCGGCCCGCGACTCGGGCACCGCGCGGCGCAGCCTGCTCAGCCGCGGAGTACGTCCCGTCATTCCCGTCCCATGTCCCGGTGTACGACCACCGTCTCCACGCCCTGGGAGGCAAGGCGTGCCGCGAGCTTCTCGGAGGTGGCGACCGAGCGGTGCTTGCCGCCGGTGCAGCCGACCGCGATCGTCACGTACCGCTTGCCCTCACGACGGTAACCGGCCGCGATCAGCTGCAGCAGTTCGGAGTAGCGGTCGATGAACTCCTTCGCGCCGGGCTGGTTGAAGACGTACGCCGAGACCTCCTCGTTCAGGCCGGTGAAGGGGCGCAGCTCCGGGACCCAGTGCGGGTTGGGCAGGAAGCGCATGTCCACGACCAGGTCGGCATCGACCGGCAGGCCGTACTTGAAGCCGAAGGACATGACGGTGGCCCGCAGCTCGGGCTCCTCCTCGCCGGCGAACTGGGCGTCCATCTTGGCCCGCAGCTCGTGCACGTTCAGGCTCGAGGTGTCGATCACCAGGTCGGCGTCGCCACGCAGCTCGCGCAGCAGCTCGCGCTCGGCGGCGATGCCGTCGACGATACGGCCGTCGCCCTGCAGGGGGTGCGGGCGGCGCACCGACTCGAAGCGGCGCACCAGGGCGTCGTCGGAGGACTCCAGGAAGACGACCCTCCGCGTCACACTCCGACTGTCGAGGTCGGAGAGGGACTCGCGGAGGTTGTCGAAGAAGCGCCGGCCGCGGACGTCGACGACGACCGCGATCCGCGCCACGTTGCCCTGGGACCGAGCGCCGAGCTCCACCATGGTGGGGATCAGCGCGGGCGGCAGGTTGTCGACGACGAACCAGCCGAGGTCCTCCAGACACTTGGCGGCCGTCGAGCGGCCCGCCCCGGACATGCCGGAGATGATCACCAGCTCGGGGATGGCCGCCTCGGGGACCCCGGCTGAGTCGTTAGCTGTACTCACCTGTGCTCCGTCTTTCTGGAGTGCGTCCTGCTGGGTGAGATCCTCGCCGGTTTTCTTGTGTGTTTCCTGGGCTTGCTGATCTCGCTCGCCCGTGGGCTGTGTGTGGTGCTCGCTCATCTCTCCTGCCCCCGTCGTTCGTCCGGGGCGCCCGCGGACACGGGCTCCCCCGAGGTCTCCGCCGTCGTTTCGGATTCCTCGTCTTCCATGATCTCTCCAGTCGCCGTGTTCACGGCGGGTGCGGCCGGGGCCGCCTGGGCGAGGGCCACGGCGATCGTCTCGGCCGTTTTGCGACCTATGCCCGGAACCTCGCAGATCTGGTCGATTGTCGCCGATCGCAGCTTCTTCACCGAACCGAAGTGCTTGATCAGCGCCTGCTTGCGCGTTTCGCCGAGGCCGGGGACATCATCCAGCGGGCTCGACCGGAAACGCTTGGCGCGCTTGGTGCGCTGGTAGGTGATCGCGAAGCGGTGCGCCTCGTCCCGGACGCGCTGGAGCAGATAGAGGCCCTCGCTGGTACGCGGCAGGACGACCGGGTCGTCGTCGCCGGGCAGCCACACCTCCTCCAGGCGCTTGGCGAGGCCGCAGACGGCGATGTCGTCGATGCCGAGCTCGTCCAGGGCCCGCTGAGCGGCCGCGACCTGCGGCTGGCCGCCGTCGACGACGACGAGCTGCGGAGGGTAGGCGAAGCGCTTGGGGCGGCCCTCGTCGTCCTTGAGTCCGTTGGTGAGGGGGGCGGAGGTGGTGTCGACGAGGGGGTCCGAGGAGGTGTCGGTCAGGGAGTCGGAGGAGGTCAGGGGGCTTTCGTTGTCGGAGGGGGCGAGGGTGTTCTCGCCGTCGCTCCACTCGCCTGTCCTCTCCTTCTCGGCGAGGTAGCGCCTGAAGCGGCGGGTGACCACCTCGTGCATGGAGCGGACGTCGTCCTGGCCCTCGAAGCCCTTGATCTGGAAGCGGCGGTACTCGCTCTTGCGCTGCAGCCCGTCCTCGAAGACGACCATGGAGGCCACGACGTCGTCGCCCTGGAGGTGCGAGATGTCGTAGCACTCGATCCTGAGCGGGGCGCTGTCCAGGTCGAGGGCGTCGGCGATCTCCTCCAGGGCGCGCGAGCGCGTGGTCAGGTCGGAGGCGCGCTTGGTCTTGTGCAGGACGAGCGCCTGCTGAGCGTTGCGCTCGACGGTCTCCATGAGGGCACGCTTGTCGCCGCGCTGGGGGATGCGCAACGAGACGTTCGAGCCGCGCCGCCCGGTCAGCCACTCCTGCACCGGCTCCACCGGGTCGGGCAGGGCGGGGACGAGGACCTCCTTGGGGACGGCGTCCCCGGTCTCCTCGCCGTAGAGCTGCTGGAGTGCGTGCTCGACGAGGGCGCCGGTGGTGATCTCCTCGACCTTGTCGGTGACCCAGCCGCGCTGGCCGCGCACCCGGCCGCCGCGCACGTGGAAGATCTGCACGGCCGCCTCCAGCTCGTCCTCGGCGACCGCGATGAGGTCGGCGTCGGTCGCGTCGGCGAGCACGACCGCGTTCTTCTCCATGGCCTTCTTCAGCGCCTCGATGTCGTCGCGCAGGCGGGCGGCCCGCTCGTACTCCATCTCCTCGGCCGCCTCCATCATCTGCTTCTCCAGGCGGCGCAGATAGGTGGCCGTGCGGCCGGTCATGAAGTCGCAGAACTCCTCGGCCAGTTCACGGTGCTCCTCGGCGGAGACGCGGTCCACGCAGGGGGCGGAGCACTTGCCGATGTAGCCGAGCAGGCAGGGGCGGCCGGTGCGGCGGGCGTTCTTGAAGACGCCGGCCGAGCAGGTGCGCACGGGGAAGACGCGCAGGAGGAGGTCCACGGTGTCGCGGATCGCCCACGCGTGCGCGTACGGCCCGAAATACCTGACGCTCTTCTTCTTGTGACCGCGCATCACCTGTACGCGCGGGAACTCCTCGTTCATCGTCACCGCGAGGTACGGGTAGCTCTTGTCGTCGCGGTACTTGACGTTGAACCGGGGGTCGTACTCCTTGATCCAGGAGTACTCCAGCTGCAGGGCCTCGACCTCCGTGGACACCACGGTCCACTCCACGGACGCGGCCGTGGTGACCATCGTACGGGTGCGCGGGTGCAGGCCCGCCAGGTCCTGGAAGTAGTTCGCCAGGCGCTGGCGCAGGCTCTTCGCCTTTCCGACGTAGATCACCCGGCGGTGCTCGTCACGGAACCTGTACACCCCGGGAGAGTCCGGGATCTGTCCCGGCTTGGGGCGGTAGCTGGAGGGATCGGCCATGTCTCACACCCTACTGGCGAGCGGTGACAGTCCGGTGAGGCTGTGGATAACCCCCTTCCGTGGTCAGCGGGACTCCATGGACGCCAGAACGGCCAGGACGCGGCGGTGGTCGTCGCTGTCGTCCTGGAGGCGGTGGCTGCCCAGGATGCGGCGGACGTGCTTCTCGACGGTGCCCTCGGTGACCCGCAGGCGGACGCCTGTCCCCGCGTTCGAGCGACTCTCGGCCCTCGGCCCTCGCGGCGAGCACCTCAGCGCTCGCGGGTGCTGAGGTGGGCGAGCGGGTCGTCGCGGCGCTGGGCGAGGTCGGGGCGCTTGCCCGTAACCAGCGCTGTGATCGTCTTCCATGGTCCCGGCTCACCCTTCCCCCTGCCCGAACCGTGTGGTGCGCCCGACAGCGCGCCCCGCCGTGGGGCTGCGGCTGGCCGGAAGCGGGAAATCGGCTCTCTCGGCGCTAGCCAGCCGGGAGGTGCTGGGCGACGGACGGCACCGGGACGAACACGTGACTTGAGCCAGCGCTACGCGGGGCGGCATCAGGACTCGGTCAGACAGCGCCACGGTTGGGCATCAGGTGTTGTCGGGACTTGGTCAACACGCTTCAATGCGGGGGAACTCGGGGCCGTGAACGACGGCGTACGGATGTGAAGACCCCTGCCGTGCCGACGGGGTGGCCCCGACGAGCCGCGCGAACGGTCCGACCAACCGTTGTGAACAACCACAGAAAGGCCCCTGCATGCCGCACGCCACACAGCACGCGGACATCCCTGCCGTCGCCACCGCGGAACTGGACACGGCCCTGCGAGGCGGCCCCTTCCACGTCGCCCTGCGTGCCGCGATAGCTGCCCGGGGACTGCCGCTGCAGCGCGTGCAGCACCATCTGTCCCGTCGTGGCGTGAAGGTCGGCGTCACCAGCCTGAGCTACTGGCAGCAGGGCGCGCGCCGACCCCAGCGCCCCGAGTCACTGCGTGCGGTGCGGGCGTTGGAGGAGATACTCCAGCTGCCGGAGGAGTCCCTGATCCGCCTGCTCGCCGAGGCCGACGACCACTCCGCCCTCCAACGGCCCGCGGCCCGCTCCTACCGCTCCCTGGTGGAAGCCTCAGGTGTCCTGGAGCAGCTGCTGACCGAGCTGGACTGCCCGGTCGACTGCGGCGTGCACACCCTCGCCCACCACGAGCGGGTACGGATCGGGGCGCGCCGTGAGCTGGCGGGACGGGAGTCGCACCACATCGTGCGCGCCCACAAGGACGGCGTGGACCGCTTCGTGGCCGTCCACCACGGCGACCCGGGGTGCATGCCGGAACAGATGACGGTGCAGGCCATGGAGAACTGCCGTACGGGACGGGTCCGTTGGCACCACGACACGGGTGTCCTCGTGGCCGAGCTGCTCTTCGGTACGCGTCTACGGGCCGGCGACACCTACCTCTTCCGCTACGGCGTCGAGGACAGCACGGCCGATGTGTCCCGGGAATACGCCCGTGGCTTCCCTCTCTCGGGCGGCCAGTACGCCCTGCAGGTCCACTTCGCGGAGAACGCCCTCCCCGTCCGCTGCCACCGCTTCGCCCAGCACTCGGCGGCAGCGCCCCGCAGCGGCCGCCAAGGGCTGGCCCTCAGCGGCCTGCACCGGTCCGTCCACCTTGTCGAGCCACGGGTGCGGACGGGGATCGTGGGCATCGGGTGGGACTGGGAGTGAGGCGCCGCTCCCAGCTGTCGTCGGCCCGGCCGACCGCCACGTTCTTCCGGTACGGCCTGATTCTTGGTCCGGCCTAGTTCCGGCACTGCCCAGTTCCGGTTCCGCCTGGTGCGGGTACTGCCTGATCCCGGTGGCGCCTGATGCCGGTATGGCCTGGTCCCGATGCGGGCCGATCCAGCGCGGCTTGCATCCCCGCACGCCTTGACGCTCCCCTCGGCAGCCCAGGAGGGCACGTAAACGCTTGCGCAAGCGTTTACGTATGGCTCCGAATGGGATACGTTCCCGGCCAGAAGACCCGCGGCGGCCCGGGGAGGGACGCGGCACAGGCGGAACCGGGAGGGGATCCGATGGCAACCATGGCCGACGTCGCGCGGAGCGCCGGCGTGTCCGTGGCGACTGTCTCGCATGTGCTGAACGGCACCCGGCCGGTGCTGCCCCACACCCGCCAGGCTGTGCTGGACGCCATGGACGAGCTCGGCTACACGCCCAACACCCTCGCCCGTTCCCTGGTGACCTCCCGCACCCGGTCCATAGGGCTCGCGGTGTCGGCGATCAGCAACCCGTACTTCACGGAGATACTCCAGGGCGTCGAGGCCGCAGCCCTGCAACACGGCTACAGCCTGCTGATCGCCGACCCGCACGACGATCCGGTGCATGAACGCAAGGTCGTCCAGCTTCTGCACGAACGCCGGGTGGACGGCATGATCGTCGCGCCCTCCGCCGACCCACGCGAACTGATCGCCTACCTCGGGCGCCACAACGTGCCGACCGTCCTCCTGGACCGGGTGATCGACAACCCGGCGGACGGCTCGCCGCGCTTCGACCAGGTCTGCGCCGACGGCGCCGAACCCGCGGCCCGGCTGGTCACGCATCTCGCCGGACTCGGCCACCGGCGAATCGCCCTCATCGCCGGCCTGCCCGGACTCAGCACCACCGACGAGCGACTCACCGGATACCGGGACGGACTCGCAACCGCCGGGCTGGCCTACGACGAACACCTCGTGGTGCACGGCAACTCCGAGTCGGCCGGCGCCGAACAGGCCACCGCCGCACTGCTGTCACTCGCCGCTCCGCCCACAGCGCTGGTCACCGCCAACAACGCGATGACGATCGGCGCCCTGCGTGCCCTGCGCGACCGGCGTCTGTCCGTGCCCGACGACATCGCGCTGTGCTGCTTCGACGATTTCCCCTGGGCCGACCTGTTCTCTCCCCGGCTCACCGCGATAGCCCAGCCCAGCAGGGACATCGGCGCCGAGGCGGTCCGTGTGCTGCTGGACCGCCTCGCCTCGCCGGACCGACCCGCCCGGACCCTGCGTCTGCCCTGCAGCTTCGTACACCGCACCTCATGCGGTTGCCCCGAGCAGCCGCGGGGGTCCGGGAGGTCCGAGGCGTCCGAGGCGTCCGAGGCGTCCCAGGGAGCCGAGAAACTCGTGAGGCCGGAGGTGGCCGCGGAGTCCGAGGAACCCGCGGATTCCGGGAAATCCGAGGGCACCGCCAAGCCCCTGACATCCGACCGTCCCGAACAAACCCTGACGTCCGTGAAAGGAACCGTCTCGTGATCGTCGTCGCCGGTGAGGCCCTGATCGACCTGGTACCGCAGGGCACGGGCGCCCTCGCGAGCCTGAAGCCGGCGCTCGGCGGCGGCCCCTACAACACCGCCGTGGCCCTCGGCCGGCTCGGCTCCCCCACCGCCTTCTGCTCCCGCACCTCCTACGACGCGTTCGGGGAGGCTCTGCTCGGCGGACTGCGGGAGACCGGGGTGGACGTGTCGGCCGTGCAGCGCGGGACCGAGCCGACCACGCTCGCGGTCGCCACCATCGACACGAACGGCTCGGCTGCCTACTCCTTCTATGTCGATGGCACGGCGGACCGGCTCTTCACGGCACCGGCGGAACTTCCCGCTCAGGCCCGCGCGGTCTCCTTCGGCACCTGCTCGCTCGTCCTGGAACCGGGGGCGAGCGCCTATGAGGAGCTGATGCGGAGCGCGGCCGAGCAAGGGGTGTTCACCGCGCTCGACCCGAACATCCGGGCCGGACTGATTCCCGACCCGGACGGCTACCGGGCACGGTTCAAGAGCTGGCTGCCGTCGGTGTCGTTGCTCAAGCTCTCCGAGGAGGACGCGCTGTGGCTGGGCGGCACGCCGCGCGAGTGGCTGGCCGCGGGACCTGCGGCCGTCGTGATCACTCAGGGCGGTGACGGGCTGACCGCGTTCACGCGGGACGGTGCGGTGCACTCCGTACCGGGCGAGGAGGTCGACGTCGTGGACACGATCGGTGCGGGCGACACCGTGAACGCGGCCCTCTTGCACGGTCTGGCCGCACAGGACGCCCTGTCCGCCGAGGCGCTCGTGGGACTGGGCGCCGACGGCTGGACACGGCTGTTGCGGTTCGCGGCGCGGGCTGCCGCGATCACCTGCTCCCGGGCTGGCGCTGAACCGCCGTACGCCTCCGAACTGGGGGACTTCTAGGAGGCGTTCCCTTTTCCGTTCCGCTGTTGAGGAGTCAAGGTCCGTCAAAGCCGCCTGGATCGGGCGGCTGACTGTGCAACGGACGGCGCCCCGCGAGGAGTTCCCGCGGGGCGCCGCACTTTTCAGGATTTGTTCGGGCCCGTTGCCCGCCCGCCTCAGGCCTTGCGGGCCCGGGTGGTCTTCTTGGCGGGCGTCGCCTTCTTCGTGGCCCCGGCCGCCTTGTCGGTGGCCTTGTTGTTGGCGGCCTTCGTGGTCGCGGTCGACTTCGTGGCCGCGGCCGTCTTCGTGGTCTTGGCTGTCGCGGTCTTCCTCGCTGTCGCTCCTGCCGCCACCGTCTTCTTGGCGGCGGTCTTGCGCGGGGCCTTCACCGAGGACGCGTCGCTGATCCGGTCGGCGCCGAGGATCTCGCGCAGGAACTTGCCGGTGTGGCTGGCCGGGACCGCGGCGATCGCCTCGGGCGTTCCCTCGGCGATGACGAGGCCACCGCCGGCGCCGCCCTCGGGACCCATGTCCACGACCCAGTCCGCGGTCTTGATCACGTCGAGGTTGTGCTCGATGACGATGACCGTGTTGCCCTTGTCGACCAGACCGGCGAGGACCTTCAGCAGCTTGCTGATGTCCTCGAAGTGCAGACCGGTGGTCGGCTCGTCGAGGACGTAGACCGTGCGGCCGGTGGAGCGCTTCTGCAGCTCGCTGGCGAGCTTCACCCGCTGGGCCTCACCGCCGGACAGGGTGGTGGCGGACTGGCCGAGGCGGACGTAGCCGAGGCCGACGTCGTTCAGCGTCTTGAGGTGGCGGTTGATCGCCGGGACGGCCTCGAAGAAGTCCATGGCCTCTTCGATCGGCATGTTCAGGACCTCGGAGATGGACTTGCCCTTGTAGTGGACCTCCAGGGTCTCCCGGTTGTACCGGGCGCCATGGCAGACCTCGCACGGGACGTACACGTCCGGGAGGAAGTTCATCTCGATCTTGATGGTGCCGTCGCCCGCGCAGTTCTCGCAGCGGCCGCCCTTGACGTTGAAGGAGAAGCGGCCCGGCATGTAGCCGCGGACCTTCGCCTCGGTGGTCTCGGCGAACAGCTTGCGGATGTGGTCGAAGACGCCGGTGTACGTCGCCGGGTTCGAGCGCGGGGTGCGGCCGATGGGCGACTGGTCGACGTGCACGACCTTGTCGACGAGGTCGTCGCCGTCCACGCGCGTGTGCCGCCCGGGGACGTTGCGTGCGCCGTTGAGCTCGCGCGCCAGGTGCGTGTAAAGGATGTCGTTGACCAGCGTCGACTTGCCGGAGCCGGACACGCCGGTGACCGCCGTGAACACGCCCAGCGGGAACGAGACGTCGATGTCCTGGAGGTTGTTCTCACGGGCGCCGTGCACGGTGAGCTTCCGGGACGGGTCGTGCGGGCGGCGGATGTCGGGCAGCGGGATCGCCTTCTTGCCGGCCAGGTACTGACCGGTCTGCGACTCCGCGTTGGCGAGCAGCTCCTTCAGGGAGCCGCTGTGTACGACCTTGCCGCCGTGCTCACCGGCGCCGGGGCCGATGTCGACGACCCAGTCGGCGGTCTTGATGGTGTCCTCGTCGTGCTCGACGACGATGAGCGTGTTGCCCATGTCGCGCAGCCGGACCAGGGTCTCGATCAGCCGGTGGTTGTCACGCTGATGCAGGCCGATGGACGGCTCGTCGAGGACGTACAGCACGCCGACCAGGCCGGAGCCGATCTGAGTGGCCAGGCGGATGCGCTGGGCCTCGCCACCGGACAGCGTGCCCGCCGCACGGTTGAGCGAGAGGTAGTCCAGGCCGACGTCGACCAGGAACCGCAGCCGCTCGTTGACCTCCTTCAGCACGCGCTCGGCGATCTTCTTGTCGCGGGCGTTGAGCTTCAGCTCGCCCAGGAACTCCGCGCAGTCGCTGATGGACATCGCGGAGACCTCGGCGATCGACTTCTCCATGATCGTGACCGCGAGGACGATCGGCTTCAGACGCGTGCCCTCACAGGTGGGGCACGGCACCTCGCGCATGTACCCCTCGAAGCGCTCGCGGCTGGCGTCGCTCTCGGCCTCGCTGTGCCGGCGCTTGACGAAGGGGACGGCGCCTTCGAAGGGCGTCGTGTACACACGCTCACGGCCGTACCGGTTGCGGTACCGGACCTCGATCTGCGTCTTGTGCCCGTGGAGCAGGGCCTTCTTGGCGCGCTGCGGCAGGCCCGCGAAGGGGATGTCCGTACGGAATCCCAGCGCGTCCGCGAGGGCTCCGATCAGGCGGCCGAAGTAGTCCTTGGTGTGGCCGTGCGACCAGGGGTGGATGGCGCCCTCGTCGAGCGACTTGTCCTCGTCCGGGACGATCAGCTCGGGGTCGACCTCCATGCGCGTGCCGATACCGGTGCACTCGGGGCAGGCGCCGAAGGGCGAGTTGAAGGAGAAGGAGCGCGGCTCCAGCTCCTCGAAGGAGAGGTCGTCGTACGGGCAGTACAGGTGCTCCGAGTACATCCGCTCGCGCTCGGGGTCGCCCTCCGGGAGGTCGACGAAGTCGAGCACGACCATGCCGCCGGACAGGCCGAGGGCGGTCTCCACGGAGTCGGTGAGCCGGCGCTTGGCGGAGTCCTTCACCGTGAGGCGGTCGACGACCACCTCGATGGTGTGCTTCTCCTGCTTCTTCAGCGTAGGCGGGTTGGAGAGCTGGATCGTCTCGCCGTCCACCCGCGCGCGGGAGTAGCCCTTGGTCTGGAGATCGGCGAAGAGGTCGACGAACTCACCCTTGCGCTCGCGCACGAGCGGCGACAGCACCTGGAAGCGGCTCCCCTCCGGCAGCTCCAGGACCCTGTCGACGATGGCCTGCGGCGACTGGCGGGAGATCGGGCGGCCGCACTCGGGGCAGTGCGGCTTGCCGATGCGCGCGAAGAGCAGACGCAGGTAGTCGTAGACCTCGGTGATGGTGCCGACCGTCGAGCGCGGGTTGCGCGACGTCGACTTCTGGTCGATGGAGACCGCCGGGGACAGACCCTCGATGAAGTCGACGTCCGGCTTGTCCATCTGGCCGAGGAACTGCCGGGCGTACGACGACAGCGACTCCACGTAGCGGCGCTGTCCCTCGGCGAAGATGGTGTCGAAGGCCAGCGAGGACTTGCCCGACCCCGACAGGCCCGTGAAGACGATGAGCGAGTCGCGCGGCAGGTCGAGCGAGACATTCTTCAGGTTGTGCTCGCGCGCGCCACGGACGATGAGACGGTCGGCCACGCCGGTCCGCACCTTTCTTGAGAGAAGTGACAAGGGGGCGAGGCCCCCGTGCTTCTCGGACTAGGCCCCCGTGAATCTCAGACTAGGGGGAGCCACTGACAACGCCGGTCGGATTCCCGTATGCGAGAACAATCCCGGACCATCCAGCATGCCCGACGTCACGACCGACCCTATAGCACGCGCATTCGATTTACGGCACTCGTTCACCACCTTCACCCAAAGGTGTGGCGGGGCTAGTGTCAGCACCATGATTGATCACGCTCGTGACCTGGTGTCTGTACGCGAAGCGACCGATCGGCTGCTCACCGCAGCGGCCAAGCTGGACAACGCATCGGTGGCCGAGCCGTCACGGCTCCCCGGCTGGAGCCGCGGCCACGTCCTTGCCCATCTCGCCCGCAACGCGGACGCGCTCGTGAACGTCCTCGAAGGGCGGCCCATGTACGTCTCCGGCACCGCCCGGGACGCCGACATCGAGCGGGACGGCCCGCGGCTCCTCGACGTCCAGCTCACCGATGTACGTGAGAGCGCGGCCCGCTTCCAGGACACGGGAGCGGCACCCGCGGACTGGTCGCGCACGGTGGAGCTACGCAACGGCGTCACCGACGCGGCGGCCCGGGTTCCGTTCCGGCGGTGGGTGGAGGTGGAGCTGCACCACGTGGATCTCGGAATCGGGTACGAGCTGGAGGACCTGCCGGCCGAGTTCGTGGAGCGGGAGATCGACTTCCTCTCGGAGAGGTTCACCGGGCACCCCGATGTGCCGCCGACTCGTCTCACGGACGGCACGCGCGCGTGGAGCACGGGCCGGGAGGCGGGCGCTGCCGAGGTCACCGTCCGAGGGTCCGCACCCGACCTGCTCGGCTGGCTCGCCGGCCGCCGCGACGGGGCCGCCCTGAGCACGGAGGGGGGCACGCTGCCGTCGCTTCCCCCGCTGTAACGCCTGGACAGCCCAGCGCCCCCGCTACGGCTATAGGCTGCCGACATGACCTACAGCGGACAGGTGACGGTCGGTGGCCCCGCCGACGTGCACGAGCTCAAGGACCTGATGATCACCAAGATCGCGGTCGGCCCGATGGACAACAACGCCTATCTGCTGCGCTGCCGGGCCACGGACGAGCAGCTGCTGATCGACGCCGCCAACGAGGCGGAGACGCTGCTCGGCATGATCGGTGACGACGGCATCGCGTCCGTCGTCACCACGCACCAGCACGGCGACCACTGGCAGGCTCTCGCCGCGGTCGTCGAGGCGACCGGCGCGCGCACCCACGCCGGACGCGACGACGCCGAGGGCATCCCGGTGTCGACCGACGTCCTGGTCGACGACGGCGACACCATCCGGGTGGGGCGCGTGGAGCTCACCGCGCGCCACCTGGTCGGGCACACGCCGGGCTCGATCGCCCTCGTCTACGACGACCCGCACGGGCATCCCCATGTGTTCACCGGGGACTGCCTGTTCCCGGGCGGCGTGGGCAACACCCGTAAGGATCCAGAGGCGTTCGCCAGCCTGATCCACGACGTCGAGACGAAGATCTTCGACGTGCTCCCGGACGAGACCTGGGTCTACCCGGGACACGGCAACGACACGACGCTGGGCGCGGAACGGCCCCATCTGCCGGAGTGGCACGCACGGGGCTGGTGAGCCCGCGCGCCGCGCGTACGCGCCCCGTGTGAACCATTCACACGCGCCGGTGCCATGCGCGCACTCCCGGCGGGCGTTGTTGCGCGGTCAACTGGAAGCAGCCCCGCGCAGGATGACGGCTCCTGAGCGGTACGGGCCGCCGGTCTCACATCCCCGCCCTCGGCCGGCGGCCCCGGCGACTGCTATGGGGACAATTCACAGGAACGCAACACCCGTTCCCACTATGCGGACATTCACCGTCGTGACCTCGACAAAAGCGACGGTGTACTGTCAATCTCCCGCCATGCACCCTGCCCCTCGCGCGCTGCGCCGCGCCGTCGCCGTCGCAACGACAGCCCTCCTCGCCACCGCTCTCGGCTGTGCTCCGCAGCCGGACGGCAAGGCCGCCGACACGCCGTCGGGGTCGGCCGGGAGCACCTGCGCCAAGGGCAAGTTGGCCACCCAGACCTCAGGCAAGCTGACGATCGCCACCGACGAGCCGGCGTACGAGCCCTGGTTCAAGGACGACAAGCCCGCCAATGGTGAGGGCTTCGAGTCGGCGGTGGCCTACGAGGTGGCGAAGCAGCTCGGCTACGACAAGAGTGCCGTCGTCTGGCAGAGCGTGCCGTTCAACAAGGCCTTCGCGCCCGGCGTGAAGACCTTCGACTTCGACATCAACCAGGTGTCCATCAGCGACGAGCGCAAGAAGGCCGTGGACTTCTCGTCCGGCTACTACGACGTCCGCCAGGCCGTCATCGCCCTGAAGGACAGCAAGGCGGCCAAGGCCAAGAGCATCGCGGACCTGAAGGGTCTCAAGCTGGGCGCCCAGGTCGGCACCACCAGCCTCGACTACATCGACGACGTGGTGAAGCCGACCCAGGAGGCCGCCGCGTACGCCAAGAACGACCAGGCCAAGTCCGCGCTGAAGAACGGTCAGGTGGACGCCATCGTCGTCGACCTGCCGACCGCCTTCTACATCACCGCGGCCGAGGTGACGGACGCGACGATCGTCGGCCAGTTCGAGAACCAGAGCGGTACGCCGGAGCAGTTCGGGCTCGTGCTCGACAAGGGCAGCGCGCTCACCGCGTGCGTGACGGACGCAGTGGACACCCTGCGCGAGAACGGCACCCTGGCCAAGCTCGAGCAGCAGTGGCTGTCGGACGCCGTCGACGCCCCGGTGCTCAAGTGACGGTAACGAAGCAGGAGTCCGGCCACGGGGGCGCCGACGACGGCGGTGACATGGCCGGAGCGGGCGGCGACGGTTACGTCCCCTCGCAGCGACGTCTCGACCGCGAGCGCTACAAGCGCGCCCGCGCCCGCCGCGCCACGGCGATCGCCGCCCTCTCCACCCTGGTCACCGGCGTCGTTCTCTACCTGGTCGTGGTCAATGCGCCGGGCTGGCCGCGCACCAAGGAGACGTTCTTCAGCTGGGAGTACGCGCGCGAGGCGTTTCCCAAGGTGCTCGAAGGGCTCTGGCTCAATGTCCGGCTGCTGTTGATCTGCGGCGTGGCCGTACTGGTCCTCGGCATGCTCATCGCCGTCGCGCGCACTCTGCGCGGCCCGGTGTTCTTCCCTCTGCGCGCGCTGGCGGCGGCGTACACGGACTTCTTCCGGGGCCTTCCGCTCATCATTAACCTCATGATCGTCGTCCTCGGCGTCCCCGCGCTGCGGCTGCAGGGCGTGACCGTCGATCCGGTGCTGCTGGGCGGTACGGCGCTGACGCTGACGTATTCGGCGTACGTCGCCGAGGTGTTCCGCGCGGGCATCGAGTCCGTGCACCCCTCGCAGCGCGCCGCGGCCCGCTCCCTCGGCCTCACCAACCGGCAGGCGCTGCGTCACGTCGTCCTGCCCCAGGCCGTACGCCGTCAGGTGCCGCCGCTGCTGAACGACCTGGTGTCGTTGCAGAAGGACACCGGTCTGGTGTCGATCGGCGGCGCGGTGGACGCCGTACGCGCCGCGGACATCGTCGTGGGACGCAGCCTCAACTACACGCCGTACATCGTCGCCGGCTTGGTCTTCGTGGCGCTGACCATCCCGATGACCCGCTTCACGGACTGGGTGACGGCCCGGATGGACCGTCGGCGCGCCCAAGGAGGAGCCCTGTGAGCGACGCACCTGTGCTGCGTATGGAGTCCGTCCGCAAGACCTTCGGTGGCTCGGTCGTGCTGCGGGACGTCGATCTGGAGGTCGCCCCGCACACGGTGACCGCGCTGATCGGCGCCTCCGGCTCCGGCAAGTCGACGCTGCTGCGGTGCGCGAACCTTCTGGAGGACATCGACGACGGCGCGATCTGGCTGGACGGCGAGGAGATCACCGATCCGCGCGTCGACCAGGACGCCGTACGGCGCCGTATCGGCGTGGTGTTCCAGGCGTACAACCTCTTCCCGCACATGACGGTCCTGGAGAACATCACCCTCGCCCCACGCCGCGTGCACGGCGTGTCCCGCGCGCAGTCCGAGGCACGCGCGCGTGAGCTGCTGGAGCGGCTCGGGCTGGCCGAGAAGGCGGGCGAGTACCCGGATCGGCTGAGCGGCGGTCAGCAGCAGCGCGTCGCGATCGTGCGCGCGCTTGCGGTACGTCCCCGGCTGCTGCTGCTCGACGAGGTCACCGCCGCGCTCGATCCGGAGCTCGTGGGCGAAGTCCTCACCGTCGTCCGTGACTTGAAGGAAGACGGGATGACCATGGTGCTGGCCACCCATGAGATGGGGTTCGCACGCGAGGTCGCCGACCAGGTTTGCTTTCTGGACGGAGGCGTGGTGCTGGAGCGCGGCACGGCCGAGCAGATCTTCGGCGATCCGCAGCAGGAACGCACTCAGCGCTTCCTGCGGCGGATCGTGGAGGCGGGGCGGCTGTAAGGAGCGCTCACCACGGCGGGCGGTCCTTACAGCCGCCCCGCCGACCAGGTCAAGTGGCCGCCCGCCCCGCCCGTCCAGATCAGGTGTCCGCCTGTCCCGCGCCCGCCAGCGCCGCGACCCGCTCCACCCCGAAGACGTACCCCTGCACACCGCACCCGGCGATGACGCCGTCGGCGCGCAGGGAGACGTACGAGTGGTGCCGGAACGACTCGCGCTTGTGGATGTTGGAGATGTGGACCTCCAACACGGGCAGTCCGTCACAGGTGTTGAGTGCGTCCAGAATCGCAACCGACGTGTGCGAGTAGGCGCCGGGGTTGATCACGATCCCGCAGTGGTTCAGCCGTGCCTCGTGGATCCAGTCGACCAACTCACCCTCGTGGTTGGACTGCCGGAAGTCGATCGTGCCGCCGTGCGCGGCCGCCGCCTTCGCGCACAGGGCCTCGACATCGGCCAGGGTCTCCGAGCCGTAGATCTCCGGCTGGCGCTGGCCGAGCAGGTTCAGGTTGGGGCCGTTGAGAATCATGATCGGGGCGTTGGCCAGGGTGCGGGGCACGGTTCCTCCGGTCCGTTCGGGGTCGGGCGGTCCGTCGACCACCGCTGCTCAGACCCCGGTTTATCACGGTGCACGGCCCACGCCCTGGGTCCTACCCTCCAGTCATGACCATGATCTCGTACCCTCCCAAGCCCTCCCCCGGCGACCGCATCGCCGTCATCTCCCCCGGCGCGGGCCTGCCCGGCCTCTTCCCGCGCCCCTTTGAACTGGGTCTGGAGCGACTGCGCAAGGACTACGAGCTCGAACCGGTCGAATACCCGGCGACCCGCAAGATGGGCTCGATCCCGCAGGAGCGGGCCGACGACATCCACGCCGCGTTCGCCGACCCCGACATCAAGGCGGTCATCGCGTCCATCGGCGGCGACGACCAGATCACCGTGCTGCCGCTGCTGGACCGCGAGTTGATCCGGGCGAACCCGAAGCCGTTCTTCGGGATGAGCGACAACACGAACCTGCTCATGTACCTGCGTAACACGGGGATCGTCGGGTACCACGGCGCGACCGTGATGACCGCACTGGGCCGCTCCGTCGCCATGGAACCGTTGACCGCCGAATCACTGCGGGCCGCGCTGTTCACCTCCGGTGAGTACGAACTCCGGCCTGCCGAGCGCTGGAACGACGTCAACCGCGACTGGGCCGACCCGGCGACCTTCGACGCGGAGCCGGAGACGCGGCCCGGCAGCGGATGGACGTGGGTGAACGACGACCGGGTAGTGGAGGGCCGCAGTTGGGGCGGCTGTCTGGAGATTCTCGGCTGGCTCCTGATGGCCGATCGCGAGATCGCTCGCGACCTTTCCGAGTACGAAGGCGGAGTGCTGCTCCTGGAGACTTCCGAGGAGATGCCGAGCGGCACAGAGGTCTTCCGCACCCTGCGGAACATGGGCGAGCGCGGGCTGCTCCAGCGCTTCTCCGCGCTGCTCATGGGCCGGGCGAAGACCTGGTCCTTCGAGCGCCCCAACAGCCCCGAGGAGGCCGCTCGTTACGCATCCGAGCAACGTGAGGCCGTGCTGCGGGCCATGCGTATGTACGCCCCCAACACCTCGATCGTCTTCGACGTGGACTTCGGCCACACCGACCCGCAACTCGTCATTCCCTACGGCGGCATCGTCCGCGTCGACGGCCCTGCCCGGCGCATCACCGTCACATACTGACGAAGCCCCGCGCGCCCGTACGCCCCCGTAACCCACGGTCACCGTGGGTAGTTGACGCAGCATGCACGATGCACGCACAGTAAAGGCTCCCTCCATGCTGCGGCTCGCGACCGCCTCGCTCGCCGGGACGGCCATCGAGTTCTACGACTTCTTCGTCTACGGGACCGCCGCGGCGCTGGTCCTGGGGCCGCTGTTCTTCCCGACGTTCTCGCCGGTCGCGGGTACCCTGGCCGCCTTCGTGACGTTCGGCGTGGGTTTTGTGGCCCGGCCACTGGGGTCGGTGCTGTTCGGGCACATCGGCGACCGGCACGGACGCCGGCCGGTCCTCGTCGCCTCGCTGCTGCTGACCGGTGCCTCCACGGTCGCGGTCGGCTGCGTACCGACGTACGACACGATCGGTGTGTTCGCTCCCCTGCTGCTGCTCGTGCTGCGTTTTCTCCAGGGGCTCGGCCTCGGCGGCGAGTGGGGTGGTGCCGTGCTGCTGACCGTGGAGCACGCGCCGGTCGAGCGACGCGGCTTGTGGTCCAGCTTCCCGCAGGTCGGGCCCGCGGTCGGCTTCCTGCTCGCCAACGGGGTCGTGCTGGGGCTGTCGGCGACGCTGACCGAGGCGCAGTTCGCCGCGTGGGGATGGCGCGTGCCCTTCTGGGCGGCCGGTGTGCTGGCCGTGGTGGGGCTGTGGCTGCGGTCGTCGCTCACCGAGAGTCCCCGGTTCCTCGAAATCGACGACCACGCGCGCGTGCCGCTCGCCGAGGTCGTGCGCGACCACTGGCGGCTGGTGCTGCTGACCGCCGGGGCGCTCGCCATCGGTTACGCGATCTTCTACGCCGTGACGACCTGGTCCCTCGCCTACGCCACGGAGCGACTCGGAGTGGACCGCAGCGTCATGCTGACCTGCATCATGGCCGTGGTGCTGGTGAAGGGCTCGCTCACCCCCGTGGCGGCGGTGCTCGGCGACCGGTACGGGCGGCGGCCCCTGACCCTGATCGGATGCACCGCCGCCGCCCTGTGGATGTTCCCGATGGTCGCGCTCCTCGCCACGGGCGAGCCGTTGCTGATGTTCCTGGGCTTCCTCGGGGCGATGCTCGCGTTCATCACGATGTTCGCCGTGATCGCCGCGTATCTGCCCGAGCTGTACGAGCCCCGGGTGCGCTGCACCGGCGCCGCGGTGGGCTACAACCTCGGTGGCGTTCTCGGGGGCGCGCTCACGCCGATCGCGGCGACGGCGCTCGCCGAGCAGGGCGGCCGGGTGCCCTGGGGTGTGGGGGCGTATCTGACGGGGATCGCACTGCTCAGCCTGGGGTGCTTCGCACTGCTGCCGGAGACGCGTCCGGCATCCGCTGTGGCAGCGAAGCCCGCCACCGGGTGACGGGTCGCTGCACACATGAACGACGGTGGATACGGCTTGGGCGCGAGCTCCGGAAGCAACGGCGGTTACGGATTGAGTGCGAGCTCCAGATACGCCGCGAACAGCACCAGGTGGACGCCGCCCTGGAGCGGCGTCGCCCGGCCCGGCACCACCGTCAGCGAGCTCACCACCACCGTCAGGGCGAGCAGCACCATGTGGGTGGGGCCGAGGCCGAGGACGAGGGGGCCGGAGAGCCAGATGGAGGCCAGGGCGACCGCGGGGATGGTCAGGCCGATGCTGGCCATCGCCGAGCCGAGCGCGAGGTTCAGGCTGGTCTGCACACGGTCACGGCGGGCTGAGCGCAGCGCGGCGATCGTCTCGGGGAGCAGCACCAGCAGGGCGATGATCACGCCGACGACGGCGTGAGGCAGGTCAGCGGCCGCGACGCCGGACTCGATGGTGGGCGACACCCCCTTGGCCAGGCCGACCACCCCGATCAGGGCCAGGCCCAGCAACCCCAGGCTGATCCAGGCGGTCCGGGCGGAGGGCGCGTCGGCGTGGTCGTCCGCCGTGATCACGTCGCCCTGCCGGGTGATGGGCAGGAAGTAGTCGCGGTGCCGCACGGTCTGGGTCGCCACGAACAGGCCGTAGAGGATCAGCGAGGAGAGCGCCGCGAACGTCAGCTGGACGCTGGAGAACTCCGGCCCGGGCTTGCTCGTCGTGAACGTCGGCAGCACCAGGCTGAGCGTGGCCAGGGTGGCGACGGTCGCGAGCGCGGCTCCGGTGCCCTCGGGGTTGAACACCGCCGTACGGTGTCGCAGCGAGGCGACCAGCAGGCAGAGGCCGACGATGCCGTTGCAGGTGATCATCACGGCCGCGAAGACCGTGTCCCGGGCGAGGGTGGAGCTCTTGTCGCCCCCGTCCGCCATCAGGGTCACGATCAGGGCGACCTCGATGATCGTGACGGCGACGGCGAGGACGAGGGAGCCGAAGGGTTCGCCGACTCTGTGGGCGATCACTTCGGCGTGGTGCACGGCGGCCAGGACGGCCCCCGCGAGGACGAGCGTCACCAGGGCGACGGCCCAGCCGGGCAGGTCCCGTCCCCAGGTGAAGACCAGCAGGACGACCGCGAGCACCGGCACGAAGGACGTCCACCGGGTCGTGAGCGGCCCGAGCCGAGCGATCATGGAGCGATCGTCGCAGAGGGCTTGGGGCTTCGCATTCCGGTCCGGGTGGGTGTCAGGCGGTCCCGCGCCCTCGGGGTGCGGGGTTTCTGTGGGGCGTATGTCGCTGCGCGAAATCGGTCATCTCCTGTACGTCGCAGTCCGTGAAGGACGGCGCCCTGCTGCACAGCGCGGCCGTCTGCTCCGCGAGACTTGGTCGCCGGTCGAGGACACCCCGCGCATGACAAAGCACCGGGAGCGGTGCTCGGCGATTCGCTGGGCACCACTCCCGGTGTTGGTCGTTCCTACGTCCGACGTGGTCAGACGTCGATGCTGTCCTTCGGAGCGCCTTCGCTGCGCTCCTGCGCCGCCTCGGCAGCCGCCTGCTTCTTGGAGGCCATCAGGCTGGTGATCGTGGTGACGATCAGGACCGCGCAGATCACGCCGAGCGAGACCGGAATGCTGATCTCGGGGACGTGGACGCCGGACTCGTGCAGCGCGTGCAGCACCAGCTTGACGCCGATGAAGCCGAGGATGATCGACAGGCCGTAGCTGAGGTGGACCAGCTTCTTCAGCAGGCCACCGATGAGGAAGTACAGCTGCCGCAGACCCATCAGCGCGAAGGCGTTGGCCGTGAACACGATGTACGGGTCCTGCGTCAGGCCGAAGATCGCCGGGATGGAGTCGAGGGCGAACAGCACGTCGGTCGAGCCGATCGCCAGCATCACGACCAGCATCGGGGTCATGACCCGCTTGCCGTTCTCCTGGATCCACAGCTTGGTGCCGTGGTAGCGGTCGGCGACACCGAACCTGCGCTCGGCCGCCTTCAGCAGCTTGTTCTCCTCGAACTCCTCGTCCTCCTCGCCGGACCGGGCTTCCTGGATGAGCTTCCAGGCGGTCCAAATCAGGAAGGCGCCGAAGATGTAGAACACCCACGCGAAACTGGCGAGGATCGCGGCACCCGCGGCGATGAAGATGGCCCGCAGCACCAGGGCTATGAGGACACCGACCAGCAGTACTCGCTGCTGGTACTGGGACGGCACCGCGAACTTCGCCATGATCAGGACGAAGACGAAGAGGTTGTCGACGCTCAGCGACTTCTCGGTGATGAAGCCCGCGAAGAACTCGCCGCCGGCCTGCCCGCCGCCGAAGATCATCAGGCCGAGCCCGAAGAGGCCTGCCAGAACGATCCAGACAACGGTCCAGATTCCGGCTTCCTTGATCGACACGTCATGGGGCTTACGGCCTATGAAGAAATCGACCGCGATCAGGGCGGCAAGGCCCACGATGGTCAGGACCCATAGGGTCGGGGAAACATCCACTGCGCCTCCGGCAGTCGTAACGGCAAATGTCAGCGTCGTCGCGCGCCGGAGGTCTCTTCCACCCATGATGGGCCGACGCCCCGGGATCTGGCCTGATCCGTATTGACGGGTACGCCGCAGCAGACAGGGAGTACTCCCCTCCGTGCAATGAACAGTACCCAATCACCAAGGAAAGGTAAAGCGATTGGCAAAAGAAGCGCCAAGTGCGCTGGTCAGAGGCTCTTTACCAATACTTGGCGCGAGCTGCGGCGACCTGCGTGAGCACCTGCTGGAGCACTTGGCTGCCGGGCGGCACGAGTGAGGGCTCGTAGGTCCAGGCGTGCCCCACCCACGGGTCGGCGAGGTGGTCGTCCGGAACCGGCGTCAGTCGCATCAGCGAACGCCACAACGGGTCGAGCAACGGGCCGTACCCGGCCGCCTCCTCCCGGTCCGCGACCATCATCAGGTGGACGCCGACGGCCGGCCCTTCGTCCGCCAGGTAGCGCAGCTGGTTCACGGCCCGGTCGTCGAAGCCGTGCGGGAAGTCGTTGACGATCAGCAGCTGCTCGGAAGTGTCGAAACCGGGCGGCAGGGAGTCGGGCGCACCGCCGCGCACCGCCATCTGCACCAGGTCGACGCGCTGAGTGAGCCGAGCCAGCACCTCCGCGACGCCCGCCGCGCCCAACGCGGGCGGGGCCGCGAGCACACCGGTCTGCACCAGCGGTGCCAGCGGCAGGGCGCCCGAACCGGCCGGATCGATGACGTGCACGGTGAACTCGTCCGCCGGATAGACGGCGAGCAGCCGGGCAGCGTGCGCCACCGCCGTCTCCATGGCGAGGCGCCGCAGGTCGTGGGAGTCGGTGAACGAACCGTCGAGCGATCCGCCGCGCCCGCTGTCGATCCACAGGCCGCGCTCCAGCGGCAGCCGGACCAGCATCGGGATGCGCAACCGGTCGCTCTCGGGCAGGTGGAGGTCGCCCAGGCGCAGGGCCATGGGGATCTCCATCGGTGCGCGGTAGCCGTGCCAGACGGGGTTGTCCCAGCGCGCGTAGGCGGGCGGCAGCGCGGGTTCGACGACCTCGGCCTCGGCGGTGAGCTGGGCGATGTCCCGGTCGAGCGTCGCCCTGGCCTGGTTGACGAGTTGCGCGTGCTTGGCCTGGGCCGCCTCGCGTGCGGCGTCGCCCTGGCCGCCGATCCGGCTGCGCGGGTCCGACAGGACCTGGTCGAGCTCCTTCTCCATGCGCGACTCGGCGAAGTCGACCGCGCTGCGGTAGGCGGAGGTCGTACGGGCCAGGTCCTCGAACATGCCCCACACCTGGTTGTACAGCCGCTCGTCCATCGACCAGCCGGTGGCGTCGCCCGCGACGGGCTGTGCGGGCTGCCCGGGCTGGGCCGGGGGCGCGGTCGGCGGGGGCGGTGGCGGAGCCGCGTTCTGGCGGCGCGGGTGGCTGTAGTCGATCGGTCCGCCGGACGTGGGGGCGGACGGCTGGGCGGAGTCGGTGGCGCCGGTTCCGTCCTGATACGACGCCTGCTGCGTGGGCTGGCCCGGTGCGCCGGGCGACTGGATGTCGTACGGCGGCGTCGGCTGCCCGGCCCCACCCGGGGTCTGGGCGCCGTACGGCGACGTCGGCTGCGGTGGTACGGGACCTGGGGTGCCCTGCGACGCGGGGCCGCCCTGGTCCGGGCCGAGCGCCGGTGCGGCCGTCTGCCGGGAGCGGTCGCCGTCGGTCCGCGGCGGGGGCGCCGGCACCGAGCGGGCCATGCCCTGGGCCACGGCTTCGTTGATGCCGTCGGCGAGTTGATGGGCCTGGGGCAGGCCCTGGTCCGTGAGAAGGTCGGCGAGGCCGCCGGCGTAGCCCTGGCCGATCGCGCGCACCTTCCAGGCGTCCTGGCGGCGGTAGAGCTCCAGGGCGACGACGGCCGACTCGGCCTCCAAGCCGGTGATGGTGTAGCTGGCGACCTCGGTGCCGTCGAGGCCGGTGACCGCGACGAAGGGGGTGGCGACGGCGCCGAACCGGGTCGGCCCGCCCGCCCTGGTCGGCAGGGCGAGCAGCACACTGACGCGGTGGACGGCCTCCGGCATGGCGTCCAGGTCCACCGCGAGGCGATGGTCGGCGGCCGCCTGCCGGGAGACCTCAAGGCCGGGCAGAGTGGGGGCGCCCGGGTGAGCCACCCATTCGACGCCGTGAATCCTGCCCTGCTCGTCGCCGAGCGTGGCTCCCGCCACGATCGGCGTGCCGGCCGAGACCCGGATCTCCAGACGGGCCTGGGAGAGCGGGTGGTTCTGCCCCCGCACCAGCTCGGCCGTCATGCCTTCGTCCCCCCGTATCGCATGTGTCGTGTCGTGTGCCGCCCGCCGGGCCGCCGTTCAGCTCTTACAGGTGCGGCAGGATCGCCGGCATCAGGTCCTGGAAGGTGCGGCCGTTGGCCGGGGTGCCGAGGGCCGTCATCGACCAGCCCGGGCCCGAGCGGTGCACCTTCGCCATGATCTGGGCGGTGTAGGAACCGCCGCCCGCGAGGGTGTAGCGGGCGAGCTCCTCGCCGTTGGTCTCGTCGACCAGGCGGCAGAACGCGTTCTGCACCTCCTGGAAGGTCTGGCCCGTGAAGGAATTCACCGTGAAGACGATCTGGTCGATGTGGACCGGGATGCGCGCGAGGTCGACGAGGATCGCCTCGTCGTCGCCCTGGCCGACACCGCCGACGAGGTTGTCCCCGGTGTGACGCACCGAGCCGTCGTCGCTCACCAGGTGGCGGAAGAAGACGACGTCGACCGGCTGCTTGTCCGCGAACAGGACGGCGGAGGCGTCGAGGTCGACCTCCCGTGTCCGCGAGCCGAACAGGCCGCGCCGGGGAGCCGCCTGCCAGCCGAGACCCATGCGCACAGCGGTCAGGCTGCCACCGTCGTTCTTCTGCAGACTGATGGCCTGACCCTTGGTCATGTTGACGGACACGTGCTGATTCCCCTCTCGAGCTGTCCCCTGTTGGCCGCGGGCTCCGCGGATGACCAGAACCCTACGCAGGGGCACTGACAGTGCCGTACCCCGGTCCGCACTTTGTGTCGGTCTTGCAACACAGCGCGTACTCGGCAGCCCCCGAAGGCCGTTCGGGGGCTCCCCTCCCGGGCCGGGGACCAGAGCCCGTGGTCCCGTCAGGCCAGGCCCGCCTCCTTCATCTGGCGCAGTTCCTTCTTCATCTCGGACACCTCGTCACGGAGTCGGGCCGCGATCTCGAACTGCAGATCCGCGGCGGCGGCGCGCATACGCTCCGTCAACTCCTCGATCTGCTCGGCGAGATCGGCCGCCGGCCGGTCGGTCGGCACCGTCTCCTTCGCCTTGCCCTTGGCGGACTTGGCCGCCTTCGCGCCCTTGGCCGCCTTGTCGCCGAGGGAGGGCACCGGCGCCTTGGTGCCCCGGCCGTCCTTCTTGGCGCGGTAGCCGCTACCGAGCAGCTGTTCCGTGTCGACGTCCTCGCGGGCGATCTGCGCGACGATGTCGTTGATCTTCTTGCGCAGTGGCTGGGGGTCGATGCCCTTCGCCTTGTTGTACGCGACCTGCTTCTCCCGGCGGCGGTTGGTCTCGTCGATGGCCTTCTCCATCGCCGGGGTGATCTTGTCGGCGTACATATGAACCTGGCCGGAGACATTGCGCGCCGCGCGGCCGATGGTCTGGATGAGGGAAGTGCCGGAGCGCAGGAAGCCCTCCTTGTCGGCGTCGAGGATCGCCACCAGGGACACCTCGGGGAGGTCGAGGCCCTCACGCAGGAGGTTGATGCCGACGAGGACGTCGAACTCGCCGGCGCGCAGCTCCCGCAGCAGCTCGACACGGCGCAGAGTGTCGACGTCGCTGTGCAGATAGCGGACCTGGATGCCGAGCTCCAGGAAGTAGGCCGTGAGGTCCTCGGCCATCTTCTTGGTGAGGGTGGTGACCAGGACGCGCTCGTCCTTCTCGACGCGGTCCCGGATCTCGTGGACGAGGTCGTCGATCTGGCCCTCGGTGGGCTTGACGACGACTTCCGGGTCGACGAGGCCGGTGGGACGGATGATCTGCTCGACCTGGCCGTCCCCGCGGGAGAGCTCGTAGTTGCCGGGGGTCGCCGACAGGTAGACGGTCTGCCCGATGCGGCCCTGGAACTCCTCCCACTTCAAGGGGCGGTTGTCGAGGGCGGAGGGCAGGCGGAAGCCGTGGTCGACGAGGGTGCGCTTGCGGGATGCGTCGCCCTCGTACATGGCCCCGATCTGCGGCACCGTGACATGCGACTCGTCGATGACGAGCAGGAAGTCGTCCGGGAAGTAGTCCAGCAGGGTGTTCGGCGGGGAGCCGGGCTCGCGGCCGTCGAAGTGCATCGAGTAGTTCTCGACGCCGGAGCAGCTGCCGATCTGGCGGAGCATCTCGAGGTCGTAGGTCGTACGCATCCGCAGGCGCTGGGCCTCCAGGAGCTTGCCCTGCTTCTCCAGCTCGGCGAGACGCTCCCCCAGCTCCTTCTCGATGTCGTTGGCGGCCCGCTCCAGGCGCTCGGGGCCGGCGACATAGTGGGAGGCCGGGAAGACGTACAGCTGCTCGTCGTCGCTGATGATCTCGCCGGTGAGCGGGTGGAGCGTGGACAGGGCCTCGATCTCGTCGCCGAACATCTCGATGCGGACCGCGAGCTCCTCGTAGACCGGGAAGATCTCGACGGTGTCGCCGCGAACCCGGAAGGTGCCGCGGGTGAAGGCCATGTCATTGCGCGTGTACTGGATGTCCACGAAGCGGCGCAGCAGTTGGTCCCGGTCGATCTCCTCGCCGACCTTGAGGGGGACCATGCGGTCCACGTATTCCTGCGGCGTACCGAGGCCGTAGATGCAGGAGACCGAGGCGACCACGACGACGTCACGGCGGGTGAGCAGCGAGTTGGTCGCGGAGTGGCGCAGGCGTTCGACCTCCTCGTTGATCGAGGAGTCCTTCTCGATGTAGGTGTCCGACTGCGGGACGTAAGCCTCGGGCTGGTAATAGTCGTAGTACGAGACGAAGTACTCGACGGCATTGTTCGGCAGGAGCTCGCGGAATTCGTTCGCCAGCTGGGCGGCCAGCGTCTTGTTCGGCGCCATCACGAGGGTGGGGCGCTGGAGCTTCTCGATCATCCACGCGGTGGTGGCGGACTTGCCTGTGCCGGTCGCGCCGAGCAGGACGACGTCCTTCTCGCCGGACTCGACGCGCCGGGCGAGCTCGGCGATGGCCTGCGGCTGGTCGCCGCTGGGCTGGTAGGGACTGACGACCTCGAAGGGCGCCACCGTGCGTTCGATGCTGGAAACGGGCCGCATGAACCCACCGTACGACCCGCCACTGACAACGCGGTCCGATCAGTGGTTCTGCGGGGTCCGGGACCCTTGGCGTCCCTTGGTGCGGCGGGGCCGCAGCGGTGGGCGGCGGGTCGGGTGCGGGACGGTGGCGTGGGCCGGGACACCCGGCTTGTGCTCGACGGGGGCCCCGGTGGGTTTACCCATGACCATCTTCGGGTCGAACAGGACGACGGCGCCCGCGAGGAGCAGGAAAGCGAGCGGGCCGACCAGCATCGGCGCGAGCAGGGAGGCGGGCGAGTCGCCCGAGGAGAGAGTCTCCGTGCGGTGGAGATGGACGCTGAGGGCCGCCATGCCCGTGTAGTGCATGCCACTGACGGCGAGCCCCATGACGAGGCTCGCGCCCACGCTCCACAGGAATCCTCTGACCTGTCCGGCGGCCCACAGGGCGGCGGTGGCCGCCACCATCGCTATCACGACGGAGGCGGAGACGGTCAGCGTGTTGTACTCCAACCTGCCGTTCAGTTGCATCCCGGCCATGCCCAGGTAGTGCATCGAGGCTATGCCCAGGCCAGTGATCGTTCCGCCGGTGAACAGCGCGGTTCCGCTGGCCCCCTTGTAACCGACGATGAAGATCCCGACGCCCACCATGACGATGGCCACGGCCAGGCTCGCGAACGTCATCGGTTTGTCGTAGTGGATGGGCGTCTCCTCGACGGTGAACCCCATCATCGCGACGAAGTGCATGGTCCATATCCCGGAGCCGATGGCCGCCGATCCCAGCGCGAGCCAGCCCGGGCGCCAGGACTGCGAAACGAGCATCGATCTGGTGGTGCAGCGCAGCCCGAGAGCACCGCCCAGGCAGGCCATGAGGTAGGCCACCAGCGGTGTGACGAGTCCATAGCTGAATCCGTCGATCGTGCCCTGCATACGCAGCTGCCCTTCCCGCCCTCTTACGTCCCGGAACTCCGTGAAATGCGCCCCCTCCCAGGACCGCCCGAGCGGTCAGGGTTGAGGCAGAGGGTAACTCCCACCGCAATGGTCGAACGATTTTCCGGCAAAGAAACACGGGCTTGCCCCAGTTGTGCGGCAGAGGTGAGCGGGCCCGGGCAACTCCATTCAATCTGTGGCCATTCTGTACTCCCTCGCCGTTGACCGTCTGCTGTCACAGTTGAGCTGTCCGTGATCGTTCGATGCGAGGAGTACGCATGCACGCGCGCGCTGTGGCCGCCACGACGACCGCGCTCCTGGGGACCGCCGCTCTTCTGCTTCCGGCCTCCCACGCCCGGGCGGACGCCGAGCCGCCCACGGTCATCGCCCACCGGGGGGCCTCCGCCTACGCTCCGGAGAACACGCTGGCCGCCGTCGACAAGGCCGCCGAACTGGGCATCAGCTGGGTCGAGAACGACGTACAGCGCACCAAGGACGGTGAGCTGGTCGTCCTCCACGACGACAACCTGAAGCGCACGACCGACGTGGAGCAGGTCTTTCCCGACCGGGCGCCTTGGAAGGTGAAGGACTTCACAGCCGCCGAGATCGCCCGCCTGGACGCGGGCAGGTGGTTCGGCCCCGCACACGCGGGCGCGCGCGTGCCGACGCTGGAGCAGTTCATGCACCGCGTGGAGGTGCACCACCAGAAGCTGCTCCTGGAGATCAAGAACCCCGATCTGTACCCGGGCATCGAGCGGCAGACCCTCAAGGTGCTGGACGACGCGGGTTGGCTTGATCCGCACCACCTGGCGAGCCGTTTGATCGTGCAGAGCTTCAGCACGGAAAGCGTGCGGACCGTCCACGAGCTGAAGCCCGCCGTGAAGACCGGCTTCCTCGGGACGCCACCTGCGGCGGATCTCGCCGGGTACGCGACCTTCACCGACCAGATCAACCCTTCGTACACCTCCATCTCCAGGGGCTACGTCACCTCCGTCCACGCGTTCAAGGGACCGCACGGCAGGCCGCTGGAGGTCTTCACCTGGACCGTGAACGACGCGGACAACGCCCGGCTGGTCGCCGGGTACGGCGTCGACGGCATCATCACCAACACTCCCGACGTGGTGAGGGACGCCGTGGCCGAGGACCCAGGCCCCGCGCAGGAGCCGGCGTCCGCTCCCGGGGCGTTGTCAGTGGTGGGTCGTACGGTGGGCGCATGGACAGCCATGGGCAGTACGAGCAGCAGGTCGTGTGGGCCGTCGTCGGTACCGACATCGGTCCACTGATGCTGACCGCGACCCGCGATGGCCTGGTCAGTGTCGTCTTCCACGCCACGGAGAGGGTGCGCGACAAGACACTCGACGCACTGGCGTCCCGGCTGGGCAGCGAGCCGGTCGAGGCACCCGGCTCCCCTGTGCTGGCCGAGGCGATACGTCAGGTGGAGGAGTACTTCGCGGGTACGCGGCGCGACTTCGAGTTGCCGCTGGACTGGTCGCTCATCTCCGGCTTCAACCGGGAGGTGCTGCGCGAGCTGGCCTCCGGGGTCCCCTACGGCACGGTTGTCGGGTACGGCGATCTGGCCGGTCGGGTCGGGCAGCCGGGTGCCGCCCAGGCGGTGGGGATGGCGATGGGCGCCAATCCGCTGCCCGTGGTGGTGCCCTGTCACCGGGTCGTGGAGAGCGACGGCGGCATCGGCGGGTTCGGGGGCGGCCTGGAGACCAAGCGGAAGCTGCTCGCGCTGGAGGGGGTGCTGCCGGAGCCGCTGTTCTGACAGGTTTCTGGGGCTTCAGAGGGATTGGGCAGGCGAGGCAAGAAGGGGAGGCTGCGGCTGTGGTGACACCCATCACCCACCTGTACGCAGCCGGTGCAGTGTGCTGTCCCCTGTCGGCCGATCCGGTGCGCCGTGCAGCCGGGACAGCCGGGTGCGCGTCGTGACCGCCGTCGAGCGGCAGCTCATCGCGAGCGTCACGCCCGACCGGTTGCCTGCCCTGCGGCGCCGTATATCGGCGGTGCTGATCGCGACGCAGATCCTGGGCGGGCTGGGCGTGGCCACCGGAATCGCGCTCGCGGCCGTGTTGGCCACGGAGGTCAGCGGCGCCGAGTCCTTGTCCGGGCTCGCGCCCACCGCGACCGTCGCCGGTACGGCGGTGCTGTCGATGCCGCTGGCGGCCCTGATGACCGCGCGCGGTCGCCGTCCCGGGCTGGTGCTGGCCTATCTCATCGGGGCGGTGGGCGCCGGTGTCACCGTGGTTGCGGCCAGCGTCGGGAGCTTTCCCCTGTTGCTGTGCGGGATGGCCGCCTTCGGCGCGGCCTCGTCGGCGAACCTGCAGGCGCGGTTCGCCGCCGCCGATCTGGCCGAGCCGGAGCGGCGGGCGCGGGCCATCTCGCTCGTCGTGTGGGCGACGACCATAGGCGCGGTCCTCGGTCCGAACATTGCCGCGCCCGCCGGTCGTAGCGTCACGGGCCTCGGGATACCCGCGGCGGCCGGCCCGTTCCTGTGGGCGGGCGGGACCTTCCTGATATCCGCGGCCTTCGTGGCCGTACTGCTACGACCGGACCCCCTGCTGACGGCTCGGGCGCTCGCACCTGCCGACGAACAGTCGCCCGCGGGTCGTTCGCTGCGCGCCGGGCTGGCCGCCGTGGCCGCCTCGCCGCGGGCGCGGCTCGCGGTGGTGACGGTCGCCGTGGCGCACACGGCGATGGTCTCGGTGATGTCGATGACGCCGGTCGACCTCGCCCACCACGGCGCGGGCATCGATCTGATCGGGCTGGTCATCAGCGGGCACATCGCAGGCATGTACGCGTTCGCGCCGCTGATGGGGCGGCTGTCGGACCGGCTGGGGCGGTTGTCCGGGATCGGGCTCTGCGTAGGGCTGCTGGCGTGCGCGGCGTTCCTCGCCGGTACGGCGGGCGGCAGTCACGGGCAGACAGCCGTCGGGCTCTTCGTGCTGGGTCTGGGCTGGTCAGCGGGGCTCGTCTCCGGTTCCGCGCTGCTCACGGACTCCGTGCCGCAGCCCGCGCGGGCCGCCGCTCAGGGGCTGTCGGACCTCGTCATGAACACCTCCGCCGGCGTCGGCGGAGCGGTCGCCGGGCTTGTGGCCGCCCGGGCGAGCTATGCCTGGCTGAACTTCACCGCCGCGTGCCTCCTTGTCCCCCTGGCGGCGTTTGCGCTGTTCACGCGGGGCAGGCAGCGGGCGCGGGACGTCTCCGCGGACGGTTGAGGTCGCGGCCTGGCCGTCCCTCACGGGTGAATCGCCGAGCCAGGTGATCGCGCCTGCGTGACGTCACACCCGTACCCATAGCCACAGCCATCGGCATCGGCATCGGCATCGGCATCGGCATCGGCATCGGCAGGAAGTCGGCCCGGCCTCTGCCCGGCCTCTGCCCGGCCTCCGGCGCGGCCGTGGACGCACGCGTCGGCTCCGAGCCGAGCCCTGGCGGTACACGCGAGAAGAAGCCGGAAAAGGGCGTCAGTAGCAGACTCGGTCATGCCCACAGCCGCTGGCATCCGACTGGCATCTGGAAGACCCGGAGCCGAAAGGACAGCGATCACGCATGAGCGGAAACAGGGCAGTGGCGTATCTCAAGCCGGGCGCGGTGGAGGTCAGGACGATCGACTACCCGACGCTCGAGCTCCAGGACGGACCAGGGGTGGCCTCCGCGAACATCGGCCGCAAGTGCCGGCACGGGGTGCTCCTCAAGGTCCTCGCGACCAACATCTGCGGCAGCGATCAGCACATGGTGCGGGGGCGGACGACCGCGCCGGAGGGGCTGGTCCTCGGACACGAGATCACCGGGGAGGTCGTCGAACGGGGGCCGGACGTCGAGACCATCGACGTCGGGGACGTCGTCTCCGTACCGTTCAACATCGCCTGCGGGCGGTGCCGTAACTGTAAGGAGCGCAAGACCGGCATCTGTCTGAACGTAAACCCGGCCCGTCCCGGGGCGGCGTACGGCTATGGCGACATGGGCGGCTGGGTCGGCGGGCAGGCCGAGTTCGTCATGGTCCCCTATGCGGACTTCAACTTGTTGAAGTTCCCCGACCGGGACCAGGCGCGCGAGAAGCTGCTCGACCTGACCATGCTGTCGGACATCTTCCCGACCGGCTTCCATGGCGTGGTCAGCTCGGGTGCGGGCGTCGGGTCGACGGTGTACTTCGCCGGGGCGGGCCCGGTCGGGCTCGCGGCGGCTGCTTCGGCGCAGTTGCTGGGCGCCGTCGTCGTCATCGTCGGCGATCTGAACGCCGAACGCCTCGCCCAGGCGCGGAGCTTCGGCTGCGAGACCGTGGACGTCTCGCGCGGCGACGTAGGGGAGCAGATCGCGCAGATCCTCGGGGAGCCCGAGGTGGACGCGGCGGTCGACGCGGTCGGCTTCGAGGCGTGGGCCGACGGTCCGGATGCTCCCGAGGCGCCCGCGACGGTCCTCAACTCGCTGATGGGCATCACGCGCGCGGGCGGTGCTCTCGGCATCCCGGGCTGTATGTCACGGACGATCCGGGCGGGATCGACGACGACGCAAGGTCCGGGACGCTGAAGGTGCGGCTCGGCCTCGGCTGGGCCAAGAGCCACCGCTTCACGACCGGGCAGTGTCCGGTGATGCAGTACCACAGGAGCCTGATGCAGGCGATCCTGCATGAGCGGGTGCACATCGCCAAGGCGGTCAACGCGACCGTGATCGGGATCGAGGACGCACCGCGCGGCTACGCCAAGTTCGACCAGGGCGCCAGCCGCAAGTACGTGCTGAACCCGCATGGGGCGCTGGACGGCGCACGGCCGGTCTGACGTCGCCGTGCCGACCTGACGTCCCCAGAGGTCCTGACGTCTCTGGAGGGCCTGACATCTCCAAGGGGGCCACACCCGAGTGGCCCCCTTCCCTGCTCGCTACTCGTAGTGCCGCGCCTCGAAGACGTTGCCGTCGGGGTCGCGGAAATAGAAGCTGCGCTTGGCCTTGCCGCGCGCGCCGAAAGAGTCGTGGGAGATGTCCGACACGGGCGCGCCGCGTTCCTCCAGGCGGGCCCGCAGGGCGGCGAAGTCGTCGCCGGGCAGGGCCAGGCAGACGTGGTTGACCGGGTGGCCTGAGCTCTCGGCGGCGCCGGGCAGCATTGTCATGCGCTCCACCATGGTGAGCGGCATGAGGTCGAGGATCGTCTCCTCGTTGAGGCGCACGGAGGGGAACGGAACCGCCCCCGCGGAGTACTCGGAGAGCCTGACCGGCTCCATGCCGACCGCCTTCTCGTAGAAGTCGGCCGACGCCACCGGGTCGCGCACCCAGAGGACGACATGGTCGAGACGTGCGGTGTTGTCCGTCATGTACTCCAGGCTGGTGTCGTCTCCCACAGGTCGCAAGGGTTTGACCCGGGGCGCCGACCGCCAGAGATGAGGGAAGACCGACAGACAGGAGGCAGGCGCGTGGTGCTTGTGGTGTCCGAAGAGGTGCGAGAGGCGATCGACGCGCGTCGACCCGTGGTGGCCCTGGAGTCCACGATCATCGCGCACGGGCTGCCGCGCCCGCGCAACCTGCAGGTGGCGCTGGAGCTGGAGGACGTCGTACGGCGGGAGGGTGCCGTTCCCGCGACGATCGCCGTGCTGGACGGTCGCCCCCATGTCGGGCTGGACAAGGAGCAGCTGGAGCGGATCGCGAACGAGGACGGGATCCGCAAGCTGGGCCACCGTGACCTGCCGCTCGCTGTGGCCTCGGGGGCGAGCGGGGCGACCACGGTGTCGGCGACGGCTCTGCTGGCGGCCCTCGCCGGCGTCCGGGTGTTCGCGACGGGTGGGCTGGGCGGCGTGCACCGGGAGTGGACGGTGACCCAGGACGAGTCGGCCGACCTGGGGCTCCTGGCACGTACGAGGATCACGGTGGTGTGTGCCGGCGTGAAGTCGATCCTCGATGTTCCGGCGACTCTGCAACGGCTGGAGACCCTGGGTGTCGCGGTGGCCGGCTATCGCACGGAGAGCTTCCCCGGCTTCTACCTCTCCGACTCGGGACATCCGGTGGAGTGGACACTTGGGTCGCCGCAGGAGGTGGCCGAGGTGATGCGCGCTCAGGACGCCCTGGACGGGCCCGAGTCGGCACTGATCGTCGCCAACCCGGTGCCGGAGGAGGAACAGCTGGATCCCGACCTGCACGCGCGTGTGCTCGCCGGCGCGCTGCACGCGTGCGAGGAGCAGGGCGTCACCGGTCAGGCCGTCACGCCGTTCCTGTTGGACTACTTGGTGCGGCATACGGACGGCGCCTCACTGAGCGCAAATCTCGCGGCGGTACGCGGCAACGTACGGCTGGCGGGGCGGATCGCGGCGGCGTGGGCCGGAGCGTGAGGGGCAGGTGACCGGGACGGGGCGTGAGCGGCCATGACTTGGGCGGGGCGTCAGCGGCCCACGACCGGAACGGGATATGAGAGGCCCATAACCGGAACGGGGGCACGCGGAACCGTGGGTGAGGCGGGCGGTCGCAGGCCGGGCAACGAGGCAGCCGCGCAGGAGCACGGCAACAGCGGGACAGCGCCGGACAGTTCGGGGAACGGACGGGCTGGCCACGGCGGGACAGCGCCTCACGGTTCGGGGAGCGGACCGGCCGGCAACGGCACCCGCGACGGTGCGCTGCTGGTGGTCGGGGACGTGGTGACGGACGTGATCGCCCGGCACCGGGGACCGCTCGCCTCGGGTACGGACACGGCTGCGGCCATCCGGACGGTGCCGGGCGGCGCGGGCGCCAACGTGGCCTGCTGGGCCGCGTATTGGGGCTGTGCGGACGTGCGGCTGCTGGGGCGGGTCGGAGCGGACACGGCCGCATGGCACGAGCGCGAGCTGACCGCGAGCGGAGTACGGCCCTGTCTCGTCGTGGATCCGCAGGCGCCGACCGGGACGGTCATCTGCCTGGTCGACACCGGAGCTGCCGCCGAGCGCACCTTCCTCACCGACAGCGGCGCGTCCTTGCGCCTCGAACCCGCCGACTGGTCGGATGCGGTGCTCGACGGCGTCGCCCGGCTGCATCTCTCGGGCTACCTGCTGTTCTCCGAGCAGGGCCGGGCGCTCGTTGCGGTGGCTCTGAAGTCCGCACGCGCGCGTGGCGTGCCGGTGAGCCTGGATCCGGCGTCGGCGGGGTTCCTCGTGGCGCTCGGCGTCGACCGTTTCCTGGCGCTGGTGGAGGGCGTGGACGTCCTGCTGCCGAGCCGTGACGAGGCGTGCCTGCTCACGGGGCTGCCCGATGGGGCGGACGCGGCGGCAAAGTTGAGCCTCCATGTCCCGCTGGTGGTGGCCAAGCAGGGCGCGGACGGCGCCTTGGTCGCCCGGTCGGGCACCGCGAGCGCCCATGTCCCCGCCGTGCCGGCGGCACCGAGGGACACGACGGGTGCGGGCGACGCCTTCACCGGCGCCTTCCTCGCGGCGCTTCTCTCCGGCACCGGACCGGAAGACGCGGCTCGGGAGGGGTGCCGGGCGGGAGCGCTGGCGGTGGAGCGGGTGGGCGGGAGGCCGCCGCGGCCAGGGTGAACGCCGCCCGTGCGGGGCGGCTGCCTATGCCCCGCTTTTGCAGCGGGCCGCCTACGCCCCTGCGTGCCCCTTGTCCACTGTCTACGCCTTGCGCCCCCACGCCGAGATCATCGGGATCGCGGCCAGGTCAATTCCGCCGGTGGTGATGTTGGCGAGGTGGCGGTCGATGTCCTGGTCGGTGGCGACGCCCGCGGTGACGAGCTGGTCGCGGATCTCGCGGATGGTTGCGGACTCCAGAGCGGCGCAGGCGGGCGAGGCGATCGGGAAGTGCGCGTCGGCAACCACCCGGCGCAGTCCGGCCGCGCGGAGCAGGCGCGGGAGTCTGCGACCGAAGGAGAGGTCGGCGCCGCGCTCGGTGAGGAGGGCGCGGACGCCGTCGCGAAGACGATTGGCCAGTTGCTGTTCCGGGCCGTGCTCGTCGGGGCAGAGCAGGGGCTGCAGGACGGGGTCGGCGTCCTCGACCAGGAGCCGTCCGCCCGGGCGCAAGGACTTGATCATCGACCGCAACGCCCTTTCCCGGTCCGGTACATGAGAGAGAACCGCCCGGGCGTGCACCAGATCGAACCCCTCCCCCGGCGGTTCTTCGGCGGCCACGTCGTGCACACGGACCTCGACCGGTGGGCGCGCGGCCGGGGTGAGCGGTGAGGTGTCGAGGTCGGTCGCGACCACCTTTCCGGTCGGGCCGACCTTCTTGGCCAGCCAGGAGACCACCGACGTGCCGCCGGCGCCCACCTCCCAGCAGCGCCAGCCGGGTCCGATGCCGAACCCTTCGAGATAGCGGAACGTGGTGGGATCGAAGAGAGGGCCCAGTGCGTCGCGGTGCTCGCCCGCCTCGGCCTGCCGGTTGTCGAGGAGATACCCGTCGGTTCGCATCATGTAGAGATCATCCCATTTGCCTTGTTTGCCCGGAGCGGTCGACGCTCGGCGGGATGCTCCCAATTCCGGCCGCCCCCTCGCGCTCCGGTCATTTCACGCCTCATCCCGCCCATTCCTTACGGCGACCTGGGCAAAGTCCCTTCATCCACAGGCGGGAACAAAGCGGAATCCATCATTCCCACAGGCTTACCCGCAGCTCACCCCCAAATGGCAAACTGGCGGGCCAGGGCGCAGAAAGCGCGGCGCGAGGATCCACGCAAGGAGATCCAGATGTCCATGGCAGGGAATCTGCGGAAGGTCACGGGCCTCGACAAGGTCGGCGGCCTCCGCAAGGTGGCACGGCTGGCTCGACGGCGCCCCCGTGTCGACCTCAGCCATCCCGCCAGGTCCCCGCTGGGCTCCTCCGTGGTGAACTGCGTGACGTACCGGGACGGCGTGCGGGTCCAGGAGAACGGCGATCTGGTCGACGTCGTGCAGCGGGTGCGCAAACGCGGCGGCGGATTCGTCTGGCTGGGCCTCCATGAACCGACGGACCAGGAGTTCGCGGGCATCGCCGAGCTGTTCGCCCTGCATCCGCTGGCGGTCGAGGATGCGGTGGAAGCGCATCAGCGACCGAAGCTGGAGCGCTACGACGAGACGCTGTTCGCCGTGTTCAAGACGGTCTGCTACGTCGAACACGAGCAGCTCACGGCAACGAGCGAGGTCGTGAACACCGGCGAGATCATGGTGTTCGTCGGCCGGGACTTCGTGATCACGGTGCGACACGGGCGGCACGGCTCACTGGGACCGTTGCGCGAGGAGCTGGAATCGAACCCCGAGCAGCTCGCCAAGGGGCCCGCGGCGGTGCTGCACGCGATCGCGGACCACGTGGTCGACGACTATCTGAGCGTTACCGACTCGGTGCAGGAGGACATCGACGAGGTCGAGACGGATGTGTTCGCGGAGAACGGCGCGCGGGCCGACCCTGGGCGGATCTACCAGCTCAAGCGGGAACTCCTGGAGCTGAAGCGGGCAGTGGTTCCGCTGAGCCGGCCGCTGGAGGATCTGGCCACGCTGCCCATCAGGGCGGTCGAGCCGGAGATACAGGCCTACTTCCGCGACGTGTCCGACCATCTGCTGCGGGCCAAGGAGCAGATATACGCCTTCGACGAACTGCTGAACTCGATCCTGCAGGCGCATCTGGCACAGGTCACCGTCGCGCAGAACGAGGACATGCGGAAGATCACGGCCTGGGCCGGGATCATCGCCGTGCCGACGATGGTGTGCGGGGTGTACGGAATGAACTTCGACTACATGCCGGAGTTGCGCTGGACATTCGGCTACCCGCTGGTCATAGCCGTGATATCCGTCGCGTGCGTGGTCCTGTACCGCGGCTTCAGGCGCAACGGATGGCTCTGACGCCTCCTCCGGGCGACTTCCGGCCGACCTCCGGCGGGCTTCCGGCGGACTCCGGTGCGGTCCCCGTCCGGCACGATCGGCCGGACGAGGACGGCACAGAGGGTGAGGGTGGGCGCTTGCCAGGTCAGCGCGTCCTCGGCGCCCCGGACATGGCGTAGACGCTCTCGGCCCAGTGGGCGATCTCGCCCTCCGACAGGTGCCGGGCCAGATCAGCCTCGCTGATCATGCCGACCAGCCGCTTGTTGTCGATGACGGGGAGCCGGCGGATCTGGTGCTCCTTCATCTCCCGGAGCACGTCGGTGATGTCGGCGGTCGCATCGATCCAGCGCGGGGTGCCCTGGGCCATCTCGCCGGCGGTGACCTTGCTCGGGTCGCGTCCCATGGCCACGCAGCCGATGACGATGTCACGGTCGGTGAGGATGCCGCAGAGCCGTTCGTTCTCGTCGCTGATGGGCAGGGCCCCGACGCCCAGCTCACGCATCAGCTGGGCGGCGCGGTCCAGGGTCTCGTGGGCGGGGATCCACTGGGCGCCTCGGTGCATGATGTCTCCGGCAGTGGTCATTGGAGTACCTCCCGGTGCCGGACGGCCGGCGCGGCGCGGGAAGCACCGCTAGTCCCGGCGCCCTTCATTCTCGCCGTGCCGTCGGGTGCGTGCACCCGGAGCCGAGCGGTAACGGCCACCGGCGGCCGACGCCGATCAGGCCGAGAAGCGCACGATCTTCCGCGGACGACACGGATGATCACGCGGGTCTCGTCGTCCTTCTCGGCGGGCGGATCGATGCCGAGGTACTTGTGCGAGAGCTCGGACGGGAGCCGCTTGGCCTCGTCCGGGAGGATCTCGGCGGTGCCGCGGATCTCGACCGAGTTGTAGGGATTGGCGAGGTCGTAGACCGAGATGCTGACGCGGGGTCGCGGCGGAGGTTGCGCACTTTCTGGCGGGTGTCGACGGAGAAGAAGAGCACAGTGTCCCCTTCGCGCTTGATCCAGACCACCGAGTTCTGCAGGCGAGTTCTGTGGGGCGCCGTCGGGGCCGAGGGTGGCCACGCCGGCGAAGTTCTTGCCGGCGAGCAGCGAGCGGACGGAGTCGTCGAAGGGGGGGTTGCCGGAGCCGGCTCAGCCGTTCCACGCCGGGTGCCGCGGGTCGTCGGCGCGCACCAGGACATCCGCGGCGCCGGCCGGGTCGGTCTCGTGGTCGTAGCGCTCGAACGCCGGGAGGGTCCAGTGCTCGGCCTCGGGGGTACGGCGACGCAGGGCGCCGGGTGAGAGGAGGACATGGACGGTCAGGTCGAAGGGAAACCAGTGGCGCAGCAGGAGGGGGCCGTGCAGCAACAGGAAACCGCCGGGCGGGAGTTGGACGTAGGGGCTGCGGGTGGCTCGGTCGGTCACCGGGTCCCACAGGTCGGGCAGAACACGGCCGTGACCGTCGGGTTCGAGAGGGCCGAAAAGCTCGCGCCACAGGGCGCTGGTGTCGAACCAGCCGTCGAAATAGGCATCCACGTCCTGGTGGCCGTACTCCAGCCGGACCGAGGCGGGGCGCAGGAAACCCTCCATGCCGACGGCGAGCGAAAGGCGACCTCGCATGCGCAGCGCCTCGCCGACCCGCTCGGCGAGGTCTCCCGGGCGGGCCGCAGGGGCACCGTCGAAGGCGATGCGCGGCCAGGGGCTGCCGTCGGCCGGCTTCAGGTCGAGCAGCCGCTCGGCCAGCAGGTCGCCGAGCCGGTCCCAGGTGATCGCTTCGAGTCGCACAGGGCCCATGATGCGACAGGGGGCGGTCGGGGTGGGCGTGGGGCCGCAGAGTGCGCGGGGCCCGCAGTCAGGGGGCGGCGCGGCTGGGGCGTCGGGACGCGTGCGGGCTGGGGGCGACGTTGGAGTCAGGAACAGGCTCAGGCGGGAACAGGCTCGGTCGGGAACGGGCCCAGTCGGGTCCGAGCGCGGATGGGCGTCCGAGCTCGGCCGGATCGTCTTCACCGGCCCGACCAAGCCGCTGCCAAACCCGATCAATGTGCCCATCGGCCCCGGTCAAACCCCACACCGCACCCAACACGCCGCGCCCCGCGCTCGACAAGCCCACACCACGCCCGATCAGGCAGTCTCCGGCCCCGCCGGGGAGTTCCCCGGACCCGCCCCGAGGGGAATGAAATCGGTATGGCACCCCTCGCAACTCCCCCGCCACGTACCGGCCTTCTGGTGATTCAGCCTCTCAAGCGGCGGCACTGTGCGGAGTGTCATGCGGGGCCGTTGCAGATGCTCGTGCTGGAGGACGGGGCGCCGCGTTGTCTCGACTGTGCCGATCTCGGGCATCTGGTGTTCCTGCCGCGCGGCGACACGGCGCTGACGCGTCGGTCGCGGGAGGAGAGTGCGCTGTCGGCGGTGGTCGTGCGGTTCAACCGGCGCAGGAGTCGTTACGAGCGGCAGGGCGTGCTCGTCGAGGAGGCAGGGCTCGCCAGGGCCGAGCAGCGGTGCCTGGCGGACGTGGAGGCTCGACGGCGGCGCCGGGTGCGGGACGCCCGGCGGCGGGCGCGGGAGGACGCGCGGTTCGCCGAGGCGTTCGCGGCGGAGATACGGCGGCTGTTCCCGGGGTGCCCGATGGGCCGGGCGCGGGATATCGCCGCGCATGCGTCGATGCGGGGCAGTGGTCGGGTGGGGCGGAGCGCGGCAGGGCGGGCGTTGTCCGAGGGGGCGGTGACGTCGGCGGTCGTGGCGTCCGTGCGGCATCTGGATACGCGGTACGACCAGTTGCTGATGAGCGGGCTGCCACGGCACGAGGCCCGGCGGCGGATCACGGCGGCGGTGGAGACGACGTTGCGGGCGTGGCGGGGGGAGGTGTCAGGGGTCGGCTGACGGTGATCTCCCGCAGCCCGGCCGACTCCTCAACAGCGGATGCCGACGGCACGGGAAGGACGACGGGGAGGGAGGGGAAGGCGGAGGAAGGGAGGGGGGAGGAGGGGGGAGGGGGAGGGCGAGGGGGGGAGCGAACGTGAACGCGCCCGGCCCCCGGGCTCACGCCAACGACTCACCATGCCGTTCTCAAGACGCAGCCCCCGAACCTTCGCCCTGATGGACGCTGGCGTATGTGCTCGCGTCGTTCGGCCATGGTGACCGTTCTCGTACAGGATTTCACTTGAGGTGACAGTTGGGCCGGGTCGGGAAGGATCTCGGCAGGACGCGGGAGTTGACGTTGACATGATTGATGGGCCGTACTTCGTACTCGTCGTGATCGGTGTGGTCGGGACCGGCCTGGTGGCCGGGGTCTTCTGTGCCTTCTCGACCTTCGTGATGCGTGGGCTCGCCGCGCTGCCGCCGGCGCAGGGGGTCGCCGCGATGAAGGCGATCAATGTGACGGCGTTGGCGCCGGCGTTCATGCTGGTGTTCCTCGGGACGGCGGTGCTGTGCGCGGTGATCGCTGTGGTGACGTTCGTGCTCTGGCCCGATGAGGGGTTGGTGGAGCTGCTGCTGGGCAGCGGGCTGTATCTGTTCGGCACGTTCGGAGTGACCATGGTGGCGAACGTGCCCCGCAACGACGCGCTGCTCAAGCTCGACGCGGGCACCGCTGAGGCGGCCGCCTACTGGCCCACGTACGTGCGCGAGTGGACGGCGTGGAACCACGTCCGCATGGTCGCCTCGGCCGCCGCGACGGTGGCGTACGTCCTGGCCCTCAGCTGATCCACACCTCGACACGGGGTCGGAGAAAGCGCTGTCCCCCACCCTGCGCACGTGCCCGGTGGGACGTATCGTTGCCGGAAGAGTCCCTGAAGAGTGCCGGTACGAGTCCCGGTGAGAGTGACCGGTGTAGTCCCGGTAAGAGTGCCGGTGTAGTCCCGGTAAGTAAGAGTGCCGCCCGATGACGCACGGCTCCAACACGTCACACGCGCACATGAGGAAGACGGCCATGGCCGATCCCAAGGGTTTCATGACCACCCCCCGCCAGGACTGGCCGCGCCGGCCCGTGGAGGAGCGGGTGCAGGACTGGGACGAGGTGTACGTCCCCGGGGCGCTGCTGCCGATCATCAGCAAGCAGGCCGACCGTTGCATGGACTGCGGCATCCCCTTCTGCCACGAAGCCTGTCCGCTGGGCAATCTGATCCCCGAGTGGAACGACCTGGTGTCGCGGGAGGACTGGCGGGCGGCGGCGGATCGGCTGCACGCGACCAACAACTTCCCCGAGTTCACCGGGCGGTTGTGTCCGGCGCCCTGTGAGGCCGGGTGCGTGCTGGCGATCAATCAGCCGGCCGTCACCATCAAGAACGTCGAGTGCGCCATCGCCGACCGGGCCTGGGAGGACGGGTTCGCGCCGCCGCGGCCGCCGGACCGGCTGTCCGGGCGGACGGTCGCGGTGATCGGGTCGGGGCCCACCGGGCTCGCGGCTGCGCAGCAGTTGACCCGGGCGGGGCACACGGTCGCGGTGTACGAGAAGGATGACCGGATCGGCGGGCTGATGCGGTACGGCATCCCCGAGTTCAAGATGGAGAAGCACCATCTTGAGCGGCGGATCGAGCAGATGCGGGCCGAGGGGACCAAGTTCCGTACGTCGACGGCGGTCGGGCGGGACATCGGAGCCACCGAGTTGCGGTCGCGCTACGACGCCGTGGTGATCGCCACCGGAGCCACTGCCTGGCGTGAACTGCCCGTTCCAGGACGGGAGTTGAGCGGTATCGAGCAGGCGATGAAGTATCTGCCGCTGTCCAACCGGGTGCGCGAGGGGGATCTGGAGAAGTCCCCGATGTCCGCCGCCGGGAAGCACGTCGTCATCGTCGGCGGCGGGGACACCGGGGCCGACTGTCTGGGCACGGCCGTGCGGGAGGGCGCCGCGTCCGTGACGCAGCTGGACATCTACGCCCAGCCGGGCGCCGAGCGGGACGAGGACGCCGAGCCCTGGCCGACGTACCCGAAGATCTACCGGCTGTCCGCCGCGCACGAGGAGGCGGGCGAGCTGGAGACGGCACCGGCGGCGGACGCGGACGCGCGGTTGTTCGCGGCGTCCACGCTCCGCTTCACGGGGGACGCCGATGGGCACGTACGGTCGCTGCACCTGGTGGAGGTGGATGCGCGGCGCCGCCCGATGCCGGGCACCGGGCAGACGCTGCCGGCCGACCTCGTACTGCTCGCCCTCGGTTTCTCCGGGCCCGACCGGGAGGACGGGCTGATCGACCAGCTGGGGTTGGCGCTGGCGCCTCGCGGCACGATCGCGCGGGATGCCGGGTTCGCGACGAACGCCCCTGGCGTGTTCGCCGCGGGGGATGCCGCCCGGGGGCAGTCGCTCATCGTGTGGGCGATCGCCGAGGGGCGGGCTGTGGCGGCGGCCGTCGACCGCTATCTGACGGGGAGTTCCAGGCTGCCGGCGCCGATCTCGCCGTACGACCGGCCAATGACCGTTTGAGATGACCGTCTGAGATGACCGTTTGAGGTGCCGGAAGCAAGGTGCCGGAGGTAGGCGCTGCGCTATCGCCGTTCGTCCGTCCCCGCCACCTTCCCCGTAGCCAGCGCCACCCTGTTCCACGTGTTGATCGTCATGATCAGGGCCAGGACGTGTGCCAGCTCGCCGTCGTCGAAGTGGGCCGCGGCCTGCGCGTAGACCTAGTCCGGGACCCCTCCCTCGGACACCAGGGTCACCGCTTCCGTCAGTGCCAGGGCCGCCTGTTCCTTCTCGGTGAAGTAGTGGCGGGCCTCGCGCCAGACGGCGACCATGTGCAGCCGGTCCTCGCTCTCGCCGGCCTTGCGGGCGTCGCTGGTGTGCATGTGGAGGCAGTAGGCGCAGTGGTTGAGGTGCGAGGCACGGATCTGGATCAGCTCGACCAGGGTGGGGTCGAGGCCCTCACGGGCGGCGGCGTCGAAGCCGATGATGGCGCGGAAGACCTTCGGGGCGGACTTCGCGAAGTCCAGGCGGGTCCGCGCGGCCTCGGCGGCGGCGATGGCGGCAGGGGAGGCGGCGGAGGCAGGTGTACCGGCGGTCGTGGTGTTGATCGTGTGCGTCGTGTCGATCGTGTGCGTCGTCATGTCCCTCAATCTATGAGGCGGAAAGACCGGCTGTAGGGTGCATTTCCATGGTGAAATCATGGGTCAATTCGTGGGTCGATTCACCGTGGTGAAGTCCTGGGTCAGTTCCGCGGAGCGGATCGGTGCCGACCTGCATCTGGAGCTGTCCGGACCGGGCGGGCGCCGCGCCGCGTTGACGCGTGCGCTGCGCGAGGCCGTGCGCAGCGGTCGGCTCGCGCCCGGCACTCGGCTGCCGCCGTACCGTTCGCTCGCCGCCGACCTCGGGGTCGCCCGCAACACGGTGGCCGACGCGTACGCGGAACTGGTCGCAGAGGGCTGGCTCACGGCCCGGCAGGGGGCAGGGACGAGGGTGGCCGAGCGTGCCGAGCCTCTACGGCCCGCCGACAAGGTGCCCCGTAAGACACCCCGGACGCCTCCACGCGCGCGTGGGCCCCGGCACGACCTGCGGCAGGGCACCCCGGACGCGTCGGCGTTCCCACGTGCGGCCTGGCTGGCCTCCTACCGGCGGGCCCTCCAGCAGGCGCCGAACGAGGTCTTCGGGCCCGGGGATCCCGCCGGGCGCGTCGAACTGAGGGAGGCGCTCACCGAGTACCTGGCACGCGCGCGTGGCGTGCGCACCGAGCCGGACCGCATCGTGATCTGCTCCGGCTTCGCACACGCCCTGCGGCTGCTGTTCGGCCAGGACACGGGCACAGGCGGAAGCGGGAGCCGGAGCGGAAGTCGTGGCGTGCTGCGCGGGCCGCTGGCCGTCGAGGCGTACGGGCTCGGCTTCCACCGGGAGCTCCTCGCCGCCGCGGGCGTACGGACGGTGCCGCTCCCCCTCGACGAGGACGGCGCGCGAGTCGACCGGCTGGCGCGCGAGCGGGCCGTGCTGCTCACGCCGGCGCACCAGTTCCCGACCGGCGGGCCGCTGCACCCCGAGCGTCGCGCCGCCGTGATCGACTGGGCACGCGCGCGTGGGGGCGTGATCCTGGAGGACGACTACGACGGCGAGTTCCGCTACGACCGCAAGCCCGTCGGCGCCGTCCAGGGCCTCGATCCCGAGCACGTGATCTTCATCGGCTCGGTCAGCAAGAGTCTGTCGCCGGCGCTGCGGCTCGGGTGGATGGTGCTGCCGGAGCGGTACGTCGACGACGTGCTCGCGGCCAAGGGCGAGCGCGAGGCGTGGGCGAGCGTCCTCGACCAGTTGAGCCTCGCCGACTTCATCGTCTCCGGGGCGTACGACCGTCATGTACGGCGCATGCGGCAGCGGTACCGGAGCCGCCGCGACCGCCTCGTCGCGGCGCTCGCCGAGCACGCGCCGCACATCGAGGTCACGGGCGTCGCCGCCGGACTGCACGCGGTGCTGCGACTGCCGCCCGGCACCGAGCGGTCGGCGGTCAAGGCGGCCACCTGGCAGGGCATCGCCCTCGATGGCCTCGCCGAGTTCCGCCACCCGGAGGCGACGGAGTCGGACATGCCGGTCCGCGACGGCCTCGTCGTCGGCTGTGCGACGCCTTCGGAGCATGCGTACGGGGCGGCGCTTGAGGCGCTGTGCGGGGTGCTGCCGCCGGGTGCGGAGCAGGGGCCGTAAGGCACGAAGCCACGGCCAAAGCCACCCTCCCGCCAGGGGTGTCGCCTCACCCGCCAGGACTGACGCGCCACCCGGCCAGGGCTAACGCCCCACCGCGCCACAGCTGACACCCCACCGCGCTACGGCTTGCCCCCCCACTCGCGCTACGGCTTGCCCCCCACTCGCGCTACAGCTTGCGCCCCACCGCCCCGTACCCGGGAATGACCCCGTCGTCCTGCCCGGGTACCGGCTCCCCCAGCTCGGGATGCCAGCGGTGGGGCACCTCCACGCCGGGCTCGACGAGTTCGAGGCCGTCGAAGAAGCGGGTGAACTCCTCGCGGGAGCGCAGGGCCAGTGTGACGCCGGCGGCCTTGAGCTTCTCGGTCGCCGCCTTCGACTCCTCGGGGGTGAAGTCGGCGCTCGCGTGGGTCATCACCAGGTAGCTGCCGGAGGGGAGTTCGGACAGCAGTCGGCGGACCAGTTCGTGCGCGCCGTCCTCGTCGGAGACGAAGTGCAGCAGCGCGACGAGGGAGAGGGCCACCGGCCGGCCGAAGTCCAGGACCTTCCTGGCGCCTTCGACGATGGCGTCGGGGCTGCGCACGTCGGCCTGCAGATACTCCGTCACCCCTTCCTCCGTGCCGCGCAGCAGGGCCGCCGCGTGGGCCAGCACGATGGGGTCGTTGTCGCAGTAGACGACGCGTGCGTCGGGGGCGATTCCCTGGGCGATCTGATGGAGGTTCGGCTCGGTCGGGATACCGGTGCCGATGTCCAGGAACTGGCGTACGCCGTTCTTGGCGAGCCAGCGGGTGGCGCGATGCATGAACGCGCGGTTGACCCGCGCCATCACCGGGACGCGCGGGTCGAGAGAGAGCATCTGCTGCCCCATGGCCTCGTCGACGGGGTAGTTGTCCTTGCCGCCGAGATACCAGTCGTACATCCGCGCGGGGTGGGGCTTGCTGGTGTCGATCTCGGTCACGAGGCACTCCGTCAGACGCAATGGATTATCAAGTAAGCACCAATTCAAGGAAGTTGCACGAGCGGCACGCAAGTGACTCAGGAAAGAAGAGTGGCTCAGGAAAGGAGGAAGTCCGCCTCCCCCGCCTTCGCGCCCTCGATGAACGCCGTCATCTCGTCCGTCGTGTAGATCAGGGCCGGCCCGTCCGGGTCGGTGGACTGACGGACGGCGATCCGGCCGTCGGCGAGCTTCATCGCCTCCAGGCAGTTGCCCCCGTTGCCGCCGCTCCACGGCTTGTGCCAGCCTTCGCTGCCCAAGTCCCGCGCGGGCATGCCGTTGTAGACGCGTATGCGCGGCTTGATGCGATCCATTCACAGCTCCTTGCGGAGATCCCGGAGGATCTCCTTCGTGCGATGTGCCGTAGCGGCCTGCGCCGCCATGCGGTCCATGACCTCCAGGTGGGTCGCCACCTCGGTGCGCGCGTCGAGGTAGACGGCGCCGGTCAGGTACTCGCTGTAGACCATGTCCGGGAGTTCGGGCACGGCGAATCGGAACAGCACGAAGGGCCCGTACGTGCCGGGGTGCGGCCCGTTCGCGAACGGCGCCACCTGCAGGGTCACGTTGGGCAGCTTCGTGGCCTCGAGCAGCCTGTCGATCTGGGCACGCATCACCTCCGGGCCGCCGACCTGGCGGCGCAGCACGGTCTCGTCCATCACGACCCACAGCCGGGGCGCGTCCTCACGGGTGAGCAGTTGCTGGCGTTGCATGCGCAGGGCGACATGGCGCTCGGTGTCGTCGGGGCTGGTCTGGCCGATGGCGCCCGATTCGAGCACCCCGCGCGCGTAGTCGTCGGTCTGCAGCAGGCCGGGCACGAAGTGGGGTTCGTACGACCGGATGAGGCTGGCGGCGCCTTCCAGGCTGACGTACATCGAGAACCAGCCGGGCAGGATGTCGTGGAACCGCTGCCACCAGCCGGGCTTGTTGGCCTCCTCGGCCAGTTGCACATAGGCCTCGGCCTCGTGGTCGGCGATGCCGTAGGCCTTCAGAAGCAGTTGCAGGTAAGGGATCTTGAGCGCGACCTCGGCCGTCTCCATACGGCGCACGGTGGCGGGGGCGACGCGGAGGATGCGCGCGGCCTCCTCACGCTTGAGGCCGGCGCGTTCCCTCAGGTCCAGCAGGCGCCGACCGAGGACGACCTGACCGACCGTCGGCGCGGACCGCGGCTCGCTCACGCTCCACCTCCACGATGAATCCCGAACAGACCGACTTCGTTCTACTCGTTCCCGACAGGTCGACTCAATCCTGACAGAGCGCCTGGATCCCGACAGGGCGCCTGGATCCCGACAGGCGGACGGCGCCATTCGAAGACCTTTTCGAAGATCGCGGTGGATCTTCGGTGATCCCAACTGGCGCCGTTCGACATGCTGTTGCGAGCAGTGTGCCACGGCCTTCCAGAGAGTCACACAGCACTCTGCATTTTCCAGAGTGACACTTGCCAAGTGTTCACGGCGGGGAGATAGTGGCAAGCGTGATTCCGTCCCCGCCCTTAGGAACAGACGCCGCGGCCCCCCACGGCCTCGGCGCCGCACTGGCAGTCGGGCCCCAGCGGGGCGCCCCTGCCGAGCGCCGGTTCCGCTTCGAACTGGCCGCGCATCCGGGTTCTCCCGCGCACGCCAGACGCCTGACCAGGGCGCGGCTGAACGGCTGGTCGGTGTGCGAGGACACCTGCGACACGGCGGCTCTCGTCGTGTCCGAGCTGGTCACGAACGCGATCGTGCACACCGCCAGCGAGCACATCGTCTGTGAGCTGAACGACGGTGCGGAGCTGGTGCGCATAGCCGTGCGCGACGAGGGTTGCGCGCCGGGTGAACCGCATCCGCTGGCGGCGCGGCCCGAGGAGGAGCACGGGAGGGGACTGCTCCTCGTCGACGCCCTCTGCCATGCGTGGGGTGCCCAGGAGCAGGGGTCCGGGCTGGTGGTCTGGGCGGACCTGCCGCGCAGTGGCGCCTCCCTCGATGACGCCGAGCCTCGCAACGACCTCGGCTGGGGGTCCCGTCCCAAGCCGGGGCCGTCCGACGGTTCCGGTGACGACGAGGCGCAGGCGCGGTACGGCGGCAGCGGGACGGGGGCCGGATGGCTGTGAGCGGGGGGTCCGGCGGGGGTCAGGTGCTGAGCCTGGACACGCTGGTCCGGCTCCGTCGCAGCCTGCGTACCGCTGACGCCGGTCCTCGGCGGCTGCCGGTTCCCGACGGGATGACGGCTCCCCTGGGCTGCGACGCGGTCGCGGTGCCCGCCCGCTTCGGGCCTCTCGTTCTGCCTCGGCTGCCTCGGGTGGGGTGTGTGTACGCCGATGAGACGCACTGGTGGTGGATCGTGCCGGCGGACTCCGACTACGCCTTGGAGTGGCCGGCGTCGGTGCGGTATCTGACGGGGGCGGTGGTCATGGACGTGCCTCGGCTGATCCATCGGCCGGACGGGACGGTGCCGTATACGCCGCCGATTCCGCTGTATCTGGCGTTGTGCCGGGTGACCGGGACCACGCCTATTTGGTCTCGGCAATTGAGTGCGTGAGGCTTCGTTTTCTCGCCCCCGCCGCCCCTACCCGTCCCATCCTTGAATGGGCTCCGCCCCTTCCACCCCGCCAGGGGACTCTGCCCCCTGGACCCCCGTCGGCCCTTAAGGGGCCTTGTCCTCAAACGCCGGACGGGCTGAAACGCCGCGCGGCGTACGCCCGCGCGCACCCCCCACCCCCACTCACGCCCTCCCCCGAACCCGCCCACCCCGCCATAGTGGCCCTCCGTCACGAGCGACGGTCGGGGGGGCTGGGCGGTGGGGAAGAAGAAGCAGGCTGCTGAGGGGGACGTTTCCGAGTCGGAGCGGCTGTTGTTCGGGGGGCCTCTGCGGTACGACATGGGGTGGAATCAGCATCGGGACGCCTTCCTGGAGCTGACCTTCCGGGCGATGGTGACGCGGTTGCCGTCGCTGTTGGCGTCCAGCTTCCGGCTCGCCTGGCAGGCCGATCGGCGGGCCGCGCGGACCGTGCTGGTGGCCGAGGTGGGGCGAGGGCTGGGTCAGGCGGTCGGGCTGCTCGCCGTCAACAGTGTGCTGGGGCGGCTGATCGGGGGCGGGGCGCTGGAGGAGCGGTTACGGGGTGCCGTTCCGGCGCTGGTCGCCATGGCTGTCGTCATGGTCGTCTCGACGCTGCTGCGGGCCGCGTCGACGTACGCCACCGGCCGCCTGGAGCCCAAGGTGGAGCGCGTGGCGACCGAGTTGTATCTGGAGCGGGCCGCCGCCGTGGAGCTGGCCGCGATCGAGGACCATGCCTTCCACAAGCTGCTGGACACCGCGCAGTACGGCGCCGCCTCCGCCCGTCGCATGATCGCGTACAGCACGCGTGTGGTGAACGCGGGTATCTCGCTGATCGCCGCTGCGGGCGTGCTCGCCGTGCTGCACCCCGCCCTGCTGCCGCTCCTCGCCACCATGACCCTGCCCAGCGCCTGGAGCGCCCTGACCAACGCCCGGCGCCGCTACGAGTCCTTCCACACCTGGGTGCAGCACTCCCGCGCCGGCCATCTGATCAGCGGGCTGCTGACCGAGCCGGCCGCGGCGCCCGAGATCCGGGTCCATGGGGTCGGGCCCTTCCTGCTGCGCCACTACCGGGCGATGTCCGAGACGGCGGAGGCGGAGCAGGCCCGGCTGGCGCGGCTGGCGGCGCGTACGGGGCTCATCGCCGCGGCGTGGACGGGGCTGGCGACCGTCGCGACGTACGCCACGCTGGGCGGGCTGCTGCTCGCCGGTGCGATGGCGCTCTCCGTGGCGGGTACGGCCGTCATCGCCATCCGCACCGGCTCGTCGAGCCTCGACAGCCTCGTCCTGGAGGTCAACGCGCTCCACGAGGAGGCCCTCTTCGTGGGCGATCTGCAGCGGCTGTACGTCGAGGCGGCCGAGCGGGCGATCCCGGTCGGCGGGGCGCCCCTGCCCGAGGATCCGCGGGAGATCCGGTTCGAGAACGTCAGCTTCGGCTACCCCGGTGAATCCGCCCGGCCCGCCCTCGACGACGTCACGCTCACCCTCCCCCTCGGCCGGATCATCGCGCTGGTCGGCGAGAACGGCTCCGGCAAGACCACCCTGGTCAAGCTGCTCGCCGGGCTCTACCTCCCGGACCGGGGCCGCATCCTCTGGGACGGCGTCGACGCGGCCACCGCCGACCGGCACCAACTCGCCGAGCGCATCGCGATGGTGGCCCAGGACTTCAAACGCTGGCCGTTCACGGCCAAGGTCAATGTCGCCGTCGGCCGCTCCTCCGCGCCCCTCACCGAGGAACGTCTGAGCGCCTCGCTCGCCGAGGCCGGGGCCGAGGACGTGGTGGCCGATCTGCCACGCGGCCTGGACACCCTGCTGGCCCGCCACTTCAGCGGTGGGCACGAGCTGTCCGGCGGGCAGTGGCAGCGGCTCGGGATCGCCCGGGCCGCGTACCGGCGCGGCCACATCCTGATCGTGGACGAGCCGACGGCGGCGCTGGACGCGCGGGCCGAGCTGGAGGTCTTCGAGAAGATCCGCGCCCTGGCCTCCGCGGGCCAGACGGTCGTCCTGATCACGCACCGGCTGGCGTCCGTGCGCCATGCCGATCTGGTGCACGTCCTCGACCAGGGCAGGCTCGTGGAGTCCGGGACCCCGGACGAGCTGCTGGCCACCGGCGGCGTCTACGCGGAGCTGTACTCGCTCCAGGCGGAGCAGTTCACGGCACGGGTGCCCGCCCCTGAGGCGGGCTGATCGGCGCGGGGGCGCGGCGGGAGCCGAACCCGCTCTCGTCTCACGCGGCGGCGTCAGCCACGACCTCGCCGGGGATGATCACCAGGAACGCGTCCGTCGCCAGGTCCATCACGACCTCGGCCGCCAGACCTTCCATCCGCCGCGCGTGTGCGAACTCCTCCGCGGGCCACGATCCACGCGGACCGCCCGCGGGAAAGCGTTCGAGCACTGTTCGCCCGTTCACCATCCTGACCTCCGATAAGCGTCGTACTTGTAGGAGTTAACGCCTGCCGGAGGTGAAACGCCTCGCCCGGTGACGGGACTGAGACGTAGTTGACACTCGTTCACCGCGATGTGTGAGCGGTTGCTCACTCTCGATGATCAAACATTACACTCCGTGTCACTCCTCGTACTCGTCGTGATATCGGATGGGTTCACTGCCCGCAGGCGCCCCAAGAGCCGACGCGCGCCCCTTGGGCTCCTCCCACTCCTCCTGCCGGCCAAGCGCCGTGAGGTCCAGGAAGCCGGTGGTCGAGCCCAGCCCGTCCAGGCCGCGCTCGTATGTCGAGTAGGTGTGGAAGACACGGTCCCGGTCCCGCAGGAAGCAGCTGACGCCGGGCCGTTCCACCAGCTCGCCCTCGTGCTCCAGGGTCGCCTCGAAGTCGTGGTTGAAGTCGCTGCCGCCGGACGAGTACCAGGGCACGGTCCACCCCATGCGTGCCTTGAACGGCAGGATCTTCGGGTACGGCGCCCGGGAGACGGCGACCAGAGTCGTGCCGCGTGCCTTGAGGTGCGCCAGATGCCCGATCTGGTCCAGGAACGCCGAGCAGCTGCGGCAGCCGGCGTCCCATTCGGGGGCGAACATGAAGTGGTAGACGACGAGTTGGTGCCGCCCCTCGAAGAGGTCGAGCAGCGTGGCCTTGCCGTCGCCGCCCTCGAAGACGTACTCCTCCCCGACCTCGACCATGGGCAGTCTGCGCCGCTCGGCGCCCAGCGCGTCACGCGCGCGCGTGACCACCTTCTCCTTGACCAGCAGTTCCTCGCGCGCCGCACGCCACTGCTCGCGCGAGACGATCTCCGGAAGCGACATGGGCGCCCTCCTGTGCAACGGTCCCTTCCGGGTGGTGACCGGCGGGCGGGGCGGAACTCATCGCCGCGGCCGGAGAACTTCAGGAGTTTTTCTCGGCGTACGTCACCGGCAGCGCGAGCAGCCCACGCGCGCGTAGCGAGCGACGCCACCGCGGGTCGCCCTCGGCGAGGGCGAGTTCCGGGAACCGTTCCAGCAGCGCGACCAGGGCGATCTCCGTCTCGGCGCGGGCCAGCGGGGCGCCGAGGCAGTAGTGGATGCCGTGCCCGAGGGCGAGGTGTCCGGAGGCGTCGCGGGCCAGGTCGAGGCGGTCGGGGTCGGGGAAGCGGGCCGGGTCGCGGTTGGCGGCGGAGAGGGAGAGCAGGACGGTCTCGCCGGCCGGGACGGTGACACCGCCGATGGTCACGTCCTCGGTGGGGAAACGGCGGATGGCGAGCAGGGCGGGGCCGTCGTAGCGGGCGAACTCCTCGACGGCGGCGGGGATCCGGGACGGGTCCTCGCGCAGGGCGGAGAGCTGTTCCGGGTGCTCGAGCAGGGCGAGCACCGCGTTCCCGATGAGCTGCACGGTGTTCTCGTAGCCCGCGAACAGGATGAGGAAGGCTAGGGACATCAACTCGTCCTCGCCGAGCCGGTCGCCGTCGGTGTCGCGTACGGCGATGAGGTCCGAGAGCAGGTCGTCGGCGGGCTCCGCGCGCTTGTCCGCCAGGAGTTCGGTGAAGAAGCCGAGCATCGCCGCGACCGCTTCTCCGGCCGCTTTCGGACGGGCGGGGTCGGGAGCGACGAGTGTGTCGGTCCACGCCCGGAAGTCATGTCGGTGCCGGTCGGGGACGCCGAGGAGGTCGCAGATGACGGTGATCGGCAACGGCGCCGCGTAGGCGGCGACCAGGTCCGCGGTGCCGTGCGGGCCGAGCGCGTCGAGGAGGCGGTCGGCGGTCTGCCGGATCGGCGCACGGAGTTGTTCGACACGGCGCGGGTTGAAGGCGCGGACCACCAGCCGGCGGATGCGGGTGTGGTCGGGCGGTTCCATGTTGAGGAGGTTGGCGTCGAGGGCCGGCGGCAGGGCGAGGCCCTTGTAGTTGCCCTCCTTCGCATGCCTCTTGTCCACGGAGAGCCGTGCATCGGTGAGAGCCTCGCGCACATCCTCGTACCGGGTGACGAGCCAGGCGGGATTGCCGTCCGTGCCGGCGATGCGGTGCACCGGAGCGGTGTCACGCAGGCGCCGGTTCACGTCGTGGGGGTGGTCGAGGAGACCGTCGGCGGGATCCATGCGGATCAGCCTAGTGCCGGGGAGATCACGGACTGCCCGACTGCGTCACGCCCTGGGCGAGTTGGCCGACGACGTCCACGACTCCCTGGCCGAAGGCGGTCGGAGCGACCAGGATGCCGAACACCAACACGATGGCCACGGTCAGCTGCTCGTCGTTCCGGCTCCGCGCCTGAGTGCGTCGACGCAGTCGCAGAACGATGATGACAGCGAGCAGTACCGCCACATTGATCGTCAGCTCCACCCGGCCGGCCCTCCCGTCGACAGGTACGTTCCGGCTTTCATGTGTAGCGTGAAACCACCCTGGTCGACCGATCAGTTGCCCGCGGTTGGCGCCATAGCGCTTCTCCGAGGCCGGTTTTCAGGTGTTGTATTCCTGGACCCGCTTGCCATGGCTCCGGTCGAGCAGTGCCGGCATGCGCTCCTCCAACTCCCGTACAACCGCCGGCACATCGATCGTCAGCAGCTCCCGGTCGCGCATCAGGACCCGGCCGTCGACGATCGTCGTGCGGACGTCGGAGGAGCGGGCGCTGTGTACGAGGGTGGCGGCGAGGTCGTTGATGGGCTGGGTGTGTGGGCCGGTGAGGTCGACCAGGATGATGTCGGCGCGGCGGCCGGGGGCGATGCTGCCGACCGACTCCGCGAGCCCGACCGCGCGGGCGCTCTGGAGCGTGGCGTGATGCAGGGCCTGACGGGATGTCAGCCAGCGGGGGTCGCCGGTGGTCGACTTCTGGATGAGGGCGGTGAGGGCCATCGACTCCCATACGTCGAGGGAGTTGTTGGAGGCGGCGCCGTCCGTGGCGAGGCCGACGGGGATGCCGAGGTCGTGCAGGGCGCGTACGGGTGTGGTGGTGGGCCAGGCGAACTTGAGGTAGCCGCGGGGCGCGGTGGCGACGGCGACACGGCCGGTGGCGTCACGGAGCACGGGCAGGTCGCGGTCGAGGATGCCCGTGCCGTGTGCGATGAGGACGTCGGTGTCGAGGATTCCGGTGCGCCGCAGGACCTCGATGGGGGTGACGCCGTGCCGGGCGAGGCTCGTCTCGGCCTGGTCGCGGTTCTCGGAGGCGTGCAGGTGGACGGGGAGGCCGTGCTCGCGGGCGAGTTCGGCGGTGGCGGCGAGGTCGGCGTCGTCGACGGTGTAGGGGGCGTGCGGGGCGAGGGCGGTGGTGATCCGGCCGTCGGCGGCGCCGCGCTGCCGTAGCGCGAACTCCAGCGACTTCTCCCGCCCTTGAGGGCCCTGGGAGGAGAAGTAGGCCTCGCCGAGGTGGGCACGGATGCCGCACTCCGCTACCACCGCGGCGACGGCGTCCATCGAGAAGTAGTGGTCGGCGAAGCAGGTGACGCCGCCCCGGATCATCTCTGCGCAGGCGAGCCGGGCGCCCAACTCCACGTCCTTCTCGGTGAGGTTGGACTCGACGGGCCAGACGACGTCGTTGAACCACTCCTCGGTCGGCAGGTCCTCGGCGACCCCGCGCAGGGCGACCATGGGGGCATGGGTGTGGCAGTTGATGAGCCCCGGGAGGGCCAACTGCCCTCCCGCATCGATGCGTTGTCCGGCTTCGGCTTCGATCCTGGCTGCGGCTTCCCTCTCGGCCACGGATGCCGCCGGGCCGGTGGTGACGGACTCGATGACTCCGTCTCGTACGACGATCGTCGCGTTCTCCTCGAACGTGATGCGCTCTTGATCGTCGTGCCGGAGAACGGTGCATCCGGTGATGATGAGATCGGCGGGAGAGTCACTCATTACGCCAACGTACGACGGTGTGGTCGCGCCGCGTGAGCCGAACCGCGCATCCCGTCACCGCTCTGTCGCGAGGCGGGCCGGCCTAGCACGCTGGCCTCACCACGACGGCTCGCGGAAAGAGGCCCGGCATGCTCCTCGGCACCTGGAACCTGGAGAACCTGTACCGGCCCGGCGGCGAGTTCGGCCCCAAGGACAAGGCCGCGTACGAGACGAAGCTCGGCGCGCTTGCGGAGGTCGTGACCGCGCTCGACCCGGCGCTGCTCGGCGTCCAGGAGGTCGGGGAGCCGGAGGCGCTGCGGGACCTGGTCGGGATGCTGGGCGGCGACTGGCATGTCGCGCTCTCCGAGCACGCGGACGGGCGGGGCATCCGGGTCGGCTTCCTCAGCCGTACGGAACTCAGGGTGCTGCACGACACGCAGGCGTTCCCGGCGAAGCTGGTCCCGGTGCAGGCGGACGACGCGGGCGGTACGGCGGCGGAGGCGGGCCGGGGGTTCCTGGCGGTGGAGACGGAGTCGGAGGCCGGGCCGCTGCGGGTGGCGGTGGCGCATCTGAAGTCGAAGCTGCTGACGTATCCGAACGGTCGTTTCTTCCCCCGCGACGAGGGCGAACGGGCCCGCTACGGCGCGTACGCCCTCTACCGTCGGGCCGCGGAGGCGACCGCGCTGCGCGGGCTGGCCGATGCGCTGCTGGCCGGTGACGGACGTGAGCATGCCGTCGCGGTCGTCGGCGACCTGAACGACGAGGTCCAGGCGGCGACCACCCAGATCCTGCCGGGCCCGCCCGGCTCGGAGATCGGCACACCGGGCTTCGAGACGGCCGACAAGGGTGACGCGGGCCGCCTGTGGAACGTGGCGCCGCTGATCCCCGCCGAGCAGCGGTTCTCGCGGGTGAACTCCGGGCGGCGTGAGCTGATCGACCACGTCCTGTGCAGCCACCGCCTGGTCCACCGGGTGACGTCGGCGGGGACCGGGCTGCCGGGGGCCGGTTCGCCGGAGCTGCCGTCGGTGGGGGCGGATCCGCAGGAGCGGCGGGGTGCGGCGGGGTCGGATCACGCGCCGGTTTGGGTGCGGGTCGAGGGCTGAGGGGACGCGGGGACTGAGGGGACGTGGGGACTGAGGGGACGTAGGCGCTGAGAAGACTGAGGCGGAGCCTCACACGGCGATGGGCAGCTCGGGCTGGTGCAGCCCCATGCGCTGCCGTCCCGTCGCCAGTTCGTCGAGGAGTTCGGCGAGGCGCTGGGTGTGGTGGGGCGTGAGCCGGCCGGTGTCGTCGAGGTGGACGGCGCATGCGGTGGTCGTGTCGACGAGCCGCTCCAGAGCGTCGGCGAGTTCGTGCGCGCCCTCCGCGTGCCGGGCGAGCGCGGGCAGTTCGGCGGAGGCGAGGGCGATGGCGGTACGGGCCTCGGCGAGCGCACGGTAGGCCTCACGGCGGAGCGTCCAGCGGCGGGCGCGGCCGACGGAGGCGGCCGGGTGGCCCTGAGGGGCGTGGTCGCCGTCGCTGTCGTGGTCGGCATCGGGATCGGCATCCGACTCGACACGGGCGTCGGCACCGGCACCGGTCTCGCCCTCGCTCAGCACGTGCGCGAGGTAGGCATGCGCGGCGCGGCTCGCCGCGGCGAGTCGTGCCCGTACGCCACCGCCCCGCTGCCCCGGCATCGGCAGATGCCCCACGACGAGCACGATCGCGCAGGCCAGCAGCGTCTCCCCGATCCGGCTCAGGGAAGCCTGCGGCTCGCCGCCGACCATCACCAGGGCGAGCACGAGGACGGTCACGACGGCGGTCTGGGCGGCGAAGTGCCGGGTGGCCACGGGAATGAGGGCGCCGCTGAGCGCCACGAGCGCGATGAGCCCTTCCGGCCGGGGCAGCACGGCCGCGAACCCGGCGAAGAGGAGCGCTCCCAGCACGGTGCCGGCGGCCCGGCACAGCACCCGGGAGGCGAGGGGTCCGAGGTCGGGCTTGACGAGGAAGACGGCGGTGGCGGGGAGCCAGTACCAGTGCTCGTGCTCCCCGTACCACCGGGCGTGGTGCAGGGCCTGGGCGATGCCGGCGCTGGCCCCGAAGCAGAGGGCGACGCGCAGCCCGTACTCCCGTCCGCCGGCCCCGAACACGGACCGGAGGAGGTCCTTTGCCGTACGGCGCCGGGTGTGCAGGTCGCTGTCGCCCTTGCCCCGGTCGAAGGCCTCGGCGGCGTGCAGCAGGGCGTCGTCGAGGGCGCGCAGCGCGGGCGCGGAACGGGACGGGGCGGGGAGCGGCCCGGTGTGCGTGTTGTCGCGTACGGCGGCGGCGAGGCGTCGGGGGCCCTCGGAAGCGCGGGCGGAGGCGGCCTCCCCGGCCCAGGCGAGGGCGGTGGCGGCCTCGGCGAGCGGGAGCGCGGCGGCGTACTGCGCGTGCAGCCGCCGCTCGGCTGACGAGGAGGCGTAACGCCGCAGCCGGGGTCCGGTGAGGGCGTCCTGTGCGTGGTCGAGGGCGGCGGTGAGCGCGGCGCGGCGGGCGGTGGCGCGGTCGGTGCCCACGGCGTCGAGCAGCTCGGCGACGGCGTCGTACACCCCCGCGACCGCGTCCCGCTCCCCGTCGAACCGGAAGTCCCCGGCGAGGGAGCCGGGGGTGGGCAGCGCGAGCCGCAGCGCGAGCAGCCAGGCGGCACCGGCGAGATAGGCGAGCACCCGCTGCCAGCCGCTCTCGGGCAACGGCATCCCGGCCCCGATGGCGGCCGCGACGAGAAGCTGCGTACCGGCACCGGACGCCACCGGTCCGACGGCGCTGATGCCGCCGGCGAAGAGCCCCAGGCAGGTGAGGAGAAGGGTGAGCGGTACGGCCCCGAGGTGGTCCCCGGTGTACGTCCCGACGAACATCCCGCATGCCCCGGCCAGCGCGGGCACCCCCAGCCGCTTGACGGAGACACGGCGGCTGCCGGGGCGGTCGTTGATGCCGGCGAGCATGGCGGCGATGGCGGCGACGACACCGAGGGAGACGCGGTCGACGAGGACCGCGGCGAGGAGGAGCGGCCCGGCGGCGAGTGCCCCTCGGGTGACCGCGCTCCAGGGGACCGGGCCGCGCTGGGCGCGCAGGGCGTGGGCCAGCCAGGGCGGAAGGGTGAACGTCGGGGCCGCGCGGCGGGTCACAGGGCTCCTGTCAGGACGAGGGCGGTGCGGGCGCCTTCGGGCGACGGTGGCCGGGCGGTGGGTTGTGCTGCCCACGGTAGGTCGAGGTCTTGGAGGGGATGGGACGCCCGTATTTCGAGGATGTGACGATGCTTGGCAGAGCCACGTTCTTTATGAACGCAATCGCCGTTCGTCCCTGAAGCGATCGCGGTTCACAGGCCGAGGGTGATGGCGAGGCGGGTGAGTTCCGCGGTGGTGTTGACCTGGAACTTGGCGCGGATGCGACGGAGGTAGGCGTCGACGGTGTGCCGGGAGAGCCCCATGTCGCGGGCCGTTTGGCAGTAGGTCTGGCCTGCGGCGATGTGGCTCAGGGTCTCCCGTTCGCGGGGGGCGAGAGTGGCGGCTTCGGTGGGAGTGGCGGCTTCGTTCAGGGTGGGGGTGGCGATGAGGTTCATGGGGTGTTCTCCGGCGGTCGGCTCGGTCGTCTCCGCTCGCACCCTTGAAAGCAGAAGAGAATGTCTGATTGCTGCTGTATGTCCGTTGTAAAGACGATGGCTGGAGAACGTCATCGCCGCGTCCGCCCGTTGTCACAGGCGTGTCACAGGCAAAGTTCCACTCAAGAGTTCGCCAACCGTCAGGCCTGGTCCGGCCGGGAAAGTCGCTGCGGGTAAGGGCTTCCGATTGGTGGTCGGCGCGCTTCAGCATCACGCTGGTTAGGGGTGCCGCAGGTACCTGAACGGCCAGAGGAGCGGTGATGGCGCAACCTTCCTCCCCTTCCGGCGAGCGGGCACGAGCGGATGCCCTCGCTCAGCCGGCGTGCACGGCCACGGTGGATGAGCGGGGCATCGTGACGGGGTGGAGCGAGGAGGCCGGGCGGCTCCTGGGTTATGGACCGGCGGAGGTGGTGGGGCATCCGGCGGCGCGACTGCTGGCCGGTGACGTCGGCGAGCTGGCCGGTGACGTCGGGGAGCTGGCGCGGCGGGTCGCGACCGGGCGGCGGGGGTGGAGCGGCACAGCGGTGTTGCGGCACCGGGACGGTCGGCGCCTGCACCAACGCCTGCTGGCCCACCGACGGGCCTCCGGGGGCGCGGCGGCCGAGTGGCTCGTGATGGCGAGAGCGGCCGGCGGGCCGTCGTCGACGCCGGGAGAGGATCTGCCCGGCGGTGGTGTGTTCGGGGAGTGGGTGCTTCGCCAGTTGCCCTGCGTCGTCGGGGTCTTTGATCTGGATCTGCGGCTGGTGGGCGCGAACGCCGTACTGGAAGGTGCGCTGTCGCTCAGCGAGGAGGAGATGAGCGGGTGGCGGCTGGCGGAGCTCGCGCCGCATCCGTCGAGCGATCGGGCCGAGGCGGGGATGCGGCTGGTGTTGGAGGGGGGTGGGGTGCAGCATGTCGCGGATCTGATCGGTCCGGGGGGTGTGGGTGCGGAAGGCGCCTGGCCCGCGTCGCTGGCTCCGCTGAAGGATGCGGAAGGGCAGGTGCGCGGGGTGTGTCTGGTGGCACCCCCGACGGCGGGGGCGTATCCGGCGCGGCAGCGGATGCTGCTTCAGGGCCAGGCCCGTATCGGCACCACCGAGGACGCCGAACGCACGGCGCAGGAACTGGCCGAGGTCGCGGTGCCCGCGGTGGCGGACGTCGCCGCCGTCGAGGTGCTGGACGACTTCTGGTACGGCGGCGGGGCGGGCGCTGTCGTGCCGCCCGGGTCGGCGGGGCGGGTGCGCTTGAGCCGTATCGCGGTGCGGTCCGCCCTCGGCGACGCCGGCGTTCTCGTCACGGTCGGTGAGTCCCTGCGCTACCCGGCCGTCTCGCCGGTGACCCGGTGCCTGGCCGAGGGGCGGGCTGCCGCGTACGGCGTGGCCGAGCCGGCCCTCGCCCGGTGGGCGGACGAGGATCCTCAGGCCGAGTGGATCCGCCGCGCGGGGGTGCATTCGGTGATGGTGGTGCCGTTGCGTGCCCACGGGGGCGCGCTCGGTGTGTTGCTGCTGGGCCGCCACCGGCGCCGCGAGCCCTTCGACATGGACGATGTGTGGCTCGGCGAGCAGCTCGCGGGCACGGCAGCCGAGGGGATCCATCGGGCCCGGCATCGCGGTCGGGCGCACACCACCACCGTGACCCTGCAGCGCAGCCTGCTGCCGCAGACGTTGTCCGATCAGCAGGCCCTGGACGTCGCGACCCGCTATCTGCCGGCCGGTGGCCGGGCCGGGGTGGGCGGCGACTGGTTCGATGTGATCCCGCTGTCGGGCTCCCGGGTGGCCCTGGTGGTGGGCGATGTGGTCGGTCATGGCATCCGTGCGTCGGCGACCATGGGCCGGGTGCGCACCGCGGTACGCACCCTGGCCGATGTCGACATGCCACCTGATGAACTGCTGACCCACCTCGACGATCTCGTGGTGCATCTGTCCGCCGAGGAGGCCGGGCCCGAGGAGGCCGCGCAGGGTGTCGCGGGCATCGGCACGACCTGCCTGTACGCGGTCTACGACCCCATCTCCCGTCGTCTGACGCTGGCCCGGGCCGGCCATCCCCCGCCCGCCGTGGTCGCCCCTGACGGCACGGTGCGCTTCATCGACGTCCCGCCCGGCCCGCCCCTGGGCCTCGGCGGCCTGCCGTTCGAGACCGTGGAGACCGAACTGGCCGAGGGCAGTCTGATCGCCCTCTACACCGACGGTCTGCTCGAAATACGCGACCATGACATCGACGACGCCCTGGACAAGATGTTCGCCACCCTCGCCCGCCCCGCCTCGACGCCGGACACCGTCTGCGACCGGCTCCTCGCCGCCATGCTGACCCATCCACCGGACGACGACATCGCTCTCCTCGTCGCCCGCACCCGCAGCCTCGGCGCCGACCGGGTCGCCACCTGGGAGCTGACCTTCGATCCCACGGTCGTCGCCGAGGCCCGCCGACTGGCCACCGACCAGCTGGCCACCTGGCAGCTGGAAGAGGCCGGGTTCGTCACCGAACTCGTCGTCAGCGAGCTGGTCACCAACGCCCTGCGTTATGGCCGCGGCCCCGTCCGGCTGCGTCTGATCCACGAGGGCAACACCCTCATCTGCGAGGTCTTCGACTCCAGCAGCACCGCCCCGCACCTGCGCCGCGCCCGGATCTTCGACGAGGGAGGACGCGGCCTACTGCTGGTCGCCCAGCTCGCCCAGCGCTGGGGGACCCGGCACGAGGCGGTCGGCAAGACCGTGTGGGCGGAGCAGTTCCTCACCCCGGGGTGAATCCTGGACTGAATCCCGGGCTGTAGACACTCCGACCTCGGACGCCGGGGAGCCTGAACGCCGGGGAGCCTGGCATACGGCTCCGGCCGCGCCGCCCACCCGCCGGTGTGCGCCTGCCGCCCTCCCGGCCGGCGACAGTGTTATGCCGCGAGCGCAGAGCACCCGCGGCATATCGCTGTCGTCGGCAAGGAGGGCGGTGCCCGTTCGCAGGGCGGCCTGACGGCTGGTGACAGCCCCGCGGTACCTCTTCGGCGCAGGCCGACGGGCCGGATCACCCCGTATCCCGACCGAGCCAACGAACCACGGCAGCCGACCGGGAGGCGAAGGCCCCGGCCGTGCGGCGATCGGCGGGGCGGCGCAGGTGCCGCGTGGGGTGGTGTGAGAGTGCGGGCCGACCAGGGGGCGACCGTGCGCGGGTGTGCCGTCTGGGCGAGGTTTCGCTGCCAGAGCTGTGTGGACATGAGCGCCGGATCCTTTCGAGGGGGGTTGGAATTCGAGGGAAGGTTCACAACGGAGACGGGGTGAAGGCCGCCATGGCTTTCACCCCGTCGCTGTGGGCGTCATGGCCCACCGTTCGGTTTCCCCGGAGAGAACGGGTGACGGCGTTTTTGCCGCCTCCCGGTCTCGTCACCTGTGCCTTAGAGGGTCAGTGCGTCAGCCGGGACCTCAGCAGGGACCTCAGCAGGGATCTCAGCGGGGGCTTCCTCAGCCGGGGCCTCCTCGACCGGGGCCTCCTCAGCCGGGGCCTCCTCAGCCGGGGCCTCCTCGACCGGGGCCTCCACGACCGGGACCTCCTCAGCCGGGGCCTCCACGACCGGGGCCTCCTCAGCCGGGGCTTCCTCGACGGGGGCTTCCTCGACGGGGGCTTCCTCGACGGGGGCTTCCTCGACGGGGGCTTCCTCGACGGGCTCCTCCTCAGCCGGGGCTTCCTCGACCGGGGCCTCCTCGACCGGCTCCTCCTCGACCGGCTCCTCCTCGACCGGCTCCTCCTCAGCCGGGGCCTCCTCGACCGGCTTGGGCTCCTCCTGGCCGTCGTCCGGCTTGCCGTCGTGGTCATCGTCCGGCTTGCCGTCGTGGTCGTCCCAGTCGTGGTCGTCCTTGTCGTCGTGGTGGTCGTCCTTGTCGTCCCAGTCGTGCTTGTCGTCGTGCTTGTCCTCCACCCAGCCGTGGTCCTTCCAGTGGTCCTTGTCCTCCCAAAAGTCATGGTCCCTGTGCTTGTTCTTCCAGTAGTCGTCGTGGCGGTGCTCCTCCCAGTAGTTGAATTCCTTATGGCTGTCCCAGAAGTACCGCTTTTCATGCTTTATTACTATGTAGTAGATCTCGTACTCGTAGTCCCAATAGAACTCCTGACCGACCGCCCAGCAGGAGCACGGCTTGACCTTCTCGCCGTGGACCTTGCGCTCCTTGACCTTCTTCTTGTGAGCCTTGCTCCAGCAGGTGGTCTTCTTGCCCTTACCCCCACCGTGGCCCCCCTTTTCCTGGTACTCGGGCAGCACCTCCGCCGCCGACGCCGGGGACGCCGGGGCCGCCGTAGCGGCGGTGGCCGGCAGGATGACGCCTCCACCGGCGACCGCGGCGGACACCGCCACCGCAGCGAGGGCCAGTCGACGCTTGGGGCGGGCGCCCTCACGAGTGCGGGTCGTAGAGTTCATGATTCCTCCAGAAGTGAAAGGCACTGATTCGCACCCATGAGCCTCGTTTAATCCGGTTAGTTCCGGTGAGGTCTTGCACTTCCAGTAGGCGTGATTTGTCCGGCCAGGTCACGTTCCGAGGGCTCGGGACTTGACAGACCCAGATCTGTTAGGTAGGGGGCGGCGGCAATGGGTCAGGACGCACCAACTAGCCGATTTCTACGCCGAGTTGCCGGGCGTCGCCCTAAAACGCGGGACACCACACGGCGCGGGGCGCACACCCGCGTCGGCCCACGACGCCACCCGTCCCCCCTCAGCGACCGAGCCGACGGGCAAAGACCGGCCGGGCCCACGGAGGCGGGTCAAGGGGCAGCCCAGCTGCCCGGTCTGCCAGGTCTGCCCAGGTCGGCGGATGCGCGGCCGGCCGGGCATCCCGCGCCGCGGCGCGCAACGCCGCCACGAATTCCAGGCAGGAGTCATAACGGTCTTCGGGGACCTTGGCCAGAGCCCGGGCCACGACCTCGTCCATCGCCGACGGAGTACCCGGCCGCCGCTCGCTCAGGGCGGGCGGCTGATCGTACTGGTGGGCCCACAGCAGCTCCATGCTGTCGTCGCGCTGGAAGGGCGGCCCGCCCGCGAGGGACTCGTAGACGACGCAGGCGAGGCTGTACAGATCGCACCGGCCGTCCACGGGGCGGCCCGCGATCTGCTCCGGCGCGACATAGTCGAGCGTGCCGACGAATTCACCCACGGACGTGAACCCTGTCAACGACAGCGACTTCTTCGTCAGCCCGAAATCCGTGAGATAGACATGCTCAGGGTGGTCACTGTCCGTGCCCCGCCCCATCAGCACATTGCCGGGTTTGACATCCCGGTGCACAAGATCGTGCTCATGGGCCGCGTCCAGGGCGGACGCCACCTGTGCGGCGATGCGCAGCGCGGTGTCGACCGGCAGGGTGCCTTCCCGGTCGAGCAGGGCCCGCAGATCCAGCCCCGGGACGTACCGCATGGCGATGTACAGGACACCGTCCGCCTCACCGGCCTCGAAGATCGGCACGACGTGCGGATGGTCGAGCGCCGCGGCCACCCGCTGCTCGTGCGCGAAACGACGACGGAAGGTGTCGTTGCGGACCATGTCCGGGGTCAGCAGCTTCAGCGCCACCGTACGTTCCAGCCGCAGATCCCGTGCCCGGTACACCACGGCCATTCCGCCGCGGCCCAGCTCGCACTCCACCTGGTAGCCCGCGATCTGCGCCCCGATCAGTCCGGCACCCATCGCATGTCCCCATCCGCACATCACCGGCCGGCACGCCACCGGCGCCCCACAGCGCATCACCCAACCGGCAAGTGTCCTGTTCCTCACCATTGTCCTGCGCTCCCGCTCGACGGGCCACATCCCGACAGGACGACAGTCCGCCGCACTCGCCCCTCCGCGCGGACGAACGCGGCCGCCCACGACCGCCGCCGAGGACGCGCCGCACCAGAAATCGGCATCCGACGTCGTCCGCCCCTCGCGCAACGCCCGGACGTCACCCGCGAGGCGCCGCCACCCTCTCCATCACCTGCTCGAAGAGCTCCTCCGCTTCGACGACCGCCTGACCCACCCGATCGCGGCGGGCACCCAGAGACCCGACGATGCCGTCAACGCTCCGCAGCCCCGCCCGCTCCAGCAACCGCTTCTCATTCGTCACCCACTCCCCCCGCGCCGCCAACACCGCATGCCCGGTCTGCACGGCTGCCGTGGCGAGCGCACCCGCGAGCTCGGTGAGGCGGTCGGCCGGTACGTGGTTGGCCTTGGTGTAGGCGAGGGTGGCCAGGGCGGTGCCGTACCAGCGCTCGGGAGCCGTGCGGCGCAGCTGCTCCGGATACGCCGCCGGACGCGGGAGTTCGCCCCGCAGTACGCGGTTGATGGCCAGCTCCCCGACGACCAGGTAGCTGGGAATCCCGGCCAGATGGAACAGCAACGGCTCCACCCGGAACCGCCCCTGCGCCGCCTCCGCCAGCTCATGCTCGACGACATCGAGATCGCGATAGTGGACGTCCACCCGCCGCCCCTCGATGGTCAGCCAGGCCCCTCCGTTGAAGACCCCGCCACCCCAGCCGCCGACCTCGGAGACCTCACCTTCCCAGCCGACCGCGCGCAGGTCGGCGGGGTCGAAGGCCCCCCGGTAGTAGACCGCCAAGTCCCAGTCGCTGTCGGGCCGTTCGGTCCCTTGGGCGCGGGAGCCACCGAGGGCGACGGCCTGGACGGCGGGGAGGGCGGCCAGCCGGTCGGCGGTGAGGGCGAGGAAGTCGGGGTCGGTGAGGGAAGGCATGGATGCAGCGTACGTAGCCCCGCTGCCCCGCTCAGGCAATTGGCGCCCGGGGCTTCACCCCGTCGCCGCCACCCCGAAGTCCGCCCCGGAGATACCCCCCAGCCCTTCCGCGATCCGCACCAACGGCTCCCGCAACGCGGCCAGTTCGGCCCTCATCGCGTCGGCCTCCGGCCACGCCGCCTCATGGTCGAGCGGGGCCACCTCGGCCGGGCAGCGGGCCTCGTACGCGGCGAGGCGCGGGTGCCATGTACCGGTGAATGGGCGAATGGTCTCGTTGATCAGGGTGTACGCGAGGTTCTGGACGGTCGGCGCGCCGGTTTCCGAGCCTCGCTCCAGGTTCACGCTGTATGTGTGCAGCGTCGCGCGCGTGAAGTCGATCAGGGACTTCAGGGACGCAAGCGCTTCGCGCAGGCTCCCCGTTCCCGGCGCCAGCTCCTGTACCCCGATCCGGGTGACCAGCTCGACCTGGATGTCGTAGGCGGCCATCCGCTCCGACTCGCTGGGCGCTGACATGGGTGCCTCCCTCCGGCTACCGGGGAAGGCCAGCGTAGCCGGGCCACGGGCATCGCTGCGGCCGCACAGGGTGCGCAGGGCGGCATGACGCAGGGCCTCGGTGCGGGCGGGGGCCGGGTCGTGATGGTGCCAGGCGTGCTGGGTCACGGGATGCAGGGACCAGTGTGAGTCGGCCACGGGGATGAGCAGACTGCGGGCGCGCAGCTCGCGGACGCCGTTGGCCGCACGTCGGCCGGCGACCATCCGGGGGACACGGTCGGCGGCGGCGAGAACGTGTGCCGCGTCGTCGCTGGTGAGGGGCAGCGGGTGGAGGGCGGCGGCGCAGCGCAGGACGTCGGCGGCATCCGCCGTGTCCACGTCCCGTACGACGGAGCCCGTGATGTCCTCGTCGGCGAGGGCGTCGAGGAGGGACCTGGCCCGCGCGTGCAGCCGGTCGTAGAGCATGCCGGGGTGGTGGCCGGCTCCGACCGCACGACCCAGCAGGCCCAGGGCGAGGGGATGGCCGTCGACCGCGTCGGCCAGCGCCTCGTCGCCGCCGACCAGCACGCGCGCGTGGGAGGCATCCAACGGTTTCAGGTCGACCGACGTACCGAGACTGTCGTAGGAGCGGCTGCGGAGGGTGAAGAGGGTGTGGCCGAGGGGGTGCGGTGCGGCCATGGCGGCGATCTCGCGCGCGTGGAGCCCGCGGGTGGGAACGGCGTCGACGATCCAGAGGAACGGTTCGCCGATCGTGTCGAAGTACCCGAACAGGTCGTCCGTGCCGAGCGTGCGTACCGAGTCGTCGTACGCCTCACCGCTCACCCAGCAGACGCCCCCCGGGTACGCCGCCTCGAAGCGCAGGGCGTACTCCTGCGCCAGCAGGGTTTTACCGATGCCTGCCATGCCGCGGATCTGTACGGCATGCGCGGCTGCGCGCCCGGTGACGAGCGGTGCGGCGTGGGCGTGCAGGGCGGAGTGGACCTGCCAGAGCTCGGAGAGACGGCCCAGGAAGTCGGGGCGCGGCTGCGGGGTGCCCAGCAGCCAGCGTCGTGCGCCGGGTTCCGCGATCGGCATGGGGGCGTTCAGACGGGTCACGTGCGCGCGTACGTCCGCCACGAGGGCCGCGAGGTCGTCGAGCGAGGCGTGCCGGGCGTCGCGCAGCTCCACGGGGTGGATGTGCTCCGTGGTCCGCTCCGGATTGATCACCATGACCCGTCGCCGCGGGTCGCTCTCGCCAAGTCCCGCCAGATAGGCCGTGGTCAGCTCCCACTGGCAGGCCTCGCGTTCGGGGTAGCCGGTGGAGTAGAACGCCAGCAGCGCCTTGGAGCGGGCCAGTTCGCGGCGGATGGTGTCGCTGATGCCGGCGAAGGAGGCGACCCCGGTCTCGTCCGTGAACACGTCGAGCCCGGCGTCGCGCAGCGCCCGCACGAGCGGACGGACCCGCTCCACATCACCGCGGCTATAGCTGAGGAAGACGTCCCACACGGCGACTTACCTTACTGTGGGTACCGGGAGGGCGATCATGGGACACAGACAGCGCAGGCGACGTCGGCCGGGCGGCCCGTCGCAGATCACGGCCAAGCTGACGATCCCGTTCGTCGGCGAGATATCCGGTATGTGGGAGCCGGCCGACGCGGAGCGCAGCGCTGCCTGGGAGCTGTACCTGGAGCTGGTCACGCGCGTGTCGGTCGAGGAACTCGATCCCGACGAGGGCTTCCTGCGCGAGGCGCTGTCCTCCCTCTACACCTTCTTCAACACGACCCGCGAGATCCTGCGCCGCTACGGCCCCGACGTGGCCCCGCCCCTCGCCCCGGGGCACGTCAGCTTCGGTGTCCTGGCCGTGACCGTCCTCAACCGCGTCCTGCGTCCACTCCTCGCGCAGTGGCATCCCCGCCTCACCGCCTACGAGTCCCAGCGGCCGACGGGACGCGATCCCGTGGTCCACGAACGGGAGTGGGAGCACGCCGTGGCCCTGCGCCGTGAGATCGCGGCCGTACGGGAGACGCTGGTGTCGCTGGCGCGAACCTTGCAGGAAGTGGCGAACGTCAGCGACCTGATCGACCTTCCGGCACCGCATGCACCACGATCGCCCGGAACGGGCACCCCCCCCCGGAGCTCAGGGGCACAGTGAAGGTTGAGCGCTTCTGCCCGACCAGGCGACTTCGAGTTGCTCGGCCGGATCGGCCACGGCGGCATGGACCACACACGCGAACGACAACACGCCCACGGACTCAGCTCGCTCACCAGCCCGCCCCAACTCCTTGACGCCGGGGACGAGTTCTTCCCGATGCTGGAACGCCTCGCCCGCTCTCCCGAGCCCCGTTAGATTGGATCACTTCGGTGATCGCGGGTACGAGAACAGGGGGGCCGATGCGGTCGGAGCAGCGACGGCGTGCCGAAGTCGTCAGGTACTGGCGGGCGGTGGAGCTCTTCAGCCCGCCCCAGCTGCCGTCCCCTCCCCGGCACGGAGCCCGGGTGTCGGAGCGCGAGTGGATCCAGCAGGTGGACGTCCGTCCCGGAGAACCGTGGCCCGCGCTGCCCTGGGAGGCGGCTCATCCGCTCAGGCGCGAGCGGATCGACACCCGCAAGGAAGTGTGGCGCCACACGGTCTACGGCGGTGTCTTCCCGCTGTCCGCCGTGCGCGACGCTCTTGAGCGGCACTTCGGGGCGGACGGCGAGGACCACTCCGGTGCCCGGCGGCAGAAGGGCGAGACCGCGGTCTTCTCCATCACCGTGGACGCCGACGGCATCCTGTTGGACGGCGCGTCGGCCTTCTCTACGTGTGCGTGGGCGACCGGACGCGTCCGTGATCCGGGGCCGTACGCACCGGACTGGCTCGACGGGTTCGAGGAGACCGAGTCCGCGTGCCTGCAGGCCATCAGCATGCTCACCCGGCATCACATCCCTTACCTCCGAATCCCCGCACCCGCAGATCCCGCCCCAGGTCCCGTCCCAGGTCCCGTTTCAGATCGTGTCCCGCTCGTCCCGGACCAGGTCACGCCGTCCGGCGGCGCTGCGCGTGCCCGCTCGGGTGACTGGCGTGGCCTGGTGCGGGAGATTCTCGGCTCGGCCGCGGTCGGCGCGCTCGGTGCGTTGATCGGGGATTTCGGGGCCGGTGCTGTCGCAGGGGCTCTGCGGCCCGTCGTGAGGCGGGCCGGGCAGGGCCGGCGGCGCACGGACGACGGTGCCAGGACGGCTCCTCCTGTCCGGCGTCCTGATGTGACACCCGACCACGGGGACGGCACCGTTCAGCCGCAGGTGACGCCGGAGGGGACTCCGGAGGGGACTCCCGACGAGGCCGAGCCCGAGGTGCAGCCCGGGCGACCGCTGGAGCTGCCCGACCTGGTGGCGTTCGCCGCGCACGTGGCCGATCTGCGCGGGGTGGAGGATCTGCTGTCCCCCGCGAGCATCCGCATCCACAGTCAGCGGGTCCGCAGACGCAAGGACGGCTCGCTTCCCGACCCGGATCCGGCGTTCCTCAACAGCCTGCTGCCGGAGGATCTGGAGCGGGTCGCGGAAGCGGACAGCCACGGGGCGGCACTGACCGCCTACCTGACCGACCCCGCAGACGTGCGGACGTGGGACCGGATCGACGTACGCGACCACTCGGACGCGGTCCTGGAGGGTGTGGCACCGGACGTGACGCCGCTGGGGCGGTGGCCGGCTCCGGTCGCGCATCCGCTCGCGCTGAGCCAGCAGTTCGCGGTCAACACCATCACGGCCGAACTGTCCGGCGGCAGCGGACTGTTCTCCGTCAACGGGCCGCCGGGGACGGGGAAGACGACGATGCTCCGGGACCTGATCGCCGCGATCGTGGTGGAACGGGCCGTGCGTCTGACGGCGCTCACGCGGGCGGCGGACGGGTTCAGCGGACGGGTCGAGTGGATCTCGGAGGGTTCCCGCCGCGCTGTGACCCTGCTCCGGCCCGACCTCACCGGTCATGAGATCGTCGTGGCCTCCTCGAACAACGGAGCCGTGCAGAACATCACCACCGAGCTGCCCGCGCTGGAGGCGCTGGGTGAGGAGTGGCGTTCGGAGGCGTCGTACTTTCTCGACCAGGCCGTGTCACTGCTGGGCGGCGCTCCGGCCTGGGGCGCTGTCGCCGCGCCGCTCGGCAAAGCCGAGAAGCGCAGGGACTTCATGGAGCGCTGGTGGTGGGGCGAGAAACCCAAGCAAGTCTCCCGCAACCGGGCGGGCAACCGGCAGGGAGGTTCCGACAGTTCCCCGCCGTCGAACGGCATGCAGGCGCTGCTGCAACGCCTGGAACGCGGTGAACCGCTGTACGACCCCCCTGCCGACGTGCGCTTCCCCCACCAGGCGGGCCACGAGGGGGGCGGGCCCGCCCCGGTACCGGCGGGCACCGAAGCAGTGGACGGCTGGGCCGCCGCCAAGGCCGAGTTCAACCGTGCGCTGCGGCACGCGGAGAACCTGCGTGCGGCTCGGGCGACGGCGGCACGCGCCCTGCGCGATGTCGAGCGGCTCGGCAGGGAGGTGGTGTCCGCGGAGTCGGCGGAGCGGCGGGCGCACCAGGACGAGGGGCGGGCCGCGGAAGCGGTCGAGTCCGCGTACGCCGCCCTGCGGCAGGCGTCGGCGGCGTACCAGGACGCACGTGAGGGAGCCGAAAGCCATGCGCGGGGCAGGCCAGGCGGTCTGCTGGGCATGCTGGGCACCGGGCGGGCGTTCGTGGAGTGGCAGGAAAGGGAGCGCTGGTTCCAAGCGGAGGTGGAGCGGACGTACCTCGCGTGCGGGGCGGCGCGGAACCACGCGCTCGCTGCGGACCGTGCGTCGGACGAACTCGTCGAGATCCGCAGGCACGCGCTCGATCGCCTGCGGCTTGCGCGCGCCGCGGCCGCTGAGGCGCGGCGCCTTGTGGAGCAGGCGCGCGCCGACTGGGGTGAGCACGTTCCCGGGGACTGGGAGCAACTCGACGACACTCGGCGCGAGTTGTCCGCACCCTGGTCCGATGAGGAGTTCTGTGCCGCGCGTACCCGGGTGTTCCTCGCCGCGCTGAATCTGCACCGTGCCTTCATCGTCGCCAATACCCGTACCCTGCGCCGGAACCTGCTGCTGCTCAAGGAGGTGTTCGCCGGGATCGCGCCGCAGGACGCGGCACTGGCGGTCTGGCAGTCGCTGTTTCTGGTGATGCCGGTGGTGTCCACCACGTTCGCGTCCTGCGGGCGCCTCTTCGGTCCGCTCGGCCAGGACGCGTTGGGCTGGGTGCTGATAGACGAGGCCGGCCAGGCGGCTCCCCAGGCAGCGGTCGGAGCCCTGTGGCGTGCCCGGCGCGCCGTACTGGTCGGGGATCCGCTGCAACTGGAGCCCGTCGTCCCGCTCCCGTTGTCCGTGCAGGAGCGACTGCGCGAGGCGTACGGCGCCGACGAGGCGTGGCTCCCTTCGGTGACCTCCGCCCAGCGGGTCGCGGACCGGACCAACCGGTGGGGTACGACGGTGCAGTCCCGTCAGCCGGACGGCGAGATCGACCCGGTCTGGGTGGGGGCGCCGCTGCGTGTGCACCGGCGGTGCGAGCGGACGATGTTCGAGCTCAGCAACGACATCGCCTACGAGGGGTTGATGGTCTACGGAACGGCGGAGAAGCCGTTCCCCGGGCCGGAGTTCTGCCCGGAGTGCGTGGCCGAGGACAGACGCGGATGCCGCTCCTGCGCCTATCCCCTCAGCTGCTGGGTGGACGTGGTCGCGGGCGAGACCGTCGGCAAATGGGTTCCGGAGGAGGGCGCGGCCCTGGAGCGGATGCTCACCGTGCTGCACCGCGAGTGGCGCATCGACCTGGACCGGGTACGGATTCTCAGCCCGTTCCGCGACGTGGTCTCCGGCTGCGTGAGGACCGTACGCGGCATGCGTCTGGGCGACAGTGTGCCGGCGGGCGCGGCTGCGGAGTCGTACCGCAAACAGGTCTCCGCCTTCGTGAAGGACCACATCGGCACCGTCCACACCATGCAGGGCAAGGAGTCGGACGTGGTCATCCTGGTGCTGGGCACCCACCCGCGGGAAGGAGCTCATGCCCGTGCCTGGGCCGCCGAGAAACCGAATCTCCTCAACGTTGCGGTGAGCAGGGCGAAGCGGCGGCTGTTCGTCATCGGGCACCAGGAGAGCTGGCGCAAGGAGCCCTACTTCGACCTGCTCGCCGACCCCGCGCGACTGCCGCGGCGGATATGGGCGGCGCGCTAGTCGCACGGCTCGCGCGGGTCCTTCGCCGGGAGCAGGCGGACCTGACCGGTGGGCACCTTGAACGGTGCCGCCGCGGTCGTGTCCCACAGCACGACGTCGTCTCCGGACACTCCGAACGACAGGTAGGGGCGCGCGGGGTGGAGTTCGGCGCCCTGAACGTTGACCTGCTTCGTGGCGATCGTCGGCTGTACACAGGTCCATTCAGGGGCGACGCCGAAATAGGGCGGCGCGGTCTTGCGTTCCTCGGCGGCCGTCTTCACAACTCTGACGGCGTCGGCCGCCGAGTCGATGGCAAGGAGCGTGACCAACCCGATCACCATGACCTGCGCCGCGGCGTACAGCGGACCGTTCATGGTCTCGCCCGAGCGGATGAAGGACGAGTGCGCGTGCTTGGCTATGCCCCAGGCGGCCGGTACGAACAGCGCCAGGCTCAGGAAAGTGAGCAGTTTGCCCGCGGCCATCACCTGCCAGATCCCCGGCACATCCAGATCCTCGGGGTCGAGTCCGAGTGCATCGGCATACAGGGCGTGGAGCACGGACCCGGAGGCCACGACGAACGACACGACCACGGTGAACACCAGAGGGGCCGCCCAAGCCAACCACTCACCCCAGGTCCACTGTCGCACCAGGAGCCAGATGCCTCTCAAAGTGAACAGGACGGCGATCCAGACGAGCATCTGCCGCGGCGTCACGGGATCGGTCTCGGAACCGAACCAGCCCAGAGGGCCCGCCACAAAGAGCAATGCCGTCACGCAGACGATGAAGACACTCAGCCCGCGCCCGCCGGAAAGGAAGACCCTGGCACCGCTCCGCAGCGCGCCGGCGAAGCAGGCCACGGCGAGGATCCCCCAGACCCACACGCCGAAGCCGGAATGGTTGTTCGCGACGACCGCGCAGAACGACATCGCCAGCAACCAGGCTATGAGCCGGTTTCGCTGACGGCCGCCGTCCTCCTCACGCCTGGGGACTATGTGGCTGCGTTCCCGTCCCTGCAGGGCCCTTACGTCGACATCGTTCCGGGGCGGTGCTCCCGTCGGCATGCCCATCCGGGCGAGCCTCCTGGCTTCCGAGGCCGTGCCGGTCACATAGGTTCCGGTGTCGTGGTGTCCTCGCCGCTCGGCGACCCGGGTACGCAGGACGGCCCAGATCCGGCGCAGTCTGGCGGCAGGGTCCAGGGCGCGCAGGGGCGGGCGCGGAGGTGGACGGTGCGCCACGGTGTGGGCCCGCCACTCGGTGAGCTGTTCCCGGTCGCGATCCAGCAGGTCGCAGCGCCTGACATACATTTCGATCTTGGCTGTCTGCGCGAGACGCTGAACCCGCCAGGCCGCCGCCCGCTCGGTCCTGTTGTTCCGCGCGCCGAACAGGTGCACTTCCACGCCGTACAACCGCGAGTCCCCGTCCGGCGTCAGCACTCCCTCCGAGAGGCCCTCACCCCGGGCAAAAGAGGTGACGATCGGCCAGCCGCGCTGCGTGAACTCGTGCTCGGCCTTCTCCCAATCCCGTTGCCCACCGCGCACCTCGACAAGTGCCAGTGCTCGCTGGTCGTACCGGACACGCACCGCGTGCCTCCCCCATTGGCGTGTGCTGACTGCTGATGGATCCTTCCACAGCGCCCATGGGCTGGTCCGGGGCCGGTCCGCCAACACGATCTCGCGACGCGCTCGCGATGATCCGCCAACTCCTGGGCGAGCCCGATCTGTTGCGCTCCCATCCGCACTTCCGCTCCGCCCCGCAGACCCGCCTCTACGGCATCGAGCGCGTCGAGGCCGCCGAGCAGAGCGAGGAGTTCCGGGGCGCCTCGACCGCCGCCGCGCGCCGGTCGGCCGCCGCGCGGGCGGCAGCTCTGCGCAGGCGGAGGGAGGTGCTGACGCGGATCGCGGCGGAACCCATCGACGTACCGCAGCTGGCCTCGGACCGGCTCACGGCGCTGGCTGGAAGGTGGACCATCTACGACATCGGCTGACCCGCTGCGACGAGATCCTCGACGAGCTGTACGGACGCACCGGCCGCGCGGCAGCCGAGGAACTGCTGCGCCGCCGGATCTACGCGGCCATCGCCAAGGCGTACCCGGACCTGCGCGGGAGTGCGAACGACGGCTGCGTGAGCGGGGGTGTGGGCCATCGCCGGGATGACCTGTCCAGGCGGGGGCCGCCGACGGCACCGGGACGCCACACGGCCGCGTCCTTTGCGTCGCGCCAGAGGGCCTTACGGTCGTGCGACCGGCGCGAGGATATTCGGATGCGAGCGGTGGTGCGGGCACGCATGATCGGCGGTGACCGTGACCCCTCGCCACCGTATCGGCCTCGCCGCCCCATCGACCTCGCCCCCGTCGGCGTACCGCCGTAGCGCTGCACTCAGGAGCCCGCATGATCCGCCGCGTCACCTCCCCCGCCCTCTTCCCGCCTCCCACCTACTCCCACGCCTCCGTCGTCGGGGCCGGCACGAAGCTCGCGTTCCTCGCCGGGTCCGTGCCCCTCGACGCCGACGGGAACCTCGTGGGAGAGGGGGACCCCGTACGGCAGGCCGGGCAGGTGATCGCCAACCTGGAGGAGCAACTGCGGGCGGTGGGCAGCGACTTGGCCCATGTTCTGTCGACCGACGTGTACGTGGTGAGCGGTGAGACGGCTGTGCTGTCCGCCGTCTGGGAGGTCGTCGAGGCGTCCGGGCTGAGCACCGGTCCGCACTCGTCGACGCTTCTCGGGGTCGCCTGCCTCGGATACACGGGGCAGTTGGTGGAGATCACGGCCACTGCGGTCGTTCCCGAGGGGCAGGAGACGCCCCCCACACCCGCCGCTTCGCCAACGGCTTCGCGTACCCCCCGACCCGGCTCGTCGTGAGCCCCAACCCCACCAGCGACTCGGCGAGTTTGACGGCCGCTGCCACCCCGTCGACCACCGGAACCCCCAGCTTCTCCCCCACCGCCCGCTGCAACCCGGTCATCCCGGCGCACCCCAGCACCAGCACCTCGGCACCCGCGTCCCGCGCCCGTTCGGCGGCCGCCAGGAACGCGGATTCCGTGCGCTCGCCGGACTCCAGCTCCAGCACCCCGAGCCCGGTACCGATCACGGCGACGCAGTTCCGCCCCACCCCGGCCAGCTCCAGGCTGTCCTCGATCTGCCCGCACGACCGTCCCAGCGTGGTCACGACCCCGTACCGCCGCCCCAGCAGGCAGGCCAGATGCGCCGCCGCCTCCGTGATGTCGACGACCGGCACATCCACCAGCTCCCGGACGCCCTCCCGCCCGTGCTCCCCGAAACCGGCCATGACGACGGCGTCGTACGCGGGACCCTCGTATGTCCGCAGCGCGTCCATGACCGCCGCCGCCGAGAGGTAGCTGTCGAGCCAGCCCTCCGCCGACTCGGGTCCCCACGCGGGGGTCAGCCCGAGCACGGCGGTGCCCGGGCCTGCGGCGGCCCGGGCACCTCGTACGATCTCCTCGGTCATCTCCTGCGTGGTGTTGCAGTTGGTGACGACGATCCGCACGTTTTCAGACCTCCCGTGTCACAGAGCCGGAGCCGGTGGCGGAGTCGGTGCCGGGCACGGTGCCGGGCGCGGCACCGGACGTGATGTCTGACGCGGCGCGCTCATCGCGGCACAGCACCAGGTACAGCCCCGCCGCCATCGCCGTACCGATGAACCATGAGTACGGCGCCACATCGCTGAACGTCTTCACCAGCGCCAGCACCGCCGCGACCCCCGCCGCCGGCAGGAACGCCCACAGCGCCTTGGGGTTGACGCCCTTGCGGTAGTAGTAGCGGGAACCGGGCGTGGCGTCGAACAGTTCGTTCACGTCCACGCGGCCGCGCTTGACCAGGTAGTAGTCGACCATGATGACGCCGAACAGCGGGCCGAGGAAGGCGCCGAGACCGCCGAGGAAGTAGTTGACGACCGTCGGGTTCGAGAAGAGGTTCCACGGCGTCACCACCAGCGCGGCCACCGTGCTGATCATGCCGCCGACCTTGAAGGTGATCTTCTGCGGCCAGACGTTGGCCAGGTCGTACGCCGGTGAGACGAAGTTGGCGACGATGTTGACGCCCATGGTGGCGATGGCGAAGGTCAGTGCGCCGATGACCAGGACCCAGGTGTTGCCGACCTTCGCGACCAGCTCCGCGGGGTCGGTGATGGCCTCGCCGAACACCTCCAGCGAACCGGCCGTGACGATCACCGAGACGACCACGAACGCCGTCGAGTTGATGGGCAGGCCCCAGAAGTTGCCCTTGCGGACCGTCCGGTAGTCGGGCGCGAAGCGCGAGAAGTCGCAGAAGTTGAGCATCAGCGTGCCGTACGTGGCGAGGATCAGACCGATCGCGCCGAACCACTGCCGCCACTGCTCGCCGACGGACACGGGGTGCGGGGTGTCGGTGAGCGAGATCGTCCAGCCCGCCTTGGCGAGGATCCACACCGCCAGCGCGATCATCACCAGCCAGATCGCCGGGCCGCAGAAGTCCTGGAACTTCCGCACCGACTCCATGCCCTGGCTGATGATCAACGCCTGGAGCAGCCACAGGGCCAGGAAGGACACCCAGCCGAGCGCGTCCAGACCCAGGAAGGAGCTGTGCGTCCAGGATTCCAGGCCCGGCCAGGCGGCCAGCAGCATGATGTTGACGGCGACGGACGCCAGGTAGGTCTGGATGCCGTACCACATGATGGCGATGACGGCCCTGATCAGCGCCGGGATGTTGGCGCCCCAGACGCCGAAGCTGATGCGGCTGACGACCGGGAACGGGACGCCGTGGCGCTGGCCGATCTTTCCCATCCAGTTCATGCCGATGTAGATGATCACGAAGCCGACGAGCAGGGACGTGAAGACCTGCCACACGTTCATGCCGAGGACCAGCAGACCGGCCGCGAACGTGTAGTTGCCGAGGTTGTGGACGTCGGACATCCACATGGCGAAGAGGTCGAAGACCTTCCAGTTGCGCTTGCCCGCGGGGGCGAGGTCTTCGTTGGTGAGCCGGGGATCGGGGACGAACGCTGCTGTGCCGGTGGCTTCGGCACGGTCGGCGAGTGACACGGGGCCTCCAGGAAGGGGACGGAGTGGAGGACTGCAGCCGTTTGGTATACCAAACTGCGGTCATGGTCTCCCCGTCAAGCGTTCTGACCGATGTCGTGTTTGTTAACGCTCCGTAAAACACCCCGCGAGTCGGAGAAGATGGGCCCATGAGGAAGATGGCCCCATGAGCTCCCCGACGAAGATCGAACCCCTCGGCGCCGTCCGTGAGCGCGTCCTGGCGACTTTGCGGCAGGAGATCATCGCGGGCGGCCTCCGCCCCGGCGACCGACTGGTCGAGCGAGAGCTCGCCGACCGCTTCGGCGTCTCCCGCGTGCCGGTCCGCGAGGCGATCCGCGCGCTGGTCGCGGAGGGGTTCGTCCACTTCGAGACGCCACGCCGTACGGTCGTACGGCGGCTGACCCCGAACGACGTCAAGGAACTCTTCGAGCTGCGCGAGGCGCTGGAGGTGTACGCGGCTGGACTGGCCGCGTCCCGTGCGACGCCGGAGGAGCTGGCCGAGGTCGAGCGGCTCCTCGACCAGGCGGCCACCGCCACCGAGGCGGGGGACGCCGAAACGATCACGGACATCAACAGCCGCCTGCACGACCGCATCGTCGCCATGGCCGGCAACAGCCTGCTGCTCGAAGCCCTGGAACCGGTCGCGGGCCGCCTGCGCTGGATGACCCGACGCAACGAGGAGTGGCCCCAACTCCTGGTGGAACACCGCGAGTTGTACGAGGCGATCGCCTCCGGCGACCCGTCCCGGGCCCGCGCCCACGCCCTCGCACACGTCCAGACCAACTATCGGTCGACGGTACGGCAGTTGTTCGGGGAGGACGCGGCCGAGTAGGTCCTCGGGAGCCTCCTGGGCCCGAGAAACGAGAACCGAGAACCGGAACCCGACTAGGCCCGAGGACCCGCCCCCAGCACGGCGAACACTGCGTGGACACGACTGCCGTCCGGCCCGCCCCAGGCACCGGCGACGTGACCGATCGCGCCCTGGGGAGGGAGGGGCGGGGCGTCGGGGGTGTCCGAGGCGGTGGGGCGCAGGACTCGGTGGAGGCGAAGGAGCGTGCCGTCCGGGAGGGGGATCTCGGTGCCGTCGTGATCGTCGGTCGCCGTGGGGACGAAGGCGGCGGAAGGAAGACCGTCGCCGGTGTAGGAGCGGCCGACCTCCTGGTCAGGCGTGTCGGTGAGGCTCTGCGCCTGGGCCTGGACCCGCCCCTCGATCAGGGCCAGCAACTGGGCGACCAGCACCGGGTCGTGACAGCCGTCGTAGGCCCAGCGCTGCCCCAGCACGCCGTGCTCCATGGTGCCGACGAGGGCGTGCTCGGCGCCGTCGAGGGGTGCGCCGCGATAGGTGAGCGGGACCAGGTAGGCGGCGGGACCGGCTCCGGAGGCATCGGTGACCACCATGAACTCGATCCCCACCTCGCCCTCCGGGTCGTCCAGCCGGAAGCCGCCGGCCTTGGTCAACTCCGGTTCGCCCGGGCCGCCCTCGTACCAGGGGCGGGTGGGCAGCCAGGACGTGAGCAGTTCCAGCTTGGTCGGCTTGAGTGTGGTGCGGTGAATGACAGCCATCCGGGCACCGTAACGTCCGTAGGACCGCCCCGCCCCCTCATTTCAGCCCGGCCGCCTCGGCCGCCGCGCTCAGCACCTCGGTCAGCATCGCGGGCGTGAGCTTGCCGGTGAAGGTGTTGCGCTGGCTGACGTGAAAGCACCCGAAGAGTTCGAGCCTGCCGAGGCCACCATGACCGCCTGAACCACCATGACCGCCAGGCCCACCGTGATCGCCCGGTCCGCCGCGCCCACCAGGCCCACCGTGCCCGTTGAGGCCGCCATAACCGACCGGCCCGTCCAGCGCGACCCGCGCCCCATGCCCGAACGCAGGCCTCGGCCGCGGCACCCCCCACCCCGCCTCCGCCAGGGCGGGCAGCGTCGCCTGCCAGCCGAAGGCGCCCAACGCGACGACCGCCCGCAGTGTCGGCCGCAGCAGCCGCAGTTCCTGCACCAGCCAGGGCCGACAGGTCTCCCGCTCCCCCGGGGTGGGTTTGTTCGCGGGCGGGGCGCAGTGCACGGGGGCGGTGACGCGGACGCCGTACAGCTCAAGCCCGTCACCGACGGCGACCGACGTGGGCTGCGAGGCGAGGCCCACCTCGTACAGCGCCTGGTACAGCACGTCTCCCGAGCGGTCCCCGGTGAACATCCGGCCGGTGCGGTTGCCCCCGTGCGCTGCCGGGGCGAGCCCGACGATCAGCAGCCGGGCGTCCGGCGGACCGAAGCCCGGGACCGGCCGGCCCCAGTACGTCTGGTCGGCGAAGGCGGCGCGCCTGGTGCGGGCCACCTCCTCACGCCAGTCGACCAGCCGAGGGCAGGCCCGGCAGCCCGCGATCCGACGGTCGAGATCAGCGAGGGCGTCCACAGCTCCACCGTACGGCCGCCTCGGCCCCGTACAGGAACTCCGTACAGGAACATCCGACACATCCCGACGGGGACTAAGGTCGAGGCATGGCTTCCGAGGATGACGAGGCGACGACCGGCAGCGCGGTCGAGGGACAGCGGCCGGACGCGGAGAAGGCCGAGCAGGCCGGCGACCCGAAGGCCGCCGCAGCCGAGACCGCCGCCGAGGCCGCAGCCGTGGCAGCCGCCGAGGCCGCCGCTCCGCAGAACGGCGAGAGCGTGCGGATCGACGCTTGGATCTGGGCCGTACGCCTGGTCAAGACCCGCTCCATGGGCGCCACCGCCTGCAAGGGCGGCCACGTCCGCGTGAACGGCCACAGCGTGAAGCCCTCCCACTCCCTGCGCGTCGGCGACGAGGTGCGCCTGCGCCAGGAGAACCGGGAACGGATCGTCGTGGTCAAACGGCTCATCCGCAAGCGGGTCGGCGCGCCGGTGGCGGTCCAGTGCTACGTCGACAACTCGCCCCCTCCCCCGCCGCGCGAGGCCGTCGCCCCGGCCGGCATCCGCGACCGCGGCACGGGCCGGCCGACCAAGCGGGACCGCCGCGAGTTGGAACGACTGCGCGGGCTCACAGGCGGCGGAGCGGCAGGGCCGCACGGACGCTGACGTACGTCGGTGGCGTCCGGCAGGCCGGGAGGGCCCGGGCCGGACGCCACAGAGGTCGTTCGGGTCACGCACGTCGTCGTAGCAGGCGCAGCAGATCCGCGTTCGACTTCCGTCGCGCCCAGGCGATCAGGGCGAGCGGCACGATCAGGATGAGCGGTGTCGCCGCGTTCTCGCCGCCGAACGCGGTGATCGTCACGACGAACGCACCCACCATCAGCGCGCTGAGCGCCATCGCCGCCACCGACTGCAGCACCAGGATCAACAGCGCGACGGCACCGGCCAGTTCGAGTGCGCCGATGGTGTGCATTCCTGCTGCCTTAGCCCATCTCCTCGAAGCCGTCGGCGGCCGAAGGCCTTGAGGAGATGAGCTGGGCAACTGCCACTGCGGTGCTGTCACAGAGTTGAAGTTCTCTCCCGGATGTATCCGGGAGACTCTCCCCTGGATCACTCCGGGGAGTTTGACAGGTCATGCCTGTCCGACGACGACCCTTCCGGCCGCCGAAGCAAGTACAGGACTCGCTCGGATTGTCCGGGACTTGGTTATCACCCCCGACTATTCACTGAGCGTATCAGATGCATTACGGAGTGATGCAGCGGCGCTCGCCGAACGGCAGCCACCCATGCCCGACGTACCAGTGCCCGCCCGCCCGCAGATGATCCCCGACGGCCCGCTCCACCGCCGTCCTGCGCGGCAGACCCTCGACCGGCAACTCCGGGTCGCCGAAGACGAATTGGACCGGCTCGGTGTCGGACGGCGCCGTGTCGGCGCGGGCGATGCGGAAGCGCTCCTGGAATCCGACGATGTTGGAGTCCTCGGGCAGGTACTTCCGGAGCTGCGTGTCCAGCAGCCAGGAGTGGCAGGTCACCACCCGATAGCGCTCGTCGGGGAAGTGCAGCGGGAAGAACTCCCGGGCCAGCGCCAGGGACCGGTCGACGGCGGCCGGCGTCAGCGGCCCGTAGAAGTCGGGGATGTGCAGGTTCAGACAGGGCGAGCCCGGACCCACCTCAGGCCCGGCAACCTCAGACCCTGCCCCCTCAAACCCGGGCGCACCGGCCCCGGCACGCCCCATCCGCTCCCCGAGCCGCGCCCGCTCGAACTGCAACCGCCCCAACTGGTACAGCTCACCTCGAAAGTGATGGATGAGCCACCACGGAGCCTGCATTCCCGCCCGCCCGTACCGCCGCCGGTGGACGGCCATGTTCCGTCCCAGATCGGCGAGGGTGCGCCGGGAGACGTCGGCCGGGATGCCGCGCTCGCGGTGGTACGCGCGCGTGGCGGGCAGCGCGGCGACGAAGACGTACACGGGGAAGCAACGCTGCAGAGGGCCCGAGGCCCAGTCGAAGTCGGGCAGGTCGACAGGGCCGCCGACCTCGCCCATGCCCCGGACGAGCTCGTCGACGGACCGCTCCAGGAACTGCTTCAGCTCCGGATCGTCCGTCACCCGTCGGCGCATGCGGACGAGGTCATTGATGTCCTCGTGGGGTACGCCGAGGTCGAGCAGCACTTCGGCCAGTTCATCGGTGCGCGGCAGCACGAAGCCCCCTGCGAGGAGACGGAGGAGTACGTTTCAAGGAGGAGTGGTGATCCGGATGCGTACGGGCAGTGAGCCTTCGACAGCGCGCAGTGCACTGCGGGCCCGCTTCTGGCTGTGCGTGTGGGGCGGGGTCTGGGCGATCTTCGGCACCGTCGCGTTCGCGCTCGTGGGCCGCCCTGGCTGGGCGGTGGCCTGCGGGGTGCTGTGGCTGGTGATCACGATCGACATGGCCATGGTCCTCAGACACATCCGCCAGGGCCCGCACTACCAGCCCGGCCGCGACATACCGCCGTATCGCCCGCCCGAGGACCGCCCGTACCGGCCGCCGCCACCGCACAACCGCCACCCCTAGCCGCACCGGAGAGCCGTCAGCCCCGCCGGCCCCGCCCGGTCGCCGTCGCCGCTCACGCGTCGAACCGTGCCGCCTTGAGGTACTGCGGGTTCGGATCGAGCGCGGCGGCCAGCCGGAAGTGCCGCTTGGCCTGGTCGTCCCTGCCCTGGCGCTCATAGGTACGGGCGAGCGCGAAGTGCGCGAACGCGTTGTCCGGCTCGCGCTCCAGGACGATCGTGAACTCCAGCTCGGCGGGCCGCAGTTGGGCGGCGGCGAAGAAGGCGCGCGCACGCAGCAGCCGGGCGGCGGTGTTCTCCGGGTGCGCGGCGATGACTTGGTCGAGCAGTTTCACCGCACCCCGCGGGTCCCGCGCGCCGAGCAGTTGCTCGGCGGCACGGAAGTCGATGACATGCGTCTCCGGAGTACGTCCGGTCGATCCGCTGGTCTCGGGCACGGCAAAGTCCTTCCCTCACTGGAGGAGTTCAACGCGCGAACGACGTGCCCCTATTCCTGGGACGACTGGGGCTACCGGCTCTCCTGTGCCCCGTGGGCCCGGCGCACGAGCTCGTCCCACACGTCCTTCACCCGCCGCTGAAGCACGTCCAGCGGTACGTCGTTGTCGATGACGATGTCCGCGATCTCCACCCGCTTCTCGCGCGTCGCCTGCGCGGCCATACGCGCGCGTGCGTCCTCCTCGGTCATGCCGCGCAGTCGGACGAGCCGGTCGAGCTGGGTCTCGGGACTCGCGTCGACTACGACCACGATGTCGTAGAAGGGCGCGAGGCCGTTCTCCGTGAGGAGCGGGACGTCGTGGATGACGACCGCGTCCTCGGCGGCGGCCTCTTCGAGTTCGCGGGAGCGGGCGCCGACGAGGGGGTGCACGATCGAGTTCAGTACGGCGAGCCGGTCCGGGTCGGCGAAGACGATCGAGCCCAGCTTGGGCCGGTCCAGACCGCCGTCCTCGGCGAGCACGTCCTCCCCGAAGGCCTCGACGACGGCGGCTAGACCGGGGGTGCCGGGCGCGACGACCTCGCGCGCGATACGGTCCGCGTCGATAAGCACGGCCCCGCACTCGACGAGCAGCCGCGACACCTCGCTCTTACCGGCACCGATGCCGCCGGTCAGGCCCACTTTCAGCATGAGCCGCAGCTTAGGGCCTGCCGCTGACATCAACACCCGGCAGGCCCGTTCGGCCGTCAGTTGTCGCCTTCACGCTCGGCCAGGAACCGCTCGAACTCCCGCCCGATCTCGTCCGCCGACGGGATGTCCACCGGCTCGGCGAGCATGTTGCCGCGTGACTCGGCGCCGGCGACGGCGTCGTACTGGTGCTCCAGCCCCTCGACGAGGTTGGTGAGCTCGTCATCGCCCTCGCGAATCTGGCGGTCGATCTCGTTCTGCGTGCGGTGGGCCTCCGTGCGCAGGGAGTGCGCGATGCCGGGCAGGACGAGCCCGGTGGCCGCGGTGAGCGCCTCCAGGACGGTCAGCGCCGCGTCCGGGTACGAGGAGCGGGCGATGTAGTGCGGGACATGCGCGGCGATGCCCAGGACGTCGTGCCCGGCCTCCATCAGCCGGTACTCCACCAGCGACTCGGCGCTGCCGGGCACCTGCGCCTCGTCGAAGGGGCTGCTGTGGCCCGGGACGAGGTCGGTGCGGTTGCCGTGCGGGGTGAGGCCGACCGGGCGCGTGTGCGGGACGCCCATGGGGATGCCGTGGAAGTTCACCGACAGCCGTACGCCGAGCCGCTCCACGATCTGCCGGACGGCAGCGGCGAAGCGCTCCCACTCCACGTCCGGCTCGGGCCCGGACAGCAGCAGGAAGGGCGCCCCCGTGGCGTCCTGCACGACCCGCACCTCGATGGCCGGGTCCTCGTATTCGCTCCAGCGGTCGCGCTTGAACGTCAGCAGCGGGCGGCGGGCGCGGTAGTCGACCAGCCGGTCGTGGTCGAAGCGGGCGACGACCTGGTGGGGCAGCGAGTCCAGGAGTCCGTCGACGATCTGATCGCCGGTTTCGCCCGCGTCGATGTATCCGTCGAAGTGGTAGAGCATGACCAGACCGGCCGACTCCTGGGCCAGCGCCATGTCGACGACGGCCAGCCCCTTCGGCTCCCATGCGTACAAACCCTGCGGATCAAGCACTGTGACCGCTCCTCCTCGTGTCCGTAAGTCACAACGCCCTTACAGCCGTGGGCATTCCCGAAGGAGGGAGGACATGATCTTGCCGGTCCGGGCAGCGCCGCCAGGGGCGCGGGGAACTGCGCGACAAGCCCCCACCGGCCGCCAGCCAAAACACAACCGAAAAAACGCCTGAGGGACCGCACCTCGAAAGGTACGGCCCCTCAGTCAACTGCTAGGCCTCAGCGAGCCAGCGTTCAGCTCTGGCCGCCCGCCAGCTTCTCACGCAGCGCGGCAAGCGCCTCGTCCGAGGCAAGCGCGCCGGAGTTGTCCGGGCCCTCGGAGGAGTAGGAACCGCCGCCACCGGACGCGGCCGGAGCCGCACCCGCCGCGTCGCCGCCCTCGGCCGCAGCAGCGGCGTCGGCCTCGCGGGACTTGATGACCTGCTGCTGGTGCTGCTCGAAGCGGGTCTGCGCCTCGGCGTACTGGTTCTCCCACACCTCACGCTGGGACTCGAAGCCCTCGAGCCAGTCGTTGGTCTCGGGGTCGAAGCCCTCGGGGTAGATGTAGTTGCCCTGGTCGTCGTACGACGCGGCCATGCCGTACAGCGTCGGGTCGAACTCGACCGAGGCCGGGTCGGCACCGAAGGCCTCGTTGGCCTGCTTCAGGGACAGCGAGATCCGGCGACGCTCGAGGTCGATGTCGATGACCTTGACGAAGATCTCGTCGTTGACCTGGACGACCTGCTCCGGGATCTCCACGTGGCGCTCGGCCAGCTCGGAGATGTGGACCAGACCCTCGATGCCCTCGTCCACGCGGACGAACGCACCGAACGGAACCAGCTTCGTGACCTTGCCGGGCACGACCTGGCCGATCTGGTGGGTGCGGGCGAACTGCTGCCACGGGTCTTCCTGGGTCGCCTTCAGCGACAGGGAGACACGCTCGCGGTCCATGTCGACGTCGAGAACCTCGACGGTGACTTCCTGGCCGACCTCGACAACCTCGGAGGGGTGGTCGATGTGCTTCCAGGAGAGCTCGGAGACGTGGACCAGACCGTCGACGCCACCCAGGTCCACGAAGGCACCGAAGTTGACGATCGAGGAGACGACGCCGGAACGGACCTGACCCTTCTGGAGGGTGGTGAGGAACGTCTGGCGGACCTCGGACTGGGTCTGCTCCAGCCAGGCACGGCGGGACAGGACCACGTTGTTGCGGTTCTTGTCCAGCTCGATGATCTTGGCCTCGAGCTCCTTGCCCACGTAGGGCTGGAGGTCGCGAACGCGGCGCATCTCGACCAGGGAGGCCGGGAGGAAGCCACGGAGGCCGATGTCGAGGATGAGACCACCCTTGACGACCTCGATGACGGTACCGGTGACGATGCCGTCCTCTTCCTTGATCTTCTCGATGGTGCCCCAGGCACGCTCGTACTGCGCGCGCTTCTTCGAGAGGATCAGGCGGCCTTCCTTGTCCTCCTTCTGGAGAACAAGGGCTTCGATCTCGTCGCCGACGGCGACGACCTCGTTCGGGTCGACGTCGTGCTTGATCGAGAGCTCGCGGCTCGGGATGACACCTTCGGTCTTGTAACCGATGTCGAGGAGAACCTCGTCCCGGTCAACCTTGACGATGACGCCGTCGACGATGTCGCCATCGTTGAAGTACTTGATCGTCTCGTCGATAGCGGCGAGGAAGGCTTCCTCGTTACCGATGTCGTTGACCGCAACCTGCGGGGTGGTGGCGGTGGTCTCGGTGCTGCTCGTCATGTGGGAAAGGGCTCCGGTACGGACATTGAAGTCGTAGGCACTGCTTACGCCGGGAGCCCGTTTCGCTCTGAAGAAGCCGGACAGCCAAGGAAGCGCCACACCGGGAAAACCCGATGGCGCCTCGACAACCGAGGGGACATACAACAGATGCGAGCGCAGCCTGCTACGTCTGAGGAGCGCAGGCCCGCAGCGCAACTTGTAGCATACGGGGGCAGCCGGACAGGGTCAATGCGCGAAGCCGCACACCCGGGGCGGATCGCCGCATTCCCGGCACAAGTCCTGTCCCTGGAGGCCACGCAGGCCTTGGGGCGCCCCTCTTGTGACACCACCGGGGGAGGCCGCGCCATTCAGGTGACGGAAGAGTACGACGAGGGAGCCGATCATCCAAGAGCCCGTATCGCCCGAGATCGCGTCCGCCGATGACTCCTCCGAGCCGGAGGCCACCCGTCGTGCGGCCGGCGTCGCGGAGAGTTCCCGCGCCAACCGGGGCTGGTGGGACCGCAACGCGGACGAGTACCAGAACGAGCACGGCACGTTCCTCGGCGACGACCGTTTCGTATGGGGCCCCGAGGGCCTGGACGAGGTGGAGGCCGAGCTGCTCGGCCCGCCGGAGGCCCTCAAGGGCAAGCAGGTCCTGGAGATCGGCGCCGGTGCCGCCCAGTGCTCGCGCTGGCTGGCCGCGCAGGGGGCGATCCCGGTCGCCCTGGACATCTCCCACCGCCAGCTCCAGCACGCCCTGCGCATCGGCGGTGCCTTCCCCCTGGTCTGTGCCGACGCCGGCGCCCTCCCCTTCGCCGACGCCTCCTTCGACCTGGCGTGCTCGGCGTACGGCGCGCTGCCGTTCGTCGCCGACCCGGTGCTGGTGCTGCGCGAGGTGCGGCGGGTGCTGCGGCCGGGTGGACGCTTCGTCTTCTCCGTGACCCACCCCATCCGCTGGTCCTTCCCCGATGAACCGGGCCCTGAGGGGCTGAGCGTCTCCGCCTCCTACTTCGACCGCACGCCGTACGTCGAGCAGGACGACGAGGGCCGGGCGGTCTACGTCGAGCATCACCGGACGCTCGGCGACCGAGTCCGGGACGTCGTGGCGGCGGGCCTGCGGCTGGTGGACCTGGTGGAGCCGGAGTGGCCGGCCTGGAACACCTCGGAATGGGGCGGCTGGTCGCCGTTGCGCGGGAACCTCATCCCGGGGTCGGCGATCTTCGTGTGCGTACGAGACTGAGAGCGTGATCCGTTACGACGCCCTGGACGTGCTGCCCGTACGCGGTGCCCTGCCCGGTCTGAACGATGCCCTGGAGGGCCACGGCACCGCCGTGCTGGTGGCCCCGCCCGGCACCGGCAAGACGACGCTGGTGCCGTTGGCGCTGGCGGGGCTGCTCGGCGAGGGACCGGGGCGGCGGGTCGTCGTCGCCGAGCCCCGGCGGATCGCGGCCCGGGCCGCCGCGCGGCGCATGGCCTGGCTGCTGGGCGAGAAGGTCGGCGAGAGCGTCGGGTACACCGTGCGCGGAGAACGGGTCGTCGGACGGCACGCGCGCGTGGAGGTCCTCACGACCGGTGTGCTGCTCCAGCGGTTGCAGCGCGACCAGGAGCTCGCGGGCGTGGACGTCGTGATCCTCGACGAGTGCCACGAGCGGCATCTGGACGCGGACACGGTGGCGGCTTTCCTGTGGGACGTACGGCAGACCCTGCGGCCGGAGCTGCGGCTGCTGGCCGCGTCGGCGACGACGGACGCGCAGGGGTGGGCTCGGCTGCTGGGTGACGCGCCGGTGGTCGCGGCGGAGGGTGCCTCGCACCCCGTGGAGGTGGTGTGGGCGCCGCCCACGCGCCCCGTACGGCCGCCGCATGGCATGCGGGTCGACCCGGTGCTGCTGACGCGTGTGGCGTCGACGGTGCGGCGGGCGCTGGCCGAGCGGGCGGGGGACGTGCTGTGTTTCCTGCCGGGTGTCGGCGAGATCGCTCGGGTGGCCGGGCAGTTGGGGGACCTGGGTGACGTCGACGTGCTCCAGGTGCACGGGCGGGCGCCGGCGGCCGTGCAGGACTCGGTGCTGGCGGGTGCGAAGCGGCGCCGGGTGGTGCTGGCGACGTCCGTGGCCGAGTCGTCGCTGACGGTTCCCGGAGTGCGGGTCGTCGTCGACTCGGGATTGGCCCGGGAGCCTCGCGTCGACCACGCGCGCGGGCTGAGCGCGCTGACGACGGTACGGGCCTCGCAGGCGGCCGGACGGCAGCGGGCGGGACGGGCCGGGCGTGAGGCGCCGGGCGCCGTGTACCGCTGCTGGGCGGAGGCGGAGGACGTACGCCTGCCGCGTTTCCCGTCGCCGGAGATCAAGGTGGCCGACCTGACGGCGTTCGCGCTGCAGGCGGCCTGCTGGGGCGACCCGGAGGCAGCCGGGCTGGCGCTGCTGGATGCGCCGCCGGGCGGGGCGATGGCGGCGGCGCGGAGCGTACTGACGGCCATCGGGGCGGTGGACGCCGACGGGCGGGCCACGGTGCGGGGTACCGCGCTGGCCCGGCTGGGGTTGCATCCGCGGTTGGGGCGGGCGCTGCTGGACACCTCCGGTGCGGGTGCCGAGGTGGTCGCGCTGCTGAGTGAGGAGGCCCCGCGGGAGTACGGGGACGACCTGGCCGGCGCTCTGCGGGCGGCCCGGCGCGGCGGTGATGCCTATGCGGGGCGCTGGCGTACGGAGGTGCGGCGGTTGCGGGCGAGCGGCGAGAGCGCGCCCGCCCCTGACAGACCGGCCGCCGCCGTGGACGACCGCACGGTGGGCCTCGTCGCCGCCCTCGCCTTCCCCGAGCGCGTCGCCAAGGCCGACGGCGGTTCCTACCTCATGGTCTCCGGCACCCGCGCGGAACTCGGTGACGGCAGCCCGCTGCGCGGTGCCCCGTGGATCGCCGTGGCCGTCGCGGACCGCCCCGTCGGCAAGGGGCACGCGCGCGTGCAGCTCGCCGCCGTGGTGGACGAGGACATGGCCCGGTCGGCGGCGGCCTCGCTGCACTCCGAGGGCCAGGAGGTGCACTGGGCCGACGGGGACGTCGTCGCCCGGCGGGTCGAGCGGCTGGGGGCGATCGAGCTGGCGGTGCGGCCGTTGCGGGACGCCGACCCCGTACTCGTACGCAACGCGCTCCTGGAAGGGCTACGGCAGGACGGGTTCGTCCTGTTGCGCTGGTCCCCCGACGCCGGCGTACTGCGGCAGCGGCTCGCCTTTCTGCGGCTGCACCTCGGCGAGCCCTGGCCCGATGTGTCCGACGACGCGCTCCACGCGCGCGTGGACGAGTGGTTGGAGCCCGAGCTGGGCCGGGCCCGGCGCCGGGCCGACCTGGCGCGGATCGATGCCGGGGAGGCGCTCGCGCGACTGCTGCCGTGGGCCTCGGGGGACGCCGGTCGGCTGGACGAGCTTGCCCCGGAGCGGATCGCCGTACCGAGTGGGTCCAGGATCCGGATCGACTACGGCAACCCCGAACAGCCCGTTCTCGCCGTGAAGTTGCAGGAGATGTTCGGGCTGGACCGGTCCCCCTCGGTGGCCGGTGTGCCGCTCCTCGTCCATCTGCTCTCCCCCGCCGGGCGCCCCGCCGCCGTCACCGCCGACCTCGCCTCCTTCTGGAAGGACGGCTACAAGGGCGTACGGGCGGAGCTGCGCGGGCGCTATCCCAAGCATCCGTGGCCCGAGGACCCCGCGACCGCCGAGCCGACCCGGCACACCAACGCCCGGCTCAGGCGGTGACCGGTTCCGGTTCGGTGTTCTTCGTCGGCTCCGGTTCGCCGGGGCGGCGGCCGCGTGCCTCCAGGTAGAGGGACAGGGCCAGGAGCAGCACGCCGAGGGTCAGGAATCCCCAGGGCAGGTACGACGTCATCAGCAGGACGAGGGTGCGGTTGGACTTGACCAGGTCCACGGTGTAGTCGATGTAGTCCTCGCGCATCTTCACGTGGCCCGCGAACGCCGTCACCTTGTCGCGGTCGCCGAGGAGGGTGCCGCCGCGCAGTTCCTCCTTGTGGATCTCCTCGCCGTAGACGGGGGCGCCGGTGAGGGGTTCGACCCAGAACTTGCGGACGGTCGTGTACCAGCGGGTGGTGCCGGTCTTGGCCACGGACTCCGGGGTGATGCCCTCGACCGGCATCGTCTTGGGGAACCTGACCTTGGTCCACGGGATGGTCTGCTCGAAGTAGTAGACCTCGACACCGCGGAAGTCCTGGGTGCCCTTGTAGTGGATGGGGGCGCTGGTGCGGGTCTGGGCGTCGAAGTACTCGTAGTCCCGTTTCTCCGTCAGGAAGGGCCACTTGAACTCGATGCCCTGCCGCTTCACCGGGTCGCCGTCGACCATCTCGCCGGTGGCGTGGACGGGTTCCTGGGTGTGCGCGTCGAAGATGTAGCGCTCGGGGATCCTGGAGACCATCTTGCCGTCGGGGCCGACGACGTAGGAGAGGCCCTCCCAGACCACCACGTCCTTGCCCGCCGTCTCCTCGATCTTCTGAGAGGCTTCGACGTTGCCCTTGAGCGTCTGCACGATGGTGACCTTGGGGACCTTGCGGGCCTTCATGGTGCCGTAGTCGAGGAGGGTCGCGTTCTTCGCCTCCAGGACCATGTCCTGGTACTGGCCGGCCGGGATCTTGGCCAGGCGCGGGAAGGCGTACCAGCGCAGCAGTGGGGACAGCGCCGCGAAGAACACGGCGAGGGCGAGCAGGACCAGGCCGGCCTTGCGGCGCATCTCGGCCTCCCTCCCGGACGGGCGGTTACGGATGTGCGGGCACCGTCGTCAGCAGCGGTTTCGGGGATGTCTCGCCCGCCGGGCTGCCGACCGCGGTGAGCGCGAGGACCAGGGCGAGCGCGCCGGCGAGACCGGTCGCGGCGGCGATCAGGGCACGCATACGGGCCTCCCGGAATCCCGGAGTTGATACAGCCGAACACATCTGATACATCGTCAGGTTCGGCACCGTAGCAACGGGCGGGCGAGATGAGAACACGTTGCGCACATGAACAAAGGGCGCCCTGTCCGACGTGGCGGAAGGGCGCCCTGGGGCTGATTGCGCGGTGGTTACGCGCTCGGACTCGGCGAGGCCGAATCTGACGCCGACTCGGACTCCGACGGGGTCGGGCTGGGTGACGTCTCGGCCGCCGCCACCTTCAGCTCGACGGTCAGCGTCGCGCCGCCCGCGGTGTTGATGCGGAGCAGGAACGTGCCGGTGGTGTCGTCGGCGTACAGCTTGGGCAGCTTGAGCAGGCCCTTGGCGTCCGTCGTCAGGCCGGTCAGGGTGCGTACGGTCTTGCCGTCGGCGTCCTTGAAGTAGGGGCCCTTGTCGTTCTCGGCCGGGTCGTCCGCCGACTTGATGAGGGTGGCGGTGGCCGCGACCTTGTCCGCGACGGCGTCCTTGTAGGTCGCCTTCACCTCGACCTGGTCGGCGAACTCGCCGCCCGGGGTGCAGGTCAGCTCGGTGTCGCTGGTGCGGGTCAGGGTGTCGGCGGCTCGCTCGGTGACCGTGGCCGTGTAGTCGAGGCCGGCGATCGTGCGGCCGACGACGGTGGCGCGGACGACGAACGCGCCCGTGTTCTCGCCCGCCTTCAGCGCGGGCGCGACCGCCTCGCCTGTGCTGCCGGTGAGGGTCGTGGCGTACTTCTCGCCGGTGCTGAAGGCGGCGTCGGTGGCGCCGATGATCGTGAAGCGGACCCGGACCTTCGCGACGCCCTTGCCTGCGTCGGTCTCGGCACGCGCGCTGACCTTCTCGGTGAACGTGTCGCCCGCCATCGCGGTGAGCTTGGCGGTGCCCGCGTCCTCCAGGTGGTCCACCGTGTCGGTAGGGGTGGGAGCAGGGGGCGTCGTGCCGGGCGGGGTCGTGCTCGGCGGGGTCGGCTTGGGGCTCGTGGAGCCGCCGTTGTCGCCGGGCTTGGGGCTGTTCGGCTTGGAGGGGGTCGTCGGCGTGCTGGGCGTCGTCGGTGTCGGGTTCGCGCCCGCCGTGTCGTCGCTGCGGTCGGACGGGAGGGTGCCGGTGCCGTCCGGGATCTCGTGGGTGCCCTTGCGGTAGTACTCCAGCCACGACAGGACGAGGTTGAGGTAGTCCCGCGAGTTGTTGTAGCTGAGGATCGCGCGGTCGAGGTCGCCCTGGGTGGACAGGTCCCAGCCGTAGCGGCACAGGTAGTGCCCGGCGGCGAGCGCGGCGTCGTAGACGTTGTTCGGGTTCTCCTCGCCGTCGCCGTTGCCGTCGCGGCCTGCCCAGGCCCAGGTGGAGGGGATGAACTGCATGGGGCCGACGGCGCGGTCGTAGGAGCTGTCCCCGTCGTAGGCGCCGTTGTCGGTGTCGCTGATGTTCGCGAAGCCGTTGCCGTTGAGCTGCGGGCCGAGGATCGGGGAGAGCGTGTTGCCGTTCGCGTCCACCCGGCCGCCGCGGGCCTGCCCGGACTCGACCTTGCCGATGGCGGCGAGGAGCTGCCACTGCAGGTTGCAGCCGGGCTTGGCCTCCTTGAGCGCGGTCTCGGCCTTCTTGTAGGCGTCGAGAACGGTCGCGGGGATGCCCGCCTCGCTGGCGCCCGGGGTGACGGGCGTGGTGGTGGTCGGCGAGGGGCTGGGGCTGTTCAGCGGCGGCAGGTCGGTGTAGTACGGCGAGTTGCCGGTCGCGCTGTCCTCGGCGGGCGTGTCCGCGGAGGGCTGGGTTTCGGTGGTGACTCTCCTGCCGGCGTCGTCGGTCGTCACTCCCGGAGCCTGGGACGCGGCCAGTGCCGCGACCACGACCGCGGCGACCGTGGTGTTCACCGCGCCCTTGCGGAGCCTGCCGAATTGCGCCGCCATGAAATGGACCCCTCCCGTGGACGCCCGAGCGCCCGCCTCTGTCTGTCGGGCTCGCCGTCTTGTGCTCGCCCCAGTAGTGACGATCGACCGGCCGCGACAGTTGCCCTCGCGGCGATCTTTCCGTCGCTGTTCATCTGTTCGGCCGCGTTCCCCCGGCACGGTGACCCAGGCGACCCTACGACAACTTGCTTTGCAGGGGCACCCGTTGGTGCCCGATTTTTACCGGTTGGCCATGTCCGGGCTCTCCGTCGGGCGTCCCTCATACTGGCTCGTCCATACTGGCTTGCCCGACCGACCGGGACCGACCGGGGCCGACCTAGGCCGACCGGGCCCGTCAACACCCCGCACAAGGAGCCCCGTTGCCGTTCACGCTCAGCCATGCGGCGGCCGTACTGCCCGCCGTGCGCACCGACGGAACCGGCCGGGGCTCCTTGGTACCGGCCGTCCTGGTGGCGGGTTCCTTCTCTCCCGACATGACCTATTACGCGGCGAGTGTCCTGCCCGGGGCGATGGAGTTCGGCGATGTCACGCACTCGTTCGCGGGTGTGTTCACAGTCGACGTGGTGCTCGCCTGGGCGCTGGTGGGGCTGTGGCTTCTGCTGCGCGAGCCGTTGGTGGCGCTGCTGCCGGTGCGGCGGCAGGCTCGGGTGGCCACGCTGCTGCGCTGCGGGGCGCCACGCGCGCGTGTAGGTCCTTCGCTCGCGGTGCGGTGGTACGCCTCGGCCGCGCTCGGCTCGCTGACGCATGTCGTGTGGGACGCGTTCACGCATCTCGACCGCTGGGGGATGCGGTTGTTTCCCGTGCTGGGCGAGGAGATCGCGGGGTCGCCGCTGTACTGGTATCTGCAGTACGGCGGTTCGGCCCTCGCCGCGGCCGTCATCGCCGCGTTCGTGGTCGTGGCGCTACGGCGGACTCCCGCGGCCGCGCCGGTCGGGGTTCCGGTCCTGTCGGTACGGGACCGGTGGGCGGCCGGTGCGGTGATCGGCGGGCTCGCCGCGGTGGCGGCGGTGCAGCGGGCGGTGCGCTGGTGGGAGTACTGGGGGTCGACCGCCGAGTACTGGGAGCTGATTCCGACGCTGTGCTTCGGGGCGGGCGCGGGGCTCGTGCTGGGGTTGCTGCTGTACGCCGTGGGGGTCAGGGTGTGGCGGCCGGTCCGGGGCCCTGGTGGTGGGGGTTCGGGTGCGGACGCGGATGGGGCCGGTCGGGAGGCGAGCCGTCCTGCGGCTCGGTGAGGGCGCCGGCCGTCGCCACGAACACGGTGACGGTACGGACGGGGCGGGGGCGTGGGAGCCAGGTGCGGGCCAGGGCCAGGTAGCTGCGGGCCAGCTCGGCCCAGCCCGGTGCCCTGCGGGCGGCCCGGCGGCGGACGGTGGTGGCCGTGAGCCGCAGGGTGGTCACCAGGTCCCTGGGGATGCGGGCGGTGCTTGCGCCGGGGGCGAAGGGTGGGGTTGATGGCTGCGCTGCGAGGGGGGCGTCGCCTTCGGTGTTCACGTTCGCCGATGCCGGGGTCGTCCGGCGGTTGAGCGTGCGTATACCCATGCCCGCATCCTTACGGGCGGTGGGGGTGGGGGCGCTTTTGCGGGGGCCACGTGGGTGAGTGCCGGAGCGTCTGCCTGGTTGAGGTGGTTCTGGGACTGCGGGCCGCCTGTGGCTGGTCGCGCCCACGCGGCGGAGCCGCAAATCGATACAGCCCCGCGCCCCTTTAGGGCGTTGCAGTTCCGCTCCCTGTAGCCCCACGGAAATGCCGGGCCGGTTGGGAATCCGGCCCGGCATCGGGATGTGACCCTCCGCCGGAGGCTAGTGCGCTGCTGACTCCCAGTCCGGGCCCGCGCCCACCGAGACGCCCAGGGGGACGGTGAGGTGGACGGCGTTGGACATTTCTCGGCGGACCAGGGCTTCCGCGGCCTCGCGTTCGCCGGGGGCGATTTCCAGGACGATTTCGTCGTGGACCTGGAGGAGCATGCGGGAGGTGAGGTTCTGCTCGCGCAGGGCGCGGTCGACGTTGAGCATGGCGATCTTGACGATGTCCGCCGCCGTGCCCTGGATGGGGGCGTTGAGGGCCATGCGCTCGGCGGCCTCGCGGCGCTGGCGGTTGTCGCTGTTGAGGTCGGGGAGGTAGCGGCGGCGGCCGAAGAGCGTCGCCGTGTAGCCCGTCGCCCGTGCCTCGTCGACGGCGCGCCGCAGGTAGTCACGGACGCCGCCGAACCGCTCGAAGTAGGCGTCCATCAGGGCGCGGGCCTCGCCCGCGTCGATGTTCAGCTGCTGCGAGAGGCCGAAGGCGGAGAGTCCGTAGGCCAGGCCGTACGACATCGCCTTGATCTTGCGGCGCATCTCCGCGTCCACGGCGGAGGGTTCCACCGCGAACACCTGCGATGCGGCCGTGGTGTGCAGGTCCTCGCCTGAGGTGAACGCCTCGATCAGGCCCGCGTCCTCGGAGAGGTGGGCCATCACGCGCAGTTCGATCTGGCTGTAGTCCGCGGTCATCAGGGACTCGAAGCCCTCGCCGACCACGAAGCCCCGGCGGATCGCCCGGCCCTCGTCCGTGCGGACGGGGATGTTCTGGAGGTTCGGGTCCGTCGAGGAGAGGCGGCCGGTCGCCGCGACCGTCTGGTTGAACGTCGTGTGGATACGGCCGTCCGTCGCGATCGTCTTGATCAGGCCCTCGACGGTGACGCGGAGCTTCGCCTGCTCGCGGTGGCGGAGCATGATGACCGGCAGTTCGTTGTCGGTCTGGCCGGCGAGCCACGCCAGGGCGTCGGCGTCCGTGGTGTAGCCCGTCTTGGTCTTCTTCGTCTTGGGCAGGGCGAGTTCGCCGAAGAGGACCTCCTGGAGCTGCTTGGGCGAGCCCAGGTTGAACTCGTGCCCGGCCGCCGCGTGCGCCTCTTTCACGGCCTGCTGCACGGCGCCCGCGAACATCTGCTCCATGGCCTCCAGGTGGGCCCGGTCGGCCGCGATGCCGTGCCGCTCCATGCGGGCCAGCAGGGCGGAGGTGGGCAGCTCCATGTCACGGAGCAGGTCCGCGGCGCCGACCTCTTCGAGACGGCTCTCGAAGGCCTCGCCGAGGTCGAGGACCGCGCGGGCCTGGATCATCAGCGCCTCGGCCTCGGCGCCGTCGTCCGCGCCGAAGGCCAGCTGACCGTCGGCCGCGGCGGCCGGGGCCAGCTCGCGGTGGAGGTACTCCAGGGACAGCGCGTCCAGGTCGAAGGAGCGGCGGCCCGGCTTGACCAGGTAGGCGGCGAGCGCGGTGTCCATGCGGACGCCCTCGATGCTCCAGCCGTGCTCGGCGAAGACCCGCATCGCGCCCTTGGCGTTGTGGAAGACCTTCGGCTTGTCGGCGTCGGCCAGCCAGGCCGCGAACGCCTTCTCGTCGGCCTCGTCCAGCTGCGACGGGTCGAACCAGCCGGCCGCACCGTCGGCCGCGGCGAGGGCGACCTCGGCGACCGAGCCGGTACCGAGCGCCCAGGTGTCGACGGTGACCACGCCGAGGGCCTCGCCACCGCGCTCGGCCAGCCAGGGGGCCAGCTCGCCGGTGCCGAGCACCGCGCCGTCCAGCTCCACGCCCTCGGTCGTGATCGGGGTGGTCTCGGCCTCCTCGGCTCCGGGGTCGACGCCGAAGAGCCGCTCCCGCAGGGACGGGTTACGGATCTCCAGGGTGTCCAGGATCATCGCGACGGCCTTGCGGTCATAGGGCGCGCGCGCGAGGTCGGTGACCGTCTTGGGCAGCTCGACGGCTCGCTCCAGCTCGGTCAGCCGGCGGTTGAGCTTGACGGCCTCCAGGTGGTCGCGGAGGTTCTGGCCGGCCTTGCCCTTGACCTCCTCGACGCGCTCGACCAGCTCCGCGAACGAACCGAACTGGTTGATCCACTTCGCGGCGGTCTTCTCGCCGACGCCCGGGATGCCCGGCAGGTTGTCGGACGGGTCGCCGCGCAGGGCCGCGAAGTCGGGGTACTGGGCGGGCGTCAATCCGTACTTCTCGAAGACCTTCTCCGGGGTGAAGCGGGTCAGCTCGGAGACGCCCTTGGTCGGATACAGCACCGTGGTGTGCTCGCTGACCAGCTGGAAGGAGTCCCGGTCGCCGGTGACGATCAGCACCTCGAAGCCGTCGGCCTCGGCCTGGGTGGCCAGCGTGGCGATCACGTCGTCGGCCTCGAAGCCGTCGACCGCGAACCGCGAGACGTGCATCGCGTCGAGCAGTTCGCCGATCAGCTCGACCTGGCCCTTGAACTCGTCCGGGGTCTTGGAACGGTTCGCCTTGTACTCCGTGAACTCCGCGGAGCGCCAGGTCTTGCGGGACACGTCGAACGCCACGGCGAAGTGGGTGGGCGCCTCGTCGCGAATGGTGTTGGCCAGCATCGACGCGAAGCCGTAGATCGCGTTCGTCGGCTGGCCCGTCGCGGTCGTGAAGTTCTCCGCGGGCAGCGCGAAGAACGCACGGTAGGCCAGCGAGTGCCCGTCCATGAGCATCAGGCGCGGCCGGCTGCCGCCGGGGTTCTTGTCGGTCTGCTTCGATGCTGTCTCTGCCACGCCCCCGATCCTGCCACGCCCCACTGACAGTCGGTTCCCCCCCGGGAGGTACGGCTCCGGGAAGAGGGCCGCGGACGGGGTTCGCGGTGCCGGTTCGCAGAGGGGCTCGCGGTGGGCGTGGGCGGGGAGTGCCCGTGCCGGGCCCCCGCCCCCGTTGTCGGTCCCGCGTGCGAGGATCGGAGATGTACCTCACACGTGTACATGAATGGGGAGTGCGCGATGGCCACCAAGCCGCCCAAGGGTGATCCGGTTCAGGACGCGCCGCAGGTCGCCGAGCCGCAGCACGCGGCGGCGGGGCTGCCTGCCATCGGGCACACCCTGCGTATCGCACAGCAGCAGATGGGCGTGAAGCGGACCATGCTGACCCTGCTGAGCGTCAACCAGAAGGACGGCTTCGACTGCCCGGGGTGTGCCTGGCCGGAGCCGGACCACCGGCACAAGGCGGAGTTCTGTGAGAACGGCGCGAAGGCGGTGGCCGAGGAGGCGACCCTGCGCCGGGTCACCCCGGAGTTCTTCGCCGCGCACCCCGTCGCCGACCTCGCGACCAGGAGCGGTTACTGGCTGGGGCAGCAGGGGCGGCTGACGCATCCCATGTTCCTCCCCGAGGGGGGCACGCACTACGAGCCCGTCACCTGGGAGCGCGCCTTCGACATCATCGCCGAGGAGATCACCGCCCTCGGCTCCCCCGACGAGGCCGTCTTCTACACCTCGGGCCGCACCAGCAACGAGGCCGCCTTCCTCTACCAGCTCTTCGCGCGCGAGCTCGGCACGAACAACCTGCCCGACTGCTCGAACATGTGCCACGAGTCGTCCGGGTCGGCGCTGAACGAGACCATCGGCGTCGGCAAGGGCAGCGTCCTGCTGGAGGACCTCTACAAGGCCGACCTGATCATCGTCGCCGGGCAGAACCCGGGGACGAACCACCCGCGCATGCTCTCCGCCCTGGAGGAGGCCAAGGCCAACGGCGCGAAGATCATCAGCGTCAACCCGCTGCCCGAGGCGGGCCTGGAGCGGTTCAAGAACCCGCAGACCCCGCGGGGCATGCTCAAGGGCGCCGCGCTCACCGATCTGTTCCTGCAGATCCGCATCGGCGGCGACCAGGCCCTGTTCCGCCTCCTCAACAAGCTGATCCTGGAGACCGAGGGTGCCGTGGACGAGGAGTTCGTCCGCGACCACACCCACGGCTACGAGGAGTTCGTCGAGGCCGCCCGCGCCGCCGACTGGGACGAGACGCTGACCGCGACCGGCCTCACGCGCGCGGACATCGACAAGGCCATGGCGATGATCCTCGCCTCGCGGCGCACCATCGTCTGCTGGGCCATGGGCCTCACCCAGCACAAGCACTCCGTGCCGACCATCCGCGAGGTCGTCAACTTCCTTCTGCTGCGCGGCGACATCGGCCGCCCGGGCGCGGGCGTGTGCCCGGTGCGCGGTCACTCGAACGTGCAGGGCGACCGCACGATGGGCATCTTCGAGCGGCCCGCACCGGCGTTCCTGGACGCCCTGGAGAAGGAGTTCGGCTTCGCGCCCCCGCGCGAGCACGGCTACGACGTCGTCCGGGCCATCCGTGCGCTGCGTGACGGCGAGGCGAAGGTCTTCTTCGCGATGGGCGGCAACTTCGTGTCCGCCACGCCCGACACGGACGTCACCGAGGCGGCCATGCGGCGCGCACGGCTCACCGTGCACGTGTCGACGAAACTCAACCGCAGCCATGCCGTCACCGGTGCGCGGGCCCTGATCCTGCCGACGCTCGGCCGCACCGAGCGCGACCTCCAGGGCAGCGGCGAGCAGTTCGTGACGGTCGAGGACTCCATGAGCATGGTGCACGCCTCCCGGGGGCGCCTGGAGCCCGCGAGCACGCATCTGCTGTCGGAGCCGGCGATCGTCTGCCGTCTGGCACGCCGCGTGCTGGGCGAGGGCAGCCTGACGCCCTGGGAGGAGTTCGAGAAGGACTACGCGACGATCCGGGACCGTATCGCCCGCGTGATCCCCGGCTTCGAGGACTTCAACGCGCGCGTGGCCCACCCTGACGGCTTCACGCTCCCCCACGCCCCGCGCGACGAGCGCCGCTTCCCGACGGCGACGGGCAAGGCCAACTTCACCGCGGCCCCGGTCGAGTACCCGGAGGTTCCCGAGGGACGGCTGCTGCTGCAGACCCTGCGGTCGCACGACCAGTACAACACCACGATCTACGGCCTGGACGACCGCTACCGGGGCATCAAGAACGGCCGCCGCGTCGTCATGATCAACCCCGAGGACGCAACAAGGCTGAACATCGCCGACGGCTCGTACGTCGACCTGGTGAGCGAGTGGAAGGACGGCATCGAGCGGCGGGCGCCCGGCTTCCGGGTCGTGCACTATCCGACGGCCCGGGGCTGCGCGGCCGCGTACTACCCGGAGACCAACGTCCTGGTCCCGCTGGACGCCACCGCGGACACCAGCAACACCCCGGCCAGCAAGTCCGTCGTCGTACGTCTGGAACAATCGGCAACCGACTGAGCGTTTGCTCAGTCGACCCTCACCGACTGGGCAAGACGAACGGAGCCGGACCCATGGGCGAGCAGCAGCATGTGAAGTTCCCGCAGGAGGTCATCGACGAGTACGCCGCGCTCGGCGTCGACCTGCCGGCCCTGTTCTCCGCCGGGCACCTCGGCACGCGCATGGGTGTCCAGATACTGGAAGCGTCCGCGGAGCGGGTCGTCGGGACCATGCCGGTCGAGGGGAACACCCAGCCGTACGGGCTGCTGCACGGCGGCGCCTCCGCGGTGCTCGCCGAGACGCTCGGCTCCGTGGGGTCGATGCTGCACGCCGGCAGCTCCAAGATCGCGGTCGGCGTCGACCTCAACTGCACCCACCACCGCGGCGCCCGCTCCGGCCTCGTCACCGGCGTGGCCACGCCGCTGCACCGGGGGCGCTCGACGGCGACGTACGAGATCGTGATCAGCGACGAGCAGGGCCGGCGCGTGTGCAGCGCGCGGCTGACCTGCATGCTGCGGGACGTGAACCCGAGCGACGAGGAGCGCCTCCGGGCGGCGAAGTGACGCCGCCGCCCCGCGATGCGCGGCGAACGGACACCGACGTCCCGACGACGCTTCCGTGACAACCAACGCCCTTACGTTTTCTCGCCGTTGAACCCGAGCGCCCGGCGGCATACGGTCGAGGCATGACGACGGGAGGAGCGCTCCGGAAGGGGGCGGTGCTCGGACTGGCGCTGCTGACCGCCGGTTTGGCGGCCGGATGCGGCGGCCAGTCGGGCGCTCGGGACGCAGCGGGCGACACCCGGGCGAGCGCCAACTCGCCCTCCCCGTCGGCGACTCCGCCCGCGCAGCTGTGCACGCGGATCGTCGGATACTGGTCGCGCCGGGCACTGACCGGCGACACCTACGGCGACTACCAGTCGATGGGCCTGTCCGACGGCCAGTACGAGATCCTCCGCAAGGTCGTGGACGCCGCCCGGGCGGAGCGCGGGCACACGGACGCACAGGCGGCCGACCGCCTGATCGACCGGCGGGCGCGCGAGCTGTGCGAGGAGCGGTACCGAAACGGCGAGCCGACCGGAGGGCCGTGGGGCTGAGCGAGGTAATCCCATTCCGCTTTTCGTGCCCCATACACGAAAAGAGCCGGAGACCGCGGAACATCTTTCCCGGCTGTAACTCTGCGTAATACGGCTGCAATGCAGGCCCAAGGCTCTTCCGAAATCGGCCCCTTCCCACAAGCCCACGGAGGCCCTCAGGTAGCCTTCAGCAACGACCTGGGTAATCACCAAAACATGTGAACACTCGTGAAGACGCTACGCGCGAACGCTGCGAGTTCTCACTATGTGGACAGGGCGAATCGGCCGGAAATCCACTCTTCCCCCCACCGAGTACCGCTCTGCATTACCCGGTGTCATAACAAGAGCGTCACAGCCTTGGTCAGAGCCTCCTCCAGGTTCCCCACCCGCGCTTAGAGTCACCGCCAGTCACCGCGCCATCGGAATCGAAGTCACTTCGACCCAGCGCTCGACTCGGCGCGTTCCATGGGGGGCCCGCCGTGCCAGGGAAAGGACCTGATTCGTGCGTCAACGTTCGATCATCGCCATAACCGCCGCAATCGCGGCGGGATCGCTGACACTCACGGCTTGTGGGTCGCGTGACGACGACGGCGGCAGCAGCAACGGCGACAAGACCACCGTTGTGATCGGTGTCGACGCCCCGCTGACCGGCGACCTGTCGGCCCTCGGCCTCGGCATCAAGAACTCCGCCGACCTCGCCGCCAAGACGGCCAACAAGGACGAGTACGTCAAGGGCGTCGAGTTCAAGATCGAGCCGCTCGACGACCAGGCGCAGCCCTCCGTCGGTCAGCAGAACGCCCAGAAGTTCATCAGCAACAAGGACGTCCTCGGCGTCGTCGGCCCGCTGAACTCCAGCGTGTCGCAGCAGATGCAGAAGCCGTTCAACGACGCCGGCCTGACCCAGGTCTCCCCGGCCAACACCGGTACGGAGCTGACCCAGGGCGACGGCTGGAAGACCGGCGACTCGGTCCGCCAGTTCAAGACCTTCTTCCGCACGGCCACCACGGACGAGATCCAGGGCGCCTTCGCGGCCGACTACCTGTACAACCAGGCGAAGATCAAGAAGGTCTACCTGATCGACGACCAGAAGACCTACGGCGCCGGCCTCGCCGCGTCCTTCAAGACGAACTTCACCAAGTTCGGCGGCCAGATCGTCGGCAGCGACCACATCAACCCCGACGACCGTGACTTCAACGCCGTGGTCGCCAAGATCAAGAAGACCGGCGCCGAAGCCCTGTACTACGGCGGCGAGTACCCGGCCGCCGCCCCGCTGAGCCAGCAGCTCAAGGACAGCGGCCAGAACATCCCGCTCATGGGCGGCGACGGCATCTACTCCGGCGAGTTCCCGAAGCTGAACAAGAAGGCCGACGGCGACCTCTCCACCTCCGTGGGCAAGCCGGTCGAGCAGCTCGACTCCGCCAAGACGTTCATCAAGAACTACGAGGCCGGCGGCTACGAGGACGCCTACGAGGCCTACGGCGGCCTCACCTACGACGCCACCTGGGCCATCATCGAGGCCGTCAAGCTGGCGGTCGAGGGCAACGACGGCAAGCTCCCGTCCGACGGCCGCAAGGCGGTCCTGGACGCCATGGCGAAGGTCAAGTTCGACGGCGTCACCGGCGCCATCTCCTTCGACGAGTTCGGTGACACCACCAACCACACGATGACCGCCTACAAGGTCAAGAACAACGCCTGGGCGCCGGAGTTCAGCGGCGAACCCAAGCTGGGCTAGCAGAGGACGAGTAGAGAACCCTCCCCCATCACACATTGATCCAGGCCGCGCGGGAGCACCCATCAGCGCTCCCGCGCGGCGCCATATCCGAACCACTCCACGGAGGCCCTGCGGTGAACGAACTGCCGCAACAGCTGGCCAATGGACTCATCCTCGGCGCGATGTACGGACTCATCGCGATCGGCTACACGATGGTCTACGGCATCGTCCAGCTCATCAACTTCGCCCACGGCGAGATATTCATGGTCGGGGGCTTCGGCGCCCTGACCGTCTGGTTGGTACTCCCCGAAGGCTTCGCCCTCGGCGCCGCGATCCCCCTCATGATCCTCGCCGGTGTCATCGTCTCGGTCGCCGTCGCCACCGCGGCGGAACGCTTCGCCTACCGGCCACTGCGCACCGCGCCACGGCTGGCACCCCTCATCACCGCCATCGGCCTCTCCATCGTCCTCCAGCAGGCCGTGTGGATGTGGTACCCGGACGCGAAGAAGGACCAGCCCTTCCCGCAGTTCGAAGGCGGCCCCATCGACGTCCTGGGCGCCAACATCCAGCGCGGCGACCTCTTCGTCCTGATCGCCGCCCCGCTGTGCATGTTCGCCCTCGGCATCTTCGTCAACAAGACGCGCTCCGGCCGCGGCATGCAGGCCACCGCCCAGGACCCCGACACAGCCAAGCTGATGGGCATCAACACCGACCGCATCATCGTCATGGCCTTCGCCATCGGTGCCGCGTTCGCCGCCATCGCCGCGGTCGCCTACGGCCTCAAAAATGGCCAGGTCGGCTTCCGCATGGGCTTCCTGATGGGCCTCAAAGCCTTCACCGCAGCCGTCCTCGGCGGCATCGGCAACATCTACGGCGCCATGCTCGGCGGCATCTGCCTCGGCGTGGCCGAGTCCCTCGCCACCGGCTACGTCGGCGACATCCCCGGCATGGAACTCTTCGGCGGCGGCGCCTGGAAGGACGTATGGGCGTTCGCGCTCCTCATCCTCGTCCTCCTGTTCAGGCCACAAGGCCTGCTCGGCGAACGCGTCGCGGATCGGGCGTGATACCCATGACCACCGAGACCCCCATGGACAAGAGCACCGACACCACCAAGGTGTCCACGGCCCCGGCCACCCCGATCATCCCGCTGCCGCACACCGCGGCCCGCGCGCTGACCATCGCCGGCTCCGCCATCGCCCTCGCAGGCACCTTCCTCGCCTGGACCTGGACCGAGGAATTCCCGGGCAAACTCACCATCACCGGCTACCCCGGCGGCCTCCAGGTCCTCACCCTCGTCGGCTCCGTACTCACCCTGCTGTTCGCCCTCTCCGGCTACGGCATCCGCGGCCTCGCCTGGCTCACCCCCGGCGGCAAGAACAGCCCCGTCCTGCTCGCCGCCCTCGGCGTGTTCGGCACCACGGGCTACGCCATGGGCGCCATCAGCCAGGAACTCGGCGGCCTCGTCAACCTGGAACCCGGCGCCTGGGTCTCCGGCATCGGCGCGCTCGTCGCCGTCATCGGCGCCCTTGGCCTCCCGGTCGACCAGCCCTACGACGCGGCGGACCCCACCCCCAACCTCTGGGGCCGGATACGCCACTCGCTCACCGCACCCGAACCCGCCCGGGCCAAGGAACTGCCCTCCTGGGTGGAGATCCTGATCATCGCCGCGGGCTTCGGCGTCGGCCTGTACGTCTTCGCGTACGGCATCGGCACCGAATACTCCGAGCTGTTCATCGGCTTCCTCATCGTCACGGCCTTCGGCTTCACCGCCGTGACCCGCGCAGGCCTCCTCAAGCGGCTCTCGGCACTCACCGCCAAGCACCGCAACGTGGCCATGGCAGCGGCCTTCGTCGCCGCGATGTGCTTCCCGTTCACCCAGACCAACGACCAGTTCGCCCTCATCGGCGCGAACATCCTGATCTTCGCCACGGTCGCCCTGGGCCTCAACGTCGTCGTCGGCCTCGCCGGCCTCCTCGACCTCGGATACGTCGCCTTCCTCGGCGTCGGCGCCTACGCCGCCGCCCTGGTCTCCGGCTCCCCCCAGTCGAGCATCGGCGTCGAATTCCCGTTCTGGGCGGCCGTCCTCACCGGCGCCGCCGCCTCGCTGATCTTCGGCGTGGTGATCGGTGCCCCGACCCTGCGACTTCGCGGCGACTACCTCGCCATCGTGACGCTCGGTTTCGGTGAGATCTTCCGCATCACCATGAACAACCTGAACGGCAACAGCGGACCGGACGTCACCAACGGCTCCAACGGCATCCCCAACATCCCGGACCTGGAGATCTTCGGGTTCAACCTCGGGCTGCCGCACGACGTCCTGGGCACCGAGCTCACCCGCTCCGGCAACTACTACCTGCTGATGCTGCTGTGCACGGCGATCGTCGTCCTGGTCTTCCGCCGCTCGGCGGAATCCCGCATCGGCCGCGCCTGGGTCGCCATCCGCGAGGACGAGACCGCCGCCACCGCGATGGGCATCAACGGCTTCCGCCTGAAGCTCCTCGCCTTCGCGCTCGGCGCCGCCCTCGCCGGCCTCGCCGGCACCGTCCAGGCGCACGTGTCGTACAGCGTCACGCCCGAGCAGTACCAGTTCGCCGGCTCCGTACCGCCGAACTCGGCCTTCCTGCTCGCCGCCGTCATCCTCGGCGGCATGGGCACCATCAGCGGCCCGCTGATCGGCGCCGCGCTGCTCTACCTCATCCCGGCCAAGCTCCAGTTCATGGCGGAATACCAGCTGCTCCTCTTCGGCATCGCCCTGATGCTGCTGATGCGCTTCCGCCCCGAAGGCCTGGTCGCCGACCGCAGGAAGCAGCTCGAATTCCACGAGACCGGACAGCTCGACGTACCGGAGGACAAGCCATTGCCCGAAGGCGCGACCGGCGTCGCCAAGGCAGGGGCGTGACCGCCATGACCACCACCACGACCACACCCACCGCCACGACGGTGCTCGACGCGAGCGGTGTCACGATGCGCTTCGGCGGTCTGACCGCCGTACGCGATGTGTCCCTCACCGTGAACACCGGCGAGATCGTCGGCCTCATCGGCCCCAACGGCGCCGGCAAGACGACCTTCTTCAACTGCCTCACCGGCCTGTACGTGCCGACCGAGGGCAAGGTCGCCTACAAGGGCACCGTCCTCCCGCCCAAGCCGCACCTGGTCACCCAGGCCGGCATCGCCCGTACCTTCCAGAACATCCGGCTCTTCGCCAACATGACCGTTCTGGAGAACGTACTGGTCGGACGGCACACCCGCACCAAGGAAGGCCTCTGGTCGGCCCTCCTGCGCCTCCCCGGCTTCAAGAAGGCCGAAGAGGAGTCCCGCGCCCGCGCCATGGAACTCCTGGAGTTCACCGGCCTCGCCGCCAAGGCCGACCACCTCGCCCGCAACCTGCCCTACGGCGAACAGCGCAAGCTGGAAATCGCCCGAGCACTCGCGAGCGAGCCCGGCCTGCTCCTCCTCGACGAGCCCACCGCCGGCATGAACCCGCAGGAGACCCGGGCCGCCGAAGAGCTCATCTTCGCCATCCGGGACAAGGGCATCGCCGTCCTCGTCATCGAGCACGACATCCGGTTCATCATGAACCTCTGCGACCGGGTCGCCGTGCTCGTCCAGGGCGAGAAGATCGTCGAGGGCCCCGCCGAGGTCGTCCAGGCCGACGAACGCGTCATCGCCGCCTACCTCGGCACGCCCTTCGAGGGCGCACCGGGCGAGGCGGAGGTCGCCGAAGTCGAGGCCGCGGAGGCCGAGGCGCAGGCCAGCACGGAAGGGGACGACAAGTGACCGCACTGCTCGAGGTCGAGGACCTCAGGGTCGCTTACGGCAAGATCGAAGCCGTCAAAGGCATCTCGTTCAAGGTGAACGCGGGCGAGGTCGTCACCCTCATCGGCACCAACGGCGCCGGAAAGACCACCACCCTGCGGACCCTCTCGGGCCTCCTCCAGCCGCTCTCCGGCGACATCCGGTTCGAGGGCAAATCGCTGAAGAAGATCCCCGCACACAAGGTCGTCGCACTGGGGCTCGCCCACTCCCCCGAGGGCCGGCACATCTTCCCCCGCATGACGATCGAGGACAACCTCCGCCTCGGCGCGTTCCTGCGCACCGACAAAGAGGGCATCGAGAAAGACATCCAGCGCGCCTACGACCTCTTCCCCATCCTCGGAGAGCGCCGCAAGCAGGCCGCGGGCACCCTCTCCGGCGGTGAGCAGCAAATGCTCGCCATGGGACGGGCGCTGATGTCCAAGCCGAAGCTGCTCATGCTGGACGAGCCCTCCATGGGCCTCTCCCCCATCATGATGCAGAAGATCATGGCGACCATCCAGGAGCTCAAGTCCCAGGGCACCACCATCCTGCTCATCGAGCAGAACGCCCAGGCCGCGCTCTCCCTGGCCGACCACGGCCACGTCATGGAGGTCGGCAAGATCGTCCTCTCCGGCTCCGGGCAGGACCTCCTGCACGACGAGTCGGTACGGAAGGCGTATCTGGGCGAGGACTGACCGCCCACATGAGTGAGGCCCGTGTCCCCCGGTTGAGAGGGGGCACGGGCCTCAGCCATCCGCTTGCTCAAGTACGTCAGCCCTTGGCGGCCTTCTTCTCCTCGGCGTCCTGGATGACGGCCTCGGCGACCTGCTGCATGGACATCCGACGGTCCATCGACGTCTTCTGGATCCACCGGAACGCGGCGGGCTCCGTCAACCCGTACTGGGTCTGGAGGATGGACTTCGCCCGGTCCACCAGCTTCCGCGTCTCCAGCCGGAGGGTCAGGTCAGCGACCTCCTTCTCCAGCTCCTTCAGCTCCGTGAACCGCGAGACGGCCATCTCGATCGCCGGCACGACATCACTCTTGCTGAACGGCTTGACCAGGTACGCCATGGCACCGGCATCCCTAGCCCGCTCGACGAGATCGCGCTGCGAGAAGGCGGTCAGCATCAACACGGGCGCGATGCTCTCCTCGGCGATCTTCTCGGCCGCCGAAATACCGTCCAGCTTCGGCATCTTGACGTCGAGGATGACAAGGTCGGGCCGGTGCTCACGGGCAAGCTCGATGGCCTGCTCACCATCACCGGCCTCACCGACGACGGTGTACCCCTCTTCTTCGAGCATCTCTTTGAGATCGAGCCGGATCAGCGCCTCGTCCTCGGCAATGACGACACGGGTCGTCAGCGGAGGCACGTGCGACTTGTCGTCGTCGGGCGCGTCTACGGGCTGGGGCGACTCGGGGGCGGTCACGGGGGCTCCTCGTTCAGGGGCAGGGGTGCTGCTGACAAGAGCGTACCTAGCTGCGGTAAGGTGGGGGCACGGCGGGTAACCACCAACCTTCATTTTGAAGGGGCCCCGGTAGCCCAGCGGAAGAGGCAATGGATTCAAAACCCATACAGCGTCGGTTCGAATCCGACTCGGGGCACTTTTCCTTGGTTTCCAAGGTCGCCACAAGAAAGCGGATGTTCACGTTCTCGTGAACATCCGCTTTTTGCTGTGCGTCGCCGCGATCACCCTCACAGAGTGTGCACATGTACGACGTCAGCACACGCAAGCGAGCCCTCGCGCTGGTCTCTCAGGGACGCAGCCTGAATTCGGTCAGCCGAGTGACGGGCATTTCACGAGCCGCAATCCGCTCCTGGCAGACACGCCTGGAACCCCTACCTCGCATTGCGCCTCAGGATTCTGGGCCACCCGCCGATGAACGCGCGTACGCCTATCTGCTGGGCCTCTACCTCGGCGACGGCTGCATCAGTTCCCACCCCCGCGGCACCGGATACTACCTGCGCATCGCCTGCGCCGACGCGTGGCCCGGCCTCATCCGCCAGTGCCGCGAAGCCATCACCCAAGTGCGCCCAGGCATCGGCGTGTACGCCCTACAGAAGGAGGGCTGCACGATGGTGACCAGCTACTCCCCGCACTGGCCCCGCCTCTTCCCGCAGCACGGCCCCGGCAAGAAGCACGAGCGCTCGATCACGCTCACCCCCTGGCAACAAACCATCGTCGACACGTACCCGTGGGAGTTCATCCGCGGCCTCATCCACTCGGACGGATGCCGCATCACCAACTGGACCACCCGCCCCGTAGGCGGCGAGCGTAAGCGCTACGAATACCCCCGGTACTTCTTCACCAACCTGTCGAGCGACATCATCGGGCTCTTCACAGCCGCTCTGGATCACGTCGGCGTCGAATGGCGACAGGCCAATACCCGCAACATCTCCATCGCCCGCAAAGCCTCCGTAGCCCTCATGGACACCCACGTAGGCCCCAAGTACTGACCCACCCAGCAAAGGGCCCCTCCTCAAGAACCGAAGAGGGGCCCTCCACCTGCTACTTCGGACTGTCGTCCTCCCCGATGTGATGCACCCGCACCAGGTTCGTCGAGCCCGAAACCCCGGGAGGCGAGCCCGCCGTGATGACCACCGTGTCGCCCTTCTTGCAGCGGCCGTACTTCAGCAACAACTCATCCACCTGGTCGACCATCGCGTCCGTCGACTCCACATGCGGGCCCAGGAACGTCTCCACTCCCCACGTCAGATTCAGCTGGGAACGCGTCGCAGGCTCCGGCGTGAACGCCAGCAGGGGAATCGGCGACCGATACCGGGAAAGGCGGCGGGCGGTGTCGCCGGACTGGGTGAAGGCGACCAGGAACTTGGCGCCGAGGAAGTCGCCGATCTCGGCTGCCGCGCGGGCCACCGCGCCGGCCTGGGTGCGGGGCTTGTTGAGTTCCGTCAGGGGCGGGAGGCCCTTCGCCAGGATATCCTCCTCGGCGGCCTCGACGATCTTCGCCATCGTCCGGACCGTCGCGATCGGGTACTTGCCGACGCTCGTCTCACCGGACAGCATCACGGCGTCCGTGCCGTCGATGACGGCGTTCGCCACGTCCGACGCCTCCGCGCGCGTCGGGCGGGAGTTGTCGATCATGGAGTCGAGCATCTGGGTGGCGACGATCACCGGCTTGGCGTTGCGCTTGGCCAGTTTGATGGCGCGCTTCTGGACGATCGGGACCTGTTCCAGCGGCATCTCCACGCCGAGGTCGCCGCGGGCGACCATGATGCCGTCGAAGGCGGCGACGATGTCGTCGATGGCGTCGACCGCCTGGGGCTTCTCCACCTTGGCGATCACCGGGAGGCGGCGGCCTTCCTCGTCCATGATGCGGTGGACGTCCTCGATGTCGCGGCCGGAGCGGACGAAGGACAAGGCGATGACGTCGAAGCCCGTCCGCAGCGCCCAGCGGAGGTCGGCCTCGTCCTTCTCCGACAAGGCCGGCACCGACACCGCGACGCCCGGAAGGTTGAGTCCCTTGTTGTCGGAGACCATGCCGCCCTCGACCACCGTGGTGTGGACGCGTGGGCCGTCGACGGAGGTGACCTCCAGGCAGACTTTGCCGTCGTCGACGAGGATGCGTTCACCTGGGGTGACGTCGGCGGCGAGGCCGGAGTAGGTGGTGCCGCACTGCTGGCGGTCGCCTTCCGCGCCCTCCTCGACGGTGATGGTGAAGGTGTCTCCGCGTTCAAGGAGTACGGGTCCTTCGGTGAAGCGGCCGAGGCGAATCTTCGGGCCTTGAAGGTCGGCGAGGACGCCGACGCTGCGGCCGGTCTCGTCGGAGGCCTTGCGTACGCGCTGGTAGCGCTCCTCGTGATCGGCGTAGCCGCCGTGGCTGAGGTTGAATCGGGCGACGTCCATTCCGGCGTCGACCAGTGCCTTTATCTGGTCGTACGAGTCGGTGGCGGGGCCCAGGGTGCAGACGATTTTCGCTCGGCGCATGTTTCGACTCTATGACTTACCGGCGGGTAGAGAATTGGTCCGGCATGACTACTCAACAACCTTTGCGTGAAGGGCTATTGACAAGTGTTGAATTGTGCGGCGGGGCGCTCCGATGAGCGTTCGAATCGCCCCGCCGGGGTTATTCGCAGGGCCGGGGTCGCTCACAGTTGTGGCGGCGTCATGGTGAATCGCGCGTTCACCTGGGCGTGGACCTGCTGCCGCTCGGGTTCGAGATCGAGGGGGGCCGCCGCGGTGTCCTCTGCGGCGCCGTAGGCCATGGAGCGCATACGACCGCCGCGGGTCTGCGGGTAGGGGGCGTTCTCGGCGCCGATGTCGGCGAGTTCCACGAGCGCGGCCAGTGTGCTTCCCAGCGCTTCGGCGTACTCCCGCGCGCGCTGCACTGCCTCCCGTACTGCCTGCTGCCTTGCCTGTCGGTGGGCCGGGGAGTCGGGGCGCAGGCCCCACCAGGGGCCGTCGACGCGGGTCAGTTCCAAGTCGGCCAGGCGTGTGGTGAGTTCGCCGAGTGCGGTGAAGTCGGTCAGTACGGCGGTGATGTGGACGCGGCCGTGGTGGGCGTGGACGCGTTCGCCGCGGCCCTTGTCCTTGAGTTCGGGGCTGATGGAGAAGGCGCCGGTCTCCAGTCGTTCGACGGCGTCGCCGTAGGTCTTGATGAGGTCGAGGACGGAGGTGTTGCGGCGGGTGAGGTCGTCGAGGGCGGCGCGCCGGTCCTTGCCGCGGGAGGCGACGGTGACGCCGATGCGGGCGATTTCCGGGTCGACTTCCAGGTGGGCTTCGCCGCGGACGGCGATGCGGGGGGCGTCGGGGGTGCCGTAGGGGACGGGGGGCTGGGGGTCGTCCGGTGAAGGGCTGGTCATACGCCCCACTCTGTCACCGCTTGGCGGGTTAGGGGGCGGGGAGTTCACAGCTTCGGTCATCAGATCGAAACCTGCGGGGTCTGTTGCCACTCGCCATGCCCAGGTCAGAATCTACGCGCGTCAGAATCTGCGGACGGTCTGTGGACGGGCAGAATCTACGCGCGTTGTTGACCTTCCCCCAGGAGAAGCACTCATGCCGTTGGACCGCCGGAAGTTCCTGAAGAAGTCCGCCGTGACCGGAGCGGGGGTGGCGCTGGCCACCACGGCGGCCGCCCCTGCGGCCCAGGCCGCTCAGCCGGCGAAGGGCTCCCGGCCGGCGAAGCGGTACGCGCTGACCGTGATGGGCACGACCGACCTGCACGGCAACATCTTCAACTGGGACTACTTCAAGGACGCCGAGTACTCGGACGCCAAGGGCAACGCGAAGGGCCTGGCGCGCGTCTCGACGCTGGTGAACCAGGTCCGCGCGGAGAAGGGCCGCCGCAACACGCTGCTCATCGACGCGGGCGACACGATCCAGGGCACCCCGCTGACGTACTACTACGCGAAGGTCGACCCGATCACCGCCAAGGGTGGTCCGATCCACCCGATGGCGGCGGCGATGAACGCGATCGGGTACGACGCGGTGGCCCTCGGCAACCACGAGTTCAACTACGGCATCGAGACGCTGCGCAAGTTCGAGGAGCAGTGCGACTTCCCGCTGCTGGGTGCGAACGCGCTGGACGCGAAGACGCTGAAGCCCGCCTTCCCGCCGTACTTCATCAAGAAGTTCTGCGTGCCGGGCGCTCCTGACGTGAAGGTCGCGGTCCTCGGGCTGACCAACCCCGGCATCGCGATCTGGGACAAGGCGTACGTCGAGGGCAAGATGGTGTTCCCGGGTCTGGAGGAGCAGGCCGCGAAGTGGGTGCCGAAGCTGCGTTCGATGGGTGCGGACATCGTGATCGTGTCGGCGCACTCCGGTTCGTCGGGGACGTCGTCGTACGGTGACCAGCTGCCGTACATCGAGAACTCGTCGGCGCTGGTGGCGCAGCAGGTGCCGGGCATCGACGCGATTCTCGTCGGGCACGCGCACACGGAGATCGCGGAGCTGCTGGTCACGAACGAGAAGACGGGTAAGACGGTCGTGCTGTCGGAGCCGTTGTGCTACGCGCAGCGGCTGACCCTGTTCGACTTCGAGCTGGTCCTCGTCAAGGGTCGCTGGACGGTCGAGTCGGTGAAGGCGACGGTGCGCGACTCGAAGACGGTCGCCGACGACAAGAAGATCACCAAGCTGCTGAAGGACGACCACGACATCGTCGTGGAGTACGTCAACCAGGTCGTGGGCACTGCGACCGAGAAGCTGACGACCGTCGAGGCCCGCTACAAGGACGCCCCGATCATCGACCTGATCACCAAGGTCCAGGAGGACGTGGCCAAGGCGGCGCTGGCGGGCACGGAGTACGCCTCGCTGCCCGTCATCTCGCAGGCCTCTCCCTTCTCGCGGACCTCGGAGATCCCGGCCGGCGACGTGACCATCCGGGATCTGTCGAGCCTGTACGTCTACGACAACACGCTGGTCGCCAAGCTGATGACGGGCGCGCAGATCAAGGCGTACCTGGAGTACTCGGCGGAGTACTTCGTGCAGACCGCCGCCGACGCGGCGGTCGACGTGGAGAAGCTGACGAACGCGAACAACCGCCCCGACTACAACTACGACTACGTGTCGGGGCTGTCGTACGAGATCGACATCGCGCAGGCGGCGGGTTCGCGGATCAAGAACCTGTCCTTCAACGGTGCCGCCCTCGACGACGCCCAGAAGTTCGTGTTCGCCGTGAACAACTACCGGGCCAACGGCGGCGGCGCGTTCCCGCATGTGGCGTCGGCCCAGGAGCTGTGGGCCGAGTCGACGGAGATCCGTACCCGGATCGCGGAGTGGGTGACCGCGAAGGGTGTGCTGGACCCGAAGGACTTCGCGTCGGTGGACTGGAAGCTCACGCGGAACGGCACGCCGGTGTTCTAGGAGTTGCTCTTCTGGGGAGCCTCAGATCCCGTCCATGAGCGGTGTCAGCGCCTTCGGCTGACGGGCGCGCGGGATCTGGGGCTCTTGCTGTTGCAGGCCGAAGGTGGTGAAGGCCGTGCGGGTGGGGAGGGGGTAGGTCTCCTTGCCGGTGACGGCGTTGAGGATGCCGGCGCTGCGCCAGGCCGCGAGGCCGAGGTCCGGGGTGCCGATGCCGTGGGTGTGGCGTTCGGCGTTCTGGACGTAGACGTTGCAGCCGGAGCCGGTGACGTGCGGGTCCATGACCAGGCGGTACTGGTCGTCGATGCGGGGGCGTTCCTGGCTGTCGCGGCGCAGGTAGGGGTCGAGGCCGGCCAGGAGGCAGTCGAAGGGGCGTTCGCGGTAGCCGGTGGCCAGGACGACCGCGTCGGTGGTCAGGCGTGAGCGGGTGTTCTGGTGGACGTGCTCCAGGTGGAGTTCGACCTTGGTGGTGGCGATACGGCCGCCGGTGCGGACGCGGACGCCGGGGGTGAGGGTGACCTCGGGCCAGCCGCCGTGCAGGGTGCGGCGGTAGAGCTCGTCATGGATGGCGGCGAGTGTGTCGGCGTCGATGCCCTTGTGGAGCTGCCACTGTGAGGCGACGAGCTTGTCGCGGACCGGTTCGGCGAGGGCGTGGAAGTAGCGGGTGTAGTCGGGGGTGAAGTGCTCCAGGCCGAGCTTGGAGTACTCCATGGGTGCGAAGGCGGCCGTACGGCCGAGCCAGTGCAGCCCCTCGCGGCCCGCGGGGCGGCGCCTGAGCAGGTCCAGGAAGACCTCGGCGCCGGACTGTCCGGACCCGATGACGGTGACGTGCTCGGCGGCGAGCAGGGTCTCGCGGTGGTGCATGTAGTCGGCGGCGTGGATGACGGGCACGGCGGGCGCCTCGACGAGGGGCTTGAGCGGGTCGGGGACGTACGGCTCGGTGCCGATGCCGAGGACGATGTTCCTGGCGTAGGTACGGCCGAGCGCCTCGGCTTCCCCGTCCGGGCCGAGCTGGGTGAAGTCGACTTCGAAGACGTCGCGTTCGGGGTTGAAGCGGACGGCGTCGACCTGGTGGCCGAAGCTCAGCCCGGGGAGGTTCTCGCAGACCCAGCGGCAGTAGGCGTCGTACTCGGCCCGCTGGATGTGGAAGCGCTCGGCGAAGTAGAAGGGGAAGAGCCGGTCGCGGGCCTTGAGGTAGTTCAGGAAGGACCAGGGGCTGGCGGGGTCGGCGAGCGTCACCAGATCGGCGAGAAACGGCACTTGGATGCGCGCACCGTCGATGAGCAGCCCGGGGTGCCAGGAGAAGGCGGTGCGCCGCTCGTAGAAGACGGCGTCGAGCTCGGCGAGGGGGTGGGCGAGCGCGGCGAGGGAGAGGTTGAAGGGGCCGACACCGATGCCGACGAGGTCGCGGGGGGTGTCGGGGTCGGGGCCTGTCTGGGGGGTCGGGTGCGGGCCTGCCTGAGGATTTGAGTGCGGGGCGGACTGCAATCTCGGGTCAGGGCTCGTGCGGGGGCCCGTATGGGGGCTGGTGTGGCCGTCCTCGTGGTTGATGTGGGCGCCCGGGTGAGGGCCGTCATGGGGGCCGGCCTGGCTGGGGGCGGTCAGGGGGTCGGCGTGCCGGGGGGCGGTGTGGGGGTTTGGCTGGGGGGTCATTCGGGGGTGTTTCCTTCCACCAGTTTCAGGAGGGCGGCCAGGTCGTCGGGGCGCGTGTGGGGGTTGAGGTGCGTGGTCTTGAGCCACAGGCGTCCGTCTATCCGGGCCCGGCCGAGGACGGCGCGGCCGTCGGTGAGGAGCCTTCGGCGTACGGCGGCGACGGCGTCGTCGTCGGCGTGTGCGGGCCGGAACAGGACCGTGCTGATGGTGGGCGGGGCGTAGAGCTCGAACCCGGGGTGGCCGTGGACGAGGGCGGCGAACTCGCGGGCGCGGTCGCAGACCTGGTCGACGAGGCGGCCGAGGCCGGTGCGGCCGAGGGCCTTCAGGGTGACGGCGATCTTGAGGACGTCGGGCCGGCGGCTGGTGCGCAGGGAGCGGCCGAGCAGGTCGGGCAAGCCCGCCTCGGTGTCGTCCTCGGCGTTGAGGTAGTCGGCACGGTGGTGGAGCACGGCGAGGTCGCGCGGGTCCCGGACGGCGAGGAGACCTGCGGCGACCGGCTGCCAGCCGAGCTTGTGCAGGTCGAGGGTGACGGTGTCGGCGGCGTCGAGGCCGGTGAGCCGGTCGCGGTACCGGTCGCTGAAGAGGAGGGCTCCGCCGTAGGCGGCGTCGACGTGCAGTCGGGCGCCCTGGGCGGCGCACAGGGCGGCGATCTCCGGGAGGGGGTCGATGAGCCCGGCGTCGGTGGTGCCGGCGGTGGCGGCGACCACGAAGGAGCCGCGCGGCCCCTTCAGTTCCGTGAGGGCCTCGTCGAGGGCGGCGGGGTCGAGGGTCCCTGCCGGGGCGGGTACGACGACGGGTTCGGGCAGCCCCAGCAGCCAGGCGGCGCGGGGCAGCGAGTGATGCGCGTTCGCCCCGTGCACGAGCCGGACACCGGTGCCGTGCGCTTCTCGGGCGAGGAGCAGCGCGAGTTGGTTGGATTCGGTGCCGCCGGTGGTGATGAGGGCGGAGGGGGCGGCCGGGGGCGGGGTGGCTCCGGAGGCGGGGGCCCCGAAGACCTCCACCGCCAGTGCCTCCGTCACCAGCCCCTCCAACTCCGATGCCCCGGGCGCCTGGTCCCAGGAATCCAGCGAGGGATTGAGGGCGGAGGCGGCCAGGTCGGCGGCGGTGGCGAGGGCGAGGGGTGGGCAGTGCAGGTGGGCGGCGCAGAAGGGGTCCGAGGGGTCGGCGGCGCCCTCGGCGAGCGCCCGGACGACGTCGTGGAGGGCGTTGGGGTCGCCCGTCTCCGGCAGTACGTCCCCGATCGCGGCCCGCACGCGCGCGGCGACCGCGTCCGGGCCGCCGGAGGGCAATGGCCCCCCGCGCGCCCGGGTGCCCTCGCTCAGCGCGTCGAGCACGGTGTCGAGCAACGGCCGCAGGGCGTCGGGGCCTTCAGGGCCTGACGCGAGCGACGACGACGTGCCCATCGTGACCTCCCGGGCGCTGGGCAGAGGGGCTCCCAGCTTGTACCCGGATGCGTGGTCACGCCCGAAAAGCCCAACGATCGGAACCCGAAAGGGGGTACTTGCGTGCGGGGAAAGCGTGTCGGGTGGCGTATTGATGGTTGCGGAGTAGGGGGGCCTCCGCCATCGGAGGCAGCGCCCCTACGTCGTACGAACCAGCCGTCTACATCGCGCGGAGCCACCCGCTACGTCGTACGGACCCCGCCCCCTCTACGCCGTCCGGGCCCCCTACCCCTCCCGCACCCGCAACGCCCGTGCCAGGTCGTCGAGTTGGTCGGCGAGCCTGCGTCGCAGTGCCGGGATCGGCTCGCCGTCGTGCAGGCACTCCTCGCCCAGTCGCAGGGCGTCGGCGTCGACGGCGTACGCCGGGAAGGCGTAGCGGCCGGCGGAGTCGGCGATGGCGGGGCCTCGGCGGGCGGCGAGGGCGACCGCGTCCTTGTAGTAGCGGGGGACGTAACTCCGTAGGAGGTCGGCCTGTTCGGGCTGCCAGAAGCCCTGGGCGGTGGCGGTGAAGAGGTAGTTGGACAGGTCGGTGCCGGCGTCGGTGGCGAACATGGCGTCCCAGGCCCGCGCCTTGGCCTCCTCGTCGGGCAGGGCGGCCCGGCAGCGGGCGGCGCCTTCCTGGCCGGTGGCGCTCGGGTCGCGCTCCAGCTCGGCGGCGATGGCGGCCTCGTCGACGGCGCCGAGGACGGCCAGGCGGCCCAGGACGCGCCAGCGCAGCTCGGGGTCGAGTTCGGGTCCGCCCGGCACGGTGCCGTCGGCGAGCCAGGCGGCGATCGTGTCGGGGTGGGCGGCGACGTCGATGAAATGCCGTACGGCGATCAGCCGCAGACCGGGGTTGTCGCCGTCCTCGGTGCGTCGGATGAGGTCGCGGCAGAGGGCGGAGAGGGTGGCCAGGCCTGCGGGGCGCTCCTCGGCGGTGAGGTATCGGTCGGCGACCTGGGCGGCGGCGAAGGCGAGGACGCCCTGGACGACGGCGAGATCGGTCTCGTGCGGCAGGTGGGCGCGGGCGGCCTCCAGGTAGGCGGTGGCGGCCAGTTCGCCGTCGCGGACGGCGTCGCGCAGGGCGTTCCAGACGACCGCGCGGGTGAGCGGTTCGGGCAGCCCGGCGAGGCGCCCCCGGACGGTCTCGAAGGACTCGGGGTCGAAGCGGACCTTGGCGTAGGTCAGGTCGCCGTCGTTGAGCAGCAGCAGGGCCGGGCGCTTGCCGATGGGCTGCGGGGCGGTGTGCGGGATGTCGAGGTCGAGGCGTTCGCGCAGGACCAGGTGGCCCTCGTTGTCGCCGAGGTCGAGGTCGTACAGGCCGACGGCGATGCGGTGCGGGCGGCTGCCGGCGCGGTCGACGGTGAGGCTGTAGGTGCCGTTCTCGCCGGGGGCGACGGCCGGGGTGAGGGTGTCGACGCCGGTGGTGCGCAGCCAGGCGTCGGCCCAGGCGTGGACGTCGCGTTCGGTGGCGGCGGCGAGGGAGTCGATGAAGTCGGCGAGGGTGGCGTTGGCGAACTTGTGCCGGGCGAAGTGGGTGTTGATGCCGGCGAGGAAGTCCTTCTCGCCGAGCCAGGCGACCAGTTGGCGCAGCGCGGAGGCGCCCTTGGCGTAGGAGATGCCGTCGAAGTTGAGCTGGGCCTCGGCGGTGTCGTTGACGGCCTCGGGGGCGACGGGGTGGGTGGAGGGGCGCTGGTCGGCGTCGTAGCCCCAGGCCTTGCGGGCGACGCCGAAGTCGGTCCAGATGTCGGTGAAACGGGTGGCTTCGGCGCAGGTCTGGTAGCCCATGTACTCGGCGAAGGACTCGTTCAGCCAGATGTCGTCCCACCACTTGAGGGTGACGAGGTCGCCGAACCACATGTGGGCCATCTCGTGGGCGATGACCATGGCGCGGGTCTGGCGCTCGGTGTCGGTGACGGCGGAGCGGTAGACGAACTCGTCGCGGAAGGTGACGAGTCCGGGGTTCTCCATGGCGCCGGCGTTGAATTCGGGGACGAACGCCTGGTCGTAGGAGTCGAAGGGGTAGGGCTCCTCGAACTTCTCGTGGTAGCGGTCGAAGCAGGCCCGGGTGACGTCGAGGAGTTCGTCGGCGTCGGCGTCCAGGAACGGGGCGAGGGAGCGGCGGCAGTGCAGGGCGAAGGGCAGGCCGCGGTGCTCGGTGCGGATCGAGTGGTAGGGGCCGGCGGCGATCGCGGCGAGGTAGGTGGAGATCGGCGGGGTGTCGGCGATCGTCCAGTGGCCCGGCCCGTCCTGGGTGGCGATGCCGTTGCCGAGGACGGTCCACTCGGCGGGGGCGGTGACGGTGAAGGAGAAGACGGCCTTGAGGTCGGGCTGGTCGAAGGCGGCGAAGACGCGCTGGGCGTCGTCCATGCACAACTGCGTGTAGAGGTACGTCTGGCCGTCGACGGGGTCGGTGAAGCGGTGCATGCCCTCGCCGGTGCGGGAGTAGCGCATGGCCGCGTCGACGCGCAGTTCGTGCTCGCCTGCGGTGAGGTTCTTGAGGGGCAGCCGGTTCTCGTCCAGGGTCTCCGGGTCGAGGGGGTGTCCGTCGAGGGTGACGGAGCGCAGTTCGGCCGGCTTGATCTCGACGAAGGTGTCCGTGTCCGCTTGGTCCGCGCGCGTGGTGAACCGGATGACGGTGCGAGAGTCGAAGGTCTCGTCCCCGGTGTTCAGGTCGAGTTCGATCGCGTAGCGGTGGACGTCGAGGAGCTGGGCACGGGTCTGCGCTTCGTCGCGCGTCAGTACGGACATGAACGACATGCTGCCTGATGCCGCTGACAAGGCACAGGGGTGGATCGGTAAGGGCGTTATGTCCGGTCCATGGTCTCGGCGTTATGTCCGATCCGTGGTTGCGGCGTCAGGTCCGGTCCGTGGTCGGAGTCGCCGCAGGGCAGTCGCGCTGCGGCGGGACACGGGTGTCCGGATGGTGCAGGGCGGGGCGCGGTGCGGGTTCCCCGGCCCCGGGGTCGTCCTTGACGAGGGCGCGCAACTCGCGAACCTCCTGTTCCAGCGCGCGATGGCGCTGGTAGGAGTCGTACAGGTAGCGGACCTTGGTGCGCAGCGTCCACGGGTCGACGGGCTTCAGGACCAGGTCGGCGACGCGGAGCCGGAACGCGGTGGACATCAGCTTCTGGTCCGCGCCGAAGCCCGTGAGCAGGACGACCGGTATGTGCTGGGTCTGTTCCACCCGTCGCATGTAGCGCACCACGTCCAGGCCGCTGACGCCGGGCATCCGGACGTCCAGGAGCAGCAGGCCGACCTGGCCGCGGAGCACCTGCTTGAGCGCCTCGTCGCCGCTGGTGGCGCGGGCGAGCCGGTAGCCCAGCGGGGCCAGGGCGCTCTCCAGCGCGTACAGCGTTTCCTCGTGGTCGTCGACGATGAGGATCTTGGCATCCGACGGCATGGCCCGACGTCCCTCCCACGTGGACAGCCAGGGTATGTCCGGGGCGCTGACGGGGAGTGCCTGTCAGCTGACATGCGGTGCACAGCGCAGCATGCCCGGCACGGGCCGCCGTGTCACTCCCCCGGGAGGGCCTGACCGGGTCCCGCCGTCACTTTCGCGTCGCCCGCGCGCGGGGCGGGCGCGACCCGCACGACCGGGCCCGGGGTCACTTCGCCGTGGACGCGGCGCCGTTGATCGTGTCCTCGGCGATGCTCTCGTGGTGCCTGATCACCTCGGCGATGATGAAGTTCAGGAACTTCTCGGCGAACGCGGGGTCGAGCTTGGCGTTCTCGGCGAGGGTGCGCAGCCGGGCGATCTGCCGGCCCTCGCGGGCGGGGTCGGCGGGCGGCAGCTGGTGCTTGGCCTTGAGGTGGCCGACCTGCTGGGTGCACTTGAAGCGTTCGGCGAGCATGTGGACGACGGCAGCGTCGATGTTGTCGATGCTGTCGCGCAGCCGGGCGAGCTCCTCACGGACGGTGGGGTCGACGTCGCCGGCGGACGGGTTGCTGGTGGTCATGAGGGCCCAGCCTACGGGGCCGCCTCACGTGGTCGTTCGTTCGATCACGGGTGGATCGTCGGGGTCGGGGACCTGGTTGCTCCAGCCGCCGGGGACGGTGCGGCCCTGCTGGGCGCGGAAGCGGACGGGGGCCATGCCGACGCGGCGGGTGAACAGGCGGGAGAAGTAGGCGGGGTCGTCGTAGCCGACGCGGCGGGCGACGGCGGCGACGGGCAGCTCGGTGGCGGCGAGGAGTTCCTTGGCGCGGCCCAGGCGGATGCCGAGCAGATAGTCCTTGGGGCTGCAGCCGGCGCCGCGCCGCACGGCGGTGCGCAGCTCGGCGAGGGTCATGCCGTGCCGGGCGGCGTGGTCGGCGACGGTCAGCGGCAGGCAGGCGTCGCGGGCGAGGGCCTTGAGGACGGCCTCGCCGTCGGGTGCGAGGTCGGCGCGGGCGCGGCGCAGGGCGACGAGGAGTTCGTGGACGGCGGCGCCGGTCTCCACCTCCAGGAGCGGGTTGTCGCGGCGGGCGGCGCGTGCGATGCGGCCGATGACGGCGCGGGGGCCGGCGGCGTCGGACAGGGGCACGACGGGGCGGTCGGGTTCGATGTAGCCGAGTTCGGTGTACGTCGCGGTGGCGGGCCCGGCGAAGTCGACGAAGCCCTCGTCCCAGCCGGTGCCGGGGTCGGGCGCGTAGTGGTGCGGTACGCCGGGGGTCAGCCACAGCAGCGCGGGCGCGGTGACGGTCGTACGGCGGCCGTCGGGGCTCTCGTACCAGCCGCCGCCCGCGTTGATGACGACGGCCACGTGGTGGTCGAGGGTGCGCGGGCCGACGGTGGGCAGGGGGCCGTACTGGAGGCCGACGCCGAGGCAGACCAGGCCGAGCCGGTGGTGGGCGGGGCCGGGTGTGAAGAACCGCATCCAGGTGTGGTACATCCGCGCACCTCCTCGCTCCCGCTCTCGCTCTCCTCGGTCCAAGCAGCGCCGATCTTTGTCCATGGACCCTGACCTGCGCCAGAGGTGAGGGTGGGGTCATGAGTGAGTTCACGGTGGGGGACACGGATTTCCTGCTGGACGGGCGGCCGGTGCGGCTGCTGTCCGGCGCGCTGCACTACTTCCGGGTGCATGAGGCCCAGTGGGGGCACCGGCTGGCGATGCTGCGGGCGATGGGCCTCAACTGCGTGGAAACGTATGTGCCGTGGAACCTGCACGAGCCGGCGCCGGGTCGCGGCCGGGACGTGGAGGCGCTCGGCCGGTTCCTGGACGCGGCGCGGGAGGCGGGGTTGTGGGCGGTCGTGCGGCCGGGGCCGTACATCTGCGCCGAGTGGGAGAACGGCGGGCTGCCGTACTGGCTGACGGCCGAGGTGGGCGCACGCGCGCGTACCCGTGACGAGCGCTATATGGCGCATGTGGCGAGCTGGTTCGGGCGGCTGCTGCCTGAGATCGTGCCCCGGCAGATCGACCGGGGCGGGCCGGTGATCATGGTGCAGGTCGAGAACGAGTACGGCAGCTACGGCTCGGACGCGCAGTATCTGCGCCGCCTGGCCGGCCTGTTGCGCGAGCACGGCGTCACGGTCCCGCTGTTCACCTCGGACGGCCCCGAGGACCACATGCTCTCCGGCGGCTCGGTCCCCGGCGTCCTGGCCACTGTCAACTTCGGCTCCCACGCGCGCGTGGCCTTCGAGACGCTGCGCCGGCACCGCCCCGAAGGCCCGCTGATGTGCATGGAGTTCTGGTGCGGCTGGTTCGACCACTGGGGCGGCGAGCATGTCGTACGGGAACCCGGGGACGCGGCGGCGGCCCTGCGCGAGATCCTGGAGTGCGGGGCCTCGGTGAACCTGTACATGGCGCACGGCGGCACGAACTTCGCGGGCTGGGCGGGCGCCAACCGGGGCGGCGGCGCGCTGCACGACGGCCCGCTGGAGCCCGACGTGACGTCGTACGACTACGACGCCCCCGTCGACGAGTACGGCCGCCCCACGGAGAAGTTCTGGGCCTTCCGCGAGGTCCTCGCCGCCTATGCCGACGGCCCCCTGCCGGAAGTCCCGCCCGTACCGGCGCCGTTGGGTGCGCCGGCCGAGGTGGTCCTGACCGACTGGGCGCCCCTGGGCGACGTACTGCAGACGCTGGGCGGTCCGGAGACGTCCGGTCCCGTCCCGCCCGCCTTCGAGGAGCTGGGCGTCGAGCGGGGTCTGGTGCGGTACGAGGTTACGGTGCCGGGGCCGAGGCAGCCGTATCCGCTGACCGTGCGCGGGCTGCGGGACCGCGCCGTGGTGTATGTCGACGGGGAGCGGGCCGGGGTCCTCACCGAGGACGACGCGAGCCTCAAGGAGCCCGTCGCCGGGTACGCGCGTGTGGAGCTGTGGGTGGAGTCCCTGGGGCGGGTCAACTACGGGCCGCGGCTGGGCGAGCCCAAGGGGATCATCGGGGGCGTGCTGCACGAGCGCCAGTATCTGCACGACGTACGCGCGCGTGGGCTGCGGCTGGAGGCGCTGGACGACGTCGAGAGCGTCCGGGCGGTGCCGTCCCGGGAGCTGCCCGAGGACGGCGCCCCGGGGCTGTACCGGGGCACCGTCACGGTGCGGGGCGCCGGTGACGCCCGCCTGGAGCTGCCGGGACTGACCCGCGGGTTCGTCTGGATCAACGGGTTCGGCCTCGGCCGCTACTGGTCCGCGGGCCCTCAGCGCTCGCTGTACGTCCCCGGGCCCGTGCTGCGGGAGGGCGTCAACGAGGTGTGGGTGCTGGAGCTGGACGAGACGGCCCGGCCGGGGCCCGGCGAGGCCGGTCCCCCGGTACTCCGGGCCGTCTGACGTACATGCGTACGTACCCCTGTACGGCGGCCGCCTACAGCGCGTTCGCCGCCCGGGCTATGTCCTTCGCGAAGGTGCTGACCTCCGTGTAGACGCCGGGCACGCCGGCGCGGGCGCAGCCGTCGCCCCAGCTGACTATGCCGACCTGGATCCACTTGCCCGCGTCGTCCTTGCGGAACATGGGGCCGCCGGAGTCGCCCTGGCAGGTGTCGATGCCGCCGCTCTGGTAGCCGGCGCACAGTTCCTCCTTCGACACCAGCCGGTTGCCGTAGTGGCGCTTGCAGATGCGGTCGGCGACGAAGGGAACGGCGGCCTTCTGGAGCTTGGTCGTGCCCGTGCCGCCTCCCTCCTCGGTGTCGCCCCACCCGGCGATCGTGAACATGCCGCGGTTGTAGCGGTCCGTGGTGGCGATCTTCAGCGTCGGCTTGTCGATGGGCCGGGCGAGCTTGATCAGCGCCCAGTCCTTGCCGGAGCCGTTGTAGCCCGGGGCCACCTTGACCTTCTTCGACTTCACCTTGATCGCGGCGGAGGAGTCGAGGTCGTTGACACCAGCGGTGACGGTGATGCTGGTGTTGTTGCCGGAGCCGTCCATGCAGTGGGCGGCGGTCAGGACGACGTCCTTCTTGTAGAGCGCCCCGCCGCAGCCCATGGAGAGATGGACCATGAACGGGAACTCGTTCTGCGCGGCGGGCGTTCCACCGACGACGCGGGTGGACGCGGCGTTCGCGCTGAGGGGCTGGAGGGAGGCGACCGCGAGGGCGACGGCACCGACGGCCGCCGCTCTCTTGGCCAGGGTCATGCCGCTTCTCTTCGGCGAGCTGGAGGTCAACATACGTCCTTTCATGGCGTGTTGAGCGGCCCGCAGTATGAAGATCAGGTGGCATGTCTGACAAGGACGGATCTCACGCACCGGCGGTGGAACCTCGCCGGGGAAAATCCCCTCTCCTCCCCGTAGAGTGGAATCGGGTTCAAGGCGTCTTGGGGGTACGGGCGTGGCGAACGGCGGACCGGTTCAGCACGGCTTCCCACATCTGGAGACGGTGCGGGCCTCCATCACCGCGCTCTACAGGCGGCTGTCGTACGACACCATCCAGACGTTCGCGGCCAGCGTGGCGCCGGTCGACGTGGCGTTCTCCGACACGGACGACCTGTATCTGGGCGCGCAGCGGGTGGCCCGCGAGCTGGTGCGGCACTACCACCTTCCGGATGCCCGGCTGATCGTCGGCTTCCGGGAGATGAGCCACGCGGCGAACGTCGAACTCGCCGCCGGGCCCGAGTACTTCGTCGAGCTGAACGACCGTTTCCGCACCCATCGCCGGGACATCGGGGCGGCGCTCGCCCACGAGGTGATGCATGTGTATCTGCACCGCCTCGGCCTGTCCTTCCCGGGCACGCGGGACAACGAGATCCTCACGGACACGGCGACGACGTATCTGGGCGCGGGCTGGCTGCTCCTCGACGCGTACCGGGAGGACGCGGCGTCCTCGCAGAAGCTGGGGTATCTGACGCCGGAGGAGTTCGGGTACGTCCTCGCCAAGCGGGCGCTGCTGTTCGCGGAGGATCCGTCGGTGTGGTTCACCAGTCCGCAGGCGTACGGGGCGTATGTGAAGGGCATGGCCGAGGCGCGGCGGGACGAGGAGCAGCCGCCGCTGACGGCGGCCGGGTGGGCGGGGCGGCGGCGCTATGCCCGGGACCGGCGGCATGCGCAGGACCACCGCGGTGGCTTGGGTCGGCCGGGGGTGCCGTATGCGTTCACGCCGGATGGGCGGGGGCCGTTGCGGGTGTCGTTTCCCTGTCCTACGTGTCAGCAGCGGATTCGGGTGCCGGTGCGGGGGCGGGTTCGGGCGCGGTGTGGGTTGTGCCGGAGGGTGTTGGAGTGCGACACGTAGGGGCGACGCAGGGCAGTTTTCGCCCCCGCCGCCCCTACCCGTCCCATCCTTCTGGGGCTCCGCCCCAGACCCCGCTCCTCAAACGCCGGAGGGGCTGGTTTTTCAGCCCGTCCGGCGTTTGAGGACGAGGCCCTTTCGGGGCCAAAGCGGGGGTCTGGGGGCGGCAGCCCCCAGGGACGGGAAGGGTAGGGGCGGCGGGGGCGAAAACAACCCTCACGCGCCGTACACCACCCCCGCCACCCCCGCCTCCCCCACCAGCTTCAGCGCCGCCTCCCCCACCTCCTCCGGCATCCACCGCGCCCCCTTTTCCACGCTCGGCCCCGCCCGCCACCCCTCCATCACCGTGATCCGCCCGCCCTCCACCTCGAAGACCCTCCCCGTCACGCCCTCACTCACCACCGAGCCCAGCCAGACGACCAACGGCGAGACGTTCTCCGGCGCCATGGCGTCGAATCCGGCGTCGGGGGCCGCCATGGAATCCGCGAAGGTACGTTCCGTCATCCGCGTGCGCGCCGCCGGCGCGATCGCGTTGACCTGGACGCCGTAGCGGGACAACTCGGCCGCCGCGACCAGCGTCAGGGCGAGGATTCCGGCCTTCGCGGCGCTGTAGTTGCCCTGGCCGAGCGAGCCCAGCAGCCCCGCCCCGCTGCTCGTGTTGACGACCCTGGCGTCCGGGGTACGCCCCGCCTTCGCCTCCGCCCGCCAGTGCGCGGCCGCGTGCTTCAGGGGGAGGAAGTGACCCTTGAGGTGGACGCGTACGACGGCGTCCCAGTCGTCCTCGTCGAGGTTGACCAACATCCGGTCACGCAGGAAGCCGGCGTTGTTGACGAGCGTGTCGAGGCGACCGTACGTCTCCAACGCGGCCGCCACCAGGGAGGCCGCCCCGGCGCTCGTCGCCACGTCACCACTGTGCGCAACCGCCTCACCGCCCGCCGCGCGAATCTCTTCGACCACTTGGCGGGCGGGGCTGCCCGTGGCCGCCTGCCCGGCTGGACTGCCTTCAGTCACCTGCCTGGCCAGACCGTCCTCAACCGCCTGCCCGGCCGGACCGTCCTCAGCCACCTGCCGCCCCAGACCACCCCCAGCCACCCCCCGGTCAGCCCCGTCCACCCCCGGCGTCCCGTCCAACCCGACCCCGAGGTCGTTGACCACGACCTTCGCCCCCTCCGCCGCGAACGCGAGCGCGTGCGCACGTCCGAGCCCCCGCCCCCCGCCGGTGACCACGACGACCCGTCCCTCGCACATCCGGCTCATCTCATGCCTCCTTGTTGACCGTTGCGGCGTCCAGGAACGCGGGCCGCTCGCCCCCGCCGTGCACGAGCAGGCTCGCCCCGCTGATGTAGGCGGCGGTGTCGGAGGCGAGGAAGACGGCTGCCGTGCCGATGTCGGACGGTTCGGCGAGGCGGCCGAGCGGGACGGTGCGGGAGACGGCCGCGATGCCGTCCTCGCCCCCGTAGTGCAGGTCCGACCGCTCCGTGCGCACCATGCCCACGACCAGCGTGTTGACCCGCACCTCAGGCGCCCACTCCACCGCCATCGACCGGGCCAGGCTCTCAAGACCGGCCTTGGCCGCCCCGTACGCCGCCGACCCGGGCGACGGACGGCCGCCGCTGACACTGCCGATCATCACCACCGAGCCCCGCGCCCGCCTCAGCTGCTCGTACGCGGCCAGGGACGCCGTCATCGGCGCGACGAGGTTCAGCTCGATCACGCGCGCGTGCCGCTCGGCATCCGCGTCCGTCAACCGACGGTACGGTGTGCCACCCGCATTGTTGACCAACACATCCAGCCGGGGCAGGGCCGCGAAGAAGGCCCGTACGGCTTCCGGGTCACGGAGGTCGAGCGACCTGAACTCGGCGTCCGCGCACGGGACTTCGGGTGGCCTGCGCGCACAGACCACGACCTCCGCACCGGCCTCGGCGAAGGCCCGCGCTATCCCGGCACCGACACCCCGCGTGCCGCCCGTGACGACCACGACCTTCCCGTCCAGCCTCATGCGCGGTTACCCTTCACCCAGCAACTCACCTAACAAACGTTTGGTGGAAAGGTAGCTGATGCGGCCATGGGTGTCTCCACCTCGTCCCCGGAAAAGGGGGCCGAAGACGATGGGATCGCCGTCGTCACCGTCGACTTCCCACCGGTCAACGCCCTGCCGGTGGAGGGCTGGTTCGCGCTGGCCGACGCGGTGCGGGCGGCGGGCCGGGACCCGCGGATCCGGTGTGTCGTCATCACCGCCGAAGGGCGCGGGTTCAACGCCGGCGTGGACATCAAGGAGATACAGAAGGACGGGCACGGCGCGCTGATCGGCGCCAACCACGCCTGCGCGGACGCGTTCGCCGCGGTGTACGACTGCGAGGTGCCCGTCGTCGCTGCCGTGCACGGCTTCTGTCTGGGCGGCGGTATCGGTGTGGTGGGCAACGCGGACGCGATCGTGGCGAGCGAGGACGCCACCTTCGGGCTGCCCGAGCTGGACCGCGGAGCGCTGGGCGCGGCCACGCATCTGGCCCGGCTGGTCCCCCAGCATCTGATGCGCGCGCTGTACTACACCTCGCGCACGGCGACCGCGGCCGAGCTGCACGCGCACGGTTCGGTGTGGCGGGTCGTGCCGCGTCCGCACCTGCGCGCCGCCGCGCTGGAGCTGGCCCGCGAGATCGCCGCCAAGGACGGGCAGCTGCTGCGCCTGGCCAAGGCCGCGATCAACGGCATCGATCCGGTCGACGTGCGCCGCAGCTACCGCTTCGAGCAGGGCTTCACCTTCGAGGCCGGCCTCAGCGGGGTGGCCGACCGGGTTCGTGACACGTTCGGAGTGACTCGTTCGGAAGGGACGGTGGCTGAATGAGCGACAAGACGACGACCGCGGACGAGGTCGTGTCACGGCTGCACAGCGGCATGACCCTGGGCATCGGCGGCTGGGGCTCGCGTCGCAAGCCGATGGCCCTGGTGCGGGCCCTGCTGCGCTCCGACGTCACCGACCTGACGATCGTCTCGTACGGCGGCCCGGACGTCGGCATGCTGGCCGCCGCCGGACGGGTCCGCAAGCTGGTGACCGCCTTCGTCACGCTCGACTCCATCCCGCTGGAGCCGCACTACCGCGCGGCCCGGGAACGCGGCGCCTTCGAGCTCATGGAGATCGACGAGGCGATGTTCATGTGGGGGCTGCACGCCGCCGCGAACCGACTGCCCTTCCTCCCGGTGCGGGCCGGGATCGGTTCGGACGTCATGCGGGTCAACCCCGGTCTGCGGACGGTGACTTCGCCGTACGACGACGGGCAGACGTTCGTGGCCATGCCCGCGCTGCGTCTCGACGCGGCCCTGGTGCACGTCAACCGCGCCGACCGGCTGGGCAACGGCCAGTACCTGGGACCCGATCCCTACTTCGACGACCTGTTCTGCGAGGCCGCGGACACGGCGTACCTGTCGTGCGAACGGATCGTCGACACGGCCGAGTTGCTGAAGGAGGCGGCCCCGCAGTCGCTGCTGATCAAGCGGCACACGGTGGCTGGGGTCGTCGAGGCCCCGAACGGAGCGCACTTCACGTCCTGCGCACCCGACTACGGCCGGGACGAGGCCTTCCAGAAGACGTATGCGACCACGCCCTGGCCGGAGTTCTCGGCGCGGTTCCTCGGCGGGGACGAGCAGGCGTACCAGGCGGCGGTCAGGGAGGGGTCATGACCGAGGTCACCCGTGCACCTGCATCAATTCTCCCGCCCACTCGGGCCGAGTACTGCGTGATCGCCTGCGCCGAGGCCTGGCGCGGCGCGGGGGAGATCCTGGCGAGCCCGATGGGTCTGATCCCGTCCGTGGGGGCCCGGCTGGCCCGGCTCACCTTCGCACCGGACCTGTTGCTGACCGACGGCGAGGCGATACTCGTCCGGCCGGACGGGACGGCCGAGGGCTGGCTGCCGTACCGGCAGCATCTGGCCCTGGTCACCGGTGGCCGACGGCACGTGATGATGGGCGCGAGCCAGATCGACCGCTTCGGCAACCAGAACATCTCGTGCATCGGCGACTGGGAGCGGCCGAAACGGCAGCTGCTCGGGGTGCGGGGCGCACCCGTCAACACCCTCAACAATCCGACCAGTTACTGGGTCCCGAGGCACTCCCGGCGGGTCTTCGTCGAGAAGGTCGACCTGGTGTGCGGCGTCGGCTACGACCACGCGGCCGCGCATCCGGACACGGCCCGCTACCACCGCGTCCCCCGCGTCGTCTCCGACCTGGGCGTCTTCGACTTCGCCACACCCGACCACTCGATGCGGCTCGCCTCGCTCCACCCGGGCGTCACACCGGAGCAGGTCAGGGAGGCGACCGCCTTCGACCTGACCGTCCCGGACGACGTACCGCCGACGCGCGAACCCACCGCCGAGGAGCTGCGGCTCATCCGCGAGGTGATCGACCCGGAGAACACCCGCGCCAGGGAGGTCGGGGCGTGATGGAGACACCGCTGACGCGGCTGGTCGGGGTCCGCCACCCGATCGTGCAGACGGGGATGGGCTGGGTGGCGGGCCCACGGCTGGTCTCGGCGACGGCGAACGCGGGGGCGCTCGGCATCCTGGCCTCCGCGACGATGACCGTCGACCGGCTGCGGGAGGCGATACGCGAGGTCAAGTCCCGTACGGACGCGCCGTTCGGGGTGAACCTGCGGGCGGACGCCTCCGACGCCGGCGACCGGGTCCGCGTCATGATCGACGAGGGTGTGCGTGTCGCCTCCTTCGCCCTCGCGCCCTCCCGTGAGCTGATCGCCGAGCTGAAGGACGCGGGCGTGGTCGTCATCCCCTCGATCGGTGCCCGGCGGCACGCCGAGAAGGTCGCGGCGTGGGGCGCGGACGCGGTGATCGTGCAGGGCGGGGAGGGCGGCGGGCATACCGGCGAGGTGGCGACGACGGTGCTGCTGCCGCAGGTGGTCGACGCCGTGGACCTACCGGTCGTGGCGGCGGGCGGCTTCTTCGACGGGCGGGGGCTGGTCGCGGCGCTGGCCTACGGGGCGGCGGGCGTCGCCATGGGCACCCGCTTCCTGCTCACCTCGGACTCGACGGTGCCGGACGCGGTGAAGGCACGGTATCTGACGGCGACGGTCCGGGACGTGACGGTCACCCGGGCCGTGGACGGCCTGCCGCACCGCATGCTGCGTACGGAACTGGTCGACGCCCTGGAACACTCCGGCCGCGCACGGGCTCTCCTCCAGGCGGTCCGCAGAGCGGCGGGTTACCGCAAGCTGTCCGGCACGAGCTGGCGCCGGATGCTCCAGGACGGCCGCGCTCTCAAGCACGGCAAGGACCTGACCTGGAGCCAGGTCCTGCTCGCCGCGAACACGCCGATGCTGCTCAAGGCGTCCATGGTGGACGGCCGTACCGATCTGGGGGTGATGGCGTCCGGGCAGGTCGCCGGGGTGATCGACGACCTGCCGTCGTGCGCGGAGCTGGTGGAGCGGATCATGAAGGAGGCGGAGGAGACGCGGCAGCGGCTGACGGTCCTCTGACAGCCCACAGTTCGGCAACGCCCTAAGGGGCGCGGGACTGTATCAACATGCGGCTCCCCCCGCGTGGGCGCGACCAGCCACGACGGCGCCGCACACGAGCACCGACCCGTAGCGGCAGTCACAGCCTCTCGATGATCGTCACGTTCGCCTGTCCCCCGCCCTCACACATCGTCTGCAGCCCGAACCGACCACCCGTGCGCTCCAGTTCATGCAACAGGGTCGTCATCAGCTTCACACCGGTCGCGCCCAGCGGATGCCCGAGGGCGATCGCGCCCCCGTTGACGTTGACCTTGTCCGGGTCGGCGCCCGTCTCCTTCAACCAGGCCAGGACGACCGGCGCGAAGGCCTCGTTGATCTCGACGAGGTCGATGTCCTCGACCGAAAGGCCGGTCTTCTTCAGGGCGTGGGCGGTGGCGGGAATCGGGGCGGTGAGCATGCGGATGGGATCCTCACCGCGCACCGAGAGGTGGTGCACCCGGGCCCGGGGCGTGAGCCCATGCTCGCGCACCGCCCGCTCCGAGGCCAGCAGCATCGCCGCCGCGCCGTCGGAGACCTGCGAGGAACAGGCGGCGGTGATCGTGCCGCCGTCGACGACCGGCTTCAGCCCGGCCATCTTCTCCAGGGAGGTGTCACGACGCGGCCCCTCGTCGACGGCGACCGGCCCGTAGGGCACGACCTCCCGCTCGAAGCGCCCTTCGTCGATCGCCCGCAGCGCCCGCCGGTGCGAGCGCAGTGCGAACTCCTCCTGGTCCTGCCGGCTGATCCCCCACTTGGCCGCGATCATCTCGGCGCCGACGAACTGGTTGACGGGCTTCTCCCCGTACCGCGCCCGCCAGCCCTCGCTGCCCGCGAAGGGCCCCGCCGTCAGCCCCAGCGGCTCGGCGGCCTGTCGGGTGGCGAAGGCGATGGGGATCATCGACATGTTCTGCACGCCGCCCGCGACCACCAGGTCCTGGGTGCCGGACAGCACGCCCTGTGCCGCGAAGTGCACGGCCTGCTGCGAGGACCCGCACTGCCGGTCGACGGTCACACCCGGCACCTCCTCGGGCAGCCCGGCCGCCAGCCAGCAGGTCCGCGCGATGTCCCCGGCCTGCGGCCCCACGGCGTCCAGACAGCCGAAGACGACGTCCTCGACGGCGGCCGGGTCCATGCCCGCGCGCGACACGAGTTCCTTGAGGACATGCGCGCCCAGGTCGGCCGGATGGACCGCGCTGAGCCCTCCTTTGCGCCGCCCGACGGGCGTACGGACCGCTTCGACGATGTAGGCCTCGGCCATGGCGACTCCCCAACTCCCCATTGAGTTACGTGCGTACGGCGGTTACGTGCGTACGGCGATCCCGTCCAGCACCATCGACAGGTACTGCCGGGCGATCTCCTCCGGGCTGTGCTGTCCGCCCGGCCGGTACCAGGACGCGGCGACCCACACCGTGTCCCGCACGAACCGGTAGGTGAGCCGGACGTCGAGGTCGGACCGGAACACCCCGGCCGCGACCCCGCGCTCCAGCGTGGACAGCCACGCCTTCTCGAACCTGAGCTGCGACTCGGCGAGGAACGCGAACCGTTCCTGCGCCACCAGCTGCTTGTTCTCCTTCTGGTAGATCGCGACGGCGGCGCGGTGCCGGTCGATCTCCCGGAACGACTCGGTGACCAGGGCTTCGAGGGTCTCGCGGGGCCCCAGCTCGGCGCCCAGGACGGCGTCGTAGCCGCCCCAGAGCTCGTCGAGGAAGCTCCGCAGGATCTCCTCCAGCATCGACTCCTTGGAGTCGAAGTGGTAGTAGAGGCTGCCCGCGAGCATGCCCGCGTGGTCCGCGATCTTGCGTACGGTCGTGGCGTTGTAACCCTGCTCGGCGAAGACCTCGGCGGCGGTGTCGAGGAGTTCGCGCCGCCTGGCGGCTGCGGCGGTCACCTGGGGCTTCTTCTTGGTCGGCACGGGTCCATTGTCGTCCTAGGGGTGCTGGCTGCTCACGGAGACGACCTCTCCTGTCATGTACGACGAATAGCCGGAGGCCAGGAAGACGATCACGTTGGCCACCTCCCACGGCTCGGCGTACCGCCCGTAGGCCTCACGTTCCGTCAGCTCCTCCAGCAGCTCGGGCGAGGTCACCTTCACGAGGTGCGGATGCATGGCGAGGCTCGGTGACACCGCGTTGACCCGCACCCCGTACCCGGCCGCCTCGATCGCCGCGCACCGGGTCAGCGCCATCACGCCCGCCTTGGCGGCCGCGTAGTGCGCCTGCCCGGCCTGGGCGCGCCAGCCGACGACGGAGGCGTTGTTGACGATCACGCCGCCATGTCCGTCCGTACGGAACAGCCGCAGGGCCGCCCGCACGCACCGGAACGTGCCGTTCAACGTCACGTCGAGTACGCGGGACCACTGCTCGTCGGCCATGTCGACGAGGGCCGAAGTCCCGCCGAGTCCGGCGTTGTTGACGACGACGTCCAGCCGCCCGTGCTCCCGTACGGCCGCGTCGAACAGCGCCCGCACCTGCGTCTCGTCGGTCACGTCGCAGGGCAGCGCTGTCACCGATGCCGCGCCGAACTCCCCGGCCAGCTCGGCCTCGCACTCCTTCAGCCGCCGCGCATGAGCATCGCTGATCAGCACGCGCGCCCCCTCTTCGAGGAAGCGGCGCGCGGTCGCCCCGCCGATGCCCGCGCCGGCCGCCGCGGTGATGACGGCCGTGCGTCCACGGAGCAGTCCGTGCCCGGGAACGTACGCCGGCGCCTCGACGTTTGTCATGGCAGCACGCTAACCTACCAAACACTTGTTAGGGAAGACTCTTAGGCAGCCCGTAGGCACCTCGCAACCAGCTCGTAGGCAGCTCGCAGGAAGGGAGATCGGCCGTGGACCTCACCCACTCCGCCGCCGACGAGGCGTTCCGCGCCGAGGCGCGCGCCTGGCTGCGCGCGCACGTTCCGCCCGACCCGCTCCCCTCCCTGGAGACCCAGGACGGCTTCGCGGCACACCGGGCCTGGGAGGCCGAACTCGCCGCCGACCGCTGGTCGGTGGTGAACTGGCCGACGGCGTACGGCGGCCGGGACGCGACGCTCGTGCGATGGCTGCTGTTCGAGGAGGAGTACTGGGCGGCGGGCGCACCGGGACGCGTCAACCAGAACGGCGTCAGCCTTCTCGCCCCGACCCTCTTCGAGTACGGCACCGAGGAGCAACGCGCGCGTGTGCTGCCCTCCATGGCCACCGGCGAGGTGATCTGGGCGCAGGCCTGGTCGGAGCCCGAGGCCGGTTCCGATCTGGCGTCCCTGAAGTCGAGGGCCACGCGCACGGACGGCGGCTGGCTGCTGTCCGGCCAGAAGACCTGGTCCTCGCGCGCCGCCTTCGCCGACCGCGCGTTCGGCCTGTTCCGCACCGACCCGTCCGCACCCAAGCCCCACCAGGGCCTGACCTACCTGATGTTCGAGCTGCGCGCCCCGGGCGTCACGGTCCGCCCCATCGCCCGCCTCGACGGCAAGCCCGCCTTCGCCGAGCTGTTCCTGGACGAGGTGTTCGTGCCGGACGAGGACGTGATCGGCGAGCCGGACCAGGGCTGGCGGATAGCGATGTCGGCGGCGGGCAACGAACGCGGGTTGATGCTGCGCTCCCCGGGTCGGTTCCTCGCGAGCGCGGATCGCCTGCTGCACCTCTGGAACACCCAGGGCAGCCCGCAGAGCACCCGCAACCGCGTGGCCGACGCCCTGATCGGCGCCCGTGCGTATCAGCTCTTCACCTACGCGGCCGCCGCCCGCTTCCTCGACGGCGAGTCGATCGGCGCGGAGTCCAGCCTGAACAAGGTGTTCTGGTCGGAGTACGACATCGCGCTGCACGAAACGGCCCTCGATCTGCTGGGCACCGAGGGCGAGTTGGCCGACTCGGACTGGTCCGAGCGCTATGTCTTCGCCCTCGCCGGCCCGATCTACGCGGGCACGAACGAGATCCAGCGCGACATCATCGCCGAGCGGCTGCTCGGCCTGCCGAAGGGGCGACGCTGATGCGGTTCCTCCTGGACGCCGAGCAGCGGGCCTTCGCCGACTCGCTGGGCGCGATGCTGACAGCGGCGGACACGCCGTCGGCCGTACGGGAGTGGGCTCAGGGCGAGCATGCGCGGGGCCGTGCCCTGTGGTCCCGTATCGCCGAGGCGGGCGTGTTCGGGCTGGCGGTTCCGGAGGCGTACGAGGGGCTGGGGCCCCGGCCCGTCGAACTCGCCGTCGCCTTCGTGGAGTTGGGGCGGCATGCGATGCCGGGACCGCTCGTGGAGACGGTCACCGCCGCGGCGCTCCTCGCCGGTCTGCCGGACCCCGGCCCTGCCAAGCGGCTCCTGCCGGCGCTGGCGACGGGCGAGGCGATGGCGACGCTGGCGTGGACGGCGCCGTACGCCCTGGACGGCGACGCGGCCACCACCCACTTCGCGCTCACACCGCACGGCCTGTACCTCTCCCCCGGCCATGGCCCCGTACGCCCTTCCCTGGACCCTGCCCGCCGCCTCACCCCCCTCGCATCCGGCGGCGAACTCCTCAGCCCCGACCCGCCCACCGCGCACGCCCTCGCCTACGCCCGCCTGACCACCGCCGCCCAGGCCCTCGGTGTGGGCCTCGCGCTGCTCGACAGAACGGTCACCCACGTCAAGCAGAGGACCCAGTTCGGCGGCCCCATAGGTTCGTTCCAGGCCGTGAAGCATCGTCTGGCCGACGCGAAGATCGGCCTTGAGTTCGCCCGGCCCCTCGTCCTCGGCGCCGCGCTCACCATGGCGCCCGCCGACATCGCCGCCGCCAAGGTCACGGCGTGCGAGGCCGCGTACGCCACCGCTCGGACCGCGCTCCAGCTGCACGGCGCTATCGGCTACACGGCGGAGTACGACCTGTCGCTCTGGCTGACCAAGGCCCGCGCCCTGCGCACCGCCTGGGGCAGCCCGGACGTCTGCCGGGCCGAGGTGATCGGTGCCGCTGGACCTCGGTAGGGACCGTCTCAGTGGTGATCGCCGCTGGTGAGCTCGCGGTACTCCTCCGCCGTCGGCTTGGTGATCCGCGACCGGGGCCCGAACATCGCCCGCGCCAGCCTGGCCCGCACCCGCTGGGTCGGGGAGACCCGGCGCCGGACGCCGTTCGCGTCGACGAGCGGACCGACATCGTACGGCGGATGCTGCTCGTGCTGGGTGAGGGTGAACAGCTGCCCCTGGGAGAGGGGTTCGTGGACCTCGATGAACTCGCCCTGCGGGAGCCGTTTGATGGTGCCCGTCTCCCTGCCGTGCAGCACCTTGGCCCGGTCCCGGCGCTGCAGCCCGAGGCAGATGCGCTTGGTCACCATGTAGGTGACGACCGGCACGACGAAGACCGCGACCCGCACGAACCACGTGATCAGGTTGATGGACAGATGCAGATGCGTGGCCACGATGTCGTTGCCACCGCCGATCAGCAGCACCGCGTACAGGCTCAGCCAGGCCGCGCCGAGTCCGGTGCGCACGGGCATGTTGCGCGGCCGGTCGAGGATGTGGTGCTCACGTTTGTCGCCGGTGATCCACGCCTCGATGAAGGGATAGACGCCGAGCGCGAGCAGGATCAGCGGGAAGAGGGAGAAGGGGATGAAGACGCCCGGTTCCAGGGTGTGGCCCCAGAAGTTGATCTCCCATCCCGGCATCACCCGGATCAGGCCCTCGGAGAAGCCCAGATACCAGTCGGGCTGGGCGCCGGTGGTCACCAGGTCCGGGCGGTAGGGCCCGAAGGCCCACACGGGGTTGATGCTGGCGATGCCGCCCATGATCGTCAGCACGCCGAAGACCAGGAAGAAGAAGCCGCCCGCCTTGGCCATGTAGACCGGCAGGAAGGGCATCCCGACGACCGACTTCTGGTCGCGGCCGGGACCCGGGTACTGGGTGTGCTTGTGGTAGAAGACCAGGATCAGATGGGCGACCACCAGGCCGAGCATGATCCCGGGCAGCAGCAGGATGTGGATCGGGTACAGCCGCGCGATGAAGTCCTCTCCGGGGAACTCCCCGCCGAAGAGGAAGAACGCCACGTACGTCCCCACGATCGGGATCGACAGGATCGCGCCGTGCGCGAACCGCAGGCCGGTGCCGGAGAGCAGGTCGTCGGGGAGGGAGTAGCCGGTCAGGCCGGTGATGATGCCGAGCATCAGCAGGCTCCAGCCGAACACCCAGTTGATCTCGCGCGGCTTGCGGAAGGCGCCGGTGAAGAACACCCGCATCATGTGCACCAGCATGCCGGTGACGAAGACCAGCGCCGCCCAGTGGTGGATCTGCCGCATGAGCAGCCCGCCGCGCACGTCGAAGCTGATGTCGAGCGTGGACTCGTAGGCCCTGGTCATCAGGACGCCGTTGAGGGGCTCGTAGGCGCCGCTGTAGACGACCTCGCTGGTGCTCGGGTCGAAGAACAGGGTGAGATAGACGCCGGTGAGGATCAGGACGAGGAAGCTGTAGAGGCAGACCTCGCCCAGCATGAAGGACCAGTGGTCCGGAAAGACCTTGCGCATATTGGCCTTGGCCAGCGCATAGATCCCGAGCCGACCGTCTGCCCAGTCGGCGAGCTTCTCGCCCTTCCCGGGCGGGGCGGACCGCCGTGCCGCCGCTTCGTCGTTCCCCGAACGTGCGCCGTCCATACGCCGTCGCCTCCCCGTCGGATCAAACACAGGGTTACACGGCCATACCGCCCAAGCCAACGGGGCAAGCAACCGGGTGAGGAAGTTCCGCGAGCCCTCCAGGCCGGCGATGGTGCGCCGCTATGCCTGGACGATCCCCTGCGCACGCGCCGCCACCAGCCACTGGGGGAACTCGCCGACGAGCCGGTCGTACAGCTCGGCGTCGGACACCTTCCGTGGCTCCGCACCGGCATGGAAGAAGCCGGCGTTGTCGACGACCCGCTTGGCTGGGACGGACAGCTCGTCGAGCTTGCGCAGATAGTCGAACTGCTTGCTGTTCGGGTCCCCGAAGCCGATGAACTGCCAGAACAGCGGGAGCCTGGCCGCCTTGCACAGATACCGTTCCGCGGCGAGCTTGTTGATGGGTCCGCCGTCGGTCTGGAAGACGACCAGGGCGGGGTCCGTCGACCCGCTGTCGAGGTAGTGATCGATGACGGCGTCCATGGCCAGGTGGTAGCTGGTCTTGCCCATGTGCCCGAGGCCGGCCACGATCCGCTCGATGCGCCCCTGGTGGTCGGCCAGCGCGATCTCGGTCTCGCAGTCGACGTCGGTCGAGAAGAACACCACCGGGACGGTGCCGTCGTCGTCGAAGTGCGCCGACAGCCCGAGCACCCGGTCGGCGAGCGCCTGCACACTGCCGTCCTTGTAGTACGGCTTCATCGACCCGGAGTAGTCGACGACCAGGTAGACCGCGGCCCGCGCCCCGTCCAGCCCGTGCCCCCGCAGCGCCACCCCGGCGCTCTTGTACAGGCTGACCAACGCAGGTGCGGTCTCCTCGACCTTGCTGAGACTGATCGCTGCCATACTGTCTCCCCCCTCACGCGTCCCACTGGCAGCCGAGATTACGACACCACCCGCCCCGCCCCTCCCTCCGTCCACAGGTGTTCGCTATTTTGTTCGCCGCCGCCCCCACCGGCTCACCGTTCGTCCAGTCCCCTTCAAGGAGCCGGCTGTGGAGCCCGAGTCCGCCCAGCCCACTGTCACGACCTGCTATCGCCACCCCAAGGTCGAGTCCCACGTCCGCTGCACCCGCTGCGACCGGTACATCTGCCCGGACTGCATGCGGGAGGCGTCCGTCGGCCACCAGTGCGTGGAGTGTGTGAGGGAGGGGGCGCGGTCGGTGCGGCAGGCGCGGACGATCGTCGGTGGGCGGATCGCCGCGACGCCGCTCGTGACCTCCGTGCTCATCGGGCTCAACGTCCTCGCCTATCTGGCCGAGGTGGTGCGTCCGGAGCTCCTGGACCGGTTCGCGATGCTCGGCGCACGGCTGGTCGGGCCGGACGGCTACTACGTCTACGGGCCCGGGTACCCGTCGGACCTCCACGCCGAGGGCGTTGTCGCCGGAGAATGGGACCGGCTGCTGACCAGCGGGTTCCTCCACTCCGCGCCGACCGAGGGCACCTTCGGTGTGCTGCACATCGTGATGAACATGCTCGCGCTGTGGCAGCTCGGCCGGGTCGTGGAACCCATGCTCGGCCGGGTCCGGTACCTCGCGCTCTACCTGCTGGCGACGCTGGGCGGTTCGGTGTTCGAGCTGCTGCTCACCGACCCGCACGTGGAGTCGGTCGGTGCGTCGGGCGCGATCTTCGGTCTCGGTGCCGCGTACTACGTCCTCGCCCGCCGCGTCGGCGCCGACATGCGCTCCGTCAACCGCTTCATGGCGTTCCTGCTGCTGTGGCTGCTGCTCTCCGCGAGCCTCACCTCCTGGCAGGGCCACCTCGGCGGACTGCTGACGGGCGCCGCGGTCACCTTCGCCTACGCCTACGCCCCGCGCGGGCCGCGCCAGGCCCTGATCCAGACGGCCGCCTGCGTGGGCATGCTGGTGCTGCTGGCGGTGATCGCGGTCGCCAGGGTCGCGGAGCTGACCGGCTCGGGGGTCGCCCAGTGAGACGTATCGGAGTCCTGCTCTTCGCGGCCGTCCCCGTCGCCGTTGCGGCAGTCGTCTACTTCCTGATCCCCTCGGACTCCGCGGAGAGCCCGGCGGAATCCACCGCCGCGTCCGCGCAGCAGTCAGCCCTTCAGGAGGCCAAGAGCCGTGCCGAGCAGGACCGCGCGGCGGACGACGAGCTGATCGCGGACCTGCCGCCGGGCCTCGCCTCCCCCGCGAAGAAGGAGCTGGCCCAGCGGCTCGTGTCCAGCGCCGAGAGCTCGACCCTCGACTGGCGCCGCACCTACGGCTACATCGAGGACCTCGGCGACGGCCAGGGCTACACCGCCGGCATCATCGGCTTCTGCACCGGCACCCATGACCTGCTCGCCCTGGTCGAGAACTACACCGAGGCCCACCCGGACAACGGGCTCGCCCGCTATCTCCCCGCCCTGCGCGAGGTCGACGGCACGGACTCCCACGAGGGCCTGGACCCCGGTTTCACCCGGGCCTGGAAGGCGGAGGCCCAGGTGGCGGCGTTCCGTGCGGCCCAGGACGCCGAACGCGACCGCGTCTACTTCGACCCGGCGGTCCGCCTCGCCAAGCTCGACGGCCTCGGCACGCTGGGCCAGTTCGTCTACTACGACGCGATGGTCTTCCACGGCGCGGGCATCGACGAGGACGGCTTCTTCGTCCTGCGCGAACGCGCCCTGCGCAAGGCGGACTCCCCGTCCGAGGGCGGCTCGGAGAAGGCGTACCTGGACGTCTTCCTCGACGTACGCCGGGCGGCCATGCGGGCGAAGAAGCCGAACACTGACACCACCCGCATCGACACGGCCCAGCGGCGGTTCCTGAACAACGGCAACCTCCGGCTGAGCACACCGCTGGAATGGCAGGTGTACGGGGAGACGTACAGGGTGCCCTAGCCCAACCTGCCCTGGCCGCCCTGGGTCAGACGTACGAGACAAAAGCCGCCTCCGCCCACCATTGACGAAAGATGGCGCCTCATCGACGTTAATCACCCCAAGGGGGAAAAACGTCAATCAAGGGGGACGCCATGGCAGCCGACACGGCCGAACCAGCCGCCGCCGGTTCTGGGTTCGGGCCCTACCAGGTCGGACCGGAGGTGCAGGCCGGCCTCGTCCAACTGGCGGGCAAGGGGCCGAAGGCGGTGCAGTACACCGAGGTCGACGGGCAGCCCGTGTTCGAGGGCGACATCATCCTCGACCTCATCGAGTCCAAGCAGGTGGCCGCCGAGCACGCGGTGGCACTGGAGGAGAACGGGGTCATCCTGCCCGGCACGCAGTTCCGCTGGGTGAACGGCCTCGTGCCGTACGAGATCGACCCGAACCTGCCCGACCAGGCCCGGGTGACCGGCGCCATCGACCACTGGCAGCGCAACACCCGCATCCGCTTCGTGCAGCGCACGGCCCAGAACCAGGCGCAGTACCCGGACTTCATCCGGTTCGTCCCCGGCGGCGGCTGCAGTTCAGCCGTGGGCCGTCGGGGCACCGTCCAGCAGATCACGCTGGGCCAGGGCTGCGAACTCGGCGCCGCGATCCATGAGATCGGGCACGCCGTCGGGCTCTGGCACGAGCAGAGCCGCGAGGACCGGGACCAGTTCGTCACCATCCACTGGGCCAACATCCAGCAGGGCATGGCCCACAACTTCAACCAGCACATCACCGACGGCGACGACGTCGGCGCGTACGACTACCACTCGATCATGCACTACCCGCGCTGGGCGTTCTCCAGCAACAGCCAGGACACCATCGTGCCCCGGCAGAACGTCGAGATCGGCCAGCGGGCGGGGCTCAGCCCCGGGGACTGTCTCGCCGTACGCACGATGTACGCGAACCTGGAGTCACCGGCCCGCTTCTCCGGTGTGCAGTTCACCGGCCGGGTCGCGGCCGGGCAGGTCGGGCGCTGGTTCACCCACAGCTGGCCCGCGCACTGGTACGTCCACTGGACGGCCGTACCGACCGCGCCCGTGGTGGACGGGCCCGCGCAGATCGAGTCATGGGTCCAGGTGACCCGGCAGTCAGGTGGACTGCTCAAGTACTTCCTCAACATCCGCAATCTGACCGGCGGTCCGGTCGACATCCAGGCCCGCTACGACGTGCTCGGCTGGGGCGCCAACGCGACCTGACGGGGGCCGGGACAGAGCAAGCAGCAGCGAGAAGCAGGGGGAACGATGCAACCGATTGGAATGCAGGGCGAGTCGATGCCCGCCGGCTGGGCCGACGCGGTCGACGCCGGTCCGGCGCCGAGCCCGAGCGGGGCGCCGGGCGCTCCGGCGGGCACGGTCGTCACCGGGACCGGCAGCGGGATCGGAGGGCCCGAGTTCGCGGGTGCCGGGTACGCGCCGCTGGGCGCGGCACAGGACGGCGGGGGCGTCGTGGGCGTCCCGGCCGCGGAGAGTCTGAAGGACGGCGGGGGCGCGCCGGAGGCACCGAAGGGGGAAGAGTCGTGATTCTGGGAGTGCAGTTCCGCGGACAGGTACCGGCGAACACCAGCCGCCGATGGTTCACGCACAGCTGGCCGGAGGCCTGGCGGGTCGACTGGACGGTCGTACCCACGTGGCCGATGGTGGACGGCAACGCGCAGGTGGAGTGGAAGGTCCAAGTGGACCGTCAGGCGAGCAACCTGATCAAGTACTTCATCGAGATCCGCAACCTCACCGGCGGGCCGGTCGACATCGAGGCACGGTACGCCGTGCTCAACTCCTAGCGGACGAGCGTGACATGACCACTGTCTCCGGGCGAGTGCTCCTCACCCCCGACCTCGGCGCCTTCGAACAGGCGGTGCTACGGGTGCGGGTGCTCGACGTGACGGTGGCCGACGCGCCCTCGTACGAACTCACCGCGACGGCTCAGGACATCTCGTACGACGGGGAGGGCACCCGCGCCGTCCCCTTCGAGCTGTCGGCCGACTGGACACAGGGGCAGCGGGTCGTGGTGGACGCGCATCTCGACCGGTCCGGCAGCGGAGTCGTGGAGAGCGGGGACGCTCTGACCGTTCAGTCGCTGCCGGTGCCGGATGAACCGGCCCCGGTGACCGTGCGCCTGCGAGCCATCTGAGAAAGGCGACGGCGCCTGCCCTTTCGTCCGGTCGGGGACAAGGGGCAGGCGCCATCTGTGTTCCGTACGCCGTTGTACGGGACGTCTCTTGAGGTGTCAGACCATCAGCGAGCGGTCCGTCGGCCGGATCGGTGCCGGCAGCTCGCTCGCGCCGGTCAGGAACCGGTCGCAGCCGCGGGCGGCCGAGCGGCCCTCCGCGATGGCCCACACGATGAGCGACTGGCCGCGGCCCGCGTCACCGGCGACGAAGACACCCGGCACGTTGGTCTGGAAGTCGGCGTCGCGGGCGATGTTGCCGCGCTCGTCGAGCTCCAGGCCGAACTGCTCGACCAGGCCGTTCTCGCGGTCGGTGCCGGTGAAGCCCATGGCGAGGGTGACCAACTGGGCGGGGATCTTGCGCTCCGTGCCCGGCTTCGAGGTCAGCTTGCCGTCGATGAACTCGACCTCGCTGAGGTGCAGCCACTGGACGTTGCCGTCCTCGTCGCCCTCGAAGTGGGTGGTGGAGACGGAGTAGACCCGCTCGCCGCCCTCCTCGTGCGCGGACGTGACCTTGTACAGCATCGGGAAGGTCGGCCACGGCTGGTGCGCGGCACGGTCCTCGCCCGGCCTCGGCATGATCTCCAGCTGCGTCACCGAGGCCGCGCCCTGACGGTGGGCGGTGCCCACGCAGTCGGCGCCGGTGTCGCCGCCGCCGATGACCACGACGTGCTTGCCCTCGGCCGAGATCGGGGCGGTGACGTAGTCGCCCTCCTGGACCTTGTTGGCCAGCGGCAGGTACTCCATGGCCTGGTAGATGCCCTTGAGCTCACGGCCGGGGACCGGGAGGTCACGGGCGGTCGTGGCACCGGCGGCGATGACGATCGAGTCGTACCGCTTCTTCAGGTCGGTGGCCTTGAGGTCCTTGCCGATCTCGATGCCGGTGCGGAAGCGGGTGCCCTCCGCGCGCATCTGCTCGATACGGCGGTTGATGTGCCGCTTCTCCATCTTGAACTCGGGGATGCCGTACCGGAGAAGGCCTCCGATGCGGTCCGCGCGCTCGTAGACGGCGACCGTGTGACCGGCGCGGGTCAGCTGCTGGGCGGCGGCCAGGCCGGCCGGGCCCGAGCCGATGACGGCGACGGTCTTGCCGGACAGGCGCTCCGGGGCCTGCGGGGCGACGGTGCCCGCGTCCCACGCCTTGTCGATGATCGAGACCTCGACGTTCTTGATGGTGACGGCCGGCTGGTTGATGCCGAGCACGCAGGCCGACTCGCAGGGCGCCGGGCAGAGGCGACCGGTGAACTCCGGGAAGTTGTTGGTCGCGTGCAGGCGCTCCGACGCCGCCGACCAGTCCTCGCGGTAGGCGTAGTCGTTCCACTCGGGGATGAGGTTCCCGAGCGGACAGCCGTTGTGGCAGAACGGGATGCCGCAGTCCATGCAGCGGCTGGCCTGCTTGCTGATGATCGGCAGCAGGGAGCCGGGGACGTAGACCTCGTTCCAGTCCTTGAGGCGTACGTCGACGGGGCGGGACTTGGCGACCTCGCGGCCGTGGTTCAGAAAGCCCTTCGGGTCAGCCATTGATCGCCGCCTCCATCATCTTCTCGGTGATCTCGGTCTCGGACAGACCGGCTCGCTCGGCGGCGTCCTTGGCGGCGAGCACTGCCTTGTACGTGCTGGGGATGATCTTGCTGAAGCGCTCGACCGCGGTCTCCCACTCGGCCAGCAGCTTCTCGGCGACCGTGGAGCCGGTCTCCTCCTGGTGACGGCGGACCACGTCGTGCAGCCACTGCTTGTCGGTGTCGTCGAGGGCCTCGACGGCGCTGACGTTGCCGACGTTGACGTTGTCGCGGTCGAGGTCGATGACGTACGCGATACCGCCGGACATACCGGCCGCGAAGTTACGTCCCGTCTCGCCCAGGACCACCGCGTGGCCACCGGTCATGTACTCGCAGCCGTGGTCGCCCACGCCCTCGGAGACGACCGTCGCGCCGGAGTTGCGGACACAGAACCGCTCGCCCGTACGACCGCGCAGGAACAGTTCGCCGCCGGTCGCGCCGTACGCGATGGTGTTGCCCGCGATCGTCGAGAACTCGGCGAGGTGGTCGGCGGCCCGGTCCGGGCGGACGACGACGCGGCCACCGGAGAGGCCCTTGCCGACGTAGTCGTTGGCGTCGCCCTCCAGGCGCAGCGTGACACCGCGCGGGAGGAAGGCGCCGAAGGACTGGCCGGCGGAGCCCGTGAAGGTGATGTCGATCGTGTCGTCGGGCAGACCAGCGCCGCCGAACTTCTTCGTCACCTCGTGGCCGAGCATGGTGCCGACCGTGCGGTTGATGTTGCGGACCTTGATCTGGGCCCGCACCGGCTGGGCGTCGGTCGCGGAGTCCGCGGCCAGGGCGTCGGCGGCGAGCTTGATGAGCTCGTTGTCGAGCGCCTTCGCCAGGCCGTGGTCCTGCTCGACGATCTGGTGGCGCACCGCGCCCTCGGGCAGCTCGGGCACGTGGAACAGCGGCTCCAGGTCCAGGCCCTGTGCCTTCCAGTGGTCGACGGCACGCGCGACGTCCAGCGTCTCGGCGTGGCCGACGGCCTCCTCGATGGAGCGGAAGCCCAGCTCGGCGAGGATCTCGCGGACCTCTTCGGCGATGTACTGGAAGAAGTTGACGACGTACTCGGCCTTGCCGGAGAACCGGTCCCTGAGGGTCGGGTTCTGGGTGGCGATGCCGACCGGGCAGGTGTCCAGGTGGCAGACGCGCATCATGATGCAGCCGGAGACGACGAGCGGCGCGGTCGCGAAACCGAACTCCTCGGCGCCGAGCAGCGCGGCGATGACGACGTCACGGCCGGTCTTCAGCTGGCCGTCGGTCTGCACGACGATGCGGTCGCGCAGGCCGTTGAGCAGCAGCGTCTGCTGGGTCTCGGCGAGGCCGAGCTCCCAGGGGCCACCGGCGTGCTTCAGCGAGGTGAGCGGGGAGGCACCCGTACCGCCGTCGTGGCCGGAGATGAGCACCACGTCGGCGTGCGCCTTGGACACACCCGCCGCGACCGTGCCGACGCCGACCTCGGAGACCAGCTTGACGTGAATCCGCGCCTGCGGGTTCGCGTTCTTGAGGTCGTGGATCAGCTGGGCCAGGTCCTCGATGGAGTAGATGTCGTGGTGCGGCGGCGGGGAGATGAGGCCCACGCCCGGCGTCGAGTGACGCGTCTTGGCGACCCACGGGTAGACCTTGTGGCCGGGCAGCTGACCGCCCTCACCGGGCTTGGCGCCCTGGGCCATCTTGATCTGGATGTCGTCCGCGTTGACCAGGTACTCGGAGGTCACACCGAAGCGGCCGGAAGCGACCTGCTTGATGGACGACCGGCGCGCCGGGTCGTACAGACGGTCCGGGTCCTCGCCGCCCTCACCCGTGTTGGACTTGCCGCCCAGCTGGTTCATGGCGATGGCGAGGGTCTCGTGCGCCTCCTTGGAGATGGAGCCGTACGACATGGCGCCGGTGGAGAAGCGCTTGACGATCTCGCTGGCCGGCTCGACCTCGTCGATGGAGATGGGCTGCCGGTCGGACTTGAAGCCGAACAGGCCGCGGAGCGTCATCAGGCGCTCGGACTGCTCGTTCACACGCTCGGTGTACTTCTTGAAGATGTCGTAGCGACCGGTGCGCGTGGAGTGCTGGAGGCGGAAGATCGTCTCCGGGTCGAACAGGTGCGGCTCGCCCTCGCGACGCCACTGGTACTCGCCGCCTATCTCCAGGGCGCGGTGCGCCGGAGCGATGCCGGAGGCGGGGTACCCCTTGGCGTGGCGGGCGGCGACCTCCTTGGCGATGACGTCGATGCCGACGCCGCCGATCTTGGTGGCGGTGCCGTTGAAGTACTTCTCGACGAAGGCGTCGTCGAGACCGACGGCCTCGAAGACCTGGGCGCCGCGGTAGGAGGCGACCGTCGAGATGCCCATCTTGGACATGACCTTCAGGACGCCCTTGCCGAGGGCGTAGATCAGGTTGCGGATGGCCTGCTCGGCCTCGATGCCCGACAGGAAGGTGCCGGCGCGGACGAGGTCCTCGACGGACTCCATCGCCAGGTACGGGTTGACCGCGGCGGCGCCGTAGCCGATGAGCAGCGCGACGTGGTGGACCTCGCGGACGTCGCCGGCCTCGACCAGCAGGCCCACGTGGGTGCGCTGCTTGGTGCGGATGAGGTGGTGGTGGACGGCCGCGGTGAGCAGCAGCGACGGGATCGGCGCGTGCTCGGCGTCGGAGTGGCGGTCCGACAGGACGATCAGCCGGGCGCCGTTGTCGATGGCGGCGTCGGCCTCGGCGCAGATCTCCTCTATGCGCGCGGCGAGGGCGTCGCCGCCGCCGTGCACCCGGTACAGGCCGGAGAGGGTCGCGGCCTTGAAGCCGGGCATGTCGCCGTCGGCGTTGATGTGGATGAGCTTGGCCAGCTCGTCGTTGTCGATCACCGGGAAGGGCAGGGTGACCGAGCGGCAGGAGGCGGCCGTCGGGTCGAGCAGGTTGCCCTGCGGGCCGAGGGACGAGTGCAGCGAGGTCACGAGCTCCTCGCGGATGGCGTCCAGCGGCGGGTTGGTGACCTGCGCGAACAGCTGGGTGAAGTAGTCGAAGAGCAGGCGCGGGCGCTCGCTCAGCGCGGCGATGGGCGAGTCGGTGCCCATGGAGCCGAGCGGCTCACCGCCGGTCTTGGCCATCGGCGCCAGGATGATGCGCAGCTCCTCCTCGGTGTAACCGAAGGTCTGCTGGCGGCGGGTGACCGAGGCGTGCGTGTGCACGATGTGCTCGCGCTCGGGCAGGTCGGACAGCTCGATCTCGCCGGCTTCCAGCCACTCGGCGTACGGCTTCTCCGCCGCGAGCTGGGCCTTGATCTCGTCGTCCTCGATGATGCGGTGCTCGACGGTGTCGACGAGGAACATGCGGCCGGGCTGCAGCCGGCCCTTGCGGACGACCTTGGCCGGGTCGATGTCGAGGACGCCGACCTCGGAGCCGAGGACGACGAGGCCGTCGTCGGTGACCCAGTAGCGGCCGGGGCGCAGGCCGTTGCGGTCGAGCACGGCGCCGACCTGGGTGCCGTCGGTGAAGGTGACACAGGCCGGGCCGTCCCAGGGCTCCATCATCGTGGAGTGGAACTGGTAGAAGGCGCGCCGGGCCGGGTCCATGGAGTCGTGGTTCTCCCACGCCTCCGGGATCATCATCAGCACGGAGTGCGGCAGCGAGCGGCCGCCGAGGTGGAGCAGCTCCAGCACCTCGTCGAAGGACGCCGAGTCGGAGGCGTCCGGCGTACACACCGGGAAGATGCGGTCGAGGGCCTTGTCGTCGGACCCGAACAGATCGGAGACGAGCTGCGACTCGCGGGCGACCATCCAGTTGCGGTTGCCCTTGACGGTGTTGATCTCACCGTTGTGCGCGACGAAGCGGTACGGGTGGGCGAGCGGCCACGACGGGAAGGTGTTCGTGGAGAACCGGGAGTGCACGAGCGCGATCGCGGAGCCGAACCGGCGGTCGGACAGGTCCGGGAAGAAGGGCTCCAGCTGGCCCGTGGTCAGCATGCCCTTGTAGACGATGGTGCGGGCCGAGAGCGACGGGAAGTAGACACCGACCTCACGCTCGGCGCGCTTGCGCAGCACGAAGGCCTTGCGGTCGAGGGCGATACCCGTGGCAGACGCGGCCGAGCCGTCGGCGACGAAGATCTGCCGGAAGGCCGGCATGGTCGACCGGGCGGTGGCACCGAGCAGCTCGGGAGCGACCGGAACCTCACGCCAGCCGAGGACCGTCAGGCCCTCCTGACCGGCGATCGTCTCGATCTGTGAGACGGCCTCGGCCGTCCCGTCCTCCGGCAGGAAGGCGGTACCGACGGCGTACGCACCGGCCGCGGGCAGTTCGAATTCGGCCACGTCACGGAAGAACGCGTCGGGCACCTGAGAGAGGATTCCGGCACCGTCGCCGGAGTCGGGCTCGGAGCCGGTGGCACCGCGGTGCTCAAGGTTGCGCAGGACCGTAAGGGCCTGTTCGACCAGGGTGTGGGACGCCTCGCCGGTGAGGGTGGCGACGAAACCGACGCCGCACGCGTCGCGTTCGTTGCGGGGGTCGTACATACCCTGCGCAGCAGGGCGAGCATCCATGAAGGACCAGTTCCGGCCATTCGCGGAGTGCTGGGACGGCTGGCGCGGCGTACGCATCGGCTCTCCCGTCGTCGTCATGTGGCATATGCAGATTGCCGAGGGACGACGTTGGCCCTCTGCGTGAGTGCAAAATTTCGTGCAGGTTACATGATGGGGCGGTTCTCGGGAAGCGGGATAATCCGTTCCATCATGCGGACACCGTGGGTCACGGCGGGGTACCGCACAGGGCGGCGAAAGATATGTGGGGACCCGGCGGAACAAGATCGATCAGATCGGAATCCGCGGGCCCGACGGCGAGGAGGGCGTCGTCGCCCACCCCGCGAGTGCGCCCCAGGCGTCATTGCCCTCAGCGCTTACGGCTCATGCCCGGTGGTCATGCATCCGAAACCAGCGAGTAACGGCTACTTATGCGGCCCAACGCATAAGTTCGAGCCGAGCTATCCTACGGCGATTCCGAACAAGCTGCCCAGGGCGTACGTCACACCGGCAGCGGCCCCGCCCAGCGCGAGCTGGCGCAGCCCGCTGAACCACCAGGTGCGCGCCGTCACCTTGGCCACAACGGCACCACACAGGAACAGCCCGAAGAGCGCGAGGAGCACGGCCGGCCACAGCGTGGTGGCGCCGAGCAGATACGGCAGTACGGGCAGCAGGGCGCCCAGCGCGAACGACCCGAAGGACGAGACGGCCGCGACCGACGGCGACGGCAGATCACCGGGGTCGATGCCGAGCTCTTCCCGGGCGTGTATCTCCAGAGCCATCTCGGGATCACGGGAGAGCTGGGCGGCCACGGCCCGCGCGAGCTTCGGCTCGACGCCCCGCACCTCGTAGAGAGCGGCGAGCTCGGCTTCCTCATCCTCCGGGTGCTTTCTCAGCTCCCGCCGCTCGACATCCAGCTCGGCCTCGACGAGCTCGCGCTGCGAGGCGACGGAGGTGTACTCACCGGCGGCCATGGAGAAGGCGCCGGCGGCAAGCCCGGCGAGCCCGCTCAGCACGACGGTCTGATGACTGACCGCTCCGCCCGCGACGCCGGTCATCAGGGCGAGGTTGGAGACGAGCCCGTCCATCGCCCCGAACACGGCGGGCCGCAGCCACCCTCCATTCACATCCCGGTGCGTGTGGTTGTCACGGTGCGCCACGTGCAGCGGTGCTTCGATCTCGATGATGGCCATGGGTCCCCCAAAAGCTCAGGCAAGACAACCGGGCAAGAAACTCAGGCAAGGCTGTCTTTAGACAGGTTCTATTCTTCGACAAGGCCAAATCTACGCCCGGCAATCCCTCCCCACCAGCAAGGAAAGGCTGGTCTAACCTGCGGTTTCCCTCCGGAACGCTCATTCGCGTATAGGGCCGCACAAATGTCGACCGGGTGACACTGGGGCTTCCGAGGCTCGGGTCAACCGCCGACGGTGGGACATATCCGCAAAGGGCTCCGCGCCCTGGGCGGAGCCCCCGGAGGAAGGCCGCGTATGGCATCGATCGCCTGCATCCCCTCGGTTCCGGCGCCCGGGGAAGCCGCCGAACTCCGCGAACGGGCCCGCGGCGCCCTGCTCGGCCTGGCGGTCGGCGACGCGCTGGGCGCCCCGGCGGAGAACATGAAGCCCTCGGAGATCCGCGCCCGCTGGGGCCGCGTCACGGGCTTCGTCACCGACAACCCCTCCGGCACGGACGACACCGAGTACGCGATCTTCTCGGGCCTCCTCCTCGCCCGCCACGGCTCGGCCCTCACCCCGGCCCATGTCGAGACGGCCTGGCACGAGTGGATCGCGGACCGGGCGGAGGGCCCCTTTCGAGGCGCGGGCTTCAGCGAACGCGGCACGCTGGAGAACCTCCGCCGGGGCCTGGCCGCCCCCATCTCCGCCCAGCACCGCCACGCCTGGAGCGACGGCCTCGCCATGCGGGCGGCTCCCTTCGGCGTCTTCGCGGCTGGCCGCCCGGCGGAGGCGGCCCGTCTGGTGGCGATCGACGGTTCGGTCAGCCATGACGGCGAGGGCATCTACGGCGGCCAGGCGGTGGCGGCGGGCGTTGCGGCGGCGATGGCGGGCGCGCCGACGATCGCGGTGGTCGCTTCGGCCCTGGCGGTGGTCCCGGACGACTCCTGGACGGCCCGCTCCCTGCGCCGTGCCGTCGCGGTGGCCCACCGAGGCGAACGCGCGGTCCGCTCCGCGGTCGTCATCGGCGGCTACCCCTGGACCGACCTGGCCCCCGAGGCCGTCGCGCTGGCCTTCGGGGCGTACGCGGCGGCGGACGGCGACTTCGTCCAGGCGGTGCTGACGGCGGTGAACATGGGCCGCGACGCGGACACGACGGCGGCGGTGGCGGGGGCACTGGCGGGCGCGACACAGGGGGAATCGGCGATCCCGACGGAGTGGGCGGCGGCGATCGGCCCGGCTCGGGGAAGCTGCCTGCCGTCGATGGCCGGGCACCACGTCCTGGATGTGGCGGAACTGCTGACGCCCGGGGAGGGCGGGAAGTGGGGGGCGGGGGGAGGCGCGCCGAGTGAGGTACCGGCGGGGGAGGCACAGCCAAGCGAGGCACGGGTGAGGCAGGAGGCTCCCGCACTCCACTCCCTCACCCTGCTCACGGACGCCGACGAGCCGGAGGCCCGACCGTGACACCGCCCAGCCCCTGGGACGACGGGACCCACCCGACGGACGACCCGGTCGGGGCGGAGCGCGGGGCGGGGACGACTGCGGACGTCGTGGCCGGGACGGCGTCGGAGGACGTTGTGGCCGGGACGGCCTCGGAGGATCTTGCGGCCGGGACGGCGTCGGAGGACCTTGCGGCCGGGACGCCCCCGGGAGACCTCGTGGCCAGGACACCCCCGGAAGGCTTCGCGCCCCGGACAACCTCAGAAGCCCCCGCCCCCCGGACACCCCCGAACAACCCCGCAGCCGCCGACGGCGAGCACCCCCCACCGGGGCCACCCGCACCCGACGACGAAAGTCGCACGGGCGGTGCGGGTGGGAAACACTCGGCCGAAGGCGAAGCCGAGGCCGACACGGCGGCGCACCCTCAAACCGGCCCCCGCATCCTCGGCCTACTGCTGGGCCTAGCCGCAGGCGACGCCGCCGGATGGCCCGCCGCCCGCCACCGAGCCGCCCGCATGCCCGAATGGACCCGCCGCCTCACCCGCGAACTCGACACCTTCGCCGAACACAACGCGACCACCACCCTCCCCGTCCCCATCGCCCTCAACCAACCCCCCGAACCCCTCCGCCTCGGCCCCTCCGACGACGCGGAATGGGCGGCCTTCGCCGCGGAGGCAGTCCTCCGCGCCGGCGACGACACCGCCCTCGGCGACCTCAGCCGAGAACGCCGCACCCGAGCCGCCATCGACCTCACCTGGAACGCCGTGGCCAGCGAGGTCGCCGCCGCAGCCGACCGCGCCCCAGAAGTCGAGTCGGCCATCCTCCCCCTACGCGCCCGCATCTCCGTCCGCGCCGGCCTCGGCAACCTCGCCACCGGCCTACGCCCACCCGCCACCGGCCACGACAACCCGCACTACTTCGACGACGCCGCCTGCGTACGGGCCTGCGTCCTGGCCGTGGCCCACCCCGGCGACCCCCACCGCGCCGCCGACCTCGCCGAGTTCGACGCCCGCTACACCCAGGACGGCGACGGCGTACACGGCGCCCGAGCGATGGCGGCGGCCCTCGCCCTGGCCCTGACCGGTGCGAACACCGAGACCTGCGTGACAGCCGCCCTCGCCGAACTCCCGGAGGAGACGGAGATCGGCCGCAACGCCCGCCACGCCCTGCAGCTCGCCCGGGCCGCCGACAGCGCCTTCGCCCTCATCCCCCTCCTCGAACACCAAATCGTCGACCACGTCTACAGCTACGGCATCGCCGCGGCCGAAACGGTCCCGGTGGCCCTCGCCCTCACGGTCGCGGCAGGCGGCCGTATCGCCGAAGCGGTCCCCGCGGCCGCGTGCCTCTCCCGCGTCGCCGACTCGGCACCTGCCCTGGCAGGCGCGCTGACGGGCGCGTTGGGCGGCGGTACGTCGATCCCGGCGTCCTGGCGCGACACCTGCCGCACCCTCTCCGGCTGCGTACTCCCCCGCCTCACCGGCACCGACCTGGTGGAACTCGCCGAACTCCTGGAAGCCACACAACCGGCCCGACCAGGAGGATGATTCGGGGCATGACGCCCAAAGCAGAAGAAACCAGTGGCTCGCGAGATACCCGTAGCGCGCGAGAGACCAGTGGTCCGCGTCTCGACGAGCGGATCACCGGTGCCCTGGTCGGCGCGGCGGTCGGCGACGCCCTCGGGGGCCCGGTGGAGGGCTACTCCCCCGACCAGATCCTCGAACGCCACAGTGGCCGGGTCCACGGCATCGTCGGCCCCTGGAACGGCGACGCCTGGCGCACGGCCCGCCCCATCGCGCCGTACCACAAGGGCGACGGGCACGTCACCGACGACACCTTGATGACGCACGCGCTGGTCCGCGTCTACGCGACGGTCCGCGACCACCTCGACGCGTACGCGATCGCCGACCATCTGGTCCCGGACCTGATGACGAACCCGCGCTGGATCCCGGAGCTGGAGTCGGAGGCCCTCCTCCTGCACCGCGTCTTCCTGGCGGAGAAATGGCTGGTGGCCCGACTCCACTACGGCCACGTCGACCCGCGAGAGGCCGGCGTGGGCAACATCGTCAACTGCGGGGCGGCGATGTACATGGCCCCGGTCGGCCTGGTCAACGCGGCCAACCCGAGGGCCGCGTACGCCGAGGCGCTGGACCTCGCGGGCGCCCACCAGTCGTCGTACGGCCGCGAGGCGGCGGGCGTCTTCGCGGCGGCGGTGGCGGCGGCGTGCACCCCCGGGGCGACACCGGACGCGATCGTCTCGACCTGCCTGTCCCTGGCGAAGGACGGCACGAGGGCGGCGATCGAGAAGGTCTGCGAAGTGGCGAGCACCCACCCGGACTTCGAGTCGGCACTGGTCCCCCTCCGCAAGGCGATCACCCCGTACGACACGGTCGGCCCCGACTACCGACAGCCCTCCCTCGGCGCCCGCCGCCCCTCCCGGCTGCACGCGATCGAGGAACTCCCCATCGCCCTGGGCATGTTGCTGGTCGCGAACGGCGACTACCGCCAGGCGGTGCTGGGCGCCGTGAACTACGGCCGGGACTGCGACTCCATCGCGACGATGGCCGGCGCCCTCGCCGGCGCCCTGGGCTCACCGCCCCCGGAGGACTGGTCGAAGACGGTCGCGGAAGCCAGCCGCCTCGACCTCTGGGAACCACCGCGCACCCTGACCGAGGTCACCAGAGAGATCCACGCCCGCGACGTACGACTGCGCCGCTCCCACGAGGAGGCGTTCACCGCACTGGAGGGCCGAGGATGCTCCGACTGACCTGGGTCCAGCCGGAGGACCTCCTGGGCCACGAACTCCGCCAGGCGGCGCTGGACGGCCGAGAGCCGTCGAGGATCGCGGCACGTTGGAGGGCGGCCGGCGGCCTGGAAGCACCGTTGCGCGCAGGGGCGTCACCGGAGCCGACGTCGAGATACCTGCGGACGCTGGCCGAGGACCTACTGGATGAACTGGCGGACCTGCCCAGCAGGTTGAAGGACGAGGAGCCGACGGACCTGAAGAAGATCAGGTCCCTGTGCCCGAACTGGCCGTCCGATGCCGACGCCTCTGCGCCGCCGCCCACACGGGCCTGCCTCGAAGCCGCCTGGCTGGGCCGAGCAGTCGGCTGTCTCCTCGGCAAGCCCGTGGAAAAGCTCCCCCTCGAAGCCATCCGCCAACTGGCTCGATCCACCGGCAACTGGCCCCTCACCACGTACTTCACAGCCAGGGGTGTCCCCGCGGAACTCACCTCGGAATACCCCTGGAACCGCCGCTCGGCGAAGACCTCCCTCGCCGAGAACATCGACGGCATGCCCGAGGACGACGACCTCAACTACCCCCTCCTCAAGCTCCTCCTGCTCCAACGCCACGGCAAGGCCTTCACCACCACGGACGTAGCCCGCCTCTGGCTCGACGAACTCCCGGCCGGCCGCACCTTCACCGCCGAGCGCATCGCCCACCGCAACCTCCTCCTCGGCATCGAGCCCCCGCACACGGCCCGCCACCGCAACCCCTTCCGCGAATGGATCGGCGCCCTCATCCGCGCCGACGTCCACGGCTGGACCAACCCCGGCGATCCGTCCGCCGCGGCCGAACAGGCCCACCGCGACGCCACCCTCACCCACACCGCCAACGGCGTCTACGCGGCGATGTTCACGGCGGCGGCCATCGCACAGGCGGCGACCGGCACCGCCGACATCCACACCTGCCTGCGCACCGGTCTGACAGTGATCCCCCCGAACTGCCGTCTGGCCCAGGCGATCCGCCACGCCGTCCAACTGGCCGAAGCCCACGAGGACTTCGACACGGTCGTCGACACACTCCACGCCATCTACGCGGACACTCACCACTGGGTCCACGCCATCCCGAACACCGCCCTCATCGCCGCCGCCCTCACCCACGCGAACGGCGACTTCACCGGCTCCATCTGCCGTGCCGTGTCGGGAGGTTGGGACACGGACTCCAACGGCGCGACCGCCGGCAGCATCGCCGCCCTCCTCACCGGCACCCCCTCCGCCCTCCCCGACCGCTGGACGGCCCCCCTCAAGAACCGCCTCGCCACCTCCATCGCGGACTTCAACGGCACCGGCTTCGACGCCCTGGCCCAGCTCACGCACGAACTCACCCACGCCCTCCCGCACGAACTCCCGCCCGGACGCACCCACTTGGAGGCCACTCGCCCATGACCGACATCGTCGTGCTCGGCAGCACGAACATGGACCTCGTCACCTATGTCGAAAAGGCACCGCAGCGCGGCGAGACCGTGACGGGACGGGAGTTCCGTACGATCCCCGGCGGCAAGGGCGCCAACCAGGCGATCGCGGCGGCCCGAGCGGGCGGCGACGTCCTGATGATCGGCGCCGTCGGCAACGACGCCTACGGCACCCACCTGCGCTCCACCCTCGAACACTCCGGCGTGGACACGGACGACCTGCGCACGGCCGAGGGCCCCTCCGGCACCGCGCACATCGTCGTGGACGACGAGGGCGGCAACGCGATCGTCGTGATCCCCGGTGCGAACGCCACGCTCGACCACCTGAGCCCCGGCGACGAGGGCGTCATCGCCTCCGCCGACACGCTGCTGCTCCAACTGGAGATCCCGCTGGCCGCGGTCGTCGCCGGCGCACAGGCGGCCCGCCGCCACGGCGTCCGTACGATCCTCACCCCGTCCCCCGCCCGACCGCTCCCGGCCGAACTCCTCGCCGCCGTCGACCTGTTGGTCCCCAACGAGCACGAGGCCACCACCCTCACCGGCCGCACCGACCCGCGCGAGGCCGCCACCGCCCTGCTCGACCGGGTGCCCGAGGTCGTCGTCACCCTGGGCGCGGCCGGGAGTCTGTACGTCACCCGCGGCGCCGATCCCGTGCCGGTTCCGGCCCCGAAGGTCACCGCGGTCGACACCACCGCCGCCGGGGACACGTTCGTCGGCGCCCTCGCGGTGGCGCTCGGCGAGGGGCGCCCGATGCCGGACGCGCTGGCGTGGGCCGCGGCAGCGGCGGCGCTGTCGGTCCAGCGGGCGGGCGCCACGGTGTCGATGCCGTACCGCCCCGAGATCGAGGCACGGTACGCGTCATGACCGAGGCAACCGCCCGCGCGACCACCGCCCCCTTGGCCGGCCTGCGCGTCCTCGACCTCGCCACCCTCTTCGCCGGCCCCCTCGCCGCCACGATGCTCGGCGACTTCGGCGCGGAGGTCGTCAAGGTCGAGCACCCCGCCAAACCGGATCCCTCCCGCGGTCACGGTCCGTCGAAGGACGGCGTGGGTCTGTGGTGGAAGGTCCTCGGCCGCAACAAGCGCACCATCACCCTGAACCTCTCCAAGCCGGGTGGCCGCGCCACCCTCCTACGCCTGGCCGCGACCGCCGACGTCGTGATCGAGAACTTCCGCCCGGGCACCCTGGAGAAATGGGACCTCGGCTGGCCGGAGCTCTGCGCCGCCAACCCGCGCCTGATCCTGACCCGCGTCACCGGCTTCGGCCAGTTCGGCCCTTCCGCCCACCGCCCCGGCTTCGGCACCCTCGCCGAGGCGATGAGCGGCTTCGCCGCGCTCACCGGCGAACCGGACGCGCCCCCGACACTCCCGCCGTTCGGCCTCGCCGACTCGATCGCGGGCCTCGCGACCGCGTACGCGGTGCTGACCGCACTGGCCGCGCGCGAGCGCACCGGCGAGGGCCAGGTCGTCGACATGGCCCTCATCGAACCGATGCTGCTGGCGCTCGGCCCCCAGCCGACCTGGTTCGACCAGCTCGGCTACGTCCAGGAACGCACGGGCAACCGCTCCGCGAACAACGCCCCGCGCAACACCTACCGCACCGCGGACGGCACCTGGGTCGCCGTCTCCACCTCGGCCCAGTCGATCGCCGAGCGCGTGATGCACCTGGTGGGACGCCCCGAGCTGATCGACGAGCCGTGGTTCGCGACGGGCGCCGACCGGGCCCGCCACGCCGACGTCCTCGACCGGGCGGTCGGCGACTGGATCGCCCGCCACACCCGCGCCGACGTCCTCGCGGCCTTCGAGAAGGCGGAGGCCGCGGTGGCCCCGATCCAGGACGTACGCGACGTGATGACGGACCCCCAGTACACGGCCCTCGACACGATCACGACGGTCGACGACCCCGAACTCGGCCCCCTGCGCATGCAGAACGTCCTCTTCCGCCTCTCCGCCACCCCCGGCGCGATCCGCTGGGCGGGCCGCCCGCACGGCGCCGACACCGACGAGATCCTCACCGACCTGGGTCTGACCCCCGCCGAGCTGGCGGCCCTGCGTGCGGAGGGCGCCCTGTGACAAGCCCGGCAAGGACCGTCCCGCACCCCCTGACCTGGCTGTACGCCCCCGGCGACCGCCCCCGTGTGGTGGCCAAGGCGATGGCGTCCGGCGCCGACGTCGTCATCGTCGACCTGGAGGACGCGGTCGCCCCGGACCGCAAGGACTACGCCCGGGCGGCCACGGCCGACCTGCTCTCCGATCCGGAGCACCCCGTACCCGTCCACGTCCGCGTGAACGCCCTGGGCACCCCACCGGCGGCGAAGGACCTTCAGGCGCTGGCCGCCCTCCCCGGCCTGGCCGGCCTCCGTCTCCCGAAGGTGATCTCCGCCGAGCAGATCATCCACCTCGCCCAGACCACCCCGCCCACCGACCCGGGCGCTCCCCCGCTGCACGCCCTCCTGGAATCGGCCCTGGGCATCGAGCGCGCGTACGCGATCGCCTCCGCCCACCCCTCCCTCCACGGCATCTCGCTCGGCGAGGCGGACCTACGGGCCGACCTGGGCGTACGGGGCGACGCGGGCCTGGACTGGCCCCGCTCCCGCGTCATCGTGGCCGCACGAGCGGCGGGCCTGCCCCCGCCGGCCCAGTCCATCCACCCGGACATCCGCGACCTGGAGGGCCTGGCGGCGTCCTGCGACCACGGCCGCACCCTGGGCTTCCTGGGCCGCGCGGCCATCCACCCCCGCCAACTCCCCGTGATCGAACGTGCCTACCTCCCCACCGAGGCGGAACTCGAACACGCGGAAACGATCATCAAGGCGGCGGTGACGGAACAGGGCGCCCAGGCCCTGAAGGACGGAACCTTCATCGACGCGGCGGTGGTGGCGGCGGCCCGGAGAACCCTGTCACTGGCCCGCCGCCCCTGAAACGCGGCGAGGGCGCCCGGAAAGCTCCGAGCGCCCTCATCCACGTAGACCCAGGTCTCAGGTCTTCTTCGTTGCCGACCCGGCCTCGTCCTTGATGTCTTCCTCGACGCCGTCCCCGGCATCGTCCTTCACGTCGGTCTCCGCGTCCTTCACGCCGGTGTCCGTGTCGTCCTCGGCATCGGCACCGGAGGCGTCAGAGGCCTTGCCGTCACCGGAATCCTCGGCGCCGGGCTCGACCACGGCTTCCCTGCCCGGCCGCTTCCTCGCCGACAGCACGATGTACGTCACCGCGAGCAGGAACACGATCAACGCGGTCCAGTCGTTCAGCCGCAGCCCGAGAATGTGGTGGGCGTCGTCCACCCGCATGTACTCGATCCAGAACCGCCCCACACAGTACGCGGCGACGTACAGCGCGAACGCCCGCCCGTGACCCAGCTTGAAGCGGCGGTCGGCCCAGATCACCAGCAGTGCGACGCCGATGCACCACAGCGACTCGTACAGGAACGTCGGGTGGTACGTGCCCGGTACCCGGCCGTCCGTCGAGGACGTGATCTCCAGCGCCCAGGGAAGATCCGTCGGCCGTCCGTACAGCTCCTGGTTGAACCAGTTGCCCCAGCGCCCGATCGCCTGCGCGAGGGCGATACCGGGGGCGATGGCGTCGGCGTAGGCCGGCAGCGGGATGCCCCGGCGCCGGCAGCCGATCCAGGCACCCACCGCGCCGAGCGCGATGGCGCCCCAGATGCCGAGGCCGCCCTCCCAGATCTTGAAGGCGTCCACCCAGTCACGGCCCTCGCTGAAGTACAGCTGGTAGTCCGTGATCACGTGGTAGAGCCGGCCGCCGACCAGGCCGAACGGCACGGCCCAGACCGCGATGTCGGCCACCGTGCCGGTCCGCCCGCCCCGGGCGATCCAGCGTTTGTTGCCGAGCCAGACGGCTACGAAGACACCGATGATGATGCAGAACGCGTAGCCGCGCAGCGGAATGGGGCCGAGGTGGATCACCCCGCGCGACGGGCTGGGAATGTAGGCAAGTTCCATGGCAGGGTCGACGCTACCTTGCCGGGCGGCGCCGATGGCAGGCGGCCCGGCTACGGGTCCATAACAGGCGGCGCCCCGAGCAGGACCCGCCCGCGTCGGCTCATCCCTTGGCGGCCTCCTCGACCATCTGCTTCAACTTGGCCGGTGTCATCGTCTGGTCCTGGTAGATGTTCTTGCCGTTCAGCAGCACCGTCGGCGTACCGCTGAAACCGCCTTCCTTGAACGCGTTGTTGGACTTCTCGACCCAGCTGTTGTGGGTGCCGTCCTCGACGCACTTGCGGAAGGCGGGCGTGTCCAGGCCCTTGACCTTGGCCGCGAGTTCAAAGAGCTTGCTGTTCTTGGCGAAGGCGTCGTCGACCTCCGGCGGCTGGTTCTGGTAGAGCACGTCGTGGTACGGCACGAACTTCCCGGCGTCCTGGGCGCAGGCCGCCGCGTTCGCGGCGTTGCGGGAGCCGGTGCCGCCCATGTTGCCGTCGATGATCGTCGCCAGGTGGTACTCGACCTTGAGCTTCCCGGCGTCCGTCAGCTCGTGGATCGTCGACCGGTAAGCGTCCTCGAAGGACTTGCAGGCCGGGCAGCGGAAGTCCTCCCAGACCGTGAGCGTCGACTTGGCGTTCTCCTCGCCGACCGGGATCGCGAGGCCGTCCTTGCCCTGCGCGCCCGAGGGACCCACCACCGGTCCCGCGTCACTGCTGTCGTCCTTGCCGGCGTTCGCCGCGACGACTCCGACCACCGCCGCGAGTCCCAGCACGCAGACGACGCTCGCGCCGACGATCAGCGCACGGCGCCGCTTGTCGGCGGCCTTCTGCTTCTCGCGCTCGACCGCCAGCCGCTCACGGGCGGTCCGCTTACCCTCACGATTCTTTTCGCTCACACCCGCAGAACGAACCGGGGAGGCGCAGCGCGCCTCCCCGGCCTCAGGTCCACCCGTTCGAGCGACTCGTACGGAAGGCCCTTCTTCCTACTTCTGAGGGGCCCTCTACGCCTGTCCTCGCACGCCCTTCGCCAGCTCACCGGCGAGCTCGCGCACGGCCTCGATACCGGCCGCGTGATCCGGCGCGTCCAGCATCCGCTTCACGAAGGCGGAGCCGACGATCACGCCGTCGGCGAACCCGGCGACCTCGCCGGCCTGCACGGCGTTGGAGACGCCGAGCCCGACACAGACGGCGAGTTCGGTGCCGGTGGCGCGGGTGCGCTCGACCAGATCCTGGGCCTGCGCGCCCACGGACTCGCGTGTGCCCGTGACGCCCATCAGCGAGGCGGCGTAGACGAACCCACTGCCGACCGCGGTGATCTGCGCGAGCCGCTCGTCCTTGCTGCTGGGCGCCACGACGAAGACCGTCGCGAGCCCGTGCTTCTCGGCGTGCTCCCTCCACAGCGCCGACTCCTGGACCGGCAGGTCGGGCAGGATGCAGCCCGCGCCGCCCGCTTCCGCCAGCTCGGCGGTGAAGCGCTCGACGCCGTAGCGGTCGATGGGGTTCCAGTACGTCATGACGAGGACCGGCTTCCCGGTGGCCTCGTGGGCCTCGCGGACCGTGCGCATGACGTCGGCGATCTTGACGCCGCCCTTGAGGGCGATGTCGTCGGCGGTCTGGATGACGGGGCCGTCGAGGACGGGGTCGCTGTGCGGCAGACCCACCTCCACGATGTCCGCGCCCCCGTCGAGCACGGCCTTGATCGCCTCGATGCCGCCGTCCACGGTCGGGAACCCGGCCGGGAGATAGGCGATGAGTGCGGAGCGTCCCTCGGCCTTGGCGGCGTGCAGGGTGTCCGTCAACAGCTGGATGTTCCCGCTCACTTGGCGTCCCCCTGGATCTCGGCGGCACCGCCATTGGCGTCGGCGGCCACCTCGGCGTCGGTGTCGTACAGCCCGAAGTAGCGGGCGGCGGTGTCCATGTCCTTGTCGCCGCGCCCGGACAGGTTGACGACGATCAGCCCGTCCTTGCCGAGTTCCCTGCCGACCTCCAGCGCGCCCGCGAGGGCGTGCGCGCTCTCGATCGCCGGGATGATGCCCTCGGTGCGGGACAGCAGACGCAGGGCCTGCATCGCCGCGTCGTCGGTGACCGCGCGGTACTCGCCGCGACCGCTGTCCTTGAGGTAGGAGTGCTCGGGGCCGATGCCCGGGTAGTCCAGACCGGCCGAGATCGAGTACGGCTCGGTGATCTGGCCCTCCTCGTCCTGGAGGACGTAGGAGCGGGAGCCGTGCAGGATGCCGGGCTCTCCGGCGGTGAGGGTCGCCGCGTGCTCGCCCGTCTCGACACCGTGCCCGGCGGGCTCGCAGCCGATGAGGCGTACGTCCGTGTCGGGGATGAAGGCGTGGAAGAGGCCGATGGCGTTGGAGCCGCCGCCGACGCAGGCGACGGCCGCGTCGGGGAGGCGTCCGGCGCGCTCCAGGAGCTGGCGGCGCGCCTCGACACCGATCACGCGGTGGAAGTCGCGGACCATGGCGGGGAAGGGGTGCGGGCCGGCGACCGTACCGAAGAGGTAGTGGGTGTGGTCGACGTTGGCGACCCAGTCGCGGAACGCCTCGTTGATGGCGTCCTTGAGGGTGCGCGATCCCGACTTCACGGCGATGACCTCGGCGCCGAGCATGCGCATACGGGCCACGTTGAGGGCCTGGCGCTGGGTGTCGATCTCGCCCATGTAGATCGTGCACTCGAGGCCGAAGAGTGCGCACGCCGTCGCCGTCGCCACGCCGTGCTGACCGGCGCCGGTCTCGGCGATCACCCGGGTCTTGCCCATGCGCCTGGTGAGCAGGGCCTGGCCGAGGACGTTGTTGATCTTGTGGGAGCCGGTGTGGTTGAGGTCTTCCCGCTTCAGGAAGATCCGTGCGCCACCGGCGTGTTCGGCGAACCTCGGCACCTCGGTGAGGGAGCTGGGGCGGCCGGTGTAGTTGACCAGCAGGTCGTCGAGCTCGCGGGCGAACTCGGGGTCGTGCTTGGCCTTGTCGTACTCGACGGCTACCTCGTCCACGGCGGCGACGAGGGCCTCCGGGATGAACTTGCCGCCGAACGCGCCGAAGTAGCCTTCGGCGCTGGGGACTTGACCGTCGGGGTCGGGGATGAAGAACTCGCTGGGCATGAGTGAACCTCACGGTGAGTGGTGTGTGAACAGCACTAATCGCCGTGGGGGCGGGGTTTGTCCGTTGGCTGCGGGCCCGATGTGGCTTGTCGCGCAGTTCCCCGCGCCCCTATGGGGCGCGCTGCCATCGACGGCCGTTTACCTGCCCAGGTTCGTCACCGATGACGTATCGCACTCGACGGCCGTGCACCCTGCGGGCGGGCGCGCGGCAGCCACGGGGGCGGCAGCCGCGCGCGAGGCGGGCGTACCTGTCCGTGGTCGTCGTCGTGAGCGTCATCGGGGCAACTCTATCGGGTGATCAGCTGCGGCCGTGTCGCAGTGCGGGGTGCTCGCCCGCCGCGACCAGGTCGGAGACCGCTGCCTTCGGGTCCTTCCCCGTCACCAGGGACTCGCCGACCAGGACCGCGTCGGCGCCGGCGTTGGCGTAGGCGATGAGGTCGTGGGGGCCGCGGACGCCGGATTCGGCGATCTTGACGATGTGGTCGGGGATCTCGGGGGCGACGCGCTCGAAGGTGCCGCGGTCGACCTCAAGGGTCTTGAGGTTGCGGGCGTTGACGCCGATGATCTTGGCACCCGCGTCCACGGCGCGCTCGACCTCGTCCTCGTCATGTACCTCGACCAGGGGGGTCAGGCCGATGGACACCGCGCGCTCGATCAGGGACTCCAGCGCGGACTGGTCGAGGGCCGCGACGATCAGCAGCGCGAGGTCGGCGCCGTATGCCCGGGCCTCCCACAGCTGGTACGACGTGACGATGAAGTCCTTGCGCAGGACCGGGATGTCCACGCGCGCGCGGACCGCCTCCAGGTCGGCAAGCGAGCCGCCGAAGCGGCGCTGTTCGGTGAGGACGGAGATGACGGCCGCGCCGCCCGCCTCGTAGTCCGCGGCGAGCCCGGCCGGGTCGGCGATCGCGGCCAGCGCGCCCTTGGAGGGGCTGGAGCGCTTGACCTCGCAGATGACCTTGACGCCGTCGCCCTTGAGCGCCGCGACCCCGTCCTTGGCGGCCGGAGCCTTCGCCGCGCGCTCCTTGAGCTCGTCGAGGCTGACGCGCGCCTGCCGCTCCGCGAGGTCGGCACGGACTCCGTCGATGATCTCGTCGAGCACACTCACGCGAGCGGCCCCCTTTCAGACGGTCGGTTATGAAAGCGGTACGAAAACCTATGGTCACTGCGATGGTATCCGCAGGAGGGCGTAGGCCTCACATCCGGTTGACGCCGGTCCCACTACCTGGACCTTCCTAAGTTGATCAAGGATGCAGCCAGCCACCGAACGGCAGGTTCCGGACAACGGTGAAGACCAGCAGCAATGCCCCCACCGCCCACAGCCGCACCGGCGAGAGATCGAGCCCCAGCGGTCGCCCGCGCGCCGCACGGACCACCCAGACGGTCCACACCACGGCGAAGAGCGCATAGCCGACGACCGCGAGCGCGTTATCCTGGAGCGCCGCCGCGAAGTCCCCGTGGACGACGGCGTGCGCGCTGCGCAGTCCGCCGCAGCCGGGGCAGTACAAGCCGGTGACCTGGAGGAGTGGGCAGGCGGGGTAGTGGCCGGGTTCGTTCGGGTCCACGGCCCCGACGTACGCGAAGGCGCCGACGACGGCCGCGAGCACCCCCGCCGGTACGGCCAGTCGGCGCACCACCGTGTCGGCGCCGGACCGGGTCACCGTCGGGCTTTGGGGGTTGTCGGCGTTCACCTCATGCATTGTGCCCCCCGCACACGCGTGAGGGGCGTCCCCTGGCACCCATCGGCGCCGGGTCGCCCCTCAGCGAAGTCGTACGGGTCTCAGCTCTTGACGCTCGCCGTCTCGGCCTCGTGCGACATGAGCAGCGCCTTGTGAGCGTCCTTGGGCTGGCCCATGCCCATCGAGCTCATGATCCAGCCGACGACGCCGCCGAGGACCACGACGGCCAGGCCGGCCCAGAAGCCCGCGGGCTGGGCCAACACCATGAAGGCGCCCGAGACGCAGAAACCGATGAAGGCGATCGTGACACCGGTCCAGGCGGCCGGGGTGTGACCGTGGCTGCTGCCCGCCATTGCTTGCTCCTCGTTGCTGTGTACGTGTTGTACGTGGGTGAGCCGGTCGCTCGCCGTCATTGTCCCGCACGCGTGCGCGTGCGGTGATCTCGGGGTCACGACGCGGCGGCCCGGGCTATGTCCCGGTCGGATCCTCGCCCCGGTCCAGGGCCTTCCAGAGTTCCTCGGGCCGGTCGGGGTCGGCGGCCGGGGCCTTGCGGCGCTGACGGGGTACGCCGCCGCGCTCGTAGCGGCCGGACATGCCGGGCCACAGGCGGCCGTAGCGCAGGGCCAGGAGTCCGGCGAGCAGGATCAGGACGCCGCCGACGGCCGCGACGTACGGCCAGGCGGTGTGGGTGAGGGCCTGGACGGTGGCCGAGGTGTCGCCGGACGCCTGCGCGGCCTTCTCGTCGAGCGCGGAGCTGTCGGAGGCGCCGAGCAGGGCCGCCGCGACGGTACCGGCGCCGGAGAGCGCCAGCAGGGCGGCGACCATGAAGCGGCCGGCCCGGCGGACGGCGAAGACGGCGACGAGCGCGGCGAGCCCCACTATCGCCAGGGCCGCGGGGACGCCCGTGACGTCGCTGCCCTTGGCGATCAGGGGGAACGGGCCGCCGGCCACCGTCACGGTGCCCTCCGACCAGCGCTGCCGGGTCGACAGCAGCGCGACGGCCGCGCCGAGCGCCCCGCACAGCAGGGCGACGGCGAGGCTCATACGGCCGGCCCGGGCGGAACCGGGGGCTTCGGAACGGGGGTGAGGAACAGCAGTCACGTACTCCACTATCACCCGAACCCCGAGCGAACAGTCACCCGGGGTTCCGGTGAGAGGGCCACCCGGGTTCAGCCCGGGCCACTTCGGCCGGTCCCCCGGCGGTCAGCCGAGCCGGTTCGCCGTGTGCACCGCGCGCAGTACCGCCGCCGCCTTGTTCCGGCACTCGGTGTCCTCGGCGACGGGGTCCGAGTCGGCGACGATGCCAGCGCCGGCCTGGACGTACGCCGTTCCGTCCCGCAGCAGGGCCGTACGGATCGCGATGGCCGTGTCGGAGTCGCCCGCGAAGTCGAGGTAGCCGACGCAGCCGCCGTACAACCCCCGCCTGGACGGCTCCAGTTCGTCGATGATCTGCATCGCGCGGGGCTTGGGGGCGCCGGAGAGCGTGCCGGCCGGGAAGCAGGCCGTCAGGACGTCGAAGGCCGTGCGGCCCTGTGCGACCCGTCCGGTCACCGTCGAGACGATGTGCATCACGTGCGAGTACCGCTCGATGGACATGAAGTCGACGACCTCGACGGAGCCCGGCTCGCAGACCCGCCCCAGGTCGTTGCGGCCGAGGTCGACCAGCATGAGGTGCTCGGCGCGTTCCTTCGGGTCGGCGAGCAGTTCGTCGGCGAGGGCCTGGTCCTCCTGCGGGGTCGCCCCGCGCCACCGCGTGCCGGCGATGGGGTGGACCATCGCCTGCCCGTCCTCGACCTTCACCAGGGCCTCGGGCGACGAGCCGACGACGTCGAAGCCGTCGAAGCGGAACAGGTACATGTACGGCGACGGGTTCGTCGCCCGCAGCACCCGGTAGACGTCCAACGCGCTTGCCGTGCACGGCGTTTCGAAGCGCTGGGAGGGGACGACCTGGAAGGCCTCGCCGGCCCGGATGCGCTCCTTGATGTCCTCGACGGCCTCCTGGAAGTCCTCGCCGCCCCACAGGGCGGTGTACTCCGGGAGCTCCGAGGGCGGCAGCACGGCCGGGGGCTGGGCGACCGGGCGCGAGAGGTCGGCCTCCATGGCGTCCAGGCGGGCGACCGCGTCGGCGTAGGACTCGTCGACGCCCGTGTCGAGGTCGTTGTGGTTGATCGCGTTGGCGATCAGCAGGACCGAGCCCTCCCAGTGGTCCATGACGGCGAGGTCACTGGTGAGCAGCATGGTCAGCTCGGGCAGCTGGAGGTCGTCCCGCTCGCCGGGGCCGATCTTCTCCAGGCGGCGCACGATGTCGTAGCCGAGGTAGCCGACCATGCCGCCGGTGAAGGGCGGCAGGCCGAGGTCGTGGGCAAGGTCACGGGGGGTGTGCAGGGCCTCGATGGTGGCGCGCAGGGCGGCGAGCGGGTCGCCCTCGACGGGGACGCCGACGGGCGGGGTGCCGAGCCAGTGGGCCTGTCCGTCGCGCTCGGTGAGGGTGGCCGCGGAGCGCACGCCCACGAACGAGTAGCGGGACCAGGACCTGCCGTTCTCCGCGGATTCCAGCAGGAACGTGCCGGGGCGCTCGGCGGCGAGCTTGCGGTAGAGGGCGACCGGGGTGTCGCCGTCGGCGAGGAGCTTGCGGGTGACCGGAATGACGCGGCGGTCGGTGGCCAGCTTGCGGAACGTCTCTAGGTCCATGGCGGCTGACCTTACTGATCCGAGGCCGGTGCGCCGGAATCGGTGTCGGCGCCGCGGCCGTCACCGTCCTTGAGCAGCACATCCGCGTCGAAGCAGGTGCGCGCGCCCGTGTGGCAGGCCGCGCCGACCTGGTCGACCCTGACGAGCAGGGTGTCGGCGTCGCAGTCGAGGGCGACGGACTTGACCCACTGGAAGTGGCCGGAGGTGTCGCCCTTGACCCAGTACTCCCGGCGGCTGCGCGACCAGTAGGTGCAGCGGCCGGTGGTGAGCGTGCGATGCAGCGCCTCGTCGTCCATCCAGCCGAGCATCAGCACCTCTCCGGTGTCGTACTGCTGGGCGATGGCGGGCAGGAGTCCGTCCGCGCTGCGCTTGAGGCGCGCGGCGACCTCGGGGTCCAGCCGGCTGGGCTGACGGGGCGTACTGGTGGTCATGCATGCCATTGTGCCGCCTGCCACTGACAGTGACGGTTCGGTGTCCACTGGGCGGACCCTGAGGCTGGTCGTAGGCTGACTGCATGTCGACCTTCGCCCAGCGTGAACGACTTCTCCTCGCCGACCTCTTGGAGGCCGAGGGCCCTGAGGCCCCGACCCTCTGCGAGGGCTGGCAGACCCGTGATCTCGCCGCGCACGTGGTGGTGCGCGAGCGCCGCCCCGACGCCGCCGCCGGCCTGCTGATCAAGCCGCTCGCGCAGCGTCTGGACAAGGCGATGGAAGAGTTCGCGGCGAAGCCGTACGAGGAGCTGATCCAGCTCATCCGCACCGGCCCGCCGCGCTTCTCGCCCTTCCAGCTCAAGCAGATCGACGAGGCGTCCAACACGATCGAGTTCTACGTCCACACGGAGGACGTCCGCCGTGCCCAGCCGGACTGGACGCCGCGCGAACTCGACCGGGTCTTCCAGGACGCCCTGTGGTCCCGTCTGGAGCGCTCCGCGCGTCTGGTGGGCCGCAGCGCCCCGACGGGCCTGGTGCTGCGCCGCCCCGACGGCCAGACGGCGGTCGCCCACCGGGGCACGCCGGTCGTCACGGTGACCGGCGAGCCGTCGGAACTGCTGCTGTTCGCCTACGGCCGGCAGAGCGCCGCCAAGGTCGAGCTGGACGGCGAGAAGGACGCGATCGCCAGGCTGCACGAGGGGAAGCAGCTCGGGATCTGAGGATCGGCCGGCAGCTTGGGGCTCAGCGGGGCAGTTCGGCCCTGCGCAGGTCCCGCGTACACAGGCCGACCACTCCGGCGAGCCCGCAGACGGCCGCGCTGGCGACGAAGACCGGGCCCGTGCCCCACAGGCCGATCGCGGCACCGGTCAGCGGGAAGGTGAGCGGGGCGACGCCGAGGCTGAAGAAGGTCGACACGGACGTGACCCGGCCGACGTAGGCCCGGTCGGACTCGGCCTGCAGCAGTGCCCCGCACAGGACGCCGTTCAGCCCCGCGATGAGCCCGATGGACAGGGCAACGGCGACGGCGACCGCGAGGTGCGGCATGAAGGCCAGGGCGCCGATCGCGACGGCGCCGGACACCCCGGACACGGACAGCACGAGCCCCGCGCGCGGGACGCGCCCACGGGCGGTGAGCAGCAGCGAGGCCGCCCCCGCGCCCGTACCGAACCCGGCGAGTACCCATCCGATGCCACCGGCGCCCCAGCCGCGCTCCTCGGCGAGCAGGGCCAGGCCCACGTTGAGGGGGCCGACGAAGCCGAGGTCGCTGAGCGCGATGACGACGATCAGCGGCAGCAGGACGCGGTGGCCGCGTAGGTAGCGCAGGCCGCCGGTCAGGTCGCTCCAGGCGCTGCCACGCGCGCGTGTGTCGTCCGCGGGCTGCTTTCCCACCCGTAGGGCGATCAGGAGCGGCAGGGAGGCCGCGAACAGCAGCCCGGCCAGACCGAACGCCGCCGCGGTGCCCCCGAGGGCCACGCCGAGGCCGCCGAGCGGGGCGCCGACGACGTTGGCCAGCCGGACGGCGAGTCCGCGCATGCCGTGCACCCGGGCGAGCTGTCCGCGGCCGGTGATCCGGGTCGGCAACGCGCCCAGGGCGGGCATCATGACGGCGTCGACGGCCCCGAAGAGCAGTGCCAGCGCGGCCAGCGGCCACAGGGCCGGGCTGCCCACGAGCAGCAGTGCGGCGACCGCCAGGACAGCCGCGCACCGCACCGCGTCGCTGCTGATCAGCACCCTGCGCGGGCCGAAGCGGTCGGCGATGACTCCCCCGCCCAACATCAGCAGGGCCCGCGGTAACGCGCTGAGCGCGGTCACCAGACCCGCCTGAGCGGGCGTTCCGGCCTGGACGGCGGCCCAGGACAGGGCGAGGTAGTACACGTTGTCGCCCACGGCCGACGAGGCGTAGGCCCCGAGCCAGCGCAGCACGTTGGGGTCACGGTGGGCGGGGCACTCCGCCACGGCGGTGTTCGCGGAGCCGGTCTGCGTCGACGGCACGTCGGTCCTCTCAGGTCCGGAACGGGAAGGCGTACGTGTGCACCGCGACGCTCTCGCGGCCCTCGATGTCACCGGCGGCCTCAGCGGCCTGTCCCTGCGCGTCGTACCGGCGCAGGAGGGTCAGCAACTCCTTGTTCAGCTCGGTGAGTTCGTCCGCGGTGAGGCGCAGGTGGGACTCGGAGGACTCGGCGGCCCGGTTCCACTCGGGGCCCCAGTGGGCGCGCTCGTCGAGCCAGCGCCGGTACATCCCGGTGCGCTGCTCGGCGAAGAGCCGGCTCGCCGCCGTGTGCGCGGCCGCCTTCTCGGGGGCGTCGCGAAAGTCCTCCTCGCGGATGCGCACACCGTCCGAGGCGGGCTGCCACCAGCGCTCACGGCCGTCGGCACTCTGCGGCTCGGCCTCCTCGATGAGCCCGTGCTCGGCGAGCTTGCGCAGGTGGTAGCTGACCAGGGAGACCGCCTCGTCGACCTGCTCGGCGAGCTGTGATGCGGTGGCGACCCGGGCGATCGTCAGCCCGCGGAGAAGGTTCATGCGCAGCGGATGGGCGAGCGCCTTGAGGGTGCCCAGGTCCGTGATCCGGCGGTCTCTTTCCTTGCCTGTCATGCCCTCACCGTAGATGCGAAAGAAAAATTGCACAATTGATTTTGCGCAACTTTCCTTTCGCATCTGCTCATGAGAAAGCCCCGGCCACTTGGTGACCGGGGCTCAGATCGGCGTCACCTGACGGGGTGTCCGGCCCCCCGCAACGCGTCCTTCACCTCACCGATCCGCAGATCCCCGAAGTGGAACACCGACGCGGCGAGCACCGCGTCCGCCCCCGCCTCCACGGCCGGCGGGAAGTCGGCGAGCTTGCCGGCGCCGCCGGACGCGATCACCGGAACCGTCACGTGCTTGCGTACGGCCCGGATCATCTCCAGGTCGTAGCCGTCCTTCGTGCCGTCCGCGTCCATCGAGTTGAGCAGGATCTCGCCCGCGCCCAGCTCGGCGGCGCGGTGCGCCCACTCGACGGCGTCGATGCCGGTGCCCTTGCGACCGCCGTGCGTGGTCACCTCGAAGGACCCGCCCTCCGTGCGCCGCGCGTCCACCGACAGCACCAGCACCTGCCGCCCGAACCGCTCGGCGATCTCGCGGATCAGGTCGGGGCGGGCGATGGCGGCGGTGTTGACGCCCACCTTGTCCGCGCCCGCGCGCAGCAGCTTGTCCACGTCCTCGGCCGTGCGGACGCCGCCGCCGACCGTCAGCGGGATGAACACCTGCTCGGCGGTGCGGCGCACCACGTCGTACGTCGTCTCGCGGTTGCCCGACGAGGCGGTGATGTCCAGGAACGTCAGCTCGTCGGCGCCCTCGGCGTCGTACACCTTGGCCATCTCGACGGGGTCGCCCGCGTCGCGCAGGTTCTGGAAGTTGACGCCCTTGACGACCCGGCCGTTGTCCACGTCCAGGCAGGGGATGACTCGTACGGCCAGGGTCATGACTCGGGTGCCTCTCGGTACGCCTCCACCTCGACCTCGACGACCAGGCTGGGGTCCACGAAGCCGGAGACGATGATCATGGATGTGGCGGGCCGGACGGAGTCGAACAGCTCCTTGTGAGCGCGTCCGACCTCGTCCACGTCCCGGGCGTGAGTGATGTACATGCGCGTACGTACGACATCGTCGCGGCCGAGGCCCAGCTGCTCCAACGCCGCGAACGCGACGTTGAAGGCGTTGACCGTCTGCTCGTGCGGACCGCCGCCGGCGATCTGACCGTCCACTATGGACGTGCAGCCGGAGACCAGCACGAGGCCGTTCGGCAGTTCGACCGCCCGGGAGTAGCCGAAGGCGTCCTCCCAGGGAGCGCCCGTCGTGACGCGTCGTACGTCGCTCACTCGGCTACCGCCTCCAGGGCCTCTTCCAGGGTGAACGCCTTCGCGTACAGGGCCTTCCCGACGATGGAGCCCTCGACACCGAGGGGCACCAGCTCGGCGATGGCGCGCAGGTCGTCCAGCGACGACACGCCGCCGGAGGCCACGACCGGGCGGTCCGTCGCGGCGCAGACGTTCTTCAGCAGTTCCAGGTTCGGGCCCTGGAGCGTGCCGTCCTTGGCGATGTCGGTGACGACGTAGCGCGCGCAGCCCTCGCTGTTGAGGCGCTCCAGCGTCTCGTAGAGGTCGCCGCCGTCGCGGGTCCAGCCGCGGCCGCGCAGGGTCGTGCCGCGTACGTCCAGGCCCACCGCGATCTTGTCGCCGTGCTCGGCGATGACCTTGGCGACCCACTCGGGGGTCTCCAGGGCGGCCGTACCGAGGTTCACGCGCGTGCAGCCGGTGGCGAGCGCGGCGGCCAGCGAGGCGTCGTCGCGGATGCCGCCGGACAGCTCGACCTTGATGTCCATCGCCTTCGCGACCTCGGCGATCAGCTCACGGTTGTCGCCGGTGCCGAAGGCCGCGTCGAGGTCGACCAGGTGCAGCCACTCGGCGCCGGAGCGCTGCCACGCCAGGGCGGCCTCCAGCGGGGAGCCGTAGGACGTCTCGGTGCCGGACTCGCCGTGCACGAGGCGGACGGCCTGGCCGTCACGGACGTCGACGGCGGGGAGGAGTTCGAGCTTGGCCATGTCTCTACAGGGTTCCGATCCAGTTGGTGAGCAGCTGCGCTCCGGCGTCGCCGGACTTCTCGGGGTGGAACTGGGTGGCCCACAGGGCGCCGTTCTCCACGGCGGCCACGAAGGGCTTGCCGTGCGTCGACCAGGTGACCAGCGGGGCTCTCATCACCGGGTTCTCGGTCTCCAGGGTCCAGTCGTGGACGGCGTAGGAGTGCACGAAGTAGAAGCGCGCGTCCGCGTCCAGGCCGGCGAACAGCTGGGAGCCGGCCGCCGCGTCCACGGTGTTCCAGCCCATGTGGGGCACGATCTCGGCCTGCAACGGCTCCACCGAGCCCGGCCACTCGCCGAGACCCTCGGTCTCGACGCCGTGCTCGATGCCGCGTGCGAAGAGGATCTGCATACCGACGCAGATGCCCATCACGGGGCGCCCGCCGGACAGCCGTCGCTCGACGATCCAGTCGCCGCGTGCCTCCTTCAGGCCCTGCATACAGGCCGCGAAGGCGCCGACGCCCGGCACCAGCAGCCCGTCGGCGTTCATGGCCCTGTCGAAGTCACGGGTGATCTCGACGTCGGCTCCCGCGCGCGCGAGGGCGCGTTCGGCGGAACGGACGTTGCCGAAGCCGTAGTCGAAGACCACGACCTTCTTGGAGTCGGTCAATTCCACACCTCCAGCCTCAGGACGCCCGCGACCAGACACATCGTGGCGCCTATCGACAGCAACACGATGAGGCTCTTCGGCATCTGCTGCTTGACGAAGGAGTAGATGCCGCCGGCCAGGAAGAGGCCGACGACGATCAGCAGGGTCGACAGGCCGGTCACAGGGCGCCCTTCGTCGAGGGGAGGATGCCGGCCGCGCGCGGGTCGCGCTCCGAGGCGTAGCGCAGGGCCCGCGCCAGCGCCTTGAACTGGCACTCCACGATGTGGTGCGCGTTGCGCCCGTACGGCACGTGCACGTGCAGCGCGACCTGGGCCTGGGCGACGAAGGACTCCAGGATGTGCCGGGTCATGGTCGTGTCGTACTCGCCGATCATCGGCGCCATGTTCTCGGGCTCGGTGTGCACGAGGTACGGGCGGCCGGAGAGGTCGACGGTGACCTGGGCGAGGGACTCGTCCAGCGGGACCGTGCAGTTGCCGAAGCGGTAGATCCCCACCTTGTCGCCGAGGGCCTGCTTGAAGGCGGCGCCCAGCGCGAGGGCGGTGTCCTCGATGGTGTGGTGGGAGTCGATGTGCAGGTCGCCCTCGGTCTTCACGGTCAGGTCGAACAGACCGTGCCGGCCGAGCTGGTCGAGCATGTGGTCGTAGAAGCCGACGCCTGTCGACACATCGACCTTCCCGGACCCGTCGAGATCGATCTCGACGAGGACCGAGGTCTCCTTCGTCACCCGCTCTATGCGGCCTACGCGGTTCATGTGGTCTGCTCCTTCTTCAGTGCACGTACCGCGTCGAGGAACGCGTCGTTCTCTTCGGGGGTTCCGGCGCTGACCCGCAGCCACCCCGGAATGCCGTTGTCCCTGACCAGGACACCCCGGTCGAGGATCTTCCGCCAGGCGGTGTGCGAGTCCTCGAACCTGCCGAACTGCACGAAGTTCGCGTCGGACTCGACGACGTCGTAGCCGATCGCGCGCAGCTCGCTCACCAGCCGGTCCCGCTCGGCCTTCAGCTGCTCGACGTACTTCAGCAGCGTGTCGGTGTGCTCCAGGGCGGCCAGGGCGGTCGCCTGGGTGACGGCCGACAGGTGGTACGGCAGCCGTACGAGCTGGACGGCGTCCACCACAGCCGGGTCCGCGGCGAGATAGCCGAGGCGCAGGCCGGCCGCGCCGAAGGCCTTCGACATCGTCCGGGAGACGACGAGATTCGGCCGACCTTCGAGCAGCGGCAGCAGCGAGTCGCCGTGGCTGAACTCGATGTAGGCCTCGTCGACCACGACCATCGAGGGCTTGGCGGCCTGCGCGGCCTCGTACAGCGCGAGGACCGTCTCGGGCGGAACCGCGTTGCCCGTGGGGTTGTTGGGCGTGGTGATGAACACGACGTCGGGCCGGTTCTCGGCGATGGCCTTCTCGGCGGCCGCGAGGTCGATCGTGAAGTCCTCGTTGCGCGGGCCGGAGATCCAGCCCGTGCCGGTGCCGCGCGAGATGAGGCCGTGCATCGAGTACGACGGCTCGAAACCGATGGCCGTACGGCCCGGTCCGCCGAAGGTCTGCAGCAGCTGCTGGATGACCTCGTTGGAGCCGTTGGCCGCCCAGACGTTGGCGAGGCCCACCTCGTGGCCGGACGTGTCCGTCAGGTACTTGGCGAGCTGGGTGCGCAGCTCGACCGCGTCCCGGTCCGGGTAGCGGTTGAGGTTGCGGGCCACCGCACGGACGCGCTCGGCGATCCGCTCGACCAGCGGCTCGGGCAGCGGGTAGGGGTTCTCATTGGTGTTCAGCCGTACGGGGACGTCCAACTGGGGCGCGCCGTAGGGGGACTTGCCGCGCAGCTCGTCCCGTACGGGGAGATCGTCGATGCCTGTCACTTGCCTTCTGGAACCTTCCAACCGAACCGAGCCTTGATCGCCGCGCCGTGCGCCGGCAGATCCTCCGCCTCCGCCAGCGTGACCACGTGATGCGCGACCTCGGCCAGCGCGTCCTTCGTGTAGTCGACGATGTGGATGCCGCGCAGGAAGGACTGGACCGACAGGCCCGAGGAGTGGCAGGCGCAGCCACCGGTGGGCAGCACGTGGTTGGAGCCGGCGGCGTAGTCGCCGAGCGAGACCGGCGCCCAGGGGCCGATGAAGATCGCGCCGGCATTGCGCACCCGGTCGGCCACGGCGGCCGCGTCGGCCGTCTGGATCTCCAGGTGCTCGGCGCCGTACGCGTCGACGACCTTGAGACCCTCGTCGACGCCGTCGACCAGGACGATCGCGGACTGCCGGCCCTTCAGGGCGGGCACGATCCGGTCCTCGATGTGCTTGGTGGCCGCGACCTGCGGCTCCAGCTCCTTCTCCACCGCGTCCGCGAGCTCCACGGAGTCGGTGACGAGGACGGCGGCGGCGAGCGGGTCGTGCTCGGCCTGGCTGATCAGGTCGGAGGCGACGTGCACCGGGTCGGCGGTGGCGTCGGCGAGGACCGCGATCTCGGTCGGGCCCGCCTCGGCGTCGATGCCGATCTTGCCGGTGAAGTAGCGCTTGGCGGCGGCGACCCAGATGTTGCCGGGGCCGGTGACCATGTTGGCGGGCGGGCAGGACTCGGTGCCGTGCGCGAACATCGCGACGGCCGTCGCACCGCCGGCCGCGTAGACCTCGTCGACGCCCAGCAGCGCGCACGCGGCAAGGATCGTCGGGTGCGGGAGGCCACCGAACTCGGCCTGCGCGGGCGAGGCGAGGGCGATCGACTCGACGCCGGCCTCCTGAGCGGGCACCACGTTCATGATCACGGAGGACGGGTAGACGGACCGCCCGCCGGGCGCGTACAGCCCGACGCGGTCGACCGGCACCCACTTCTCGGTCACGGAGCCGCCCGGCACGACCTGGGTCGTGTGCGTCGTACGGCGCTGCTCGCGGTGGACGAGACGGGCGCGGCGGATGGACTCCTCCAGGGCCGCGCGCACGGCCGGGTCGAGCTCCGCGAGGGCCTTTTCGAGTGCCTCGGCGGGCACCCGCACCTGGTCCAGCCTGACCCCGTCGAACTTCTCCGCGAAGTCGATCAGCGCCGCGTCGCCCCGATGATGCACGGCCTCGCAGATCGGACGCACCTTCTCCAGGGCGGCCGAGACGTCGAAGTCGGCTCGGGGCAGCAGGTCGCGCAGGGCGGGGCCCTCGGGGAGGGCGTCGCCGCGCAGATCGATTCGGGAGATCACGGGCTCAATTCTCTCAGACCCGGGTTCGGCGTCGTTCGCGCGTATCAATGGCTGATACAGATCGTCGCAGGAACCTGGAAGATCACCTTCACGTCTAGCGTTCGGGGGGTCACTCAGCGGGCATGAACAGTTGTACGAACCCGTGAGTAGCCACATGAGTAGATGAGGGGGATGGACGCGACGTGACCGAAGGTGGCGGCCTCCGCGACGGAGATCTGCCGGACGACCTGCCGGACGACCTGACCGCCGCCGAACTCGGCATGTGGCAGGCCTTCCGCAACGGCAGCGTGTACGACCTGAGCAGCGGCGACACGGTCGTCGACGATCCGCACGGCGGGCATCCCTGGGGCGAGGAGCGGACGGTACGCGCGCGTATCGTCTGCTGGCTGCTGCTGGACGGACCGCCCGCCCTCGCGGGCCGGGTGTCCTCGCTGAAGCTGGTCGGCGTGCGGATCAGCGACACGATGGACCTCGCCGGCGGCACGGTGGTGCCGTACGTCGAGCTGCGCGGCTGCCGTTTCGACCGAGAGGTCCGGCTGCCGGAGGCCCACTTCACGACCGTACGGCTGGTGGACTGCGCCGTGCCGCGCCTGGAGGCCGCCCGGGTGCACACCGAGGGCGATCTGCATCTGCCGCGCTGCCGCTTCCACAACGGCGTACGGCTCACCGACGCCCACATAGGCACGGATCTGCTGCTCAACCAGGCCATCGTCTACCGCGACCGCAGCGGCCGCTCGATCGCCGCGGACGGCATCAGCGTCGGCCAGGACCTCCAGGCCGAGATGCTGGAGTCGCACGGGGAGCTGAGCCTGCGCGGCGCCAACATCGGCGTGTCGCTCAGCCTGCGGGGCGCGCGGCTGGTCAACCCGTACACGCGGCTCGCACTGAACGCGCCCCAGCTGACCGTCGGACGCACCCTGTACCTGACTCCGGCGGGCGTCGGCAGTCCGCTGCTGAGCGGCCGTACGCCCGCGCGCGGGACGCGGATCCAGCGGTTCGAGTGCCAGGGCGGGGTACGGCTGGACGACGGGCGGTTCGGGGACGCGGTGGACCTGGAGCGGGCCCGGTTCACGTTCACCGACGAGCAGGAGCTGTCGCTGCGCCGCATCCAGACGCCCGAGCTGCGCTTCCTCGGGGAGGGGCCGGAGCGCGGCGGGGTGGTGCTGTCGGGGGCGCGGGTCGTCAACCTGATGGACCGGGCGGACGCGTGGCCCGGGCCCGGTCTGCTGCACATGGGCGGCTTCACCTACGAGAACCTCGTGCCGCGCGGCCCGTTCCCGCTGGAGCGGCGGCTGGAGTGGGTCGCCGCCGCGACCGCCGAGTACAACCCGGAGCCGTACGAACTGCTGGCCTCCGTGCTGCGGGCCGGCGGTGAGGACGAGGACGCGCGCGAGGTACTCCTCGCCAAGCAGCGCCGGCGCCGCGAGACGCTGCCGCCGGCGGCCAAGCTCGTGGGGTACGCGCAGGACTGGATGGTCGCCTACGGTTATCGGCCGGGCCGGGCCGCCGTGTGGATGGCGGTGCTGTGGGCGGCGAGTGCGGTGGCCTTCACCTACGCGGACCCACCGCCACCGCTCAAGGGCGGCGAGCATCCGGCCTGGAACCCGGCCCTGTTCGCCCTCGACCTGCTGCTGCCGGTCATCGACCTGGGCCAGGTCGGGTTCTGGCAGCTCAGCGGGGCCTGGCAGTGGCTGGCCGCCGCGATGATCCTGCTGGGCTGGATCCTGGCGACGACGGTGGCGGCGGGGGCGACGCGGTTGCTGCGGCGGAGCTGACACGGCAGTGTTTGGTGAGGTCAGTGAGGTTCCTGAGCGGAAAGTGTGCATGTCCGACAGTTGTTGAACCGTTGACCTTTACCGGTTCTTGACCCATCCGCGTACAACTTTCCACGGGTTGCCCGTTCCCTCTGGCGCGAGCGCGAGCAGCGGTCTTTCAATGGTCGACACCATGGCTCTGCTGCTCCCGTTCGGCCGCGCGTCCCGGACGCCAAGGACCGTCGAACACCTCGCCGGCGTTCTCCCCGCCGATGCCGAGGTGCTCCTCGACGCGCCCGACGACCACCTCGGTCCCGCGCTGGTGGCGGCCGGGCGGGGCGCGTACGAGCCTGCAGCCGAACTGCTCGCCGCCACACGGCTGGGGGCGCGGTGGGAGCACCGCGACGGGTACGTCCTGCGGCTGGCGGCCTTCGCGCGCTCCCGGCCGGAGTGGCTGCGGGCCTGGTGCGCGGCCGCCCCGCACGATCCCGACGCGCTGCTGGTCAAGGCCCAGCTCGCGGTGGACCACGCCTGGCAGTCACCGGCCCGGGCCGAGCTGCTGCGCGGGGTGAGCCCGCTGATCACGGCGGCCGCGCGCGCCGACGACCGCGACCCGGTGCCGTGGCGGATCGCCCTGGACCACGCGCGCGGCTCACGCGCCGGGCACACCTACTTCGGGGAACTGTGGGAGGCGGCGCTGCGCCGCGCCCCGCTCCACTACGGCTGCCATGTGGCGGCCCTGCGCTATCTGGCCTCGTCCTGGCACGGCTCGCACCGGGAGTGCTTCGACTTCGCCGACCGGGCGGCCCAGGACGCCCCCGCCGACTCCCTCGTCCAGGCTCTGCCGACCCGGGCGGCCTTCGCCTACCTGACCGACGGCTGCGGTCCGGGCGTGCCGCCCGAGCGGCTGGAGGCGGCGGCCGACCGGGCCGTCGCGCTCTCCACCCGGTTCCCGGCGGCCGACCTGTGGCCGGCCGGGATGCGCAACAAGCTGACGTACGTCCTGGCACGGCTGGACCGCTGGGAGGACGCCCTGGAGCAACTGCGCCTGATCGGCCCGTACGCCACGTCCTTCCCGTGGAGCCGGTTCTCCGACGATCCGCTGGGCCGGTTCCTGGAGGTGCGGGACGAGATCCGGGCGCGGGCGGCTGCCACGGCCTCCCTGGCGAGCGCCGGTGATCCACGAAGTGGGCGCGGCGGACGCGTTCACTCCGGCGACCACTAGGCTTTGGCGCCGTGACCGTCCGCCTTCCGCTCTTTCCCCTGAACTCGGTGCTGTTCCCGGGCCTCGTACTCCCTCTGAACGTCTTCGAGGAGCGCTACCGCGCCATGATGCGCGAGCTGCTGAAGACCCCCGAGGAGGAACCGCGCCGTTTCGCCGTCGTGGCGATCCGCGACGGCCACGAGGTGGCCCCGAGCGCGCCCGGCATGCCCGACCCGACGGCCCTGCCCGACCGCGGCCCCACCGCGGGCTTCGGCCCCGACCCGGTCAAGGCCTTCCACGGGGTGGGCTGTGTGGCGGACGCCGCGACGATCCGGGAGCGGGCCGACGGCACGTTCGAGGTGCTGGCGACGGGGACGACGCGCGTGCGGCTCCTCTCGGTCGACGCATCGGGCCCGTTCCTGACGGCGGAGCTGGAGGAGCTGCCGGATGAGCCGGGAGACGAGGCCGGAGCGCTGGCGGAGGGGGTACTCCGCGCCTTCCGCCAGTACCAGAAGCGCCTGGCGGGCGCCCGCGAACGCTCCCTGTCCACGGCGACGGAGCTGCCGGACCAGCCGTCGGTCGTCTCCTACCTGGTGGCCGCCGCGATGATGCTGGACACCCCGACGAAGCAACGCCTGCTCCAGTCCCCGGACATCGCGTCCCGCCTGCGCGACGAACTGAAACTCCTTCGCGCCGAGACGTCGATCATCCGTACGCTGCCGTCACTGCCGGCGTCGGACCTGACGCGCAGCCCGACGAGCCTGAACTGACCTCTGGGGACCCGGCCACGATGGCGAAGAAGTCAAAGAAGAACCAGCAACAGCAGGGCGGCACACCCGCAACGGTCGCTCTCACCTCCGCGGGCGTCGAGTACACGGTCCACGCCTACGACCACGACCCCGCCCACCCCTCCTACGGCGAAGAGGCGGCCGAGGCCATGGGCGTGTCACCGGACCGGGTCTTCAAGACGCTGGTGGCGGACGTGGACGGCACCCTGACGGTGGCGGTGGTCCCGGTGGCCGGCCAGCTGGACCTCAAGGCCCTGGCATCGGCGGTCGGCGGCAAGCGCGCGGCCATGGCCGACCCGGCCCTGGCGGAACGCACCACCGGCTACGTCCGCGGCGGCATCTCCCCCCTGGGCCAGCGCAAGAAACTCCCGACGGTCCTGGACGCCTCGGCCACCACCCACCCCACGATCTGCGTCTCGGCGGGCCGCCGCGGCCTGGAGGTCGAACTAGCCCCCGAGGCCCTCACCAAGCTCACGAACGCGACCCTGGCCCCCATCGGCCGTGCGTGACCTCTCGACGCCCTCGGTCTCCTCGGTTAAACACGAGAGACATGTCGAAGAAAACGCGGAAACGCAAGTGGCGCATCAAGAAGGGCCGCTCAAACCACGGACGCCGCCCGGCGTAACGCCCTCTCGACGCTGGCCCGTGCCTTTCAGCCGGTCCGGCGTCTCGACGCAGGCCCAGGCATTTCAGCCCGCCCGGCGTTTGAGGACAAGGCCCCACCATCCCTAGCCCCACCCACCCGCAGGGGGCATCTCCCAGCCCGCCCGGCGTTTGAAGACAAGGCCCCACCATCCCTAGCCCCACCCACCCGCAGGGGGCATCTCCCAGCCCGCCCGGCGTTTGAAGACAAGACCCCACCACCCCTAGCCCCACCCACCCGCAGGGGGCATCTCTCAGCCCGTCCGGCGTTTGAGGACGAGGCCCTTTCGGGGCCGATGCGGGGGTCTGGGGGCGGCAGCCCCCAGGAGCGGGCCGGGGTCGAAGGGGCAGAGCCCCTGGAGGACGGGACGGGTAGGGGCGGCGGGGGCGAAATCCCCCGGCGGCACCCCCACCCACCGAACCCCTAAACCGGCGGAGCCCCCTGCTGCGCCCCCAACTGCTCCTGATACGGATCCACATCCCGAGGCCCGAACATCGCCGTCAGCCCCAGATGCACCACCAACGCGGCCAACGGCCAGACCAGCCACGCCCCCTTGGCCCCCAGCTTCACCGGCGCCGAGAAGGTAACCCCCTTGCCCGCTTCCTTCGCATGGGCGATCACATCCTGCGAGGGCCCGAGCCACACCCCGACCTTCCAGGCCAGCAAGGACCCGAGAAACGCCCCGACCGCCAGCCCCACCACCAACGGCACGCCCCCACGCCGCCGTATGAGAAACACGGCAGCGGCACTGACCAGCCCGAACGCGAGCGCAAGCAGAGTGAACGTTCCGTCCACCCCCGCGGCCTGCTCCCCCTCGGTGTCCTTGAAGTAGACGACCCAGTTCTTGTCGACGACATCCCCGACCAGCGGCACACTCGGCGCCAGCCACCACCACAGCACCCCGAGCAGCGCCCCACTGAGCGCCACCACCAGCGCGACCACGGCAGCCTCTCGCACTTCGGTCTTCATCCCGGGGCCGTCCTGTTCGTACGAGCCTTGGACGCCGTACATGCCGTGCGGGCCCTGAGGTCCGGACGAGCCATACGAGCCGGACGAGCCGTACGGAACGCCGTACCCGGCGTCCTGCGGCGCCGACGCGCCCTGCCCGGCAGCAGGCGGCTGCCACGCACTGTTCGGGGACTGGTCACGCGGCGGCGGTGGTGGAGTCAGCGGAGCGGTCACTCTGCCATCGTGCCAGGCCCGCCTGTGCGGCGCGTCACCGGACGGCCGCCCGGCGGTAGGCCCAGGTGGCGACGGCCAGCGAGACGACGCCGACGACCGCGCACACGGCGAGGTCACCGAGCACGAACGCCCAGTCGGGGTGCGGCCCGAAGGTCCGCGCGAAAGCCTCCACGCCGTACGTCGAAGGCAGCAGATCCCGCGCGAACCGCACCACCTCCGGCATCCGGTCGGCCGGCAGCACACCCAGCAGCAGCGCCGCGGACATCCCCAACTGCCCGAGCAGCGTGGCCAGTTCGGGCCGCGGCGCGAGCAGTCCGAGCGCCGCTCCCAGCCCGGCGAGCGCGGCCCCGGCCAGCGGGATCACCGCGACGAGCACCCACAGATGCGCGATCGGCAGCCCGAACAGCACACACCCGAAGACGGCGGTCACCACGGTCCCCGGCACGGTGAAGGAGGCGTACGCCCCCGCCGCCCCGAGCACCACCGCGGCCGGCGGCACCGGCAGTGTGGCGTAGTGGTCGAGGCCACCGCTCGCCCGCAGCTGCCCGAAGTACTGCGCGAGCAGATTCAGCGCGACGAAGGCGACCACGAGCACCGCGGACCCGGCCACCACGGCCTGCGCCTCGGCCCCTCCGTCCACGACCCCGCGCATCAGGATCATGATCCCGATCGACTGGAAGGTCGCCACGAACAGCAGTGGAATGCGCGCGACCCTCGCCCGGGACAGCTGCGCCCGGTACACGGCGCACAGCGACGGCCACAGCCGCGCACGCGGCCCGAGCTCGGCCGCGGCCGGAGCGGCCGTCTCGTCCACGGCCAGGGCGCTGCCCGGCAGAACCTCGGCGGGTACGACACTCACGTGGCGCTGCTCCCTTTCACACGGGGGTTCACTGGGGAGGTGGCCCTGTTCCGCAGGGGTACGGACACCGATACGGGTACGGATACGGATTCGAGTACCGGTACGGATACGGCGGTCTGCGTGCTCAAGCCTTCACCAGCCCTTGCTGCGCGGCCCCGCCCAGCGCCAGATACACGTCCTCCAGACTCGGCGTGGCGAGCGTGAAGTCGTCCAGCGCGGCGAAGGCGGCCCCGCCGGTGACGGTGGCGACGACCGCGCGGGCCTCCTCGGGGGCGAGCCGCAGCGTCCAGCGGCGCCCGGACTCCACGACCCGGTCCTGCAGCGCGGCGACCTCGGGCACGTCCAGCGGCGCCCGCTCGCGCCACAGCAGCTCGACCCGTACCTCGCCCGCGACCCGCTCCTTGAGCCCGGACGGCGTGTCGCAGGCGATCACGCGGCCCCGGTCCAGCACCGCGACCCGGTCGAGCACGGTCTCTGCCTCGATGACGTTGTGGGTGACGAGCACCACGGTCGTCCCGAGTTCGGCCCGCCGCCGGTCCACGGCCGACCACACGGCCCGCCGCGCCACCGGGTCCATCGCCGTGGTCGGCTCGTCGAGCACGAGCAACGGCCGCTCCCCCACCAGCGCGGCGGCGAAGCAGGCCAGCCGGCGCTGCCCGCCGGACAGCTTCCTGATCGGCCGCTCGGCCAGCGGCCCGAGGCCCAGTTCGTCGAGTACGGCGTCCCGCTCGGCCCGCGCCTGGCGCACCTCAAGCCCGCGCAGCCGCCCGGTCGTCTCGGCGGCGAGCGACACGGTCAGGTCGTCGAGGGCGGTCGACTCCTGTCCGAGGTAGGCGAGGATGCGCGCGGCCCGTTCCGGGTGCCGCACGATGTCGTGCCCGAGGATCTCCACGCTGCCGTGATCGGGCCGCATCAGCCCGGTGAGCTGCCGTACGAGCGTCGTCTTGCCGGCGCCGTTCGGACCGAGCAGCCCGAAGATCTCGCCGCCGCGGATGTCCAGCCGTACGTCGTCGGTGGCCCGCACCTCGGGTGTCCCGGGCGTACCGCGCCGCCCGCGCACGGCCGGATAGGTCTTGGTCAGCCCGCGCACGGCACACACGACATCCCCACTGTGCCGAAGTGCCTGTCCCACGCGCGTACTCACAAGGGACGAGACTACGGGGTCCGGACCTCAGGTCCGTCCTCGGGTCGGCCACTCGGCACAAACCGCCAGCTCGCGGCCACAAAACTCGCCGTACCGATAAATCCGCCGGTGATCATAAATCCGCCGATTCAACCGGTGAGCACCCATCCGCCGCACCACACGACCTCTGCCCGCTCACTCGCCGGCAGGCGCATGCTCCGCCGCCGTCCGCACATCGATCTCGCGCCAGAACCCGGCCCGGATCGCGTACCGATCATGCTCGTCGATCTGGTCGTCCTTGTGCGCGAGCAACCCGAACCGGGCCGCGTACCTGAGCAGCTCCCCGTCGATCCGATGCGGAATCCGCGGATACATCCCCGACAGCCGCTGCAGATGGCCCTGGTCCCCCAGCCGCCCCATCCACCGCCGCGCGAACACCTGCCCGACCTCGTACGGATCGCCGCCGACCGTCGTGATGTCCTCCTCCCGGTCGGCCCACCGCTGCTCCGCCGTGGTCAGCTGCGCCAGCGTCGGCATGGACGCGGCCTCGGCCGGCTCGGCGGCGACACCCGGCCGGTCGACCCATCCCTTGTCGGAGGACCACCGCAGTGTCGCGCTCGCGGGGTGCTGGGCCGGCTGCACGCCGGGCGCGCGCAGGGCGGCGAGGTCCTTCGGCGTGGGCACGCCCTTGGGGGCCGGCACCCGATCCTGCGTGCCGTTCTCCGAGGCGGTGACCGCCGGGGCGTGCTCGCCCTCCTCGGCGGGCCGCTCGGTCCGCGCGCCGAGCGCGGAGTCCGGCAGCGGAGCGGACAGGATCGCGGCGATCTCGGGCCGGGGCACGGGCGGCGGCGCGCATACGCCGGTGAGTTCCTTGGCTCGTACGGCCTTGGTGATCCACGTACGGTCGAGCACGCGCCGCTCGTCGGCCTCGGCGACCAGGTCCTCGGACTGGTTGTAGTCGCCGTCGGCTGCCTGCACGGCCCACAGGTGTACGGCGACGCCGTGCTCCTTGGCGGCCATCATGCCCGGCAGCAGATCGCCGTCTCCGGTCACCAGCACCACGTCCGAGCAGGCGCGGTTACGGGCCAGTTCGGTGAGTTCGGCGTGCATCGCGGCGTCCACGCCCTTCTGCGCCCAGCGGCCGTCGCTGCGGGTCAGGGCGCCGAGCCGGACGGTGACCCGGGGCATCACACGCAGTCGGCGGTGCTCGGGCTGGGGGACGCGGTCGGGGGCGCCGTCGAACCAGTAAATGCGCAGCAGAGGCTGCTGGGTGTCGGACTCGGCTCGTTCGCGCAGCCCCTGGATGAGGGCGGCGTGGTCGACGGTGATCCGGGACCGGGAGGGCTCCCCGGCGAGGAGGCTGGCGGCGGCGCCCAGCAGATACCCGGCGTCCACCAGGACGATGCAGCGGTCCACGCGACTCACCCTCTTCCTGGGAGGTTTGCTTCGGGCTTCCTTCGAGTCTGCCCGACCGCGCGGGGGTTAACGGGCCGAACTCGATCTTCGGCGTGGCGTTTCGGGGCATCGACGCCGTGACGCGCCATGCCTCACGCCCCGACAACCGCTGTCACACACGGTAATTATCCGAAATGCGTTCTTTGTCAGCCTATGTGAATCTGGTCGCGGCCCTGGCCCCTAGATCCCCCACAGGAGGCATCACCATGGCCAAGAAACAGAAGCAGGACCGAAAGCAGCCGCAGTCCGAGCGTGGTCAGCAGCAGGCCCAGCAGTCCTCGATGGAGACGCAGGCCGAGCAGCGCGCCACGCAGGTGACCCCGGGCGACATGGCCCGCAAGGGCCGGCAGAAGCGCTTCGGTCACAACTGACATCTGCATATCGGGTTGTTGAGACCCAGGCACATGAAGAGGGGCGCACCCCGCACGGGGTGCGCCCCTCTCACGCTGTGCCCGGCAGGTCAGCCGACCGGGCGGGACATCGGGTCAGCCCGCCAGGCAGGACGGCCCGAGCAGTACCTTCAGGTCACCGAACAGCGCCGGATCCGGCTTCACCCGGTGCCGGTCGAGGCGCAGCACCGTGGTCTTGGTCGGGCCCTGGAGCTTGATGCGGACCTCGCTCTCGCCCCTGTGGTGGCTGAGGATCTCGCCGAGGCGGCTGACCATCGGCGGGGTGACCCGGGTGGCCGGAATCGTGAGGATCACCGGCGCGTTGGTGCCGGCGTTCGACAGGTCGGGGACCTGGAGCTCCATCGCGACCAGCCGCGGCACGTCCTCACGCTTGTCGAGGCGGCCCTTGACGAACACCACGGCGTCCTCGACGAGTTGGGTCGAGACGAGCTGGTACGTCGCCGGGAAGAACATGCACTCGATGGAACCGGCGAGGTCCTCGACCGTGGCGATCGCCCAGGCGTTGCCCTGCTTGGTCATCTTGCGCTGGAGGCCCGAGATGATGCCGCCGATGGTCACCACGGCACCGTCCGCGTGCTCACCGCCGGTGAGCTGGGCGATGCCCGCGTCGGCCTTGTCGGTCAGCACGTGCTCCAGACCGAAGAGCGGGTGGTCGGAGACGTACAGACCGAGCATTTCCCGCTCCTGGGCGAGCAGATAGGTCTTCTCCCACTCCTCGGTGGTGAACTCGACATCGAGGCCGAACCCGGGCTCGCTGGAGTCCTCCTCGCCCATGCCGCCGAAGAGGTCGAACTGGCCCTCGGCCTCCTTGCGCTTGACCGCGACCACGTTGTCGATCATCGAGTCGAAGTGCGCGGTGAGGCCCTTGCGGGTGTGGCCCAGGGAGTCGAAGGCGCCTGCCTTGATCAGCGATTCCGTGGTGCGCTTGTTGCACGCGACCGCCTCGACCTTGTCAAGGTAGTCGGGGAAGGAGGCGTACTTGCCCTTGGCCTTACGGCTCTTGATGATCGACTCGACCACGTTCGTACCGACGTTGCGTACGGCCTCCAGGCCGAAGAGGATCACGTCGTCGCCCTGGGCGGCGAAGTTGTGCACCGACTCGTTGACGTTCGGCGGGAGCACCCTGATGCCCATGCGGCGGCACTCGTTGAGGTAGACGGCCGACTTGTCCTTGTCGTCCTTGACGGACGTGAGCAGCGCCGCCATGTACTCGGCCGGATAGTTCGCCTTGAGGTAGGCGGTCCAGTAGGTGACCAGGCCGTACGCCGAGGAGTGCGCCTTGTTGAACGCGTATCCGGCGAAGGGGACCAGGACGTCCCACAGGGCCTGGATCGCCTGGTCGCTGAAGCCGTTCTTGCGGGCGCCCTCCTGGAAGATGGTGAAGTTCTTCGCCAGTTCCTCGGGCTTCTTCTTGCCCATCACGCGGCGCAGGATGTCGGCCTCGCCGAGCGAGTAACCGGCGACGATCTGGGCGGCCTTCTGCACCTGCTCCTGGTACACGATGAGGCCGTAGGTCAGACCCAGCGTCTCCTTCAGGGGCTCTTCGAGCTCCGGGTGGATCGGCGTGATCTCCTGGCGGCCGTTCTTGCGCTCGGCGTAGTTCGTGTGCGAGTTCATGCCCATCGGGCCCGGCCGGTACAGGGCCGAAACGGCGGAGATGTCCTCGAAGTTGTCGGGCTGCATCTGGCGGAGCAGCGAGCGCATCGGGCCGCCGTCGAACTGGAACACGCCGAGCGTGTCACCGCGGCAGAGCAGTTCGAAGGTCTTCGGGTCGTCCAGCGGGAGCGAGAGCATCTCCAGGTCGATGCCCTTGTTGGACCGCACCATCTTCACGGCGTCGTCCATGATGGTGAGGTTGCGCAGGCCCAGGAAGTCCATCTTGATCAGGCCGAGGGACTCGCACTGCGGGTAGTCCCACTGCGTGATCGTCACGCCGTCCGTGTGCCGCACCCAGATCGGGGCGTGCTCGATGATCGGCTCGCTGGACATGATCACGCCGGCGGCGTGCACGCCCATCTGCCGGACCAGGCCCTCGACGCCCTTGGCGGTGTCGATGACCTTCTTGACGTCCGGCTCGTTCTCGTACATCCCGCGGATCTCGCCCGCCTCGTTGTAGCGCGGGTGCGAGGGGTTGGTGATGCCGTCGAGGTCGATGCCCTTGCCGAGGACGTCGGCGGGCATGGCCTTGGTGAGGCGGTCGCCCATCGCGTACGGGTAGCCCAGCACGCGCGCGGAGTCCTTGATCGCGTTCTTGGCCTTGATCTTGCCGTAGGTGCCGATCATGGCGACCTTGTCGGCGCCGTACTTCTCGGTCACGTACCTGATGACCTCGACGCGCCTGCGCTCGTCGAAGTCGATGTCGACGTCGGGCATGGAGACGCGCTCGGGGTTGAGGAACCGCTCGAAGATCAGTCCGTGCTCGATCGGGTCGAGGTCGGTGATGCCCATCGCGTAGGCCACGATCGAACCGGCGGCGGAGCCTCGGCCCGGGCCCACCGCGATGCCGTTGTTCTTGGCCCACATGATGAAGTCGGCGACGACGAGGAAGTACCCCGGGAACCCCATCTGGATGATGATGTCCATCTCGTAGTCCGCCTGCTTCTGGCGGTCCTCCGGGATCCCGTTCGGGAAGCGGCGGTGCATGCCGCGCCGCACTTCCTCCTTGAACCAGGTGACGTTGGTGTAGCCCTCTTCCGGGATGTCGAACTTGGGCATGAGGTCGCGCTTCTCGAACATGCCGTCGGTGTCGACCATCTCGGCGACCAGGAGCGTGTTGGCGCAGCCCTGCTGCCAGGCGTCCGAGGAGTCGATGGCGTACATCTCGTCCGTGGACTTCAGGTAGTAGCCCGTGCCGTCGAACCGGAAGCGGTCCGGGTCGGAGAGGTTCTTACCGGTCTGGATGCACAGCAGGGCGTCGTGGGCGGTCGCCTCGTGCGCGTACGTGTAGTGCGAGTCGTTGGTGACCAGCGGCGGGATGCCGAGCTTCTTGCCGATCTCCAGGAGGCCGTCACGGACCCGGTGCTCGATGTCGATGCCGTGGTCCATCAGCTCCAGGAAGTAGCGGTCCTTGCCGAAGATGTCCTGGTAGTCGGCCGCCGCCTTGAGGGCCTCGTCGTACTGGCCGAGGCGCAGGCGGGTCTGGAGCTCACCGGAGGGGCAGCCGGTGGAGGCGACGATGCCCTCGGACCACTGGGAGATCGTCTCCTTGTCCATCCGGGGCCACTTCTGCAGCCAGCCCTCGGCGTACGCGTCCGAGGAGAGCCGGAAGAGGTTGTGCAGGCCCGTCTTGTTGACGGCCCACATCGTCTTGTGGGTGTAACCACCGGAACCGGAGACGTCGTCGCGCTTCTGGTGCGGCTGGCCCCACTGGATCTTGCGCTTGTTGCGCCGGGACTCGGGGGCGACATACGCCTCGATGCCGATGATCGGGGTGACCCCGGCCTTCTTCGCCGTATGGAAGAAGTCGTACGCCCCGTGGAGGTTGCCGTGGTCGGACATGGCGATATGGGTCATGCCCATCTCGTTGCACGCGTTGAACATGTCCTTCAGCCGCGCGGCACCGTCCAGCAGTGAGTACTGGGTGTGGACGTGCAGGTGCGTGAACGGCGGCTTTGACACGGCGTGGCCTCCAGGGAAAACGCTTGGCAACAGGCTGGCGGACAGTTCGGGGGACAGCGTCGAAGTCTATGCCTCGGCACTGACACTCGGCGGGCTGCCCCGCGTACCTTCACAGCGAGGACGCCGGGCACTTTCGTCGGCCCTCACCCGTTCAAGACGACAGAAACGCTGTCGTACACGTTCATGCACCAGGAGGCACCCAGCGATGTCGGTCCCCCAGCTCAACGACGAGCAGCGCGGCGACGAGATCCTCGCCGTCTTCGACACCGCCTTCGGCGAGCTCCTGGCCGCCGACCCGGCCGCGTTCCGCGTGAAGTTCCGGAAGATGGCGGCCTCGGCATTCGCGTTCTACCGCGGCACGGCGTGCCTCTTCTACCACGACCTCGACGCCGAGAGCGCCTCACGAGACGGCGGGAAGACATACCGCGGGCCCTACCTGGACGAGCGCACCTCGCGCGTGTGGATCCACGGCGACCTGCACGCGGAGAACTTCGGCACGTACATGGACGCCAACGGCCGGCTGATCTTCAACGTCAACGACTTCGACGAGGCGTACGTCGGCCCCTTCACCTGGGACCTCAAGCGCTTCGCCGCCTCGATCGCCCTCATCGGCTACGCCAAGGCGCTGGGCGACGAGCAGATCAGCGAGCTGGTGCGGATCTACGCGGACGCGTACCGCGAGCGTGTGCACGCGCTGGCGACCGGCGCCAAGAGCGACGAGGTGCCGCCGTTCACGCTGGACACCGCCCAGGGCTCGCTCCTGGACGCCCTCAGGGACGCCCGCGCGCTGACCCGCTTCGGGCTGCTGGACTCGATGACCGAGATCCGCGACTTCGAGCGCCGCTTCGCCGCGGGCGGCGGCTCCATCGAGCTGGACGCGGCCACCCGCTACAAGGTGCTCGCGGCCTTCGACGGCTACCTGGAGACGCTGCCGGACGCGTCCCTGGCCCGCCCCGACTCGTACCGGGTGAAGGACGTGGTCGGCCGCCGCGGCATCGGCATCGGATCGGCGGGGCTGCCGTCGTACAACATCCTCCTGGAGGGCCACACCGACGCCCTGGAGAACGACGTCGTGATCTACATCAAGCAGGCCCAGACCCCGGCCGTCTCCCGGCACATCACGGACCAGGCGCTGCGCGACTACTTCCAGCACGAGGGCCACCGCACGGTGATCTCCCAGCGCGCCCTCCAGGCGAACGCCGACCCGTGGCTGGGCTGGACCGAGCTGGACGGCGCGGGCCAGCTGGTCGCCGAGGTCTCGCCGTACGCCGTGGACCTGGACTGGAGCGACATAGACGACCCGGAGGAGATCGCGGCGGTCGTCGCCGACCTCGGCCGGGCCACGGCCACGATGCACGCGGCGGCGGACGACACCTCCGGCGAGTCCCTGGTGCCGTTCTCCACCGAGCGGGCCATCGACGCGGCGATCGCGGGGGACTCCGACGGGGGCGCCGGCTTCGCGGAGCTCCTGGTCGACTTCGCGCACGACTACGGCGCACGCGCGCGTGCCGACCACCAGATCTTCGTGGACCTGTTCCGCAACGGCCGCATTCCGGGTCTGTGACGGAACGGCCGCTCACGAGCACTCTTTAAGGGTCTCTTACAGGACCACGTGCCACACTCTTCTCCGCCATGGACATATCCGGGACCCACCTGCGAGCCGTACGCGCGGCGCTGTTCACGTCACTCGTCGTGACGCTCAGCACCGCGTCGCACGTGCTGCTGTCCCGGGCGCCGCTGCCGCTGAACACGGTGGCCCTGCTGACTGCGGCCGTGTTCGTGCTCGCGTACGCCCTGGCCGGCCGCGAGCGGAGCTACGGGCGGATCGCGGTTCTGCTGATCCCGCTGGAACTGGCCGCCGACACGATTCTCACGGCCGGCCAGCACGTCTGCTACGGCCGGGCGGGCGGCCCGGTCACGGGCCCCCTGCGGTCCGTCGGCTTCGACGTACTGTGCGGCGACAACACCGCCCTGGGTACGTCTCTGGCCGGCATGACGGGCACCGACACCCGCCACCTGGCCACCCTCCTCACCACCCAGGCCGACCCGGCGACGCCCTGGCTCCTGCTCGGCGCGCACATCGGTGTCGGCCTCCTCGCCGCCGCCTGGCTGCGACGCGGCGAGCGGGCCCTGGCCCAGCTGCTGCGCGCGGTGGGGGCGACGACGTTCCGCCCCCTGCTGCTGGCGGTCGCCGCGGTGACGGTGCGCCGCACCGCGCCGGTCCGCCGCCTGCCGCGCCCCGCCCGCCGGCCGGCCGGCGCCCGCAGCAGCCTCCTCGTGCACTCCCTGGGACGACGTGGACCACCGTGCTCGCTCGCCCGCGCCTTCGCGTGAACGGCATCTGAGCACCACAGTCCACCCCTACGTATTCCGCACACGATGTGTGCGCGTCCCCATGGAGATCACCAAAATGAGCAAGCGGAACACCCAGGCGGCGAAGACGGCGGCCCGCGAGCGTCTGCGCGCCGAGCGTGAGCGCGAGGCGAAGCGCGCGAAGGTCAAGCGGCAGATCGTCGTCGCCTGCTCGATCGTCGGCGTTCTGGCGGCGGCGGGCGGCATCGGCTACGCCATCGTCCAGGCCAACAAGCCCAGCTACTGGGAGGCGATGAAGGACGACAAGGTCGTCGCACCGGCCAACACCACGGGCACGAACGGCACGACCGTCGTCATCGGCAAGGACAGCGCCAAGAAGACCCTCAAGATCTACGAGGACCCGCGCTGCCCGGTCTGTGCGTCGTTCGAGCAGGCTGTCGGCACGACCGTCGACAAGGACGTCGAGGACGGCAAGTACAAGCTCCAGTACATCGGCGGCACGTTCCTCGACGGCGACGGCTTGAAGGACGGCAAGATCGGTTCCAACGGCGAGGGTTCCAAGAACGCGATGAGCGCCATGGGCGCCGCGCTGAACGTGAGCCCGGAGGCGTTCCTCGCGTACAAGAACGCGCTCTACTCGGCGAAGTACCACCCGGCGGAGTCCGACGACAAGTTCAAGGACGACTCCTACCTGATCGAGGTCGCGGACACCGTCCCCGCCCTGAAGAACAACACCAAGTTCCAGAACGCCGTGAAGAAGGGCACGTACGACGCCTGGGCGCTGGCGATGTCGAAGACCTTCGACACCAACAAGGACGGTGTGACGGGCACCCCCAGCTTCGTCATGGACGGCAAGATCCTGAAGACCTCGGAGGACCGCCAGCCGATGACGGTGGCCGAGTACAACCAGGTGGTCGGCGCGGCACTCAAGGGCTGACCGACCTTCGGCAGAAGAACCGAACCTTCAGTGGAAGAGCGGGCGAACTTTCGGAAGTTCGCCCGCTCTTGTTCATACCGATCAGTAACCTGATCGGCTGTGACCAGTCGATACAGATCATCCGAGCAGCTCAATTCCCTTGCCCCTCGCCGCCGTACGGTCGTCAAGGCCGCGGCGGCGACGGCTGTGCTGGCCGGCCCGCTGGCCGCCGCCCTGCCCGCCGGCGCCGCCGACGCGGTCCCCGCCTTCCTGCACGGCGTCGCCTCCGGTGACCCGCTGCCCGACGGCGTCCTGCTGTGGACCCGGGTGACGCCCACCCCGGAGGCCACCCCCGGCTCCGGGCTCGGCCCGGACACCGAGGTCAGCTGGATCGTCGCCCGGGACAAGGCGCTGACGACCATCGTCGCCAAGGGCTCGACCACCGCGAGGGCCGCCTCCGACCACACCGTCAAGGCGGACATACGGGGCCTGGAGCCGGCCACCGACTACTGGTTCCGCTTCTCTGCGGGCGGCACGGACTCCCCGGTGGCGCGCACCCGCACAGCGCCGGCGGCGAACGCGTCCGTCGCCGGCCTCCGCTTCGGCGTGGCCTCCTGCGCCAACTGGGAGGGCGGCTACTTCTCCGCGTACCGCCACCTCGCGGCCCGCGGCGACCTGGACGCCTGGCTGCATCTTGGCGACTACATCTACGAGTACGGCACCGGCGAGTACGGCACGCGCGGCACCGTCGTACGGCAGACCACGCCCACCCACGAGATCCTCACGCTCGCCGACTACCGCATCCGGCACGGCAAGTACAAGACGGACCCGGATCTGCAGGCGCTGCACGCGAAGGCGCCCGTCATCGCGATCTGGGACGACCACGAGATCGCCAACGACGCCTGGTCGGGCGGCGCCGAGAACCACACCGAGGGCACCGAGGGCGCATGGGCCGCACGCCAGGCCGCCGCCAAGCAGGCCTACTTCGAGTGGATGCCGGTGCGCCCGGCGATCGCCGGCACCACCTACCGCCGACTGCGCTTCGGCAAGCTCGCCGACCTCTCCCTGCTCGATCTGCGCTCCTTCCGCTCGCAGCAGGTCTCCGTCGGCAACGGCGAGGTCGACGACCCGGACCGCACACTCACCGGCCGGGCCCAACTGGACTGGCTGAAGGCGGGGTTGAAGTCCTCCGACACCACCTGGCGGCTGGTCGGCAACTCGGTGATGATCTCGCCGTTCGCGATCGGCTCCCTCACCGCGGACCTGCTGGGGCCGCTCGCCAAGCTGCTGGGCCTGCCGCAGGAGGGGCTCGCCCTCAACCCCGACCAGTGGGACGGCTACACGGACGACCGCCGGGAGCTGCTGGCCCACCTGCGCGCGAACGCGATCCGCAACACCGTCTTCCTGACCGGCGACATCCACATGGCGTGGGCCAACGACGTGCCGGTGGACGCCGGCACCTACCCGCTGTCCGCCTCCGCCGCCACGGAGTTCGTCGTCACCTCGGTCACCTCCGACAACCTCGACGACATCGTCAAGGTCCCCGAGGGCACGGTCTCCCCCATCGCCTCGCCGATCATCAAAGCCGCCAACCGGCACGTCCACTGGGTCGACACCGACCGCCACGGCTACGGCGTCCTGGACATCACGGCCGACCGCGCGCAGATGGACTACTACGTCCTGTCCGACAAGACGAAGCAGAACGCGACCGCGTCGTGGGCCCGTTCGTACCGCACCCGCAGCGGGACGCAGAAGGTGGAGCGGACGTACGACCCCGTCTGACGCGGACGTACGGCCTCGCCGAAAGCCCTCTAGAGGGTCTCGAGGAAGCCGAGTGCCACCCGCCAGGTGGCCTCGGCGGCCTCCTCGTCGTAGTCCGGCAGGTCGGGGTCGGTGTAGAGGTGGCCGGCGCCCGTGTATCTGTACACCTCCACGTCGGCGCCCGCTCTGCCCAGCTGCAGATACCAGGCGCTCAGCCAGTCGTCCGTCTCGAACGGGTCCGGCTCGGCCACATGCAGTTGCACCGGCAGATCGTCCACCGAGGCGTTCGGCGCGATGTCCGACGTGCCGTGCAGAAGCAGCAGGCCGCGGGCCTTGTCGTCGCCCAGCGCGAGGGTCTGCGCGACGGAGGCGCCGAGCGAGAACCCGGCGTAGACCAGCCCGCGATCCGAGTAGGGCGCGGCGGCCAGCACGGCCCGCTTCAGCACCTCGTCCTTGCCGATCCGCTCGTTGAACTCCATGCCCTCCTCGACCGTCTCGAACGTACGCCCCTCGAAGAGGTCCGGCGTCCACACCTCGTGTCCGGCGGCGCGCAGCCGGTCCGCTGCCTGGCGCACCGCGGGCCTGAGGCCATAGGTCGAGTGGAAGAGCATGATGTTCATGAGGCCATGGTGCCAGCCGGGTCCGACAACGCCGTGACCACCGCCTCATGGACGCACATGTTCAGGACCCCCCTAGGGTGGTTACGTTCGGAGGCATGGAGAACATACTCCGCCCGCTGATCGTCATCGGCGGCTCGGTCCTGCTCACCCTGGTCATCGGGTGGGCCACCGACCGTCTGATGCGCAAGGCCGACGAACGGCACACCGAGACACCCCTGTGGGGTCAGCTGCGCCGCGCCCGCGTCCCCTACCAGCTCGTGCTGTGCGCGGCCCTGCTGAGAGGGTCGTACGACGAGGCCGGGCTGCTGCTGGAACAGCGGGTCGCCGTCGGCCGGGTGCTGACGCTGGTGCTGATCGGGGCGGCGGCCTGGCTGGCGATCCGGATCGCGGCGGCGGTCGTGGAGACGACGTACACCCGCTATGCCCGGGTCCACCGCGATCCGGCCCGGGTCCGGCGGGTGCGCACCCAGGTGACGTTGATCATGCGGGTGGTGGCGGCGGTCGTCGGCGTCGTGGCGGTGGCGGCGATGCTGCTGACGTTCCCGGCGTTCCGCGCGGCCGGCGCCTCGCTGCTGGCCTCGGCCGGCATCCTCGGCATCGTGGCCGGTGTCGCCGCCCAGTCCACGCTGAGCAACATGTTCGCCGGGTTCCAGATCGCCTTCGGGGACATGGTGCGCCTGGGGGACACGGTCGTGGTGGACGGCGAGTGGGGCACCGTCGAGGAGATCACCCTGACGTTCCTGACCGTGCGGACCTGGGACGAGCGCCGGATCACGATGCCGGTGTCGTACTTCACCTCGAAGGCCTTCGAGAACTGGTCGCGCGGCGGCGCCCAGATGACCGGCACCGTCTTCCTCCACGTCGACCACTCGGCGCCCATGGAGGCGATGCGCGAGCAACTCCGCGACATCCTGCGCGCGTGCCCGGCGTGGGACGGCCGCGACTACGGCCTGGTCGTCACCGACTCCACACCCAGCACCATGGAGGTGCGGGCCCTGGTCACGGCGAAGGACGCGGACGACCTGTGGACGGTGCGGGTCGCGGTGCGCGAGCAGCTGATCCGCTGGCTGGCCGACGAGCACCCGTACGCGCTGCCGCGCGTGAACGCGACGGACGCGGTCCTGCCACCCGGCTTTCCCGCGCCGGGCGCCGTCCCCGGCCGTATCCCGGGCCGCCGCACCCACCAGCACGACCACCAGCCGACCGCGCGTCCGGAGCGGCCCTGACCGGCTCAGTGGCCGCGCTCGGCACCGCCGTTGACCTGGAGGATCTGCGAGGTGATGTGCCCGGCGACATGGGAGGCCAGCCAGTGCAGGGTCGCGGCGACGTCCCCGGGCGAAGCTGCCCGCCCGGTCGAGGTCTCCGCGACGAGTTGCTCGCGCCGCCCGCCGTCCATCGTGTCGCCGAAGAACTCGGTGTCCTCCACATACCCGGGCGCGACCACGTTCACGGTGATCCCGCGCGGCCCCATCTGCCGGGCCAGATCATGGGCGTACGGATGCAGCGCGGCCTTGGACGCCGCGTACGCCCCGCTGCCTGACCCCCGGAAGGCGGCGATGGAGCTGAGGAACAGCACCCGCCCGCCGGGGTCGGCGAGCCGGTCCTTCAGGGCCTCGGTGAGCAGGGCGGCGGTCAGGGTGTTGAGCCCGAAGTTGAGGGTCCAGTTGTGCAGGACCACGTCGAGGGGCTCGTCGCTGTCCACCTTCGGCTCCAGATAGCCGCTGCCCCCGGCGCTGTGGATCAGTACGTCCACGGTGCCGAACTCCGACGCCACGAACCGCTCCACGCCCCGCACACCGCGCGGCTTGCTCAGATCCGCCGCGTAGGTGAGGGCCCCGGGCACACCGGCCCGCTCCAGCACCTCGGCGCGCCGCCCGACCAGCAGCACCCGATCCCCGTCCGCCGCGAACAGCTGGGCCGCCGCGTGCCCGATTCCCGTACCGCCACCACTGATGACAACGTTGCGAGCCATGATCCGAGCGTACAAAGGGACGCGGGACATGCCGCGTCCGTTCACACGACTGCCATGAAGATCACCGCAGACTGCGCACGTCCAGATGCCGCAGCACCCGGTCCACCACCTCCGGATCGGCCCCCGGCTCGCTGCGCGCCGCCAGCACCTCGTGCCGCGCCGCGCTCAGCAGCTCCCCCTGGATCCGCCGCACCCGCTTCAGCCGCCGCACCCGCTGCTGATGCGCCTCCCGGCGCTCCTCCTCCCCCATGTCCGGGCTGATCCGCACCCCGATCTCGAACGCCCGCCGCAGCATCTGCTCGGACAGCTCCTCCGGCAGGTCCTCGACGGCCTCGATCTCCCTGAGCCTGCGCTTGGCCGCCTTCGCCGCCCGCACCGCCAGCTGTTTCTCGAACTCCTTCTCCCGCTCGCTGTCGGCGCGCACCCCGAGCCGTTTCACCAGCCACGGCAGGGTCAGGCCCTGCAGCACGAGGGTCGCCATGATCACCCCGAACGCGATGAACACGATCTCGTCCCGGTCGGGAAAGGGGGCGCCCGAGTCCGTCTCCAGCGGCACGGCCAGCGCCAGCGCGACCGAGGCGACGCCGCGCATCCCCGACCACCACATCACGACGGTCTCGCGCCAGCTCATCGGGATCTCCTCGTCGTAGTCCCGCTTCGCGTGCAGCCGCTTGGTGAGCCAGGTGGCCGGCAGCAGGTACAGCAGCCGCACGAGGACGACGACGCCGACCACCAGGGCCGCCCAGCCGAGCATCTCGCTCCACCGCCCGGACGCCGTCCGCACCGCGTTGTGCAGTTCCAGCCCGATCAGCCCGAACGCGACGCCGGTGACCAACGTGTCGACGATGTCCCAGAAGGTGTGTCCGGCGAGCCGGGTCATCACGTCGTCGGCGTCGGTGGCGTACTCGGCGAGGAAAAGGGCGGTGACGAGTACGGCGAGCACGCCGGAACCGTGGAGTTCCTCGGCCAGCACGTAGGAGGCGTACGGCACGAGCAGCGTGAGCCCGATCTGCAGGGTCGGGTCCCCCAGCAGGTCCATCAGCTTGTTGGCGCCCCAGCCGAGGGCGAGCCCGACGGCCAGCGCCACCACGGCGGAGAGCACCAGATCGAGTCCGGCGCCCCAGGGGGAGAAGGTGCCGCTCACGGCGGCGGCGATCGCCACGTGGTAGAGCACGATGGCCGTCACGTCGTTGAAGAGCCCCTCGCCCTCCAGGATCGACACCAGCCGTCGCGGCAGCCCGAGCTGGCCTGCGACGGCGGTCGCCGCCACCGGATCGGGCGGCGCGACGAGCGCACCCAGCGCCACGGCGGCGGCGAGCGGCAGCCCCGGCACGATCGCGTGGGCGACCGCGGCCACGCACACCGTCGTGACGAACACCAGCGCCACGGCCAGCAGAAAGATGGGCCGCACATTCGCCGCGAACTGCCGCCAAGAGGTCCGCCGCACCGCGGCATAGAGCAGTGGCGGCAGCAACAGCGGCAGGATCAGATCGGGCGGGATCTCGACGTTCGGCACGAATTCGAGCAACGCGAGCACGACCCCGAGCAGGGTCATCAACACCGGCGCCGGCACCCCGAACCGGTCCCCCAGCGGGACACTCACCAGGGCCCCGAGCAACAGCGCGAAAAGCAGGGCCAGCTGATCCACGGTCAGCGCTCCGGTGAGATCGGCGTCCACAGGGCAGACCTCAAGCCTGCCACGGCGCCTGTCTCACCAGCGCTTACGGGCTCCTCGGCTACAGAGCGCGCCGCATCGCCCGGTGCGGTATCCCCGCGTCCGGGAACTCCAGCCCGTAGACCACGTACCCCAACCGCTCGTAGAACCCCAGCGCATGCGTCTGCGCGTGCAGATCCACGGCCGCGAGCCCACGCGCGCGTGCCGCCTCCTCGATCGCCCGCACCAGGGCCGCCCCGACACCGAGCCCACGCGCCGCCCGCGTCACCGCGAGCCGCCCCAGCGACCCCACCGACGGATCGCCGTCGACCTTCGCCGCGGCCGCCTCGCCGTACAGCAGCCGGCCGGTCCCGAGCGGCACGCCGTCCTCCCGGATCGCCAGCACATGCACGGCGGTGGCGTCGTAGGCGTCGTACTCGATGTCCTCGGCAACCCCCTGCTCCCCGACGAAGACCTCCTTGCGCACCGCGAAGCACGCCTCACGGTCGGCGGGGTCCTCGGCGACGCGGACGGCATACGACGGGACGGCAGACGGCGAGCTCATGCCCAGGTCTCCTCACGGACCTGGTCCAGAGCCTTCTGCAGGTCGGCCGGGTAGTCGCTGGCGAACTCCACCCACTGCCCGTCCCCGGGGTGCTCGAAGCCGAGCCGGACGGCGTGCAGCCACTGGCGGGTCAGGTGGAGCCGCTTGGCGAGGGTCGGGTCGGCGCCGTAGGTGAGGTCGCCGACACAGGGGTGGCGATGGGCCGCCATGTGGACGCGGATCTGGTGGGTACGGCCGGTCTCCAGCTTCACGTCGAGCAGCGAGGCGGCGCGGAAGGCCTCGATGAGGTCGTAGTGCGTGACGGACGGCTTGCCCTCGGCCGTGACCGCCCACTTGTAGTCGTGGTTGGGGTGGCGGCCGATGGGCGCGTCGATGGTGCCGCTGGTCGGGTCGGGGTGGCCCTGGACGAGCGTGTGGTACCGCTTGTCGACCGTGCGCTCCTTGAACTGGCGCTTGAGCGACGTGTACGCGTACTCGGACTTGGCGACGGCCATCAGCCCCGACGTGCCCACGTCGAGCCGGTGCACGATGCCCTGGCGCTCGGCCGCGCCGGAGGTGGAGATCCGGTAGCCGGCCGCGGCAAGCCCGCCGATGACGGTCGGCCCGGTCCAGCCGGGACTGGGGTGTGCGGCGACGCCGACCGGCTTGACGATCACCACCACGTCATCGTCGTCGTGCACGATCTCCATGCCCTCGACCGGCTCGGCGACGATCTGCACCGGCGCGGGCGCCTGTGGCATCTCGACCTCGAGCCAGGCCCCGCCGTGCACCCGCTCGGACTTCCCGACCACCGACCCGTCGACCGTGACCTTCCCCGCGGCGGCGAGCTCCGCCGCCTTCGTACGGGAGAAGCCGAACATGCGGGAGATGGCGGCGTCGACGCGCTCGCCCTCCAGGCCGTCCGGCACGGGCAGGGTACGGATCTCGGGAATCGTGCTCACCCGACGAGTATGCCGGACGGGTGAGTCCCGCCCGTACGGAGCCTGTGGATAACTCCGGGCGGCCCTCAGTCCTTGTGGACGGTCCCGTCCGGGTCCAGCCCCTTGAACGACAGCAGCACGATCAGGATGCCGCCGCACACGATCGCCGAGTCGGCCAGGTTGAACACGGCGAAGTGCTTGGGCGCGATGAAGTCCACGACCGCGCCCTCGAAGACGCCCGGTGAGCGGAAGATCCGGTCGGTGAGGTTGCCGAGCGCACCGCCGAGCAGCATGCCGAGCGCGATCGCCCAGGGCAGGCTGTACAGCTTGCGGGCGAGCCGGGCGATCACCACGATCACGGCCGCCGCGATCACCGTGAAGATGATGGTGAAGGCCTCGCCGAAGCCGAAGGCGGCGCCCGCGTTGCGGATCGCCTCGAACTTCAGCCAGTCACCGATGATCTCGATCGGCGGGTGGTGCTCCAGCTTGGCGACCACGATCATCTTGCTGATCAGGTCGAGGGCGTACGCGAACGCGGCGACCCCGAACAGCACGGCGATCCGGCGCCTGCCCCGGGGCCGCTCGGCCTCAGCGGCCTGCGACGCGTCAGCCTTCGCGTCCGCGTCGGACCGCTCCGACTCGGCTCCCGCCGCCTCTGGGGTATCCGGCGTACCGATGATGCGCTCCGCCTCTGCCACGTGAGTCCCTCAACCTAGGTACCTGACTGAGCACGAGAGTACGGCACATCCAGGGGCACCCGCCTACTGGTCAGTACCGCCGTTCCTGCTTCTGTTTGCACTCGACGCAGAGGGTCGCGCGCGGGAAGGCCTGCATCCGTGCCTTGCCGATCGGGTTGCCGCAGTTCTCGCACAGGCCGTACGTGCCGGCGTCGAGCCGCTCCAGGGCACGCTCGGTCTGTTCGAGCATCTCGCGCGCGTTGGCGGCGAGCGCCAGCTCGTGCTCGCGCGTGATGTTCTTCGCGCCGGTGTCGGCCTGGTCGTCGCCCGCGCCGTCCCCGGAGTCCCGCATCAGGCCGACGAGTGACTGCTCGGACGACGTGAGCTCGTCGCGCAGCCGCATCACCTCGGCCATGAGCTCGGCCCGCGCCTCCTCGACCTCCTCCGGGGTCCAGGGGTCCTCACCGGGGCGCACCGCGAGCTCGCCGGGCTCCACCGCCGCGGCGAGGCGTGCCTTGGGAACGGCGGTCTTCGCCGCCGCGGCCGTGCCAGGAGTCTTCTTCGCAACCACCGTCGTGGCTCCCGTCTGCTCCGCGGCCTGCGCCGCGCCGACCTTCTTGACCCTGCTCTCGGCGACCGCGCGTTTCCCGGCCGCTCCCCGCGCGCCCACGCTCCCCTTGGCCGCCCTCTTGCTGGAGGCGCTCTTCTTGGCTGCGTCCTTCTTGGCTGCGCTCTTCTTGGCGACGCCCTTCTTGGAGGCACTCCTCCCGGAGGTGCCCTTCTCGACAGCGCCCCCTTCCACGACGGCTTCATCCACGACGGCTTCTTCCACGACAGCCCCTTCCACGGCGCCCGCCACCCCACCGGCACCCTGCCCACCGGAGGCCCGCTTACCTGCCGTCTCGCTCCCGGCACCTGCCTTCCCGGCCACCTTCGCGGCCGTCTCCTTTCCGGCCCCCGCCTTCCCGGCCACCTTCTTCGCAGCAGCGTTCTTGGCAGCGGTCACCTTCTTCGCCGCGGCCTTCTCGACGCCACCCTCCTTGGCGCCGCCCTCCTTGGCGGCGATCTTCGACACCGCAGCCTTCTTGCCGACCGCCTCAGGAGCCTCCGCCTTCTTCCCCACCGCTGTCCCGCCGGACTTCGCAGCCCCTTTCGCGGCCGACTTCACCGACTTCACCGACTTCCCGCCCCGCGCACCCGCCCCCGCGGTACCCCCCTGGGCAGCCTTCTTCCCACCCACGTTCTTGGCCGCACCGCCGGCCGCATCCGCATGTGTGGATCTGCTCGACGCCGACTGCTGTACGGCGGTCTTCTTCGCCACCATGCCGCGGCCCCTTCACATATTGTGATCTTGCTCGCGAATCGTGCTGGGACGATAAATCGACTTGAGTCCCGCGGCAACGGGGCACACCGCCAGATTCGCCCGCCTCGCACATGTCGCGCGGCCGACCTGCATGCGTTGTGCCCAGCTCCCCGCCGGGTATGCCGCCGAGCCGAACGTCCCAGATTCCGAACACACGTACCGCGCCATTCGGGTCAGCCCGGCCCGCACCGAGTCCCCACGCCCACGGCCCGGAAATCCGGTCGGCCGCTGTCCGTGCGGCGCCGTACACTGGGCGGAGCGAAAAGCTTGGATGGGGACGAGTAGCGGCGTACGCAGCCCAGAGCGACCCGGGGACGGTGGAAGCCCGGGGGCGAGCGCGACGCGAAGATCACCCCGGAGCCGCCGGAAGAAAGCCTCTCGAAGGCGAGTAGAACCGGCATCGCGACCCCAATGAGGGGGCTCGCCGACGCACACCCCGCGTCGGAGGGCCAAGGAGGGTGGTACCGCGGGAGCGCGCCGAAACCGGCGTACGGAAAGACACGGCTCTCGTCCCTCCGGACGGAAGGCAGCAAGTCCGCCGGAGGAAGCCCGCTGATGACAACGCCGACGTACCGCCAGGTGCCCGCCCAGGTCGACCTGCCCGCCCTCGAGCACGCCGTGCTCGACTTCTGGCGCGAGCAGAAGATCTTCGCCAAGAGCCTGGAGCAGTCCGAGGGTCGCCCCGAGTGGGTGTTCTACGAGGGCCCGCCCACCGCCAACGGCATGCCCGGCGCCCACCACATCGAGGCCCGCGTCTTCAAGGACGTCTTCCCCCGGTTCCGCACCATGCGCGGCTACCACGTGGCCCGCAAGGCCGGCTGGGACTGCCACGGCCTCCCGGTCGAGCTGACCGTGGAGAAGGAGCTCGGCTTCAGCGGCAAGAAGGACATCGAGGCGTTCGGCATCGCCGAGTTCAACGCCAAGTGCCGCGAGTCCGTGCTGCGCCACACCGACGCCTTCGAAGAGCTCACTAACCGCATGGGCTACTGGGTCGACCTCAACGACGCCTACGTCACGATGGAGCCCGAGTACATCGAGTCCGTCTGGTGGTCGCTCAAGGAGATCTTCAACAAGGGCCTGCTCGTCCAGGACCACCGCGTCGCCCCCTGGTGCCCGCGCTGCGGCACCGGCCTGTCCGACCACGAGCTGGCCCAGGGCTACGAGACGGTCGTCGACCCCTCGGTGTACGTCCGTTTCCCGCTCACCTCCGGTCCGCTCGCCGGCGAGGCCGCGCTCCTGGTGTGGACGACCACGCCCTGGACCCTCGTCTCCAACACGGCCGTGGCCGCGCACCCCGAGGTCACCTACGTCGTCGCGACCGACGGCGAGGAGAAGCTCGTCGTCGCCGAGCCGCTGGTCGCGAAGGCCCTCGGGGAAGGCTGGGAGACCACCGGCCAGTCCTTCACCGGCGCCGAGATGGAGCGCTGGACGTATCAACGTCCGTTCGAGCTGGTCGAGTTCCCGGCCGAGGCCCACTACGTCGTCAACGCCGAGTACGTCACGACCGAGGACGGTACGGGTCTGGTCCACCAGTCCCCCGCCTTCGGTGAGGACGACCTCAAGGTCTGCCGCGCGTACGGCCTGCCCGTCGTGAACCCCGTCCGCCCGGACGGCACCTTCGACGAGGACGTCCCCCTGGTCGGCGGCGTCTTCTTCAAGAAGGCGGACGAAAAGCTCACCGAGGACCTCCAGCAGCGCGGCCTGCTCTTCCGGCACATCCCGTACGAGCACAGCTACCCGCACTGCTGGCGCTGCCACACCGCGCTCCTCTACTACGCGCAGCCGTCCTGGTACATCCGCACCACCGCCGTCAAGGACCGTCTCCTCCAGGAGAACGAGAAGACCAACTGGTTCCCGGACACGGTCAAGCACGGCCGGTACGGCGACTGGCTGAACAACAACATCGACTGGGCGCTGTCCCGCAACCGCTACTGGGGCACCCCGCTGCCGATCTGGCGCTGCGAGGACGACCACCTCACCTGCGTCGGCTCCCGCGCGGAGCTCACCGAGCTGACCGGCACCGACCAGTCCGAGCTGGACCCGCACCGCCCGTTCATCGACGACGTCACCTTCGCCTGCCCGAAGGACGGCTGCGGGAAGACGGCCACGCGCGTGCCGGAGGTCATCGACGCCTGGTACGACTCGGGTTCGATGCCGTTCGCGCAGTGGGGCTACCCGTACAAGAACAAGGAACTCTTCGAGAGCCGCTACCCGGCGCAGTTCATCAGCGAGGCCATCGACCAGACCCGGGGCTGGTTCTACACGCTGATGGCCGTCGGCACCCTGGTCTTCGACAAGTCGTCGTACGAGAACGTCGTCTGCCTCGGCCACATCCTCGCCGAGGACGGCCGCAAGATGTCCAAGCACCTGGGCAACATCCTGCAGCCGATCCCGCTGATGGACCAGCACGGCGCGGACGCGGTGCGCTGGTTCATGGCGGCCGGCGGCTCCCCTTGGGCGGCACGCCGCGTGGGTCACGGCACGATCCAGGAGGTCGTCCGCAAGACGCTCCTGACGTACTGGAACACGGTCGCCTTCCAGGCCCTGTACGCCCGCACGTCCAACTGGGCGCCGTCCGCGGCCGACCCGGCCCCGGCCGACCGCCCGGTCGTGGACCGCTGGCTGCTGTCCGAACTGCACGCGCTGGTCGACCAGATGACCCAGTCCCTGGAGGCGTACGACACCCAGCGCGCCGGCAAGCTCCTCTCGGCGTTCGTCGACGACCTGTCCAACTGGTACGTCCGCCGCTCGCGTCGCCGCTTCTGGCAGGGCGACAAGGCGGCGCTGCGCACCCTGCACGAGGTCGTCGAGACGGTCACCAAGCTGATGGCCCCGCTGACCCCGTTCATCACCGAGCGGGTCTGGCAGGACCTGATCGTGCCGGTCACCCCGGGCGCCCCGGAGTCGGTCCACCTCTCCTCCTGGCCGGAGGCGGACCTGTCGGCGATCGACCCCGAGCTGTCGAAGCAGATGGTCCTGGTCCGCCGGCTGGTCGAGCTGGGCCGCGCCACGCGCGCGGAGTCGGGTGTGAAGACCCGCCAGCCGCTGTCCCGTGCCCTCGTGGCGGTCGCGGGCTTCGACACTCTCGACCCCGAGCTGCACACGCAGATCACCGAGGAGCTGAACGTCTCGTCGCTGGCGTCCCTCTCCGAGGTGGGCGGCAGCCTGGTCGACACCACCGCCAAGGCCAACTTCCGCGCCCTGGGCAAGCGGTTCGGCAAGCGCGTCCAGGACGTGGCGAAGGCCGTCGCGAACGCGGACGCCGCCGCCCTGTCACTGGCCCTGCGGGAAGGCACCGCGTCGGTGGAGGTCGACGGCGAGACGGTCACCCTGGCCCCGGACGAGGTGATCATCACGGAGACCCCGCGCGAGGGCTGGTCGGTGGCGTCCGACTCGGGCGCGACGGTCGCCCTGGACCTGGAGATCACCGAGGAGCTGCGCCGCGCGGGCCTGGCCCGTGACGCGATCCGCCTGATCCAGGAGGCCCGCAAGAACAGCGGCCTGGACGTGGCCGACCGTATCGCCCTGTGCTGGACGGCGACGGACCCGGCGACGATCTCGGCCCTGAGCGAGCACGCCGAGTTGATCGCCGACGAGGTTCTGGCAACGGACTTCGCACAGGGCGAGGCGAACGACACATACGGCACCCCGTTCACGGACGAGGGTCTGACCCTGACGTTCCGCCTGCGCAAGCAGTAGCGAGGCTCAGCCGCACGACCGAAGGCCCGGGACCACCAAAGAATCTTGGTGGTCCCGGGCCTTCGGCGTTGCGTGCGTCGGACACCCCGCCCACGCCCGAACAAACACCGCAAGCCCCTGGGCACGCACGGCAAAGGGCGAGGCCCCGGATCGAAATCCGGGGCCTCGCCCTGAACGCTGCCGACGCCTACGGCGTACTACCAACCGTCAGTTGTCGTCCTCGTCGATGAGGAACCCGCGCATCGGAGACGGAGCCTGGCCCATCGGGGACGGACCCTGCGGCCGGACCGGAGCCATGGGCTGGGTCATCGCCGGGGACATCTGCTGCTGACCGCCGTAGGACGGAGCAGCCGGAGACGGGGCGCCGCCCATCGTCTGGTTGCCGCCGTACGACGGGGCGCTCGCGCCGGCCGGTGCCATGGAAGGCGCCGGGGACGGCGGGAGGGACGCCGTGGCCGGGGTGCGCGGCGGGGCGAGCGAGTCGTCCGACTGGGTCTCCAGCTGGCGCAGCTGGGACTCGAGGTAGGACTTCAGCCGCGTGCGGTACTCGCGCTCGAAGCCGCGCAGGTCCTCGACCTTGCGCTCCAGCGTGGCGCGGGCGGACTCCAGGGAGCCCATCGCGACGCGGTGCTTCTCCTGCGCGTCCCGCTCCAGGGCGTCAGCCTTGGCACGGGCGTCCCGCTCGAGACCCTCGGCACGCGAACGCGCCTCGCCGACGATCTTGTTGGCCTCGGAACGGGCCTCCGCGATCGCCTGGTCGGCGGTCTGCTGGGCGAGCGACAGAACGCGCGCGGCGCTGTCGCCACCGGGGCCGCCCTGACCGGGGCCGCCCATGGGGCCACCCATCGGACCGCCCATCGGGCCACCCATTTGCTGCATAGGGGGCTGGCCCATCGGCCCCGGACCCTGGCCCATCGGACCGGGACCCTGAGGGCCACCCTGACCGCCGGGACCGGCGGGCAGCTGCGGGGCACCGCTCGGCAGCTGGGGCGGACCACCCATGGGGCCACCCATCTGCTGCTGCGGCGGGCCCGATATCCCGGCGGGTACGGGAGCGCCGGGACCGCGCATGCCCTGCTGAGGCATGCCGCCCTGCTGAGGCATACCGCCCTGCTGGGGCATACCGCCCTGCTGCATGCCGCCCTGCTGCTGATCCTGCGGCGGCTCCGGCGGCTTGCGCATGTTCTGCTGGTTCTGGGCAGCAGCACGCGTGGCCGCGGCCAGCTTGGCGCGCAGATCCTCGTTCTCGCGGAGCAGGCGCGTCAGTTCGGCTTCGACCTCATCGAGGAAGGCATCGACCTCGTCCTCGTCATAGCCTTCTCGGAGGCGGACGGTCGTGAACTGCTTGTTCCGCACGTCCTCGGGGGTCAACGGCATCTCTTCACCTCAACGTTGTCGTCGGCAGTCGGCAAGACCGTATCTGTCACATCGTTCACATCGCGCTCCGCACGAGAGTGATCAGGATGTAGACGATGATCATCAGTACGAAGAAGGACAGGTCGAGCGCCACGCCCCCGAGACGCAGCGGCGGGATAACCCGCCGCAAAAGCTTCAGCGGTGGATCAGTGACAGTGTAGGTGGCCTCCAGAACGACCACCATCGCCTTGCCGGGTTGCCATGAGCGGGCGAACTGGAAGACGTAGTCCATGACCAACCGGAAGATGAGCACGATGAGGAAGACCATCAGCGCGATGTAGAGAACCTGCAAGACCACGCTCATGACTGGTGCTTCCCTCTCCCCTGTTCCCTGTTCCGTGCGTTTCTTTCCGGTGGTGCGTCTCAGCTCTGGTTGAAGAACCCGCCCTCTGCGATGCGGGCCTTGTCCTCCGCCGTGACATCGACGTTAGCAGGAGACAACAGGAACACCTTCTGGGTCACCCGCTCGATGCTTCCGTGAAGACCAAACACCAAACCCGCCGCAAAGTCGACAAGTCGCTTCGCGTCTGTGTCATCCATCTCAGTCAAGTTCATGATCACCGGGGTGCCTTCACGGAAGTGTTCCCCGATGGTACGGGCCTCGTTGTAGGTCCGCGGGTGAAGTGTGGTGATCCGGTACGGCTCTCGTTCCGACACAACCTTGGGCATGATCACCGGTGCGTTCTTCTCCAGGCTTGCGCGTTCTTGTGTGATGGACGCCACGGGCGCGATGCGCGCCGGACGGCTGGATTCCGCGGGTAGCGAAGTCGACCGGGCCACCGGTTCACGCGGCGCGGGTGGCTGAACGATTCGCACCTCTTCGTCCCTTTGGGACTGATGTGCACTGTGCGACTGGTGTGACGGCTCGTGCCGTCGGTGGTCCCGCTCGGGCTCCGGGTCCAGTTCGGGCTCGAAGTCGTCATCGGGGTCGAACCCCCGGCCGTCGTACCCGTCGTCCTCCACGAGGCCGAGGTAGACCGCCATCTTGCGCATCGCGCCGGCCATGCTCTGAGTCCTCCGCTCTGTGGTGGATCGGCGACTGCCAAGTGCCCGCGATCCACGCGGTCATTACGTTCGCCTTTCGGCGACATTGACCATATTTTCTGCTGTGGTCCGACTTCCTGGCGACGTTACCCGAGCCTGGGGCGGACTCCGAGTACCGCAGTGCCGACGCGCACATGTGTCGCACCGGCCGCCACCGCCTCTTCGAGATCCGCACTCATCCCTGCCGACACCATGTTCGCAGTCGGATGAGCCCGGCGCAGGTCGGTCGACAAATCCATCAACCGCTCGAACGCCGCCTGTTGGCGCCCCGCGTACTCCCCGGTGAGCGGAGCGACGGTCATGAGTCCGTCCAGTCGCAGCCCCGGAGACTTCGCGACGAGATCCGCCAACTCGTCGATTCCGCCCGGCGCCACGCCACCCCGCTCGCCTCTCAGGTTCTCTCCCGCATCCAGCGCCACCTGGATGAGACAGCCCACCTCGCGCTCCTGCCGTACGGCCTCCTTGGACATCGCCGTCACGAGCCTGGAACGATCGACGGACTGCACGAGATCCGCGTAACCGACCACGGATCGCACCTTGTTGGTCTGCAACTGACCGACAAAATGCCACTCAAGGGGCAGATCCGAGCATTCGGCAGCTTTGGGTGCCGCGTCCTGATCGCGGTTCTCGGCGACGTGGCGCACACCGAGTGCCGACAGGATCCGCACATCGCTCGCGGGATAGGTCTTGGTGACCACGATGAGCGTCACCTCCTCGCGCTTACGCCCGGCGGCGGTGCACGCGGCAGCGATGCGCTCCTCCACCTTCGCCAGGTTTGCGGCGAGTTCGCCCTTACGGTCCGTCATGCTCCCTCAGTCCAACCAGACATATCCCGCGAGTCGCCCCGTGGTGCGGTCGCGGCGGTACGAGAAGTGGTCGCCCGACTCCCGGGTGCACACCGGCGACTGCTCCCGGTCGCGCACGCCGAGTCGCGCGAGCTGCGCCTGCACTCCGGCGGCCACGTCCACCGAGGGAGTGCCCCAACTCGTCTCGGTGTGCGCCGTCGGCTCCACGGCTGCCACCTCGGCGCGCATCGCCTCCGGCACCTCGTAGCACCGGCCGCAGACTGCGGGGCCGGTGCGGGCGACGATCCGGGCCGGGTCGGCACCCAGTTCGATCATCGCGCGTAGCGTGGCCGGGACGACCCCGGCTACCATCCCGGGGCGCCCCGCGTGGGCCGCGGCGGCGATCCCGGCGACCGGATCGGCCAGCAGGACCGGCACGCAGTCGGCGGTGAGGACGGCGAGGGCGAGACCCCGCCGGGCCGTGACGATCGCGTCGACATCGGGCACCGGACGATCACGCCCCGGCCCGTAGACCACGGCGACATCCGTCCCGTGCACCTGGTTCATCCACACGACCTCACCCGGATCGAGCCCGAGCGACTTGGCGGCGAGCTCGCGATTCTTCGCTACGGCGTCGACGTCGTCGCCGACCGCCCCGCCGAGGTTGAGCTCCTCATACGGAGCGGCGCTCACCCCGCCCCACCGGTCGGTGAAGGCGAAGTGCGCGCCGCTCACGGTGTCGCGCTGTCCTATCACGTCTGAAGGATCACTTAAGGAAGTCCGGGACGTCCAGTTCCTCCGCCGCGCTGTCGGCGTAGGTCCTCGACGGCGGGACCGGCGGGGCGACCGGAATGTCGGCCACCGGCTCGGGTGCGGGCTCCGGCTCCTCCTTCGGCGTGACGCTGCCGAGCGAGCCGAAGGACGGGCGGCTCTCGGTCTGCCGTACCGGAGTGGGCTCGTCGCGGCGGGCCGAGGACGACGTCGAGCCGAGAACGTTGTCCCGGCGGGCCGGCGGCTGGCCCCCGTCGAAGCCGGCGGCGATCACGGTGACCCGGACCTCGTCGCCCAGGGCGTCGTCGATGACCGCGCCGAAGATGATGTTGGCCTCGGGGTGGGCGGCCTCGCTGACCAGCTGGGCGGCCTCGTTGATCTCGAACAGACCAAGGTCCGAGCCGCCGGAGATGGAGAGCAGCACACCGCGGGCGCCGTCGATGGACGCCTCCAGCAGCGGCGAGGAAATCGCCATCTCGGCCGCGGCCACCGCGCGGTCGTCGCCGCGGGCCGAGCCGATGCCCATGAGGGCCGAACCGGCCTCGGACATGACCGACTTGACGTCGGCGAAGTCGAGGTTGATGAGGCCAGGGGTGGTGATGAGGTCGGTGATGCCCTGGACACCGGAGAGCAGGACCTGGTCGGCGGACTTGAAGGCGTCGAGCACCGAGACCTGGCGGTCCGAGATGGACAGCAGCCGGTCGTTCGGGATGACGATGAGGGTGTCGACCTCTTCGCGGAGCTCGGCGATGCCGTCCTCGGCCTGGTTGGCGCGGCGCCGTCCCTCGAAGGTGAACGGGCGCGTGACCACACCGATGGTGAGGGCACCCAGGGAGCGGGCGATGTTGGCCACGACGGGCGCGCCGCCGGTGCCGGTGCCGCCGCCTTCACCGGCCGTCACGAAGACCATGTCGGCCCCCTTGAGGACCTCTTCGATCTCCTCGCGGTGGTCCTCGGCGGCCTTGCGGCCGACGGCCGGGTTGGCTCCGGCGCCGAGTCCGCGGGTGAGTTCGCGGCCGACGTCGAGCTTGACGTCGGCGTCGCTCATCAACAGAGCTTGCGCGTCAGTGTTGATGGCGATGAACTCGACGCCCTTGAGACCGACCTCGATCATCCGGTTGATGGCATTGACACCACCGCCGCCGACACCGATGACTTTGATGACTGCGAGGTAGTTCTGCGGTGCTGCCACGTCGAAGGCCTCTCGCCTCGAGTTACGGGTCGTCCGGTGCGGAGAAGCCCTGGGCTTTCGCGAACCGGCGACTGATGCCGAATGGGACGGTCCGTAGCGCCGACCCGAACCCTAACCCTGAAGTTTAGGGTTACCAGTGTGTCTGTTCCATGAAGTCTTCTGAACAGGACACTAAGTCGACAAGTGGCGCACGTTCAACGAACACGCCGAACCTCCCGTTTTTCTTTTCACCCTATGTGATCAGCCATGTCGCTGCCCAACCAGGGTGCTGGCCTGCGCAGATGTGCGTCAACTCCCCGCTGACGCAGGGGCGGTGGGAACGCTGACGTCGAAGTACCGCGCGTCCGGCGAGGCTTTCATGAGAGCGGTGAGTGTACGAGCCTTCGCTGCGCCCTTCTCGCCACTCCCCCAGAAGACGGTCCGGCCGTCGCCCAACTCCAGCGAGATGTCGTCGTAGGAACGGACCTTGACTACCTGGGTGGAGCGCGCGACGGCGGCCGGAATGGCGCGGGCGACCCGCACCGCCTCCCGCACCAGACGGTCCTCGCCGAAGCGGCGCAGGCTCGCGGCGGCGGAGCCCGACCGGGACACCGTCAATTCCAGTGCGGGAACACCTTTCGGCGGCTCGGAAACCGTGGCGAAACGGACACCTTCGTCGTCCACTTCGATGAAGTTTCCGCCCTTTTCGACAATCAGAACCGGAGTACGCTCCGCCACTTTCAGGCCGATTCCATGCGGCCAGGCACGAACCACGTCAACTTCGTCAATTCGGGGCAATTTCCGGCGCAGCCGTGCCTCAATCGCACCGCTCTCGACGGAAATCAGCGGCGCCCCGACGGGGACGTCGGCCGCTTCGAGGACCTGTGCGGGCGTCAGGACCCGGGTCCCGGAGACGGATACCCGCTCGACGCGCAGCCATTGGGAGCCGTACAACGCCCAGACCGCGCCCGCGCCGAGGAGCGCGAGCACCACTGTAAGGATGATGATCGTACGAGGGCGCGGGAGCCTCAACCGCCGCCGGGCGAGGGGCGGGTCGGACGACTCCTGCTCACGTTCACCGCGCTCGGCGGTCGTCGGTCCGGCCACGCTCCCTGCCCTCCGTCACACGGTCACTGGCGGCGGTACGAGGCGATCGCCTCGTACACCATGCCGACGAGCAGGTCGTCGGCGTCCCGGCGGCCGAACTCGCTTGCGGCGCGGGACATCTCGTACAGCCGGTGCGGGTCGGCGAGCACGGGCAGGACGTTCTGCTGCACCCACTCGGGCGTCAGTTCCGCGTCGTCGACCAGCAGTCCGCCGCCGGCCTTGACCACCGGCTGGGCGTTGAGCCGCTGTTCGCCGTTGCCGATGGGCAGCGGGACATAGGCGGCCGGGAGTCCGACGGCGGAGAGTTCGGCGACGGTCATCGCGCCCGCGCGGCAGAGCATCAGGTCGGCCGCGGCGTACGCGAGGTCCATACGATCAAGGTAACTTACCGGGATGTAGGGGGGCATTCCCGGCATCTGCTGTACATGCGGCAGTTCGTTCTTCGGGCCGACCGCGTGCAGGATCTGGATACCGGCCTGCTGCAGCCAGGGCGCGACCTGCTGGACGACCTCGTTGAGGCGGCGGGCGCCCTGCGAGCCGCCGGAGACCAGCAGCGTCGGCAGGTTCGGGTCGAGCCCGAACGCGGCGCGGGCCTCGGGGCGGACGGCGGCCCGGTCGAGGGTGGCGATGGTCCGGCGCAGCGGGATGCCGATGTAGCGGGAGTTGCGCAGCTTGCTGTCGGGAGTGGAGACGGCGACCTGGGCGGCGTACCGCGAACCGATCTTGTTGGCGAGGCCCGGGCGGGCGTTGGCCTCGTGGATGATGATCGGCACGCCGAGGCGCTTGGCGGCGAGGTAGCCGGGCAGGGCGACATAGCCGCCGAAGCCGACGACGGCGTCCGCCTTGGTGCGCTCCAGGATCTGCTCGGTCGCCTTGATCGTGCCGCGCAGCCGGCCCGGGACGGTGATCAGTTCGGGCGTGGGCTTACGGGGCAGCGGCACGGCGGGGATGAGCGCGAGCTCGTAGCCCCGCTGCGGAACGAGTTTGGTCTCCAGGCCACGCTCCGTGCCCAGGGCCGTGATGCCCACGGTCGGGTCCTGCCTGCGCAGGGCGTCCGCGAGGGCGAGCGCGGGCTCGATGTGGCCGGCGGTCCCCCCACCGGCGAGTACGACATGCACCGAAATTCACCGCTCTCCGGACGAACGCGCCGCCGAGGCACGCCGTCGCATCGTGTTCCATCTCCGAGGCTCCCGGCCGGAACCGGAACCTCCCGCACGCTTTCTACCAAAGCGGGGTTGCCGCAGGGAAAGCGCTGCCCGCGCAGCGGGCTCGTCGCGTGCGAAGGCGATCAGCAGCCCGATGGCGAACATGGTCGGCAGCAAGGCGGAGCCCCCGTAGGAGAACAGCGGGAGGGGAACACCGGCGATCGGCAGCAGACCGAGCACCGCACCGATGTTGATCACGGCTTGCGCGGTGATCCAGGTGGTCACGCCTCCCGCGGCGTACCTCACGAAGGGGTCCTCCGTGCGTCCGGCCACGCGGATACCCGCATAGCCTAGAGCCGCGAAGAGTGCGAGCACCGACAGCGTCCCCGCCAGGCCCAGTTCCTCACCGGTGACGGCGAAGATGAAGTCGGTGTGGGCTTCGGGGAGTTGGCCCCATTTCTCCACACTCGCCCCCAGGCCGGAACCAAAAATTCCGCCGGAAGCGAGCGCGTAGATGCCGTGCACGGCCTGCCAGCAGTCGACGGTCCCGCTGCGCGGTTCGGTGGCGCCCAGGCACTGCAGACGGGCCATCCGGTTCGCGCTGCTCTTGATCAGCAGCAGGCCGATCAGGCCGGCGACCGACAGCACCCCCACGAACAGCCGGGTCGGCGCGCCCGCCAGCCACAGCAGGCCGAACAGGATCGCCGACAGGATGATCGCGGTGCCCATGTCGCCGCCGAGCATGATCAGTCCGAGCAGCATGAAGGCGACCGGCACGAGCGGCACCAGCATGTGCTTCCACTGCGTGAGCAGCTTCTTGTCCTGCTTGCGGGCGATCAGGTCGGCGCCCCACAGCACCAGCGCGAGCTTGCCGAACTCGCTGGGCTGGATCTGGAACGAGCCGCCGAGGGCGATCCAGTTCTGGTTGCCGTTGACCGCGACTCCTATCCCGGGCACCTGCACCAACGCCATCAGGAAGACGGCGCCGGCGAGGATCGGGTAGGCGAGCGCGCGGTGCAGCTTCACGGGCATCCGGGAGGCGGCGAGCAGCAGCCCGGTGCCGATCGCCGCGGCCAGGAGCTGCTTGCGGAAGAAGTACGACCCCGGCAGCGACATCTGCAGCGCGGTGATCTGGGAGGCCGAGTAGACCATCACCAGACCGAGCACGGTGATCAGCAGACTGCCGCCGAGGATGAGGTAGTACGCGGTCAGCGGCCGGTCCCACGCTCTGTGCACGCGCGTGTACAGCCGTCGTACGGCGTTGTCGGGCGGCGGCGGGGAAGGTGCGGGGCGGCGCCGGACGGCCCGCTGCACGGGAGGCCGTCCCGTACGGCTATCGGGCATCGGCGCCCACCGCCTCGCCGTGCGTGTACGTACTGGCCGGCCACATCCGAGTCACGCGTCCCTCCAAGGGTCCCGAAGCAACCCGCAGTGGCCGAGACCCGGCGTCAGGCGCTCGTGCCGAGTTCGCGAACCGCCTCCGCGAACACGTCACCGCGCTGGTTGTAGTTGGCGAACATGTCCATGGAGGCACAGGCCGGGGCAAGGAGCACGGTGTCGCCGGGCTGTGCGAGCCGCTGCGCCTCCTGGACCGCCGCGAGCATCGCCCCAGTGTCGGTCCGGTCGAGGTCGACGACGGGTACTTCCGGCGCGTGTCGCGCGAGGGCTTCACGGATCAGGCCACGATCGGCGCCGATGAGCACGGCCGCGCGAAGCCGCTGCGCCGACTTGGCGACCAGCTCCTCGAAGACGGCGCCCTTGGCGAGTCCGCCCGCGATCCACACGATGGACTCGTAGGCCGCCAACGAGGCCTCGGCCGCATGGGTGTTGGTCGCCTTGGAGTCGTCGACGTACGCGACCCCGGCCACGTCCGCCACGTGCGCGATGCGGTGGGCGTCCGGGGTGAAGGCCCGCAGCCCGTCCCGTACGGCCCTGGGGGGCACCCCGTAGGCCCGGGCGAGGGCCGCCGCGGCGAGCGCGTTGGCGATGTTGTGCGGTGCCGGCGGGTTGACGTCGGCGACCTCGGCGAGCTCCTGGGCGTTCTTCTGCCGGTCCTCGACGAAGGCGCGGTCGACCAGGATGCCCTCGACGACGCCGAGTTGGGACGGGCCCGGGGTGCCGAGGGTGAAGCCGATGGCCCGGCAGCCCTCCTCGACGTCGGCCGCGCGCACCAGGTCCTCGGTGGCCTTGTCGGCGACGTTGTAGACACAGGCGACGCGGTTGCCCTCGTAGATACGGCCCTTGTCGCGCGCGTACGCCTCCATGGAGCCGTGCCAGTCGAGGTGGTCGGGGGCGAGGTTGAGGACGGCGGCGGAGTGGGCGCGCAGGGAGGGCGCCCAGTGGAGCTGGTAGCTGGACAACTCCACGGCCAGGACGTCGTACTGCTCCTCGCCGAGCACCGCGTCCAGGAGCGAGACGCCGATGTTGCCGACGGCCGCCGTACGCAGACCCGCCGCCTTGAGGATCGCGGCGAGCATCTGGACGGTCGTGGTCTTGCCGTTGGTGCCGGTGACCGCGAGCCAGGGGGCGGCGTCGGGGCCGCGCAGCCGCCAGGCCAGCTCCACGTCGCCCCATACCGGGACGCCCGCTGCGTGAGCCGCCGCGAACAGCGGCTTGTCCGGCTTCCAGCCGGGCGCGGTGACGATGAGTTCGGTGCCTTCGGGCAGGGTGGCTCCGTCGCCGAGGCGGACGGTGATGCCGAGCGCCTCCAGTTCGGCGGCCTGGGCACGCGCGCGCGCGTCGTCGCCGTCGTTGACGACGGTGATCTTCGCGCCGAGGCCGTGCAGCACCTTGGCCGCCGGGATCCCGGAGACACCGAGTCCCGCGACGGTGACGTTCTTCCCCTGCCAGTCGGTCACTTGTCCGCTGCCCATCCCGCGTAGAAGAGGCCCAGTCCGACGATCACACAGATGCCCTGAATGATCCAGAAGCGGACCACGACCAGTACTTCGGACCAGCCTTTGAGTTCGAAGTGGTGATGGAGTGGTGCCATCCGGAAGACGCGCTTGCCGGTGAGGCGGAAGGAGCCGATCTGGATGACGATCGACATGGTGATCAGCACGAACAGGCCGCCGAGAATGGCGAGCAGCAGCTCGGTGCGGGAGCAGATCGCCAGACCCGCGAGCGCGCCACCGAGGGCCAGCGAACCGGTGTCGCCCATGAAGATCTTGGCGGGCGAGGTGTTCCACCACAGGAAGCCGAGGCAGGCGCCCATCAACGCGGAGGAGACGACGGCGAGATCGAGCGGATCTCGCACCTCGTAACAGGCGCCCGGGTTGCTGAGCGTCTGCGCGTTGGCGCAGGACTCCTGGAACTGCCAGACGCCGATGAACGTGTACGCGCCGAAGACGAGCACGGAGGCGCCGGTGGCGAGGCCGTCCAGACCGTCGGTCAGGTTCACGCCGTTGGACATGGCGAGGATCATGAACAGCGCCCAGACCACGAACAGCACCGGGCCGATCGACCAGCCGAAGTCCTGCACGAAGGAGAGCTTCGTGGAGGCCGGGGTGTTGCCGCGGTTGTCCGCGAACTGCAGCGAGAGCACCGCGAAGGCGATACCCCCGAGCAGCTGGCCGGCCATCTTGGCCTTGGCCCGCAGACCCAGCGAACGCCGCTTGACGATCTTGATGTAGTCGTCCAGGAAGCCGACCAGGCCCATGCCGGCCATCAGGCCGATGACCAGGACGCCGGAGAACGTCGGCGGCTTGCCGGTGATCAGCTTGGACAGGAAGTACGCGGCGATCGTCGCCAGGATGAAGGCGATACCGCCCATGGTCGGCGTACCGCGCTTGGCGTGGTGCTCGCGCGGGCCGTCGTCACGGATGTACTGGCCGTAGCCCTTGCGGGCCAGCAGCTTGATCAGCAGCGGGGTGCCGACCAGGGTCAGGAAGAGACCAATGACTCCTGAGAACAGGATCTGATTCATCATCGGGCGGCAACCTCACCCTCGGCGCCGCCCGCGAGCAGCGCCTCGGCGACGCTCTCCAGACCGACCGAACGGGACGCCTTCACGAGTACGACGTCCCCCGGGCGCAACTCGCTGCGCAACAGGTCGACCGCCGCCTGTGCGTCGGACACGTGCACCGACTCCTCACCCCACGAACCCTCGTTATATGCGCCCAGTTGCAGCCAGGACGCTTCCCTGCCCCCGACCGCGACGAGCTTGCCGACATTGAGCCGGACGGCGAGCCGTCCGACCGCGTCGTGCTCGGCGAGCGCCTCGTCCCCGAGCTCGGCCATCTTGCCGAGCACCGCCCACGTACGACCCCCCTTTGCCCGTGAGGCGCCGCCCATGGCAGCCAGGGCGCGCAGGGCGGCCCGCATGGACTCGGGGTTCGCGTTGTAGGCGTCGTTGACGACCGTCACGCCGTCCGGGCGCTCGGTGACCTCCATACGCCAGCGGGAGAGGGAGCCCGCCTCGGAGAGCGCGGTGGCGATCTCGTCTGCGGACATGCCCAGCTCATGGGCGACGGCGGCCGCGGCGAGCGCGTTCGACACGTGGTGCTCACCGTACAGGCGCATGGTCACATCGCTTGCACCGGAGGGTGTGTGGAGAGTGAAAGCAGGCTGTCCGCTGTCCGTGAGTCTCACGTTCTCGGCGCGTACGTCCGCTTCGCCTGACTCTCCGAAAAGGATCACCTTCGCCTTCGTACGGGACGCCATGGCCCGTACGAGGGGATCGTCGGCGTTGAGGACCGCGGCGCCGCCGTCCTCAGCCGACGGGAGGCTTTCCACGAGCTCGCCCTTGGCCTGCGCGATCTGCTCACGGCCGCCGAACTCGCCGATGTGGGCGGTGCCGACGTTGAGCACGAGGCCGATCTTCGGGGGCGTCAGATCGGCGAGGTAGCGGATGTGGCCGATGCCGCGGGCGCCCATCTCCAGGACGAGGAACCTCGTCTCCTCGGTGGCGCTGAGCGCGGTGAGCGGCAGCCCGATCTCGTTGTTGAGCGAACCCGGCGTGAACACGGTGGGCGCCTTGCACTGGAGCACCTGGGCGATCAGGTCCTTGGTGCTGGTCTTGCCCGCCGAGCCGGTCAGGGCGACGAGGGTCGCGCCGAGCCGTCGTACGACATGACGGGCGAGGGCGCCGAGGGCCTTCTGGACGTCGGCCACGACGATGGCGGGTACGCCGACGGGGCGGGACGCCAGGACGGCGACCGCACCCGCTCCGACCACCGCGGCCGCGTAGTCGTGGCCGTCCACACGCTCGCCGACGAAGGCGACGAAGAGGCTGCCGGGCTCCACTTCACGGGAGTCCCGGACGACGGGTCCGGTGACCTGGACGGCCGGATCCGGTATGTCGTGCGTCTGCCCGCCGACGACTTCTGCGATCTCGGCGAGAGAGAGGGCGATCACAAGTTCATCCCTGGGTCTTCTGGATAGCTTCGCGAAGCACCTGGCGGTCGTCGAAGGGACGGACCACTCCGGCGATGTCCTGGCCCTGCTCATGGCCCTTGCCCGCGACCAGCACGGTGTCGCCGGGCTCGGCGCGGGCGACGGCCGCGGCGATCGCGGCGGCCCGGTCCTCGAAGACCTGGACCTCGCCACGCTCGTGTACCGGCACGGACGCCGCGCCCTGGAGCATGGTTGCGAGAATCGCCAGGGGATCCTCCGAGCGGGGGTTGTCGGAGGTCAGTACGGCGGTGTCGGCGAACCGGGCCGCTGCGGCGCCCATCGGCACGCGCTTGGTCTTGTCGCGGTCCCCGCCGCAGCCGAGCACGACGTGCACCCGTCCCTCGGTGACCTTGCGCAGCGCCTTGAGCACCGATTCGACGGCGTCGGTCTTGTGGGCGTAGTCCACGACCGCGAGATACGGCTGCCCGGCGTCCACGCGCTCCAGCCGGCCCGGCACGCCCGGCACGGCGGCGATGCCGTCGGCGGCGGCCTGGGCGTCGAGGCCGGCGGCGGCCAGGGCGGTGATGGCGGCGAGGGTGTTCGCCACGTTGAAGGGGCCCGGCAGCGGGGACTTGGCACTGATGCGCTCGCCCTTGGGGCCGATGACGGTGAACGTGGAGTCCAGTTGCCCGACCTCGACGTCCTCGGCGCGCCAGTCGGCGTCGGGGTGCCCCTCGGCGGAGTAGGTGACGACCGGGACGGTGGCCTCCTTGGCGAGGCGGCGGCCGTACTCGTCGTCGACGTTGACCACGCCGAGTTTGCTGCGTTTCGGCGTGAACAGCTGTGCCTTGGCCCGGAAGTAGTCCTCCATGTCGGAGTGGAACTCCATGTGTTCCGGGCTGAGGTTGGTGTAGGCGGCGATGTCGAAGACACAGCCGTCGACACGGCCGAGGACCAGCGCGTGGCTGGAGACCTCCATGGCGACCGCCTCGACGCCGCGTTCGCGCATGACGGCGAACAGGGCCTGCAGGTCGGTGGCCTCCGGGGTGGTGCGCTCGGACTTGATGCGCTCGTCGCCGACACGCATCTCGACCGTGCCGATGAGGCCGGTGGTCCGGGCGCTCCTGAGGCCGCCCTCGACGAGGTACGCGGTGGTGGTCTTGCCGGAGGTGCCGGTGATGCCGATCTGCAGCAGGTCGTGGCCGGGGTGGCCGTAGATGGTGGCCGCGAGTTCGCCCATCCGGCCGCGCGGATCCTCGACGACCAGGACCGGCAGGCCCGTCGCGGCGGCGCGTTCGGCGCCGGTCGGGTCGGTCAGCACGGCGGCCGCGCCCAGGCCGGCGGCCTGCGTGACGAAGTCGGCGCCGTGCAGGCGGGCGCCCGGGAGGGCGGCGTACAGGTCGCCGGGGCGGACGGCGCGCGAGTCATGGGTGATGCCCGTGACCTCGGCGGCGTCCGTCTGTTCCGGTGCTGGGACACCCAGCTGATCGGCGAGTTCCGCGAGGGGTGTGGCGGAGACCTGCGCCGGCCTGGGCGGTCCCGGATACGTCACGGGATGCCCCTTCTGGGTGGTTTGGGACTGATCAGCGTGTGGCACGGCGGTGAGCGTACCCGGCGCACCCGCCTGGGGGCGAAGTGAGGGGCGGGGGGTGCCCTGGTTTCCGGAGTCGGAAGTGATCGTTGTCACGAGGTGGTTCCTGGCTGCTCGGTGCTGATCGGTGGGTCAGTTGTAGGCGACCGGGAGCTTCGCCGGCTTGGCCCCGGTCGGCGGGACCTGGAGGGTCTTCAGCGCGAACTCCATGACCTTCTTGTAGATGGGCCCGCAGATCTGGCCGCCGAAGTAGTTGCCCGCGGTGGCGTTCTGGATCGCGCAGTAGACGGTGACACGGGGCTTGTCGGCTGGCGCGAAGCCGGCGAACGACGATGTGTAGCCGCGGTACCTGCCGGTGGCCGGATCCACGCGGTTCGCCGTACCCGTCTTGCCCGCGACGCGGTAGCCGGGGATGCGCGCCTTGTTGCCGGTGCCCTCCTTGTCGTCCACGACCGACTCCAGCATCTGGGCGAGGGTCCTCGCCGTCTTGGCGCTGATGACCCTGGTCTTCTTGGGCTTCGCGGCGGCGGTGAACTGCCCGTCGGGTCCGGTGGTGCCACGCACCAGCTTGGGCTCGATACGGACGCCGCCGTTGGCGATCGTCGAGTAGACGGAGGCCGCCTGCATCGCGTTGATGGATACACCCTGGCCGAAAGGAATCGTGTACTGCTGCGAGGTCGACCAGGTGCGCGGGGCGGCGAGGATGCCCGGGGTCTCGCCCGGGTAGCCGAGCCCGGTGTAACGGCCGAAGCCGAACTTGCGCAGGTAGTCATAGAGGATCTGGTTGGACCGCTTCTGCGTCTTGCCCAGCTGGCCGGTGGCCAGGATGGTGCCGATGTTGCTGGACTTGGCGAGCACGCCGTTCAGCGTCAGGTACCAGGTCTCGTGGTCGATGTCGTCCTTGAAGAGCCGGTCGCCGCGGTGCAGCCGGTTGGGCACGACGACATGCGTGCCGGGCGTGGCCACCCCCTCCTCCAGTACGGCGGCCATCGAGATGACCTTCGCGGTGGAGCCGGGCTCGTAGGCGTCCTGGACCGCCGCGTTGCCCAGGTTCGCGGCGCTGGCCTCGGAGAGGTTGTTCGGGTCGAAGCCGGGCGAGTTGGCCATCGCGAGGATCTCGCCGGTTTGGGTGTCCTGGACGATCACATAGCCGCGGTCGGCCTTGGACTTCGCCACCTGCTCGCTGATCGCGTTCTGCGCGGCCCACTGGATGTCGCGGTCGATGGTGAGCTCGACGTCGCTGCCGGGCACGGCGGGCGTCTCGGTGGAGCCGACGGTGGGCACCTGACGGCCGCCGGACTGGGCGTAGCGGATCTCGCCGTCCTTGCCGGACAGCTCCTTGTTCAGCTGCTGCTCGACACCGCCGCCGCCCTTGCCGTCGGCGTTGACCCAGCCCAGTATCCCGGCGGCGAGGTCGCCGTTCGGGTACACGCGCTTGCTGCTGGCGACCGAGAGGACGCCCGCGAGGACGTTGACCGTGCTCTTGTCCTGCTCCGACTTGGTGGCCAGCGCGTTCTTCAGGTCCTTGATCTGCTTCCAGACCTGCGGGGTCTGCCGGCTGGCCAGCAGGGTGTAGCGCAGGTTCTTGTTCTCCGGCCGGAGCTTCCTGACGATCGCGGCCTGGTCCTGGTTGAGGATCGGCGCGAGGAGGGCGGCCGCCTGTTCGGGGCCGTCGTCGATCTTCAGCTGCTCGCGGCTGAACAGGGTGGGGTCGGCCGTGATGTCGTACGCGTCCACGCTGGTCGCCAGTGCCACGCCGTCGCGGTCGGTGATGCCCCCGCGCACGGCGGCCAGGGTGTAGCCGACGTACCGGTTCTTCTCGGCCTTGGCGGCGTACGTGCTCGCGTCGACGCCCTGCACCTGGAGCAGCCGTACGACGAAGGCGAGCAGGACGAGGGTCAGGGCCAGGCTGACCATGCGCAGCCGGGGGCGGGGGCTGCCGAGCCGGATGAGGCGGACGGCCCCGGCGCGGGGCGGTGCCGGGCGGCGGGCCGGGCGGGCGCCGGAGCCCGGGCGCCGCTGGGCGCCGCCGGAACGGGCGGGCTTCGCGGGTCCGGGCACGCGACGGCGCGGCGCTTCCCTGTCGGACACTTCCGTCACCTGCCGGGGGTCGGATACGCGGACAACTGGGGGGACTGGACGAACGGGTTGGTCTGCTGCGTCGGGGGCACGTACTGCGGCGTGGCGGGCGGGGCCTCGGGGGACGCGTACGAGGGCGTGGTGGGGGTGGCCCCGGGGAGAGGCGTCGCGTCGGCCGCCGGGGGCACCGTGGGCTCGCTGACGAGGGGCTCGGGGGCCAGCACGAGAGGCATGTACGCGGAGGTCTGGCCGGCGGGCGCGGGGCTGGGGACGCCCTTCACCGTGCCGTCGGGGTCGAGGAAGGCGGGGTCGCCACCGGGGACCATGCCGAGTTCGTTGGCGCGGCGTTGGAGGGCGTCGGGGGCGGAGTAGGCGTCGATGTCGCGCTGGAGGGACTGCTCCTCGTCGGTGAGGGCCTTCGTCTCCTTCTTCAGGTCGTCGAGCCTGAACGCGCCTTCGCTGAGCGCGGAGTTCAGCACGAGGAGCCCGATGAGGCCGCCGCCGAGGAGGAGGACGACCAGGAGGACGAAGGGGGTGCGGGCGGCCCGCGCGCGCCCTGCGGGAATGAGGCGCGCCAGCCGGGCGGCACGCCCCCTCAGTTCGGGTTTCCTAGTCACTCACCCTCCCCCGAGTCCGGTTCTCCCACTGGTGGGTTTGAATCCTGAACTCACCGGTTTGAATCCTGGACCCGGACGCCCACCCCTGCCTCACCCACATCATTCGATGGACTCCCTGATGCGCTCGGCACCGCGCAGGCGCGCAGGTGCCGCGCGCCGGTTCTCGGCGACCTCTTCCTCGGTGGGAAGTTCGGCACCGCGCGTCAGCAGCTTGAGCCGGGGCTGGTAGCGCTCGGGGACGACGGGCAGCCCGGGCGGGGCGGTGGTGGCGGCGCCGGCCGCGAACACCTGCTTGACCAGCCGGTCCTCCAGCGAGTGGTACGACAGGACGGCGATCCGCCCGCCGACGTCCAGGGCCTGCACGGCGGCCGGGATCGCCCGCTCCAGGACGGAGAGCTCGCCGTTGACCTCGATGCGCAGCGCCTGGAAGGTGCGCTTGGCCGGATTGCCGCCGGTGCGCTTGGCGGCCTGCGGCAGGGCGTCCCGGATCAGCTCGACGAGCCGCGCGCTGTTGCTGAACGGCTCCTTGTCCCGCTCGCGCACGATCGCGCCCACGATCCGCTTGGCCTGCTTCTCCTCGCCGTACGCGCGCAGGATCCGGACCAGCTCACCGGGCGGGTAGGTGTTGAGGACCTCGGCGGCGCTGACGCCGGTCGTCTGGTCCATGCGCATGTCGAGGGGGGCGTCCTGGGCGTACGCGAAGCCGCGGTCGGCCTCGTCGAGCTGCATGGAGGAGACGCCGAGGTCGAACAGGACGCCCTGCACGCGCGCGATGCCGAGCCTTTCCAGGACGTCCGGGAGTTCGTCGTAGACGGCGTGCACGAGGTCGGCGCGCTCGCCGTAGGGCTCGAGCCGCTCGCCGGACAGGCGCAGGGCCTCCTTGTCGCGGTCGAGGGCGACGAGCCGGGCCTCGGGGAACTGCTGCAGGAGCGCCTCGCTGTGGCCGCCGAGGCCGAGCGTGCAGTCGACGACCACCGCTCCGGGCCGCTCAAGGGCGGGGGCCAACAGGTCCAGGCACCGCTGGAGCATCACCGGGACATGTCGACTCTGGCTCAAGGGGCCCTCTCAGATCCGACGGGCGCACACGCACCGCCGGGTCCCCGCCCGCTCGTGAAGGGGAGGCCTGCCGGCGCCGAGAGCGTCAGCCGACCGGGAGCGGGAGGAGGCCGAGCCGTACGTACGCGCCGCGCACGCGGGGAGATCTCCGGAAAATCGCCGGGGTCTCCGGGGAAAACAGTCCAGCAGGGAGAGCCGCCCCTCCCGCTTCGCGTCACTTTAGTCCACCGTGTCGCGCGGTCAATCAACCGGCCTGCGCGTCGCCGATTCGGGTTCGGACGAAGCCGCGAGGTGCGCGAAATCGCTCGTATGGGCGCACTCACGCCACCCCTGTGGGTTAGCTCACAACAAGGCATGATGGCGTTCTTTGTCCCCTCTCACAACGGGACCGTTTCGGCCGTGACCAGTACCGTCATGGGTATGACGACTTCTGCATCGGTTCCCGCTGGTCCGGAGAGTGCGATAGCCCATCGCGGCACGGTCACCGACCGTCTCGTCGAGGCGAACGAGAGCTACGCAGCCGCGTTCACCGACCCCGGCATGGACGCCCGCCCCGTGCTGCACGTCGCCGTCGTCGCCTGCATGGACGCCCGTCTCGACCTGCACGCGGCGCTCGGTCTGGAACTCGGCGACTGCCACACGATCCGCAACGCGGGCGGCGTCGTCACCGATGACGTGATCCGCTCGCTCACCATCAGCCAGCGCAAGCTGGGCACCCGCAGCATCGTCCTGATCCACCACACCGGCTGCGGCCTGGAGGCGATCACCGAGGACTTCCGCACCGACCTGGAGATGGAGGTCGGCCAGCGCCCCGCCTGGGCGGTGGAGGCCTTCCGGGACGTCGACCAGGACGTACGGCAGTCGATGCAACGCGTGCGCACCTCGCCGTTCCTGCTGCACACCAACGACGTGCGGGGCTTCGTCTTCGACGTGAAGACGGGTCTGCTGCGCGAGATCGACCCCGCGTGACCAGCCGCCGCACCTGTCGTTTCGCTGTCAATTCAGGCTAGGGCGTGCCCAAAAGGCCGTAAGACCCGACATATCGCAGGCAGTTGTCCACAGGCGAGTGACACGAATCGGTAACGGCAGCAAGAATGCGGGTGTGGCAACACGCGGAACGTTTCATGCGTGGTGTCCGTGTTCCAGGGGTGGGCCGGTCCGCGTCGTAGAGCGTCGGCCCGGAAAGAACGGGCCGAGGAGGGCCGGGTGACGACCTATGACGATCGAGCGAGCCTCACTGATCTGACCGCCACTGTGGAGCGTGTCCGCAGTTCGGTGGAAGGAGTGATCGAGGGCAAGCCCGAGGTCGTACGGCTTTCGCTGACCGTGCTGCTCGCCGAGGGACATCTTCTGATCGAGGATGTTCCCGGCGTGGGCAAGACGATGCTGGCCAAGGCGCTGGCGCGGTCCATCGACTGTTCGGTACGGCGTATCCAGTTCACGCCGGACCTGCTGCCGTCCGACATCACGGGTGTGTCCATCTGGGACCAGCAGCGCAAGGACTTCGAGTTCAAACCAGGCGCGATCTTCGCCCAGATCGTGATCGGCGACGAGATCAACCGCGCCTCACCGAAGACGCAGTCCGCGCTTCTGGAGTCCATGGAGGAGCGTCAGGTCACGATCGACGGGACGACCTACGAGCTGCCGAGCCCCTTCATGGTGGTGGCCACGCAGAACCCGGTCGAGATGGAGGGCACCTACCCGCTGCCCGAGGCCCAGCGCGACCGCTTCATGGCCCGTGTCTCCGTCGGCTACCCCAGCGTGGAGGCCGAGCTGCAGATGCTGGACGTGCACGGCGGTGTCTCACCGCTGGAGGACCTGCAGCCGGTGGCGCACGCGCACGACATCGTGAAGCTGATCGACGCCGTGCGCGGTGTGCATGTCGCCGAGCCGGTCCGCCGGTACGCGGTGGAGCTGGTCGCCGCCACGCGCACCCACCCCGACCTCAGACTCGGTGCGTCCCCGCGCGCGACGCTGCACCTGCTGCGCGCGGCGAAGGCGTCCGCGGCCCTCAGCGGCCGGGAGTACGCGCTGCCGGACGACGTGCAGGCCCTCGCCGTGGCCGTCCTGGCCCACCGCCTGCTGCCCACCGCGCAGGCCCAGCTGAACCGCCGTACGTCCGAGCAGGTCGTCCAGGAGATCCTGCAGCGCACGCCGGTGCCCGCCGCGCCCCAGCAGCAGAGCGGCTTCGGCGGTCTGGGCCGCGGCACTCCGGGATACGGCCAGCAGCCACCGCGGAGGCTGTGATGACCTCCGGCAGTACCGGCCAGGCCGAGGCGGACCGCGACGAGCAGAGCGGGATCCGAACGGCACTGGCCGGTCTGACCACGCGCGGCCGCTCCTTCCTGGCCGCCGGCATCGCGGCCGCGATCTGCTCCTACGTCCTCGGCCAGAGCGACCTGCTGCGCGTCGGGCTGCTGCTCGCCGTGCTGCCGCTGGTCTGCGCGACCGTGCTGTACCGCACCCGCTACCGGGTCGCGGGCAGCCGCCGGCTCTCCCCCGCGCGCGTGCCCGCGGGCAGCGAGGCCCGCGTCCATCTGCGGATGGACAACGTCTCCCGGCTGCCCACGGGCCTGCTGATGCTCCAGGACCGGGTGCCGTACGTCCTCGGGCCGCGCCCCCGCTTCGTGCTGGACCGGGTGGAGCCGGGCGGCCGCCGTGAGGTGTCCTACCGGGTCCGCTCCGACCTGCGCGGCCGCTATCCGCTGGGCCCGCTCCAGCTGCGCCTGAGCGACCCGTTCGGCATGTGCGAGCTGACCCGGTCCTTCTCGACGTACGACACCCTGACGGTCATCCCGCGCGTGGAACCGCTGCCGCCGGTCCGCTTCAGCGGGGAGGCGAAGGGGTACGGCGACGGTCGGCTGCGCTCGCTCGCGCTGGCCGGCGAGGACGACGTGATTCCGCGCGGGTACCGCTACGGCGACGACCTGCGCCGCGTGCACTGGCGCTCCACCGCACGCTACGGCGAGCTGATGGTGCGCCGCGAGGAGCAGCCGCAGCGGGCCCGCTGCACGGTGCTGCTGGACACCCGCGGCCCGGCCTTCCGGGGCGCGGGCCCCGACTCGGCCTTCGAGTGGGCCGTCTCGGGCACGGCGTCCGTGCTGGTCCACATGCTGGAGCGGGGCTTCTCCGTACGACTGCTGACCGACACCGGCGACTCGGTGCCCGGCGAGGGCGCCGACGGGTTCGCGGGCGCCAGCCAGGAGTCGGCGGACGCGGCCGGGCTGATGATGGACACCCTCGCGGTGATCGACCACTCCGACGGTACGGGGCTGTCGCGGGCGTACGACCTGCTGCGCGGCGGCAACGAGGGGCTGCTGGTCGCCTTCTTCGGCGACCTCGACGAGGAGCAGGCGGCGGTGGCCGCCAAGATGCGGCAGCGCAGCGGGGGCGCGGTGGCCTTCGTGCTGGACAGCGGGGCCTGGGTGCGGGAACCGACCGATGTGCCCGGCGCGTTGGACAGGGGCGAGGAGCGGCTGCGGATGCTGCGGGAGGCGGGCTGGACGGCCCTGAGCGTGCCGCGGGGCGCTTCGCTGAACGAGCTGTGGCGCCAGGCGGACCGAGCGCGTACGGACGCCGCCGCGACCAGCGGTGCGTGGGGCGAGGGGGGACGGGCATGAGCGGGCGGACACGGATGGCGCTGAGCGCCGCGGCGGCCACACTGCTGGCGTCGTGCGCCCTGCTGCCCCTGGTCTCCCCGATCAGCTGGCTCATCCAGGCGATCTTCCTGCTGGCGATCCAGACCGGCGTGGGCATGGCGACCCGGCGGGTGCCCCTGGCGCGGCCCCTCACGGTGGCGGCGCAGGCCCTCGTCGCGCTGATGCTGCTGACCCTGACCTTCGCCAACCAGCAGGCGATCCTCGGAGTGATCCCCGGTCCGGAGGCCTTCGGTCACTTCGCCGACCTGTTGCGGGCCGGCGCGGACGACGTCAGCCGGTACTCGATCCCGGCGCCGTTGTCCGACGGCATCCGGCTGATGCTCATCGGTGGTGTCCTGATCATCGGCCTGGCGGTGGACATCCTCGCGGTGACCTTCCGCAGCGCCGCCCCGGCCGGGCTGCCGCTGCTGGCGCTGTACTCCGTGGCCGCGGGGCTGTCCGACGGCGCCGGGGGCTGGCTGTGGTTCCTGGCCGCCGCCGCGGGCTATCTGATGCTGCTGCTGGCCGAGGGACGCGACCGGCTCTCGCAGTGGGGCCGGGTCTTCGGCGGGGCACCCCGGATGCCGGGCGGGGAACCGAGCGACGCGGTGGCGCCGGTCCGCACCGGACGGCGCATCGGCATGGTCGCGCTGGGCATCGCCCTGGTGGTGCCGCTCGCCCTGCCCGCCATGAACGGCGGCCTGCTGGAAGCGGCCGGGGCGGGCGTGGGCTCGGGCAGCGGGGGCGGGGGCACGATCTCCGCGGTGAACCCCCTGGTGTCGCTGCGCGACAGCCTGAACGTGGACGAGGACCGCGAGGTCCTGTCCCTGAAGACCAACACGGACGATCTGTCGAACCTGTACCTGCGGATCGTCTCCCTGGACGACTTCGACGGCACCACCTGGCAGCCGTCGAAGCGCAGCATCCAGTCCGTGCCGGGCGAGTTCCCCACGCCCATCGGCCTCGGCCCCGACGTCCGGCGCGCGGAGATCGAGACGACGATCTCGGCCGCGGACTGGTACGCCCAAAACTGGCTGCCGATGCCGTATCCGCCGAGCGGCGTGGACATCAACGGCAACTGGCGGTACGAGCCGCTGGGCATGACGGTCGTCGGCGACCGGCGCCAGACCACACGCGGGGCGACGTACACCGTGCGCAGCCTCGATGTGCAGCCGACGGCGGAGCAGCTGGCGAACGCCGGGGAGCCGCCCGCCGCGCTGCAGCGCGAGTTCACCGAGCTGCCCGACTCGCTGCCCGCGGTGGTCGCCAAGACCGCGCGCCAGGTCACCGAAGGCGCGACCAGCCATTACGAGCAGGCGGTCAAGCTGCAGGAGTACTTCGCCGTGACGGGCGGCTTCCAGTACGACACCAACGTCAAGGTCGGCAGCGGCCGGCAGGCGATCGCCCGCTTCCTGAAGGACAAGCAGGGCTTCTGCGTCCACTTCTCCTTCGCGATGGCGGCGATGGCCCGCTCGCTGGACATACCGGCCCGGGTCGCGGTGGGCTTCGCGCCCGGAACCCCGCAGGGCGCCAGCTCGGTCTCGGTGGGGCTGAAGGACGCGCACGCCTGGCCCGAGCTGTACTTCGAGGGCGTGGGCTGGACCCGCTTCGAGCCGACGCCGACCCGCGGATCGGTTCCGTCGTACACGGTGTCGGACACGCCCGGCTCCACGCTGCCGGACGTGACACGACCCTCGCAGTCGGCCAGCACGGGGCCCTCCGCCTCGCCGTCGACGAGCGAGAGCTGCGCCGGCCAGAACCCGCAGCTGTGCGCCAGCGAGTCCCCGGAGGCGGCGGTGGCCGTCGGCGGTGACGGCCCGAGGTGGTACGTCGTCCTCGCGTGGGTGCTGGGTGGGGCGGCGGTACTGCTCATCCCGTTGGCACCCATGCTGTGGCGGTTGCGAACACGGGCGGTGCGGCTGGGAGGGCACGGCCGCACGGAGGCGGACATAGCGCCGCACACACTGGCGGTCTGGCAGGAACTAACAGACACGGCCTGGGACTTCGGCATCCCACCCGACGAATCCCAGACCCCCCGCAAGAGCGCCGCCCGCATCGTCCGTCTGGGCCATCTCGACCCAACGGCCGCGGCCTCGGTCCATCGGGTCGCCGACGCGGTGGAACAGGTCCTCTACGCCCCCACTCCCCGCCCCGTGGCCGGCCTCGCGGAGGACGTCCGTCGCGTGCTGTCCGACCTCGAGTCCAAGGCCGGCTGGACGACAAGCCTGCGCGCCCGGCTGGCCCCGCGCTCCAGCGTGCGGGTGATCTGGGCCCTGTCGGACTGGTGGCTCAGCGTGAAGCGACGCGCCGCCGCGGCTCGACCGACGTGGCGAAGGCCGTCGACGCCCGGGCAGCGAGGGTGAGGGCTCGCTGCGGGCGGGGGGCTTGAGCTTGAGGGCGTTGAGGGCGGGCCCTGGGCGAGAGTAGCTGGAGTAGCTCCCGCGGGGTGCCGGACGGCAGGGCAGAGGGGCGAGGGCACCCGGCAGGGCGAGGGCACCCGGCGCGGGCGTGCGCGGGTCTGAGGGATGGCCCACTCGCTCGGGCCTCGGCCTCGGACGAGGTGGAGGAATTGGCCGAGTCCGTTCGCTCGGAACGCCCGCCGCCCGGGGCAGTCAGGGGGGCGGGCATACATCAGGGGGTGACCACCCGTCCGGTGGTCACCCCCTGATGTATGCCCAGGAGCCGCTCGTAGAGCTAATGGCCGCCCTGTTCGTCTCGGCGGCGCTGCCAGCGTTCTTCGATGCGGTCCATCATGGAACGCTTCTGACGTGACTGACGCCGGGCCTGCTGGCCACCGGCAGCGGGCTGCTCGCCCGGCTTGGGGGCCTTGCGCCAACCGGTCACAGCGAGAACCGCGCAGCCCAGCATGACGAGGAAGCCCACCACACTGAGCCAGACCTGCTTGGCGACCATTCCAGCCATGAGGAGCGCGATACCCACGAGGAAGCCCGCGACCGCCTGGTAGACCCGTCGCCGGGTGTACGTGCGCAGCCCGCTTCCCTCAAGCGCTGTCGCGAACTTGGGATCTTCGGCGTACAGCGCTCGCTCCATCTGCTCGAGCATTCGCTGCTCGTGCTCCGAGAGCGGCACGGAGTCCTCCTCATCGTGCAGTCGCCGGGGCGACCCGGGGGGTCCCTTCAGGATAGGCAGGGAATCGCCCCCGTGAAACCCGCCCCTCTACGCCAATTGGCCAACCGGGCTCCGGCATGGACATCCCGGCTTGCTGAGATCTTCATTCCCCAGCAGCCGATCCGTCATGCCGGAACGGTCTCCCTCGATCATACGGCGACGAGCGCCCGATCGGGGGGCCTGTGGCGTACTCCATGTGCAGCCAAGTCCCTGATCAAGGCGCACACCTGCGGTCCGCTCACCCGTGGGCGGCTCAGGTCCCCGCGGTCTCCCGCGTCTCACCGAGCACATGGAGCTGCGTGGCCACCGAGTGGAAGGCGGGCAGCTCGGCCGCCGCCTCCTCCAGCTTCAGCAGCGCCTCCAGCGCCCCGGGCTCGGTGTCCACCAGCACTCCCGGGACCAGGTCGGCGAAGACCCGCACCCCGTGCACCGCACCGACCCGGAGGCCGGCCCCCTCGACCAGCGCGGTGAGCTGCTCGGTGGTGAACCGGCGCGGCACCGGGTCGCCCTGCCCCCAGCGGCCGTCCGGGTCCTCCAGGGCCTGCTTGGCCTCCGTGAAGTGACCCGCGAGGGCGCGTGCCAGCACCGCGCCGCCCAGGCCGGCGGCGAGCAGGCTGAGCACACCCTCGGCGCGCAGGGCGGCGACCGCGTTGCGGACGCCCTCGGCGGGGTCGTCGACGTACTCCAGGACGCCATGGCACAGCACGACGTCGTACCCGCCACGCTCGACCACGTCGAAGAGGCCGTGGGCGTCGCCCTGGACGCCCTGCACCCGGTCGGCGACGTCGGCCTCGGCGGCCCGGCGCTCCAGGGCGAAGAGCGCGTTCGGGCTGGGGTCCACGACGGTGACGCGGTGGCCGAGGCGGGCGAGCGGCACGGCGAATTTGCCGCTGCCGCCGCCCGTGTCGAGGACGTCCAGCGCCTGACGCCCCGTGGCCTTGACCCGGCGGTCCAGGGCGTCCTGGAGGACCTCCCAGACCACGGCGGTACGGAGGGAGGCGCGGGGACGAGAGGGGTCGGAGCGCAGCGACGCCGTTTGCGGGTGGTGATGGGAGACGGGCGGGCGCATCGGGTCCGACACGGCAGTTGACTCCTCGGCACGGGCGCCGCCACTTGCACGGCGGAGCGAACGGGCTGCCTCCCCGGCGCCCGGGTCACGGAAGCGGGAAGGCTTCAGGCGCCCTCCACCCTATTGCCTACGGCACCCCACCCGGCCCGCACGTGTCCCGCGACGCGGCCTGTCCCGCCTGGAGGACGGCAGGACCGGCAGGACCGGCAGAGGGCGGTTCGCTTACGGCGAGCGGGGGGGCACAGGGCCTCGGTCCGCTCACAGCGAGCGGAAGGGCTAAGGGCCTCGACTCGCTCACGGTGAGCGGACAGGACCGACGGCTCGATCCGCTCACGGCGAACGGGAGGACGTAGGGCCTGGGTGCGCTCGCCGCAAGCGGAAGGATGAAGGGCTTCGACTCGCGCACTGCGAGCAGCAGGACGAATGCCTCGGCTCGCTCACGGCGACGCGGCAGAACCGACGGCCTCGATCCACTCACGGCAAGCGGAAGGGCTAAGGGCCTCGACTCGCTCACGATGAGCGGACAGGACCGACGGCCTCGGCGCGCTCACGGACACGGCGCCGGGACGCATGGCCGGATATGGGCGGCAGACACGAACGGCGGCCAGGTCCGACCGCCGGCCAGAGGCATCGGGCGGACCCCAGCCCCGCGCCGCCGCCCCCTGTCACCCCGCGTTCGGCATGTCCTCCCGCCCACGTCTCGAACCGCCCTCGCCAGCCCCGCCCCCCTCATCCTCCCCGTCCACGTCCGATCGCGGCTGCGGCAGGACCGGCTGGAGCACCAGCATCCGTTCGACGAGGCGCAGGAACATCGCCACGTCGCGTATCAGGTCGTCGGCGTCCCGGCGGCTGGCCGCGCCCTGGATGCCCGCCTCGGCCCGGGCGCGGCGCCGGGCGCCGGAGGCGAACAGCGCGCTCCATTCGGCGAGTTCGGGCGCTATCTCGGGGAGCACTTCCCAAGCGCTCCTGATCCGGGCGCGGCGCCTGGTCACAGGCTCCGGGCGCCCCCGCGCGGCGAGTACGGCGGCTGCGGTGCGCAGGGCCGCGAGATGGGCCGTGGCATAGCGCTCGTTCGGCGTTTCCAGAACGGCGGCCTCGTCCAGTCCGGCACGGGCCTGGGCGAGCAGCTCGAGGGCGGCGGGTGGGGCCGTGGCCCGGCGGAGCACGGGGTGCACGTCGCTCGCCGGGCCGGTCAGTGAGGGGGCAGGGCCGGTGGCGCGGCGCCGGCGGGCGGCGGCTGCGTGGTAGCTGGCCATGACGAACCTCCTGTCGTCTGTGTGACGGCATGCCCGATACGGGATGCCGTATGTGCCCATCGTGAGGTATGCCACTGACAATCCGTTCTGACCTGCGCCTTTGCTTCGATCGAGAGTTCGGGCTAACTTTTGCACTGACCAGTCAGTTCAAAAAGAGGGGGCAGGGATGGGGGGAACCGTGACCGGAGTCGGCGTCACGGCCCAGGGCCTCGGGCTCGAAGGGCCCCGCGGATGGGCGTTCCGCGGGGTCTCCTTCGAGGCCGGGCCCGGCTCGCTGATCACGATCGAAGGGCCGTCAGGCAGTGGCCGTACGTGCCTGCTGCTCGCGCTCACCGGGCGGATGAAGCCCACCGAGGGAACCGCCGACATCGGCGGGACCGCGCTGCCCAAGCGCATGGCGGCGGTACGGCGCGTCAGCGCCCTGGCCCATGTCCCGGGTGTGACCGACCTGGAGCCGGCCCTGACCGTCGCCGAGCATCTCCACGAACGGGCGCTGCTGCAGCGGCGGTTCGGCGACTCGTTGCGCGGGCTGCTGCGGCCACGTGCCGAGCGGAAGAGCGAGCAGCGGGTGCGGATCGACACCGCGCTCACGGCCGCGGGCCTCGACCTGGAGACCCTGCCCAAGGGCTCGCGTACGGCCGTAAGGGATCTGGAGCGTCCGGAGGCGCTGCGGCTGTCCATCGCGCTGGCCCTGCTCGCGCGCCCGCGCCTGCTCGGCGTGGACGACACCGACCTCAAGCTCTCGGACGCCGAACGGGCCCAGGTCTGGGCGCTGTTGAGGTCGATCGCCGAGGCCGGGACGACGGTCGTGGCGGTGTGCAGCGAGGCTCCCGACGGCACGGTCAAGGCGACCACCCACGCAACGGACGGAAAGGAGGCCGCCGATGCGCTCGCCGAGGCTGGCCGCGCTTGAGCTCCGGCGCTTCGGACGGGGGAAGCTGCCGCGTGCCGCCCTGGTCGCGCTGCTGGTGCTGCCCCTGCTCTACGGCGCCCTGTACCTGTGGTCGTTCTGGGACCCGTACGGCCGTCTCGACCGCATCCCCGTGGCCCTCGTGAACGACGACAAGGGGGCGGCCGTCGAGGGGAAGAAGCTCACGGCCGGCGACGACATCACCGAAGGGCTGCGGGAGAGCGACGTCTTCGACTGGCACGAGGTGAGTGCCGCCGAGGCCGAGAAGGGTGTCGAGAACGGCACCTACTACCTGTCGCTGAGCATGCCGGCCGACTTCAGTGAGCGGATCGCGTCCAGCGCGGGCGACTCGCCGGAGACGGGCGCCCTTCAGGTACGTACGAACGACGCGAACAACTACATCGTCGGGCAGATCTCGCGGACGGTCTTCAGCGAGGTGCGCGAGGCGGCGTCGACCAAGGCGTCGCGGTCGTTCCTGGACCGGATCTTCGTGTCGTTCTCCGACATCCACGGCGCGACGGTGAAGGCCGCTGACGGCGCCGACCAGCTCGAAGGCGGCATCGGCGAGGCGGAGAAGGGCTCCAAGGACCTCGCCGACGGGCTGACGGACGCCAAGGAGGGAAGTGTCGAGCTGTCGACGGGCCTGACCACGCTCAACCAACGCGCGGGCGACCTGGCGGACGGCTTCCGGCGGGTCGCGCAGGGCACGCAGACGCTGGCCGACAGGGTCAACGGCGTGGAGCGGAAGGTCGGTCCGTTCCTTGCGGACAACGAGAAGACCATCGAGGACTCCGCTCAGTTGGTCGCCGACGGGTCGGGGGCGATCCGGAACAACCTCGACGACCTCGTGGAGCGGGCACCGGGCGCCGCCAAGGGGGCCCATACGGCTTCCGACGCCCTGGACGCCATCTACAAGGTGCGCTGCGAGGACGCCGTACTGCCCGACCCGGCCTGCTCCGACCTGAAGAAGGCGAGGCAGTCGGCCGCGGACGTGGCGATGATCGCCGACGACCTCAACACGCTGATCGCCGACCAGGACGGCGATCTGAAGAGGCTCGACCAGCATCTCGCGACCCTCCAGAAGCAGTCCCAGGCCCTGGCCGACCGCGCGCCCCGCCTCTCCGAGGACCTCGACGACGCCGTCAGCAGGATCAACCAGCTGAACGACGGGGCCGCCAAGGCCGCCGCGGGCGCCAAGGCGCTGCACGCGGGGATCGGCTCGGCCAAGACCGGCGCGGTGGATCTGGACTCCGGCGTAGGCGATCTGAAGACGGGCGCGTACGACCTCAACGGCGGCATCTACCAGCTCGTCGACGGCTCCGGGAAGCTCTCCGACGGGCTGCACGACGGCGCGAAGCAGATCCCCGACTACGACAAGCAAGCTCGCGACCAGCGCACCGAGATCATGGCCGACCCGGTTCAGCTCGTCTCCCGGGACATGCACAAGGCGCCCAACTACGGCACCGGTTTCGCGCCGTACTTCATCCCGCTGTCCCTGTGGGTGGGCGCGATGGTGGCGTACATGCTGATCTCGCCGATGAACCGGCGCGCGCTCGCCGCGGGTGCCTCGGCCTGGCGGATCGCGCTGGCCGGCTGGCTGCCCGTGGTGGCGATCGGGGTGCTGCAGACGGTCGCACTGATGTCGGTGCTGCACTGGGCGGTCGGGCTCCAGATGGCGCGGGCGGCCGGGACCGTGGGCTTCCTGTTCCTGGTGACGGCGTGCTTCGCGGCGATCGTGCAGTGGCTGAACGCACGCTTCGGAGCGGCGGGCCGGATCCTCGTACTGGCCCTGCTGATGCTGCAGTTGACGTCGGCGGGCGGCACCTACCCGGTGCAGACCAGCCCGGGCTTCTTCAACGCGCTGCACCCCTTCCTGCCGATGAGCTACGTCGTGGAGGCGCTCAGGAGGCTCATCACGGGCGGCGATCTGGTTCCGGTGTGGCACGCGTGCGTGGTGCTCATCGCCTTCACCGCGGGCGCCGTCGCACTGACCGCGCTGTCGGCCCGTCGCCGGCAGGTGTGGACGCTCGACCGGCTGCACCCGGAGCTGAGCCTGTGACCGCGCGCGGGACAATCAGTGCCATGGAAAGCAGCAGCGCCCCGTCGGGCGGCAGCACGCGCCGCGAGGCCACCCGGCAGAAGCTCTACGAGGCGGCCGTCACGCTCATCGCCGAACAGGGCTTCTCCGCCACCACGGTGGACGAGATCGCCGAACGGGCCGGGGTGGCGAAGGGCACGGTCTACTACAACTTCGCGAGCAAGTCCGTCCTCTTCGAGGAGCTGCTGCGGCACGGGGTCGAACTCCTCACCGCCTCCCTGCGGGAGGCGGCGGAGCAGACCGCCCGGGACGGCGGCAGCAAGGTGGACGCACTGGACGCGATGATCCGCGCGGGGCTGGTCTTCATCGACCGCTATCCGTCCTTCACCCAGCTGTACGTCGCCGAGCTGTGGCGGACGAACCGGGCCTGGCAGTCCACCCTGATGGTGGTCCGGCAGCAGGCCGTGGCGGTCGTCGAGGGCGTGCTGCGCGAGGGCGTCGAGAAGGGCGAGTTCAGCGAGGAGATCGACGTCCCGCTGACCGCCTCCGCACTGGTCGGCATGGTCCTGGTGGCCGCCCTTGACTGGAAGTCCTTCCAGCCGGAGCGCTCCCTGGACGACGTGCACGCGGCGCTGTCCCGGCTGCTGCAGGGCCGGGTGAGCGGGCGCGGCTAAGCGGCCGGGCGCACATGCGAAAGCGCCGGTCCGCAGTGGCCGCGTCCCCCGCGGGCCACTGTCGAACCGGCGCCTTCTCCTGCTCCCCCGTACTCCCCCGTGTCCCCCGTCGGACCCCCGTTCGGTCGTTCCCCCGGGTCCCCCGGTCTCGCTCCCGCCGACGCCTGGTCGGCGGAAGGAGCGGATCCGGGGTCGCTCCGTTCCGGCGCCCCGTGTCGCCGGTGCCGGAGCCGATCCCCTTCTCCGTGCCTCCACTCTCTCGTTCACGCAGGTCGGGCCCCATCCGCGCGCGTACTCAACTCACCGACTAGGTACGCGTACTCAGACCTGCGCACTCAGGCCCAGGACCGCCCGTTGCCGAGTGGTTACGATCGCGTCCGTGTCGATACTCCCTTTGGTCTTCACGAGCGGCTGGGCCAGCGGCGTCAACGCGTACGCCGTGGTGCTGCTGCTCGGCGTCTTCGGCGCCACGGGCATGAGCGACGACGTGCCCGAGGCGCTGCAACGGCCCGATGTCCTGATAGCCGCCGGCGTGCTGTTCCTGTGCGAGGCCGTCGCCGACAAGATCCCGTACGCGGACTCGGCCTGGGACGCGGTGCACACCGTGATCCGGCCGGTCTCCGGCGCGGTCGTCGCGGCGCTGCTCGCCGGGCAGAGCGGGTCGCTCCCCGAGGTGGCCGCCGGCGCGGTCGGCGGTTCCACGGCGTTGCTGAGCCACCTGGTCAAGGCCGGGACGCGGATGGCGGTCAACACCTCGCCAGAGCCGTTCAGCAACATCGTGGTGAGCATCGCCGAGGACCTCGGGGTAGCCGCGATCATCACCTTCGCGATCTTCCACCCCGTGGGCGCGGCCGTGATCGCGGGCGGCCTGCTGTTCGCCGGTCTGTTCCTGCTTCTATTCCTCGCCTCACGGATCCGTCGCTTCCTGCGGCGCAGGGCCCAGCGACGCGAAGAGAAACGGCTCGCGCAGCCGGTGGGGCAACGGCCCGGCTGAGCTCCCGCCCGAGGCCCGCGGGCCGTTGTCAGTGGCGGCCGATAAAGTCCCTGACATGGCAAGGATTGTGGTGATCGGCGCCGGGATGGGCGCGATGGCGGCCGCTGCCCGGCTCGCCGTCGCGGGCCACCGGGTGGCGGTGTACGAGCGTACGGAGACGTACGGCGGAGCGGTGCGCCGCCTCGAACGCGACGGCTTCGGCTTCGACACGGGACCGGGGCTGCTCCCGCTTCCCGCCGTGTACCGCGACCTGTTCATCAAGACCGGCAAAGAGCCGCTGGAGGCGTGCGTCGAGCTGGTCCAGGTCGACCCGTCCGCTCGGCACGTCTTCGCGGACGGCACCGAGGTGTCCCTGCCGAACGCCTCGCGCGCAGGTGTGGTGACCGCCCTGGACGAGGCGCTGGGTGCCGGCACCGGCGACCGCTGGGGCGACTTCCTGGTCCGCGCCCGCGAGGCCTGGGACCGGACGCGCAGGCCGCTGCTGGAGGAGCCCCTGTGGCCGAACTGGCAGGAGCTGGCCGAGCGCGAGCCCTATCCGTCGGTCCCCCACAAGCGGTTCCTGCGCACCCGCCGAGCGGGCACGCTCGCCGAGGTCGGCGCCTGGGAACTGCGCGACCCCCGGCTCGTCGCCCTGCTGGAGAGCCACGCCCTCGCATACGGCCTGGACCCGGCCGTGACCCCGGCGAGCGCGGCGGTGCTGCCGTACCTGGAGCACGCCTTCGGGACCTGGTATGTGCGGGGCGGCATACGGGAGTTGGCGCGGGCGGTGTACGAGCGGTGCGTGGCCCGCAAGGTCGAGTTCCACTTCGGTGCGGAGGTCACCGGGGTCGTGGAGAAGGACGGCCGGGCGGTGGGGGTGGAGCTGGCTGGGGACGCCTCCCAGGCTTTCGGCTCTGGGGGAGGGACGGTGGTGGAGGCTGACACGGTCGTCGGCGGCGGACCGTGGCGGCTGAGCGACCTGGTGCACGGCCGTGAGCTGTACCGGGCGGAGGAGGTCGAACCGAGCGCCGAGGGCATGTCCCGAGGCCGGGTCGTGGTCTGCCTGGCGCTGCGCGGGGCGCGAGAAGTGGGCGCCGCGCACCGTACGGTCGTGCACTCCCCGGACCGGCAGGCCGAGTCGGACGCCCTCGAAGTCGGAGAGCCGCCCGCGCAGCCGACGGTCCGGATCGACCGGCCGGACGACCCGGCCCTGCGCCCCGACGACGCGCACGAGTCCTTGGTGCTCACGGCCACGGTGCCGTCACAGGCGCTGTACGACTGGACCGCGGCCGGCGCCGCCGACGCCTTCGCGGACCGGATGGTCGCCGTAGCGGAGCGGGCGATGCCCGGACTGCGCGAGCGGATCCTGTGGCGCGAGGTCCGCACACCCGTGGACACCCTGCGGGAGACGGGAGCCGAGGGCGGCGGTGTGCCCGCCCCCGCGCTGGCCGCGGCTCACGGGACCCTCCTGCACCCGTCCAACAGCACGCGGATACCGGGCCTGTTCACGGTCGGCGGCTGGTCCCACCCCGGCGGCGGTCTCGCTCACGCCGGTATGTCGGGCGCGCTGGTGGCCGGGCTGATCGTGGAGGGTCCGGAGTTCAGGGGCTCGCGGTGATGCGCAGTGCTGTGGCGGGGCTCGCGGTGATACCCGCGTAGACCTGCTGGTTTCCGGCGTCGGGCTCAGGCGTCAGAAACGGTACTGCTCGTCGTACCCCTGGCCCTGCCCCTGCTGCTGGCCGTCGCCCTGGTACGGGTACTGCTGCTCCGGCGGGAGTTCGCCGCCGTACGTCTCGTCGGTGCGCTGCTGTGGGACCCAGACACCGCCGGGCGGGGTCTCGCCGTAGGTGCCGGTGGCGTACTGCTGCTGGCCGGTCGCGTCGTAGCCGTACTGCTGCTGGCCGTAGGCGTCGTACGAGGTGCCGTCGTAGGTCTGGGTGCCGATGTACGGGTCGGAGTAGGCGGCGTACTGCTGCTGGCCGGTCGCGTCGTAGCCGTACTGCTGCTGGTCGTAGCCGGAGTAGCCGTCGTACGAGTAGCTCTGGTCGGCCGTCGCGTATTGGTCCTGGGGCTGGCCCGCGGCCTGGTAGTTCTGGTTGGCGGCGTAGGCGGGGTCGCTGTATATGCCGTACGAGCCGGTGTCCTCCGGCAGGGGCTGCGGCTCGTAGACCGAGGTCGTCTCCGCTGCCGTGGGCTGGGCCTGGCGCGAGGGCGTGAAGACGTCGTCGCGGTCGTAGTCATCGTGACCGTAACCGACGTTGTCCTGGCCGTACTTGGCGTTGTCGGGACCGTACGAACCGTCGCCGCCGCCGAAGCCTGCCTCGCTCGCCTGGAGATCGGAGACCTCCAGCGTCGGCTCCTGGCGCTCGGGCTCGCCGCGGCGGCGCTTGGCGGCGGCCAGCGGGCCCAGGGCCGGGGCGGAGACCGCCCAGCCGGCCGAGAAGCCGCGGCGGAACGACAACGTGACGTAGGTCTGGCCGACCGCGAACGCGGCCGCGCCCAGCCCGATGACGATGACGGACGGGATCAGCACCCCGACCACGACGCCGAGGAAGCCGACGAAGGCGAGCAGCCGCCAGCGCAGACGTGCCTTGTACTGCAGCAGCACCTCGCCCAACAGCCACAGCGCGACGATGCCGAACGCGATGTAGAGGACCGTCCAGCCCATGTACGCCCCTCTCCCAGTGGCCGCCTACGCAGTGTGACGTATGTCAGGACGGCCGGTCTAGGCCTGCGATGGGTGGTGCAGGCCCAGGTTCTCGTAGATTTCCAGTGTCGCCGTGGAGTTGTTGAGCGTGATGAAGTGCAGTCCTGGCACTCCTTCGGCCAGCAGCCGCGCGCAGAACTCCGTGGCGAACTCGATCCCGATCGAGCGTACAGCCGCCGGATCGTCCTTGGCTGTGAGGATCCGCTCTTTCAGAGCGGCCGGGAAGGCGGCGTTGGTGAGGGACGGGATCCGTTCCAGGGTCCGTGCGCTGGCGATCGGCATGATCTCGGGGATGATCGGGGTGTCACAGCCCGCGGCCGATACGCGGTCGCGCAGCCGCAGGTAGTCCTCCGGTTCGAAGAACATCTGGGTGATCGCGTAGTCCGCGCCGGCCCGGCATTTGTCGACGAAGTGACGGACGTCCGCGTCCCAGTCGGCGGAGCGCGGGTGCATCGCGGGGAAGGCCGCGACGCCCACGCAGAAATCTCCGGACGCCTTGATCAGTTCGACGAGTTCGGCGGCGTAGGTGAGGCCCTGCGGATGCCGCACCCAGTCGCCCAGCGGGTCGCCGGGCGGGTCGCCGCGCAGGGCCAGCATGTTGCGGATCCCGGCGTCGGCGTACTGGCCGATGATGTTGCGCAGGTCAGCCACCGAGTGGTCGACCGCGGTGAGGTGGGCGATCGGGGTGAGCGTGGTGTCCGAGGCGATCGCCTCGGTCGCCTTGACCGTGCCCGCGCGGGTGGAACCGCCCGCGCCGTAGGTCACGGAGACGAAGTCGGGTCCCACCGCCTCGACCCGGCGCAGCGCGTTCCACAGGTTCCGCTCGCCCTTCGGGGTTTTGGGCGCGTAGAACTCGAAGGAATACGTCGTCCTGCCGGTCGCGAGCATCTCGCGCACGGTACGAGCGTGGTCCGACCTGATGGATGCGGTGCCTAGGGCCATACCCGCAGGTTAGCCAGGGGGCCCCGGTCCCCCAACCAAGAACCGGAAATTTGCCCGATTTGTCAGGGCGTTGTCCACCCCTTGGACAAACCCGTGGACAACAGGGGTCATAAATGGGCCCTGCGGTGGGTCGGCGGAGTCCCGAAACCAGGGAACGCGGCCGGAGGCTGACCACTGGCTGAGAATGGGCGGTCCTGAATCTGAGACGCGGGCGCCCGCTACATCTGCCGCAGCCGCTTCGCGAACTCCGTCGCCGCCGCGCCCGGGTCGTCCGCCTCCGTGATCGCCCGTACGACGACGACACGGCGGGCACCCGCCTCCAGCACCTGATCGAGGTTGGCGAGGTCGATGCCGCCGATGGCGAACCAGGGGCGGTCCGTGCCGAGGGCGGCCGTGTGGCGGACCAGGTCGAGGCCGGGGGCGTGGCGACCGGGCTTGGTGGGGGTGGGCCAGCAGGGGCCGGTGCAGAAGTAGTCCACACCCTCCTGAACGGCGGCCGCGTCGGCCTCGGACTCGGCGTGCGTGGAGCGGCCGATGAGGACGTCGTCCCCGAGGATCGCGCGGGCGGCGGGGACCGGGAGGTCGCCCTGGCCCAGGTGCAGGACGTCGGCGCCGGCGGCATGGGCCACGTCGGCGCGGTCGTTGACCGAGAAGAGCTTGCCGTGCCGGGCGCAGGCCTCGGCGAAGACCTCCAGGTGCTCCAGTTCCTCGGCCGCCTCCATGCCCTTGTCGCGCAGCTGCACGATGTCCACACCACCGGCCAGGACGGCGTCCAGGAACTCCGCGAGGTCGCCCTGCCGCTTACGGGCGTCGGTGCAGAGGTAGAGCCGCGCGTCGGCGAGCTGGGTGCGGGCGGTGGCTGCGGCGGTGGTGTCGGACATGCGGTTCCCTCTGTGGTCGGGTGGCCGGGCGGGGCGTCGGGCCGGTGGTGTCAGGCGGGTGGCGTCAGGCGGGGGCAGCGGCTCGTGCCGGACGGTGGCACGGTAGCCGCAGCCGGGCGCGCGGGCAGGGCAGGTGCCGAGCATGGCGGCGCACCCACCGGGGCGCGTGGACCTGGCCGCCCGTGCCGGGCCGACGCCCCGTACCCCGAGCGCGAAGAGCACATACCGTCCCTGCGGCGGCCTCACTTCCGGCGCCGCGGCGAGGGAGCCTACGTATCGATATGTCGATGGGCGTATGGGCCGGGCGGCCGCAGTCAACCATGACCGTGGCCCGCAGGAGCGGTCCCGGCCCATACGCCGAACGGTGTTCAGATGCGGTTGTTCAGATCAGACGGCGAGCGCCTGGGCGCGACGCTTCACCTCCGTGCCGCGATTCTCACTGAGCGCCTGCGCGGGCGTGCCGGGCAGGCTGTCATCGGGGGTGAAGAGCCACTCCAGCATCTCCTCGTCCGTGAAGCCGTCGTCCCGCAGGAGCGTCAGGGTCCCGGACAGGCCCTTGACGACCTTGTCCCCGTCGATGAAGGCGGCAGGGACGTGCAGCGCGCGGTTCTCACCACGGCGTACGGCGATGAGCTGGCCCTCCTTGACCAGCTGCCGCACACGCGTCACCTCGACGTCCAGCATCTCTGCGATGTCGGGGAGGGTGAGCCAGGCGGGGACGAGAGCATCGATCTTTGCGTCAATCTCGGTCACGGTTACAAGCCTGCCATCTGCCACTGACAGTCGGAAGTCAGGACGGTCCACCGGGGAGGACCTGTTGGAGTGACACGCCGGGTCACCGCCCGTACGACACCGCCCGCGCGACACCGCCCGTACGGCACGCCCCCCCACACGCCACCGCCGCTACGCCACCGCCGCCTTCATCGGCCGCGCCGGATCCGCCAGCAGCTCCGGGTCCATCGGCGTGCCCGCCTCGATCAGTCGCCGCCCCTGCGCCAGGTCCCTCGGCCGGCCCACCGCCAGCAGGGCGACCAGTCTGTCGCCCTTCAGCCAGCAGACCGTCCACGCCGGGCCCGACGGGTCGCCGCGCCACAGGGTCGTGTCGGCTGCGGCATGGTGCCCGGCGTACTGGACGAAGCGGCCGAACTGCTCGGACCAGAAGTACGGGACCGGGTCGTAGACCGCGGCGGTCTCGCCGAGGATGTTCGCGGCGACCGTGCGCGGGCCCTGGAGGGCGTTGTCCCAGTGGTGGACCAGCAGGCGCTCGCCATACCTTCCCGAAGGAAAGGAGGCGCAGTCGCCGACCGCGTAGATGTCCGGTACGGAGGTGCGCAGGTGGTCGTCGGCCACGACGTCGCCGTGCGCGCCGAGCTCGATGCCCGAGCCGGCCAGCCAGGCCGTGGCGGGCCGGGCTCCGATGCCGACCACGACGGCGTCCGCCGACAGGAGCGAGCCGTCGTCGAGGATCACCATGCCGGGCTCGACGCGCTCCACGCGCGCGTGCGTGCGCAGCGCGGTCCCGCTGTCCGCGTACCAGGAGGTCATCGGCGCGGCCACCTCCGCGGGCAGCGCACCCGCGAGCGGCCGGTCGGCGGCCTCCACGACCGTCACAGCGCAGCCCGCCTCGCGCGCGGCCGTGGCGAACTCCGCGCCGATCCAGCCCGCACCGACGACCACGATCGCGTGCTGCCGGGCGAGCACCGGCCGCAGCCGCTCGGCGTCGTCCAGGGTGCGCAGCAGATGCACGCCGGGCACGCCCTCCGCGCCCGGCAGCCGGATCGGTTCGGCGCCGGTGGCGAGCACGAGGACGTCGTACGGGACCGGCCCGCCCTCGGTGTCCAGTTCATGGTCGGCCGGGCGCACGCCCAGCACCTCGCGCCCCAGCCGGAGCTCGATCCCGAGTGCCTCGAAGTCGACGTCGAAGGCGGAGCCCTCGGCCTTGCCGAGCAGCACTGCTTTGGACAGGGGCGGCCGGTCGTACGGCTGGTGGGGTTCGGCGCCGATCAGCGTGACCGGGCCCGTGAAGCCCTGTTCCCGAAGGGCGACCGCCGTCTGGACACCGGCCATACCGGCGCCCGCGACGACCACCCTGCGCTGCGACTGCGTCGTCTGCTCGCTCACCTGATCACCATAGACAACTGACAATTCGTCAGTCAGGAGTCGTGCGCCGTGACCTGCTCCACAGCCCTGTCCGGCATCCGCTCCACAACCTCGTCCGGGACCTGCTCCACCACACTGGTGCCGCTGCCCGGCTGCGACTCCCACTCCCAGTTCTCCTCCAGCCGCACCCGCCCGTCGGCCAGCTCGACCACGGTCGACACACAGTGCCCCGACGACGTGGTCCCGTCCCGCTTCAGCTGGACGTACCGGAAGTCCAGCCGGTCGCCTTCCCTGATGCCCACGAGATGCCCGCGTACGACGTCTCCGCCCGCGTACTCGGCCCAGATCTCGCCGTCCTTCTCGCGGTAGGTGAACCGGGTGCGGGTACCCACCTGACCTGGGGCTTGGTCCGCTACGGGGGCGAGGACGAGACCGTCGAGCGAGCGGGCCATGGGGCGAGGCTCCCTTACTGAGGCATACGGCGGCGGGCTAGGGTGGCCAACGTAAAGCACTCGCGGGAGCCCGGACGCACCGGGCTGAGAGGGAGGCTGGCGGCCTCCGACCGTACGAACCTGATCCGGGTCATGCCGGCGAAGGGAGGGGCTGGACGCCCATGTCGCGTATGCGAACGTCAGACGTCCTTGTCATCGGGGGCGGAATCATCGGCCTGGTCACGGCGTGGCGGGCCGCACAGCGCGGGTTCACGACGACCGTCGTGGACCCCGAGCCGGGCGGCGGCGCCGCCCAGGTGGCCGCCGGAATGCTGGCCGCCGTCACAGAACTGCACTACGGCGAGCAGACCCTGCTGGGCCTGAACCTCGCCTCGGCCCGCCGCTACCCGGACTTCGCGGCCGAACTCACCGACCTCACGGGCCACGACCTCGGCTACCGCCGCTGCGGCACGCTCGCCGTCGCGCTGGACTCCGACGACCGCGCCCATCTGCGGGAACTGCACACCTTGCAGCGCCAGTCAGGCCTGGAGTCCGAGTGGCTGTCGGGGCGTGACTGCCGGCGCCTGGAGCCGATGCTCGCGCCGGGCGTGCGCGGGGGGCTCAGGGTGGACGGCGACCACCAGATCGACCCGCGGCGGCTGGCCGCGGCACTGGTGGTCGCGTGCGAGCGGGCCGGCGTGGTCTTCCACCGGGCCTGGGCCGAGCGCCTCGACGTCGTACGGGAGCGGGCCGCGGGTGTCACCGCATCCGACGGCACCGCGCTGGGCGCGGGCCAGGTGGTCCTCGCGGCCGGCAGCCTGAGCGGGCGGCTCTCCGGGGTCCCGGACGCCGTACTGCCTCCCGTACGCCCGGTGAAGGGCCAGGTGCTGCGGCTGACCGTGCCGAAGCGGTACGCGCCGTTCCTGAGCCGGACCGTGCGGGCCGTGGTGCGCGGCAGCCAGGTGTATCTGGTGCCGCGCGAGAGCGGGGAGCTGGTCGTGGGGGCGACGAGCGAGGAGCTGGGCTGGGACACGACGGTGACCGCGGGCGGGGTGTACGAGCTGCTGCGCGACGCCCATGAGTTGGTGCCGGGCATCACGGAACTGCCGCTCACCGAGACGCGGGCCGGTCTGCGCCCCGGCTCTCCCGACAACGCGCCGCTGCTCGGCCCGACCGAGCTGGACGGGCTGTTGCTGGCCACCGGGCACTACCGCAACGGCGTGCTGCTGACGCCGGTCACCGGGGACGCCATGGCGCACGTCCTGGCCACCGGTGAACTCCCGGACGAGGCCCGTCCGTTCACGCCAAGGCGGTTCGGCGCCGCGGCCCTCACGGAGCAGCTCGCATGAACTCCCCGGTCACCATCTCGGTCAATGGCGAGCGTCGGCAGATCGAGCCGGGCACGGCTCTCGACACGCTCGTGAAGTCCCTCAGCGCGGCGCCCTCCGGAGTGGCCGCCGCCCTCAACGAAACCGTCGTCCCGCGCGCGCAGTGGGCGTCGACGTCCCTCTCCGAAGGGGATCGCGTCGAGGTCCTCACCGCCGTCCAAGGAGGCTGAACCATGGCCGACGATCCCTTTGTCATCGGCGGTACGTCCTTCACGTCCCGTCTGATCATGGGCACGGGCGGAGCGCCCAGCCTGGAGGTTCTGGAACGGGCGCTGGTGACGTCCGGGACGGAGCTGACGACGGTCGCGATGCGGCGCGTGAACCCGTCGGTGCACGGGTCCGTACTGTCCGTGCTGGAGAAGCTCGGGATCCAGGTGCTGCCGAACACGGCCGGGTGCTTCACGGCGGGCGAGGCCGTGCTGACGGCCCGCCTCGCGCGCGAGGCGCTCGGTACGGATCTGATCAAGCTGGAGGTCATCGCCGACGAGCGGACCCTGCTGCCGGACCCGATCGAACTGCTGGACGCGGCGGAGACGCTGGTGGACGACGGGTTCACCGTGCTGCCGTACACGAACGACGACCCGGTGCTGGCGCGGAAGCTGGAGGACGTCGGCTGTGCGGCGATCATGCCGCTGGGGTCGCCGATCGGCTCGGGACTCGGCATCCGCAACCCCCACAACTTCCAGCTGATCGTGGAGCACGCGCGCGTGCCGGTGATCCTGGACGCGGGGGCCGGTACGGCGTCGGACGCGGCGCTCGCGATGGAGCTGGGCTGCGCGGGTGTGATGCTCGCCTCGGCCGTGACGCGGGCGCAGGAGCCGGTGCTGATGGCCGACGCGATGCGGCACGCGGTGGAGGCGGGGCGGTTGGCGTACCGGGCGGGGCGGATTCCTCGGCGGCATTTCGCGGAGGCGTCGTCTCCCGCGGAGGGCCTGGCGAGGCTGGACCCCGAGCGACCCGCATTTTGAACGCACGTTCGATGAAGGTCGTCGAGCTGTGAGGCGTCCGTCACAGGTCAGCTTCAGTCCCGCCCCGATCCCGGCCGCAGCGGCGGGTGTGTCAGTGACGGCTCGTACACTCGCCTGCGTGGATACGACCCTTCAGGACCCTCTGGTCGGGCAGGTGCTCGACGGCCGGTATCGCGTGGACGCGCGGATCGCGGTCGGCGGGATGGCCACGGTCTACCGGGCCGTGGACACCCGCCTCGACCGCGTCCTCGCGCTCAAGGTGATGCATCCCGCACTGGCGGTCGACGGGGTGTTCGTCGAGCGGTTCATCCGCGAGGCGAAGTCCGTCGCCCGGCTCGCTCACCCCAACGTCGTGCAGGTCTTCGACCAGGGCACCGACGGGTCGTACGTCTATCTCGCCATGGAGTACGTCGCGGGCTGCACCCTGCGTGACGTCCTGCGTGAGCGCGGGGCGCTCCAGCCCCGGGCCGCCCTGGACATCCTGGAGCCGGTGCTCGCCGCCCTCGGCGCCGCACACCGCGCCGGGTTCGTGCACCGGGACATGAAGCCCGAGAACGTCCTCATAGGGGATGACGGCCGGGTCAAGGTCGCCGACTTCGGACTCGTGCGGTCTGTGGACACCGTGACCAGCACCACCGGTGCCGTGCTCGGCACCGTCTCCTATCTCGCGCCCGAGCAGATCGAGCAGCCCGGCGCCGCCGACGCCCGTGTCGACGTGTACGCGTGCGGTGTCGTCTTCTACGAGATGCTCACCGGCGACAAGCCGCACGACGGGGACTCCCCCGCCGTGGTGCTCTACAAGCACCTGCACGAGGACGTTCCGCCGCCCTCGGCGATCGCGCCGGGCCTGGCGTACGAGCTCGACGAGCTGGTCGCGTCGGCCACCGCGCGCACCCCGGACCTCCGCCCGTACGACGCCGTCGCACTGCTCGCGCAGGCCCGCGAGGTCCGCGCCGCGCTGACCGCCGAGCAGCTGGACGCGGTGCCGCCGCAGGCGCTCACGGCGGAGCACAGCAACGCCGACGACCGTACGAGCGTGATCCCGCGCGCGCTCAACATCCAGCGGCCGCTGCCGGTGAACGAGGACGAGCCGGATCGCGAGGCCCTTTTCAACCGGACCAGCCGGCTGCAGACGCCGCCTCCGCCGCCACCCGGGCGCCGGTCACAGACCTCGCGTGGCCCGCGCGGCCCGCTCCTCATCGTCGCAGCCGTCCTGCTGGCCCTCGGCCTCGGTGTCGGCGTCTGGTACATCAACTCCGGCCAGTTCACCAAGGTCCCGCCGCTGCTCTCCAAGACCGAGACGCAGGCCAAGGACCGGCTGGAGGACGCCGGGCTCGACGTCGGAAAGGTCGAGCGCGCCTACAGCGACACGGTCGAGCGGGGCACCGTCATCAGCACGGATCCGGGGACGGGCGCCCGCATACGGCACAACGACTCCGTGAACCTGGTCATCTCGCAGGGACCGGAGACGGTGAAGGTGCCCGACCTCCAGGGCTACCCGCTGGCCAAGGCGAGGACCGAGCTGAAGGAGAGCGGACTCCAGCCGGGCATGGTGACCCGGGAGTTCAACGACGACGTCACCAGAGGCTCCGTGATCTCCTCGGACCCCGGGGACGGCACCAAGGTCCGCTCCGGCGCCGCCGTCGCGCTCACCGTCAGCAAGGGCAGCCCGGTGGACATCCCGGACGTCACCGGCGGGAGCCTGGCGGACGCGCGGGCCGAGCTGCAGGAGGCCGGCCTGAAGGTCAAGGTCGCCTCCGCGCGGGTCAACTCCGAGTTCGACGCGGGCCAGGTCGCCCGGCAGTCACCGGCCGACGGCGGCCAGGCAGCCGAGGGCGACACGGTGACGCTGACGCTGTCCAAGGGCCCGGAAATGATCGAGGTCCCGGACGTGGTCGGCGACAGCGTCGACGACGCCAAGGCCGAGCTGGAGGCCGCCGGCTTCCAGGTCGACGAGGACCGCGGCCTGCTCGGGCTGTTCGGCGACACGGTCAAGAAGCAGTCCGTGGACAGCGGCGAGACGGCACCCAAGGGGTCGACGATCACCATCACCATCCGGTGACCGGGCGGTCCGGACCGCATGACACCCTGAGCGGGTGAGAAGTCAGCAGTCCGGCACCGCCCTCACGGGCCCCTCCCGCAACCCCGTCGGCGGCCACGTCCCCGTGGCCGGCGGCCTCAGCTCCGTCGGGCTCACCTACGCCCACGACCTCAAGGCCGAGACGGTCCAGGTCTTCGTCGCCAACCCCCGCGGCTGGGCCACGCCCACCGGGAACCCGCGCCAGGACGAGGAGTTCCGCGCGGTGTGCGAGGCTGAGTCGATCCCGGCGTATGTGCACGCGCCGTACCTGATCAACTTCGGCTCGCACACCGAGGCGACCGTCGAGAAGTCGGTGGAGTCGCTGCGGCACTCGCTGCGCCGCGGGCGGGAGATAGGCGCGCTCGGCGTCGTCGTCCACACCGGCAGCGCGACCGGCGGCCGTGAGCGCTCGGTCGCCCTGAAGCAGGTACGGGAGCACCTGTTGCCGCTGCTCGACGAGCTGACCCACGACGACGACCCGTATCTGCTGCTGGAGTCGACGGCCGGACAGGGGGCCTCGCTCTGTTCACGGACCTGGGACTTCGGGCCCTACTTCGAGGCGCTGGACGCGCATCCCAAGCTGGGCGTCTGCCTGGACACCTGCCACATCTTCGCCGCCGGCCACGACCTGACCGGCCCGTCCGGTATGCACCAGACGCTCGACCTGCTGGTGGACACCGTCGGCGAGGGCCGGCTGAAGCTGATCCACGCCAATGACTCCAAGGACGTCGTCGGCGCCCACAAGGACCGGCACGAGAACATCGGCGCAGGTCACATCGGTGAGGACCCGTTCCGCGCGCTGATGACCCACCCGGCGACGGAGGGCGTACCGCTGATCATCGAGACGCCCGGCGGGAAGGAAGGGCACGCGGCGGACGTGGAGCGGTTGAAGAAGCTCCGGGACGCATAGCCTGTTACGGAATACCCCAGGGGGGTACACGGTTCCTGCTCGGTACAGGAACCGTGACCTGGCATTGGGGGCCTTCATGCAGAACGAAGCGCACGCGGTACACGCTCACCACCACGAGGCGGCTGCCACCAGCACCTGGGCGATGGCCGTCCGGGCGACGCTGCACTGCCTCACCGGCTGTGCCATCGGCGAGGTGCTGGGCATGGTGATCGGCACCGCGCTCGGCTGGAGCACCGTGCCGACGCTCATCCTGGCGATCATCCTGGCCTTCTTCTTCGGTTACGCGCTCACCCTGCGCGGAGTCCTGAAGGCCGGCCTCGGCCTGCGGGCCGCGCTCAAGGTGGCGCTGGCCGCGGACACCCTGTCCATCGCCGTGATGGAACTGGTCGACAACGGCGTGATCGTGCTGTGGCCGGGCGCCATGGACGCCGAGCTCGCCGACCCGCTGTTCTGGTGGGTGCTGGCCATCGCACTGGCCGTCGCATTCGTCCTGACGACGCCGGTCAACAAGTGGATGATCGGCCGGGGCAAAGGGCATGCGGTGGTGCACCAGTACCACTGAGAGCCGGCGAGAGAGCAGGAGTCAGAGCTCGGGCCCGTCCCCGGGCTCCTCCTGGTACGAGTAGCGCTGCTCCGTCCACGGGTCGCCGATGTTGTGATAGCCGCGCTCCTCCCAGAAGCCGCGGCGATCGGCGGTCATGTACTCCACGCCGCGGACCCACTTGGGCCCCTTCCAGGCGTACAGATGGGGGACGACCAGACGGAGGGGGAAACCGTGCTCCGCCGTGAGCAGTTCGCCGTCCTTGTGGGTGGCGAAGATCGTGCGCTCGGAGGCGAAGTCGGCGAGGCGGAGGTTGGAGCTGAAGCCGTACTCGGCCCAGACCATCACATGAGTGACGGAAGGGGCGGGCGGGGCGATCTCAAGGATCGTGCGGGCCGGGATGCCGCCCCACTCCGCACCGAGCATGCTGAACTTCGTGACGCAGTGCAGATCGGCGACGACGGTCGTGTACGGCAGAGCCGCGAACTCCTCGTGGGTCCAGCAGCGCTTCTCGCCGTCGGCGGTGGCCCCGAACACCCTGAACTCCCAGCGTTCGGGCCGGAACTTCGGGACGGGGCCGTAGTGCGTGACCGGCCAGCCACGCTGAATTCGCTGTCCCGGCGGAAGCTCGGAGTGTGCTGCTGCTCCACTTTCGCGCTCCACCGGCTGACCCATGACTCCATCCTGACAGACCCGAAGCAGTGCACCTGACCCCACCTCCCTCAATTCGCCACAAACTGGACTAAGCATGCACTTACTTACTAAGTGAAGACTTACTGGACGATCTTTGTCACCGGTGCAATCATGCGGCGCAACCTGCCAGTTCCCCCGCTTGGAAGGAGCCTCTGCGATGCAGGGCGACCCCGAGGTCCTCGAATTCCTGAACGAGCAGCTGACCGGCGAGCTCACCGCGATCAACCAGTACTGGCTGCACTACCGGATCCAGGACAACAAAGGCTGGACCAAGCTCGCCAAGTACACGCGTGAAGAGTCCATCGATGAGATGAAGCACGCGGACAAGCTCACCGAGCGCATCCTCATGCTGGACGGCCTGCCCAACTACCAGCGGCTGTTCCACGTGCGGGTCGGGCAGACGGTCACCGAGATGTTCCAGGCCGACCGCCAGGTCGAGGTCGAGGCGATCGACCGCCTCAAGCGCGGGATCGAGGTGATGCGCACCAAGGGCGACATCACGTCCGCGAATCTCTTCGAGTCGATCCTCGAGGACGAGGAGCACCACATCGACTACCTGGACACCCAGCTGGAGCTGATCGACAAGCTCGGTGAGGCGCTCTACATCGCGCAGCAGATCGAGCAGCCGAGCTAGGCGGCGTCCTCAAGGTCGGAGAGCAAGGGCTGACCCCGGTCGGCCAGCTCCCGGCGTGGGCAGGCACCCCTGCCCAGGAGCGCCTGGATACGGCGCACACACGACCCGCAGTCCGTGCCGGCCTTGCAGGCCGAAGCTATCTGGCGGGGGGTGCAGGCACCGTCCTCCGCGTGCTTCTTGACCTGCTGCTCGGTGATGCCGAAGCAACTGCAGACGTACACGCGGTTCACCTCCCGGCGGGATCGATGTGCCATCCCCTTGATCGGTGAGGCTAACCTAACCTTACCCGTCACACAGGAACCGTAAAAGTGGAGTGGGGCGCGGATCGTATGTGATCCGCACCCCACTACACATGCCGGTAACAACCGAACTGGTTACTGGTCCCTGTACATCTCCGCGACGAGGAAGGCCAGGTCAAGCGACTGGCTGCGGTTGAGCCGAGGGTCGCAGGCCGTCTCGTAGCGCTGGTGCAGGTCGTCGACGAAGATCTCGTCGCCGCCGCCCACGCACTCGGTGACGTCGTCACCGGTGAGCTCCACGTGGATGCCGCCCGGGTGGGTGCCGAGGCCCTTGTGGACCTCGAAGAAGCCCTTGACCTCGTCGAGCACGTCGTCGAAGCGGCGGGTCTTGTGGCCGGAGGCCGCCTCGAAGGTGTTGCCGTGCATCGGGTCGGTCACCCAGGCGACCGTGGCACCGGAGGCGGTGACCTTCTCGACCAGCTCGGGGAGCTTGTCGCGGACCTTGTCGGCGCCCATGCGGACGATGAAGGTCAGCCGGCCCGGCTCACGCTCCGGGTCCAGGCGCTCGATGTACTGGAGCGCGTCCTCGGCCGTCGTCGTCGGGCCGAGCTTGATGCCGATCGGGTTGCGGATCTTCGAGGCGAACTCGATGTGCGCGTGGTCCAGCTGCCGGGTGCGCTCACCGATCCACACCATGTGCGCGGAGACGTCGTACAGCTGCCCGGTGCGGGAGTCGACCCTGGTCAGCGCGGACTCGTAGTCGAGCAGCAGCGCCTCGTGCGAGGAGTAGAACTCGACGGTCTTGAACTCCTCCGGGTCCGCCCCGCAGGCGTGCATGAAGTTCAGCGCCTGGTCGATCTCGCGGGCGAGCTGCTCGTAGCGCTGGCCGGAGGGGGACGACTTCACGAAGTCCTGGTTCCAGGCGTGCACCTGGCGCAGGTCGGCGTAGCCGCCGGTGGTGAAGGCGCGCACCAGGTTGAGCGTGGACGCGGAGGCGTTGTACATCCGCTTCAGGCGCTCGGGGTCCGGGATGCGGGCGGCCTCGTTGAAGTCGAAGCCGTTGACCGAGTCGCCGCGGTACGTCGGCAGGGTCACGCCGTCGCGGGTCTCGGTGCCCTTGGAACGCGGCTTGGAGTACTGGCCGGCGATGCGGCCGACCTTCACGACCGGCACCGAGGCGGCGTACGTCAGCACGGCGCCCATCTGAAGCAGGGTCTTGAGCTTGTTGCGGATCTGGTCCGCGGACACCGCGTCGAAGGCCTCGGCGCAGTCGCCGCCCTGGAGGAGGAACGCCTCTCCCTTGGCGACGGCCGCCATCCGGGCGCGCAGCTGATCGCACTCGCCCGCGAAGACGAGCGGCGGATACGACTCCAGCTCCGCAACAACTGCGCGCAGAGCCTCGGTGTCGGGGTACTCGGGCTGCTGCGCCGCGGGCAGGTCTCGCCAGGTGTTGCCAGCACTCGTGCTGGTCTTAGCGTTCACGGTCACGTCTCAACATTACGGGGTCGTGTCGGGCGTCCTGCCCCATGCCCAGCAATTGAGACACGAGGTACACGACTCGGACATGGGGTAGGGTGCCTCGCATGTTCGCGCACTCGACCCAGAACTGGTGGTGGACCGCTCATCCGGCGGCCCACTGACTGCGCGTACGCAAGACTTCGCGAAGGCCGCCTGAGGGCGGCCTTCGGCGTTTCCGGGGTCGTTCCTCACCGGCATCGAATCGACATCGATACCGACGTCGATACGGACATCGACGGAAGAGGATCCATGGACCTGACCCAGCTCCTGCACGACCCACGCCCCTTCGCCCTGCTCCGTCGCCGCACCCCGGGCCACGATCACGAACTGATCGAGGTCCTCATCGGCCCGGTCAGCACATACGACCGCCTGGCCGACCTCCCCGACGAGGGTCTGGCCCTCGTCCCCTTCCGCCAGATCCGCGAGCGCGGCTTCGACGTCCGCGACGACGGCACGCCCCTGGCGGTGCTCACCCCCGAGGAGTCGTACGGCATCCCGCTGGCCGAAGCCCTGGAGCAGCTCCCGTCCCACGACGTGCGCGTCGAGGGCGGTGGCTTCGACGTCGGCGACGAGGAGTACGCGGAGATCGTCGGGCGGGTGCTGCGGGAGGAGATCGGACAGGGCGAGGGCGCGAACTTCGTGATCCGGCGGACGTACGAGGGTGAGATCGCCGGGTTCGGACGTGCCGATGCCCTGAGTCTGTTCCGGCGGCTGCTGGAGGGCGAGCGGGGCGCTTACTGGACGTTCGTCGTGCACACCGGGGAGCGCACGCTGGTCGGGGCGAGCCCTGAGGTGCATGTGCGGATGTCCGGCGGGACCGTGATCATGAACCCGATCAGCGGGACGTACCGCTACCCCGCCGAGGGGCCGACGCCCGAGCATCTGCTCGACTTCCTCGCCGACGGCAAGGAGATCGAGGAGCTGTCGATGGTCGTCGACGAGGAGCTCAAGATGATGTGCACCGTCGGCGACATGGGCGGGGTCGTCGTCGGACCCCGCCTCAAGGAGATGGCGCACCTCGCGCACACCGAGTACGAGCTGCGCGGCAAGTCCTCGCTCGATGTGCGGGACGTGCTGAAGGAGACCATGTTCGCGGCCACCGTCACCGGGTCGCCCGTGCAGAACGCCTGCCGGGTCATCGAGCGGCACGAGGTCGGCGGGCGTGGCTACTACGCGGGGGCGCTGGCCCTGATCGGCCGGTACGCGGGCGGCGGGCGGGAAGGTTCTGTCGGGGCCCAGACCCTCGACTCCCCCATCCTCATCCGCACCGCCGACATCGACGCGGACGGCGGGCTGCGGGTGCCGGTCGGCGCCACGCTCGTGCGCGGGTCGGACCCCGAGAGCGAGGTCGCGGAGACCCACGCGAAGGCCGCGGGAGTGCTGGCGGCCTTGGGCGTACGTCCGTCACGGCCGCGTGGGGAGCACGCGCGCGTGCATCTCGCCGACGATCCACGCGTGCGTGCCGCGCTCGATGGGCGCCGGGCGTCGCTCGCCCCGTTCTGGCTGCGGATGCAGGAGCGGTCCGAGGAGCTGGCCGGACATGCCCTGGTCGTCGACGGGGAGGACACCTTCACGGCGATGCTGGCGCACGTCCTGCGGGCGAGCGGCCTGGAGGTGACCGTCCGGCGCTACGACGAAGCCGGGCTGCGGGAAGCGGTGGTCGCACATGAGGGGCCGGTCGTGCTCGGCCCCGGGCCGGGTGACCCGTCCGACCTCACCGACCCGAAGATGCGGTTCCTGCGCGACCTCACCGCCGAGGTGATCGGGAACAACCGGCACGGCGTCCTCGGCGTCTGCCTCGGGCACGAGCTGATCGCGGCCGAGCTGGGGCTGGAGATCGTACGGAAGGAAGTGCCCTACCAGGGCGCGCAGACGACGATCGACCTGTTCGGGCGGCCGGAGACGGTCGGCTTCTACAACAGCTTCGTGGCGCGCTGCGACGAAGAGGCCCTGCAGGAGCTCACGGCGCACGGCGTCGAGATCAGCCGGGCCGGCAACGGGGAGGTGCACGCGATGCGCGGGCCCGGCTTCGCGGGGGTGCAGTTCCACCCCGAGTCGATCCTCACCCTGAACGGGACTGCCGTCGTAGGGGAGTTGGTGGGCCGGCTGCGCGGCACGTTCCCCGAGCGGCAGCCGGCCTCGTAGCGGCGGATTTCCGGCGACCGGCGTCGAAATGGTGGACGCCGGTCGCCGCGCGTTCCCGCGAACGCGGGCGGGTCAGCCGAAGAAGACCCCGACCTCCTCGTACAGCTTCGGATCCACCGTCTTCAGCTTGGCCGTGGCGTCCGCGATCGGGACGCGGACGATGTCCGTGCCGCGCAGGGCGACCATCTTGCCGAAGTCGCGGTCGCGGACGGCCTCGATGGCGTGCAGTCCGAAGCGGGTGGCGAGCCAGCGGTCGAAGGCGCTGGGGGTGCCGCCGCGCTGGATGTGCCCGAGGACCGTCGTACGGGCCTCCTTGCCCGTGCGCTTCTCGATCTCCTTGGCCAGCCATTCGCCGACCCCGGACAGCCGGACGTGCCCGAAGGAGTCCAGCGACTCGTCCTTCAGCACCATGTCGCCGTCCTGCGGCATGGCACCCTCGGCGACGACCACGATCGGGGCGTACGAGGCCTTGAAACGGGAGGTGATCCAGGCGCACACCTTGTCGACGTCGAAGCGCTGCTCGGGGATGAGGATGACGTTGGCGCCGCCGGCCAGCCCGGAGTGGATGGCGATCCAGCCGGCGTGACGGCCCATCACCTCGCAGACCAGGACGCGCATATGGGACTCGGCGGTGGTGTGCAGCCGGTCGATGGCCTCCGTAGCGATGCCGACGGCGGTGTCGAAGCCGAAGGTGTAGTCGGTGGCGGACAGGTCGTTGTCGATCGTCTTCGGCACGCCGACGCAGGGCACGCCGTACTCGTCGGACAGGCGGGTGGCGACGCCGAGGGTGTCCTCGCCGCCGATGGCGATGAGCGCCTCCACCTCCTGCTTGGCGAGGTTCTCCTTGATCCGGCGGATGCCGTTCTCCTGCTTCAGGGGGTTGGTGCGCGAGGAGCCGAGGATGGTGCCGCCACGGGGCAGAATGCCGCGCACCGCGGGGATGTCGAGACGGACGGTGTCGTTCTCGAGCGGACCTCGCCAGCCGTCCCGGAAGCCGACGAACTCATAGCCGTACTCCTGCACGCCCTTGCGGACGACGGCCCGGATGACGGCGTTGAGACCGGGGCAGTCGCCGCCTCCGGTCAGTACTCCGACCCGCATGGAAATGTCCCTTCGCCGCGGTTGCCTGGTGAGGCCACGCTAATGGTGATCCAGGTCACAGCGGGATGGGTCGGTACGGCAATTCCGGTGAACTATCGGGTGTTTGATTTACGCGTCGTCAAGCCCGCGCTCTATCGCGTACCTCACCAGCTCCACCCGGTTGTGCAGCTGGAGCTTGCCGAGGGTGTTCTGGACGTGGTTCTGGACCGTGCGGTGGGAGATGACCAGGCGTTCGGCGATCTGCTTGTAGCTCAGGCCCTTGGCGACGAGCCGCAGCACCTCGGTCTCGCGCTCGGTGAGCTGCGGGGCCCCCGGCTGGTCGGCGTCGGAGGCGGCGGGCGTGGGGTCGGAGGCGAGGCGGCGGTACTCGCCGAGGACCAGTCCGGCCAGGCCCGGCGTGAACACCGGGTCGCCGACGGCGGTACGGCGCACCGCGTCCAGCAGTTCCTCCGTGGACGCCGACTTCAGCAGATAGCCGGTGGCGCCGGACTTCACGGCCTCCAGGACGTCGGCGTGCTCGCCACTGGCGGACAGGACGAGGACGCGCAGCGCCGGGTTGTGGCCGACGAGCTCCTTGCAGACCTGGACGCCGGGCTTGGCGGGCAGGTTGAGGTCGAGCACGAGGACATCGGGGGTCGCGGCCTTGGCACGGCGTACGGCCTGGTCGCCGTCGCCCGCGGTGGCGACCACGTCGAAGCCGGACTCGGCCAGGTCGCGGGCGACCGCGTCGCGCCACATGGGGTGGTCGTCGACCACCATGACCCTGATCGTGCCCGGCCGGCCGTCCGTTCCGTTCGCGGTGTCCGTCATCGGTGCTCCGCCTTCCCCCGTGAAGCGCTGCTGTCCTTCGGTACCTTCAGTTCCACTTCGGTGCCCTGCCCCGGCACCGAGATCAGCTCGGCGCTGCCGCCGAGGTCCCGCAGCCGCCCCCGGATCGACAGGGCGACCCCGAGCCGCCCCTCACCCTCGGCCTGCGCGAGCCGGCCCTCGGGGATGCCGGGTCCGTCGTCCCGCACGGTGACGATCACCTCCTCGGGCTCGTCCTCGACGAGGATCCACGCGCGCGCGTGCTCCCCCGCGTGCTTGCGCACGTTGTCCAGGGCGGCCCCCACGGCCGCGGCCAGCTCCCGCGCGGCGAGCGGCGCCAGCGGCACGGGCGCGCCGGGCTCGGCGAGGTTCACCTTGGCGCCCGCGTACGGGGCGAGCAGCGCGCGGAGATCGACGGGACCGGTGGCGTCGTCCGGCTCTTCCACGGTCCGTACGACCGCACCGTGCGCGGCGTCCTCGGACACCCGCGGCACGGGCACCAGCCCGCCCGAGACCAGGGTGCGCAGCGCCACCTCCTGCTCGCCGGCCATGCGGCCCAGCTCGGCCGCCTCGCCGCCGATGACGGCGCCGCGCCGCTGCACCATCGCCAGCACCTGGAGCACGCTGTCGTGGATGTCCCGGGCGAGCCGCTCCCGTTCACGCGTGGCCGCCTCGATCTCCAGGGCGCGGGCGAGGGTGCGCTCGGAGGCGCGGGCGACCTCGACGACGTAGCCGATGGCGATGGAGGCGATCCAGACGAGCAGCACCATGTGGACGGTGTCGCGGGTCGGCACGCCGGAGCGGTGGATCAGGTTGGCGGCAGCGACCAGCGTCGAGGCGAAGGCGGCCCAGCGCCAGCCGCCCTTGATGGCGAAGGCCAGCACGGCGCCCGCGGTCCAGATCGACGGCAGGGTCGGAGCTCCGGCGTCGATCCGCGCGGGCGTCTCGGCGAGCCGGGTGAGCAGGATGCCGGCCAGGGCGATGGTGAGGTCCACGGCGAGGAAGCGCCGGGTGCAGTTCGCGGCGTTCGCGACCCTGGGCAGGGTGGCCAGCGTCCAGACGGTCAGTACGGCGAAGTAGGCGATGGCCACCCAGGGCCGGGCCACCTCGTCGTACGCGCTGATGAACAGCCCGATCGCGTACACCAGGGTCAGCACCCGGTAGCCGGTGAGCGCACGCCACAGCGGCTGCTCGACCGACATCCTCATGACCCGCTCACGCTCGGCCACTTGCCCCCACCCCTTTGCCCCCTCGGCGCTGCTGCGGCCGACTCTATTCGGGCTGTTCCTTCTTCTTGCGCGCTTGTTCCTTCTCCGCCTTCGCCGCGTCCGCGATCTGCCGCTTGGCGGCGGTCGCGTAGATGTCGACGTACTCCTGGCCGGAGAGCTTCATGATCTCGTACATGACCTCGTCGGTCACCGCGCGGAGCACGAACCGGTCGTGCTCCATGCCCTGGTACCGGCTGAAGTCCAGGGGCTCGCCGATCCGGATGCCCGGGCGCATCAGCTTGGGCATGACCTTGCCGGGCGGCTGGATCTTCTCCGTGTCGATCATGGCGACCGGGATGACCGGCGCTCCGGTGGCGAGCGCCACGCGCGCGAGGCCGCCGGGCTTGCCCCGGTAGAGGCGGCCGTCGGGCGAGCGGGTGCCCTCCGGGTAGATGCCGAACAGCTCGCCGCGCTCCAGGACGTCCATGCCGCTCTTGACGGCCGCCTCGCCCGCCCCGCGCGCGCCGGAGCGGTCCACGGGCAGCTGGCCGACGCCCTTGAAGAACGCTGCCGTCAGCCGGCCCTTGACGCCCGGGGTGGTGAAGTACTCGGCCTTCGCGATGAACGTGACCTTGCGGTCGAGGACCGCGGGCAGGAAGAACGAGTCGGAGAAGGACAGATGGTTGCTCGCGAGGATCGCGGGGCCCTCGGCGGGAATGTTCTCCAGGCCTTCCACCCAGGGCCTGAAGGCGACCTTCAGCGGTCCCCCGATGGTCACCTTCATCGCGCCGTACAACAACCGAGTGCCTCCTGTGTCTGTCGATCAGACCTTAACCCGGAGCACTGTCAAAGAGTCCGACGGCCCTGGTCGGTGTCAGTACGGTCGCGTACGGTGAAGCACACCGTCCCTCTTCACGAACAGGAGACCGTAAGGTGCCGGTCCTTCCTGGAGCCGAGCCGTACCGCTTCGAGGGCGGGGAGGTCGGGGTCCTCCTCTGCCATGGCTTCACCGGTTCCCCCCAGTCGCTGCGCCCGTGGGCGGAGCATCTCGCCGAGCGCGGGCTCACCGTCTCGCTGCCGCTGCTGCCGGGGCACGGCACACGCTGGGAGGACATGGCACTCACCGGCTGGCAGGACTGGTACGCCGAGGTGGACCGGGCCCTGCGCACCCTGCGCGACCGCTGCGAGCGGGTCTTCGTGGCCGGTCTGTCCATGGGCGGCGCCCTCGCGCTGCGGCTCGCCGCGAAGCACGGGGAGGACGTCGCCGGCGTGGTCGTCGTCAACCCGGCGAACAAGGTGCACGGCCTGTCGGCGTACACCCTTCCGGTGTCCCGCCACTTCGTCCGTACGACGAAGGGGATCGCCAGTGACATCGCGAAGGAGGGCGGCGCCGAGATCGGGTACGACCGGGTGCCGTTGCACGCGGCCCACTCCCTGCGGACCTTCTTCCGGCTGGTCGACAGGGAGTTGCCGCAGGTCACCCAGCCGCTGCTGCTCCTGCGCAGTGCCCAGGACCACATCGTGCCGGCGGCGGACTCGGTCCGGATCCTGAGCAGGGTGTCGTCCACGGACGTAACGGAGGTCGTGCTGGAACAGAGCTTTCATGTCGCGACGTTGGACCATGACGCGGACCGGATCTTCGAGGAGAGCCTCGGCTTCATCGGCCGGCTCGCAACCGACGTGGGCAAGGAAGGGACGACCGCACGTGGCTGAGCACGACTCCGACCGTGAGAGGCGCGAGGACCGCGACGATCGCGAACCGGAAGAGCAGCACGTCCCGTTCGACGAGGACGCCGCCTGGGCCGCCATCGTCTCCGGATACGGCCAGGAGCCGCCGGACCCGCCGGGCGCGAAGCCGTTCAAGTCGGTGGAGGACCTGGCGCTGCTGGAATCCGACGCGAACGACGACTCGGACGACGAGGCGGACGACCGGGCTAAAGGCGCCAAGGGCGGGCAGGACGAGCCGGGCGACAAGGGCGGGGAGCCCAAGGAGGACGAGCCGGCCAGGCCGCTCGGCAGCTCCGTCTCCTTCGCGCCCGGCGTCGGCGGCGGACCGCGCGACTACAGCGCGCCCGAGCCGACCGAGGACGACTTCGACACCGACGACGAGGGCCACTTCGTACCGCCCGAGCCGCCGCCGCTGCCCGCCGCCGACGCGACCGCGAAGTTCGCCTGGCTCGGGGTGGTCGGCGGGCCGATCCTGCTGCTGCTCGCCGTCCTGCTCGGCTGGGACATGACGTGGTGGCTGGCCACGCTGGGCATCGGCGGGTTCCTGGGCGGGTTCGCCACGCTGGTGATGCGGATGAAGACGGACGACGACGAGGACGACGACCCGGGACGCGGCGCGGTCGTCTGACACACCCGGGTGAGGGCCCGTCCGGAGATGCTCCGGACGGGCCCTCACGCGTCTTGGCACGGCCCCGCGCAGAAAAGGGAACTCGATTCCGGCGACCGGCGAAGGACAGGTGAACAACCCGAACAAGCCCAAGCCTTCGAGGCGTTCAGACGAACGAAAGGAGCCCCGATGACCGTCGGACCACCGGGCGTCGGCACCCGCGACGAGGATCGCGAGGAGAGTGATGCCCGTGTGATCGCACGGTCCCGGGACGAGCCCGAGCAGTTCGCCGCGCTCTACGACCGCTACGCCGACGCCGTGCACCGTTACGCGGCCCGGCGGCTCGGTCCCGAGGCGGCGGAGGATCTGATGGCGGAGACCTTCATCACCGCCTTCCAGCGCCGCCACACCTACGACCTGGGGCGGGACGACGCCCGCCCCTGGTTGTTCGGCATCGCGACGAACCTCGTGGGCCGGCACCGCCGGGCCGAGGCGCGCCGGTTCAAGGCGCTCGCGCGGCTGCCGGAGCCGGTGGTGCACGAGGAGCCGGTCGCGGACCGGGCGGTTTCCAGGGCCGGTGCCACGGGGGTGCGCCGGGAACTGGCAACCGCGCTGGCCGGGCTGTCCGCCCGGCACCGCGATGTGGTGCTGCTGGTGGCCTGGGCCGGCCTCGACTACGAGGAGGCGGCCCAGGCCCTCGGCGTGCCCGTCGGCACGGTCAGATCCAGGCTGCACCGGGCTCGCAGCAGATTGCGCGAAGCACTGGGCGGATCCGATCCGACGGCATTCCGAGAGGCAGACGCCCATGCGTGACATCGACGAACTGCGAGAACTGAGGGACTTCGACCCAGGGGCTCCGCCCCTCGACCACGCCACTCGGCAGCGGGCGCGCAACCGCCTGCTCGCCGCGATGGACCGGCCCGCTCCGGCGGTACGGCAGCGCCGCCCGGTCCTGCGCATCGCCCTGACCGGCGCGCTCACCGCGGCCGTCGCCGCCGGGGTCCTCGTCGCCGTACGCGACGACGGCGGGGCGGGCCGGGTCCGGACTGCGAACCCGCCGGCGACCAGCGCGCCCGACATGCGCAACGTGAGCGCGCAGACCGTGCTCAACGGGGCCGCCGCCTACGAGCGCAGGCACGGGCGGACGGTCACCCCGCGTGACGACCAGTTCATCTACACCAAGGAGATCATCGAGGAGACCAATCAGAAGACCGGTGAGAAGAAGAGCTACGTCGACGAGAACTGGCGTTCCGTCGACGGCTCGAAGCCGTCCTGGATCATGGAGATCGGCAAGGGATGGTGGTCGCCGCCGCTGAAGAAGGGCGAGAGCGTGTGGCCGCCTCAGGACTGGGGCACGCTGCGGAAGCTGCCGACCGATCCGAAGAAGCTGATTCTGGAGATCAACGGCGCCTGGGGCATGGGCGGGAAGACCGACTCGCTGGAGGAGATCACCGACGAGGAGTGGTCACAGATCCACTTCAGCCTCGCCGGGCTGCTCAAGCTGGTCCCGGTGATGCCGGAGGGGCTGCGCCCGGCGGCGTACGAGGCGCTCGGGATGGTGCCCGGGGTGAAGACGGTGCCGAACCAGCAGGACGCGAAGGGACGCACCGGCGTGGCCATCACGTACGACGACCCGACGAGCCCGGGGGGCGGAGGCTTCGGCGGCTACTTCATCTTCGACCCGAGGACGTACGAGTTCCTCGGCTTCCGTGACGAACGCACCTCCGGCGACGGTGCGGCCATGAAGAGCTACACCCAGCTCTCGTACCTCGACAGCTGGGCCGTCGTCGACAAGGTCAAGCAGCGGCCGTAACTACACGGCGGCGGGCACTCTGAGGGCGGCCAGGACCGGAAGGTGGTCCGTGGCCGCCCTCAGGTCTGCCTGCGTCACGCCGGGGTGGCCGACGGGGACGCCGCAGCCGAGTACCTCGATGCCCTTGGTGGCGAAGATCGCGTCGATGCGTTGATGGGGGTCGAGCGGGGTCGAGCTGTACTCACTGCCCCAGGGGGCGGTGGCCCAGCAGTCCTGGAGGCTGTCGGCGAGGCGGCGGAAGGTGCGGCCGGTGGGGCGGTCGTTGAGGTCGCCGCCCGCGATCGCGTGCTCCACGCCGAGGCCGGCGAGGCGGTCCAGGAGCATGCCGCCCTGTGCGTAGCGCTCGTCCTTCTGCAGGGAGAGGTGGCAGCAGAGCACGCCGAGGCGGGCGCCGCCGAAGCGGACCACTGCCGTGGCGAGGCCGCGCCTGTGGAGTCCGGGTGTGAGCGGGAGGAGGACGTCCTCCGTCCGCTCCACGGTGGCCCTCAGGTCGCACAGGATCGCGGGGCCTGTGGTGGTGGCGCCGCCGGTGAGGACGACGAGGTTCGCCGCGCGGGCCAGGCGGGCGAGTTTCTTGCGCCAGCGGAAGAAGCGGGGGGCTTCCTGGATGAGGACCAGGTCGGGTGCGCAGGCGCTGATGACGCGGGCGAGGGCGTCGGTGTCGTCGCGCATCGAGCGGATGTTGTAGCTGAGGACGCGGACGACTGCGGAACCGTCGGGTTCGGTGCGGGAGTTGGGGAGCAGTGGGGGCGTCGGCATGCGGGTCAATTTACGCCGGAAGCGGCATTGAGTGCGGCCCACGCCGCCCAATGACTCGGGGCGCGAGGAGCGTGTGCGACTGCCGGTCCGTCGTGGCTTGTCGCGCAGTTCCCCGCGCCCCTTAGGGCGTCACAGTGGCCGCAGCTCAAGAAGCGGACGTCACATGATCGGGTCCGGCTCCCGCGCCAGGTCCGCCGCGCCCACCCAGGGGCGCGAGGAGCCTGTGCGACAGCCGGTCCGTCGTGGCTTGTCGCGCCCACGCGGCGGAGCCGCATGTTTTATACAGCCCCGCGCCCCTTAGGGCGTCACAGTAGCCGCAGCACAAGAAGCGGACGTCACATGATCGGGTCCGGCTCCCGCGCCAGGTCCGCCGCGCCCACCAGGCCCGCCTTGTTGCCCAGCTGGGCCGCGATGACGTCGGCCACCGGGCGCCAGTTGCCGCCTACCAGCCAGCGCTTGTAGGACTTGCGGATCGGGTCGAGGACCAGTTCGCCCTCGTCGGAGAGGCCGCCGCCGACGATGAAGGCGGACGGGTCGAAGAGGGAGGCGAGGTCGGCGAGGCCGGCGCCGGCCCAGCGGGCGAGTTCGCGGTAGGAGTCGACGGCGACCGGGTCGCCCTGGCGGGCGGCCATGGAGATGTGCTTGCCTTCGATGCCCTCGGGGGTGCCGTCCCCCATGTCCAGCAGGATCTCGGCGTTCTCGGGGGTGGCGTTGGCGCGCTGCTTGGCGTATCTGACGAGGGCGCGCCCGGAGGCGTACTGCTCCCAGCAGCCCTGGGAGCCGCAGCCGCACAGCAGGCCGTCCGGCACCATGCGGATGTGGCCGAACTCGGCGGCGACGCCGTAGTGCCCGCGGCGCAGCTTGTTGCCGATGATGATGCCGCCGCCGAGGCCGGTGCCGAGGGTGATGCAGATGACGTTGCGGTGGCCCTTGCCCGCGCCGAACTTGTACTCGCCCCAGGCGGCCGCGTTGGCGTCGTTCTCGACGACGACCGGGAGGCCGACGCGGGTCTCGACCTTCTCCTTCAGCGGCTCGTTGCGCCAGTCGATGTTGGGGGCGAAGTAGACCTCCGAGCGCTGACGGTTGACGTAACCGGCCGCGCCGATGCCCACGCCGACGATCTCGTGCCCGGCGCGCGCGCCCTCCACCGCGGAGGCGATGGCGTCCACGATCCCGTCGGGCGTGCCCGGGGTCGGCACCTTGTGGGTCGAGAGGATGTTGCCTTCCTCGTCGACCACACCGGCCGCGATCTTGGTACCGCCGATGTCGACGCCGATGGTGAGTCCCATGAATCCCTCAGTTCGGTCGAGCCCCGCTATGGCCAACCGTACCCGAGGGCCCGGTCAGTCCAAGTCGATGCGCTGGCCGGGGCCGGTGCCCTCGCCGGGGTCGCGCTTGTCGTCGTCGAGCTCGTCCGGTTCGGGGGAGTCGTCGCCGCCGCTCGTCCAGCGCCGTTCCTGGTTCTGGACGGCGGAGCGGTAGGCGGCGAGGAGTTCGTTGCCGGCGGCGGCCAGGTGGTCGAAGACGTCCGGGTTGCGCTCGATGACGGGCTCGACGGCGGCCTTGGCCTGCTCCACGACCTGCTTGACGACCTGCTGGGCGGCGGGCCCGGCGACCGCGCCGAGCAGCGGGGACTGGAGGGTGGACAGCTTGTCCGCGACGGCGTCGACGAGCTTGCGCAGCTCCTCGGCGGCCGAGCCGGCCGGCGCACCGTGCTCGGCACGACGGCGGGCCTTCTCCGCCGCGAGGTCCTCGGCGCACGCCGTCGCCCAGGCGTCGGCGTCGGTCGCCCGTACCTCGTCGACGGCCTCGCGTTCTTCGGCGCCGGACGGGGGGAGCTCTTCGCTCATGACGGACTCCTGACTACGGTTCGTCTCTCCGACGTTACCCGAACGGCCGCACCGGCTTCACCGTGTCCGCGGCCAGAGATCCGGGTCCGGCGCGAACCGGATCCGCAGCTCGCCGTCCCGCAGCGCGGCCCCGTCCACTCCGCAGCGGCGCAGGGCGGACGGCAGGGGCACGATACGCCGGAACTGTCCGGCGGTGACGACGAGTTCGTCGCCGCGCCGGACGAGGTCGAGTTCGTCCCGTACGGCGCCGGGCAGCGGGATGGTCCAGACGAGAACGCCGTCGTCGGCGAGCCGGTCGGTGACGGGCCACTCGACGGTGGACGAGGTGCCGTCGACGGCGGGCACGGCGAGGGTGGCGAGGTCGTCGATGCCACGGGGGTCCTGCCCGAGATGGGCGATGTCGTGGACCCGGTGGTCCTCCTCGCGCCACTCCTCCAGGACCTTGCGCTGCTGGGCGACCGGCCCGGCGAGCCAGCTGCCGGCCGCCGCCTCGGCCTCCGGCAGCACCCGGTTGGCGATCAGCACGTCGGGGCGCAGGCCGCGCAGGGCGAGGGCGAGGCCGGCGGCGCGCACGGCGTCGGCACCGCCCGGACCGGGTTCGGCGACCAGCCGTACGACGGTGTCGCGATCGGCGACGACGGCCTCCACGGCGGCGAGTTCGACATCCCAGCGGGCGGCGGTCTCGTACAGCCACTCCGCGGGCATCGGCACGCCGGCCAGCCTGCCCAGCACCGGCCGCAGGCCACGGGCCGCCTGCCGCTCGGCCGGGAGCAGTCGGCGCAGATAGCGGCGCAGCTCCTCGGGGAGCGCGAGCAGGGCGAGGGCCTGCGGGGTGGCCGGCAGGTCGACGACGAGCAGGTCATGGGCCTCGGCGAGCGCGGCGTCCCGGAGGGCGCGCAGCAGCGCGAGTTCCTCGGCGCCGGGCAGGGGGGTGACCTCTTCCGGGTCGAGGCGGGACGCGCCGAGGAGGTCGAGGGCGGAGGCGGCGCGCTCCTGGAAGGCGGCGAGGTCGTCCCGGAAACCGGTGGCGGCGTCGGGGCGCCAGGCGGTGAGGGTGTCGGTGACCCGGACCGGGGCCCCGCCCGTGGTCACGCCGAGTGCCGCGCCCAGGGTGTCGGTGCGGTCGGCGCTGAGGACGAGGGTGCGGGTGCCGTTGCTCGCCGCGGACAGCGCGGTGGCGGCGGCGACGGTGGTACGGCCGCTGCCGCCGGGGCCCGTGATCAGGATCGTGCGCATGGGGCTGAACCGTAGCCCAGGCAGGGGTACGGCCACGCCCGAGGGGTGCTCGGCGCCGCAGGCCGCGCCGGTCCCTACTTCGCGCCCGACTCCACCCGCTTCTTCAACCCGGCCAGCGCCCGGTCGATGATGACCTTCTCGGCCTTGCGCTTGATCATCCCCAGCATCGGGATCTTGACGTCGACCGTCAGCCGGTACGTGACCTCGGTTGAACCCGCCCCCGCCGATTTCAGGATGTACGAGCCGTCGAGCGACCGCAGCATCTGGGACTTCACCAGCGTCCAGGACACCTCGTTCTCGCCGGTCCAGGTGTATCCGAGCACCTGGTCGTCCTTGATCGCGCCGGCGTCCATGACGAGGCGGACCTGCTCGGCGCGGCCCTGGTCGTCGGTCTTGAGGACCTCCGCCTCCTTCACCTCGCCGGTCCAGTCCGGGTAGCGGGCGAAGTCGGCGATCACCCCCATGACATCGGCCGGTGCCGCCTCGATCGTGATGCTCGAGCTGGTGTGTTCCGCCATCGCCGTGGCTCCTCCAGATGCGGGCCGGTATGAATTGGTGGTGCGCTCGCGTGTGCAGCGTGAAGGCTACCGCGCGTCCGACCAGCCGACTTCACCCCCACCTGCGCCCCACGCCGGAAAGCGCCCCCGGTGCCGGAATTCGCTCACCATTCCAGCGCCCACGGCTTCCCCGACCCCGCGAAGTGCCCCACGTTCACGCACTCCGTCGCCCCGATCCGCATCCGGCGGGCCAGCGGCTGATGCACATGGCCGAAAAGGGAGTAGCGGGGGCGAGTACGGCGAATCGCCTCCAGCAGCGCCCGGCTCCCCCGCTCGAAGCGCCGCGCCACCGTGTCGTACACCAACTCCGGGACCTCCGGCGGAATGTGCGTGCACAGCACGTCCACCTCCCCCACGGCCTCGATCTTCGCGGCGTACTCCTCGTCGCCGATCTCGTAGGGGGTCCGCATCGGGGTCCGCAGGCCGCCGCCCACGAAGCCGAAGACCCACCCCCCGATCTCCACCCGCTCCCCGTCCAGCACCGTCACACCGGGCCCGGCGTACTCCGGCCACAGAGGCGGCATGTCGACATTGCCGTAGGTGGCGTACGTCGGCGTCGGGAACGCCGCGAACATCTCGGCGTACTGCTTGCGGACCGCCTTCTCGATCAACGCCCGCCGGTCCCCGCCGATCCCGGCCCACAGCCGCGTCCCGAGCTCCCGCGCCTCCTCGAAGCGCCGGGCGGTGCGCAGTTCCACGATGCGGTCGGCGTTCGCCACCCCGAACAGGTCGGGGAAGATGCCGCGCGAGTGGTCGGCGTAGTCCAAAAACAGCACCAGGTCGCCCAGGCAGATCAGGGCGTCCGCGCCCTCGCCGGCCCTGGCCAGGTCGCGGGCGTTGCCGTGCACGTCGCTGACCACATGGACGCGCGTCCTGCGGTTTCCCGTCGATGTCGGTGCCATGACGATCAAGGGTAGGCGTGTGCGGCATACGTGAACAGTGCCGGGTGGATCGATGGTTACTGGCCAGTCGTCAGACAGCTCGACTACTGTGCGCGCAGGAATACAAGCAGAAACACCAATCCGTGTGACGCAGCGAACATCTCGCCGGGCCCCCTGTCGAAGAAGCCATACCGGCGGGTAACGTCCGGTCGGTCCAGTCGTGCTCTGGATTTCAACTTGTGAATCCCAGAGCACCTGCCCGAGCCTTGGACCGCACCGTCGCATCACACAACGTCGTGGCGCCGGCGCCCTATGAGGAGCAGCAGTCTTGCGCGAGTTCAGCCTTCCGGCTTTGTACGAGGTCCCTGCGGACGGCAATCTGACCGACATCGTCCGCAGAAACGCCGCGCAGCACCCTGACGTCGCCGTCATCGCCCGCAAGGTGGGCGGTGCCTGGCAGGACGTGACGGCCACCGCCTTCCTCGCCGAGGTGCACGCGGCCGCGAAGGGGCTCATCGCCGCCGGGGTCCAGCCCGGCGACCGGGTGGGCCTGATGTCCCGGACCCGCTACGAGTGGACCCTGCTCGACTTCGCGATCTGGTCGGCGGGCGCGGTCACCGTGCCGGTGTACGAGACGAGCTCGCCGGAGCAGGTGCAGTGGATCCTCGGTGACTCGGGCGCGACCGCCATGATCACGGAGCTGGACGGCCACGCGGCCGCCGTCGAGTCGGTGCGCGACCGGCTGCCCGCCCTCAAGCACGTCTGGCAGATCGACGCCGGCGGGGTCGAGGAGCTGGTGCGGCTCGGGCAGGACATCAGCGACGCCAGCGTCGAGGAGCGCAGCTCGCAGGCGAAGGCCGACGATCCGGCGACCATCGTGTACACCTCCGGCACCACCGGCCGCCCCAAGGGCTGTGTGCTCACCCACCGCAGCTTCTTCGCGGAGTGCGGCAACATCGTGGAGCGGCTGCGCCCGCTGTTCCGCACCGGCGAGTGCTCCGTACTGCTCTTCCTGCCCCTCGCGCACGTCTTCGGCCGGCTGGTCCAGATCGCGCCGATGATGGCGCCGATCAAGCTGGGCACGGTCCCGGACATCAAGGACCTCACCGACGAGCTGGCGGCCTTCCGCCCGACGCTGATCCTGGGCGTACCGCGCGTCTTCGAGAAGGTCTACAACTCGGCCCGCGCCAAGGCCCAGGCCGACGGCAAGGGCAAGATCTTCGACAAGGCCGCGGACACCGCGATCGCCTACAGCAAGGCGCTGGACACCCCGTCCGGTCCGGCCGTCGGCCTGAAGATCAAGCACAAGGTCTTCGACAAGCTCGTCTACAGCAAGCTGCGCGCGGTGCTCGGCGGCAAGGGCGAGTACGCCATCTCCGGCGGCGCCCCGCTGGGCGAGCGGCTCGGGCACTTCTTCCGCGGCATCGGCTTCACGGTCCTGGAGGGCTACGGCCTGACCGAGTCCTGTGCCGCCACCGCCTTCAACCCCTGGGACCGCCAGAAGATCGGCACGGTCGGCCAGCCGCTGCCGGGCTCGGTCGTGCGGATCGCGGACGACGGTGAGGTGCTGCTGCACGGCGAGCACCTGTTCAAGGAGTACTGGAACAACCCGGGCGCGACCGAGGAGGCGCTGGCCGACGGCTGGTTCCACACCGGCGACATCGGCACCCTCGACGAGGACGGCTACCTCCGGATCACCGGCCGCAAGAAGGAGATCATCGTCACCGCGGGCGGCAAGAACGTCGCCCCGGCCGTGATCGAGGACCGTATCCGCGCGCACGCGCTGGTCGCGGAGTGCATGGTGGTCGGCGACGGGCGCCCGTTCGTGGGCGCGCTGGTCACCATCGACGAGGAGTTCCTGGGCCGCTGGGCCGCCGAGCACGGCAAGCCCGCGGGCTCCACCGCGGCGTCGCTGAGCGCGGACGCCGACCTGAACGCGGCCGTCCAGGCCGCGATCGACGACGGCAACGCCGCGGTGTCGAAGGCGGAATCGGTGCGGAAGTTCCGCATTCTGCCCTCCCAGTTCACGGAGGAGTCGGGCCATCTGACGCCGTCGCTGAAGCTCAAGCGCAACGTCGTGGCGAAGGACTACGCGGACGAGATCGAGGCGATCTACCAGAAGTAGTCACTGGTACGACGCTTTCACGCGTACGACGGCTATGGCGCGGTGTCCTCCACGAGGACCCGCGCCATCGTGCGTTCGGCGAGCGCGGTGATCGTCACGAACGGGTTCACCCCGATCGACCCGGGCACGAGTGAGCCGTCGGTGACGTAGAGCTTCGAATACCCCTTGACCCTCCCGTAGTTGTCGGTCGCCTTCCCCAGCACACAGCCGCCCAGCGGGTGGTAGGTGAAGTCGTCGGCGAAGACCTTGCCGGCCGAGCCGAACAGGTCGTACCGGTAGATCGTCGCGTTCGCCGAGTTGATCCGGTCGAACAGCTTCTTGGCCATGCCCACCGACACCGCGCTCTGGGCGGCACTCCAGCCGAGTTTCACGGCTCCCGTACCGCTGTCGTACGAGAACGACGCCCGCGACGGGTTCTTGGTGATCGCCAGATAGAGGCTGACCCAGTGCTCAAGTCCCGTGGGCAGGGGCGCGATCTCGGCGAAGACCGGGTTGGCGGCGTTGGCCCAGTCGTCGATGCCCATGACCGGCATGGTCGACTGGTTCGCCCCGACCGTGTCCCAGAGGTGGTTGGCCCGGCCGAGCATCACGTTGCCGTTGGTCCCCCACCCGGTGCCGACGTTCGTGTCCAGGGCGGGCAGCATGCCCGACTCACGGGCGCGGACGAGGAGTTCGGTGGTGCCGATGCTGCCGCCGCCGAGGAAGAGGTACGTACAGCCGTACTCCTTGGTCTCCACGACGGTGCCGGTGTCGTCGATCCGGTCGGCGGTCAGGACGTACGTCCCGTCGGCCGCCCTGCGAACCGACGTCACCTTCTCCTGGGTGTGGATGGTGACGTTCCCGGTGCCGAGCGCGGAGGCCAGATACGTCTTGTCGAGGGTGCGCTTGCCGTGGTTGTTGCCGTAGATGACCTCGCCGGCCAGGGCGGACTTGGTCGCCGTGCCGGCCGCCTCGCGCTGCATGTACCCGAAGTCGTAGACGTTGGGCACGAAGGTGGTCTTGAGGCCGGTGTTGGTCGCGTGTTTGCGGGAGATCCGGGTGAAGCGGTACCACTCCGTGGACTCGAACCAGGCGGGGTCGACGGTGTTGACGCCGAGCATGGAGCGGGCCCGTGGGAAGTACGTGCCGTACATCTCCGCGGTGTCCACGGTGGGGAACTGCTCGGCGAAGTAGGACTGGAGCGGGGTGACGGCCATACCGCCGTTGACCAGGGAGCCGCCGCCGACGCCTCGGCCCACGTACACGGACATGTGGTCGTAGTGGACGCGGTCCAGGACTCCGGGGTAGGCGCTGATGTCCTTGTTGACGACGTCCAGCCACAGGAAGGTGGCGAGCGGGGCCTCGGTGCGGGTGCGGAACCACATGGAGCGCTGGTCGGGGGCGCTGGTGGAGCAGAAGATCTTGCCGTCTGGGCCGGGGGTGTTCCAGAGGCGGCCCATTTCGAGGACGAGGGTGCGGATGCCGGCCTGGCCGAGGCGGAGGGCGGCGACGGCGGCGCCGTAGCCGGAGCCGACGACTATCGCCGGGGCGGATTCGACTGCGTCGGGCTCGGCGGATTGGGCCGACTGGAGGGCGATGCGGGTGAAGCCGAGGGTGGCTGCGGTCTGTAGCGCCGCCATTCCGAGGATCTGGCGTCTTGTCAGCTGACGCTGCATCAGTTTTGCTGTCATGTGCGGAGCATGCGCGGATTTTCCGGTTCCGCCTAGTGGTGTGCCACTTATTCGCCGTTGGCGGGTGCGGGTTGTTTGTGGCTGGTCGCGCAGTTCCCCGCGCCCCTAAAAGCCTTTGCCCGCGCCCCCAATAGAAGGCGGCGTTGCCCTACTAGAAGGTGCGTTGCCCTACAGCAGCGTTTGCAGCCTCTCCGCCAGTAGGTCCCAGCGCCACCTCTCCTCGACCCATTCCCTACCCCGCTCCCCCATCCGCTGGCGGAGTTCGGCGTCTCCCAGAAGCGCGACGATGCGGTCGGCCGCCTCCTCGGGGGAGCCGCCTCTCACCACCCAGCCCGTCTCGCCGTCCAGTACCGCGTCCGGTGCGCCGCCCGAGTCGCCCGCGACCACCGGCAGGCCCGTCGCCGAGGCCTCCAGGTAGACGATGCCGAGACCCTCCACGTCGAGGCCGCCCCTGCGGGTCCGGCACGGCATCGCGAAGACGTCGCCGGCGCCGTAGTGGGCGGGGAGTTCGGACCAGGGCACCGGGCCGGTGAAGCGGACCGAGTCGGCGACGCCCGTCTCGTGCGCCAGGCGTCGCAGGTCCTTCTCGTAGGGGCCGCCGCCGACGATCAGCAGCACGGCGTCCGGCTCGGTGGCCAGGATGCGGGGCATGGCGAGGATCAGGGTGTCCTGGCCCTTGCGGCGCACCAGGCGGGAGACACAGACCACCACCGGGCGGTCGGTCAGGCCTAGCCGGGCCCGGATCTCGTCGCCGCCCGACCCCGGGTGAAAGGTCTTCTCATCCACCCCCGGCGGCAGCTGCACCATCCGCGAGGCCGCCTGCGGCGTCAGCGCGGTCGCGATGCGCGAGCGCGTGTACTCGCCGAGGTAGGTGATCGTGTCGGTCGACTCCCCGATCCGGCCGAGCAGCTGCCGGGCCGCGGGCAGCTGGGCCCAGCCCGCCTCATGACCGTGGGTCGTGGCCACGAGGCGCTCGGCGCCCGCCCTGCGCAGAGCCGGTGCCATCAGGCCGAGCGGTGCCGCCGCCCCGAACCACACCGACGTGCACCCGTGCTCGCGCAGCAGGCCGACCGCCCGCCGGGTCGCCGCGGGCGTGGGCAGCAGCATCGTCGTACGGTCCCGTACGACCGTGAAGGGCTGCTCGGCGTCGAAGGCGGCCGTGGCCTCGATGCCCTCGCGGCTCCGCTTCCAGGTGGAGGCGTAGACGACCAGCCGCTCCGGGTCGAGCCGCAGCGCCATGTTGTGCAGGAACGCCTGGATGCCGCCGGGGCGGGGCGGGAAGTCGTTGGTCACGATCAGGGTCTTGTGCATCGCCGCCGACCTTACCGAAGCCGCTGTTCACGACCGAAGCCCCTGTGCACAGCCGGGGCTCGGCCACGCTTATGGCCCGCTCACAGCTGGAGGGGACATCATGTTCCCCTCAAGGCGGGCAGCGCACGGCAGGGAACGGCAGGGGATCCGGTGGAGACGAAGGGCACGCGGCGGTCCCTGGCGTGGCTTCTGGGGAGCTGGGCCGTGACCAGGGTGATCCTGCTGCTGTTCGTGTTCAAGGTGTACGTCTTCCCGGGTCCCGATGTCACCAGCGACGTGTCGGTGATCTACCAGGGCTGGTACGAGGTGCTGCGCACCGGAACCTTCCCGCTGGACGACGTCACCTGGCAGTACCCGCCCGCCGCGGCCCTCGCGATCCTCTCCCCCGGGCTGGTGTTCTGGCTGGACTACCCGTCGGCCTTCTTCGTCCTCGCCTTCGCCGCCGACCTCGCCGCGCTGCTGCTCCTGCTGTACGCGGGCCTGCGCCCGGGCCGGACGCTGCGCGGGGCCTGGGTGTGGGTGGCGGGCGTACCGCTGCTCGGACCGACCGTGTACGCGCGCTACGACGTCATGGTCACCGCCGTCGCCGTGGCCGCCCTGCTCGCGGGCGCCCGGCATCCCCGGCTGATGGGCGCGCTGACGGCCTTCGCGGCGATGCTGAAGGTGTGGCCGGTGCTGCTGCTGGTCGCGGCCCGCGGGCGCCTCGCCTGGGGCTGGGCCGCGCTGACCGCAGGCGCCCTCGCGGCGGCGTTCGCCCTCGCCATGCCCGGCGCCTTCGCCTTCCTGACCTTCCAGCGCGACCGGGGCACCGAGGTGGAGTCACTGGGCTCGCTGGTCTTCCATGTGGCCCGGCAGTACGGCTGGGACGGCCAGGTGCTGCTGAACTACGGCTCGGTGGAGTTCCTCGGCCCGTACGTCGACGTCGTCAGCAGGGCCGCCCTCGCCCTCAGCGTGCTCGCCTTCGGCTGGCTGCTGCTGTGGCGGCTGCGGGCGCGGCGGTTCCACTCCCACACGCTCGCGGACGCGGCCTTCGTGGCGGTGCTGATGTTCGTGACGACCAGCCGGGTGATCAGCCCGCAGTACATGGTGTGGCTAGTGGGCCTGGCGGCCGTGTGCCTGTGCTTCCGCGGCAGCCGGATGGGGCTCCCCGCCGGCCTGGTCCTGGCGGCGTGCCTCGTGACGGTCCTGGAGTTCCCGGTCTGGTTCGCGAACGTCGTCGCCAGCGACGCCCGCGGAACCACCTTGCTGTTCCTCCGCAACGGCCTGCTGGTCCTGGCCACGCTCCTCGCGGCCCGCGTGCTCTGGCGCTCGACCGTCACCCGGACCGCCCTGCTCCCCGTACCGCCTCAGGCCACCCGCACCAAGGAGACGTCCCCGCCCTCCTGACGCCGGGCCCGCCGCAGCAGCACCAGCACCGCCGCGCACTGCGCCGCCATGGCGAGCGCCAGCGCCAGGCACACGCCGGGCAGGCCGAGACCGGACAACGCGAAGGCGAGCGGCAGCTGCACGGCCGTACCGAGCAGGGTCACCCGCAGCAGCACCGGCGCTCCCCCGCTGCCCTCGAAGACCCCGCCGAGCGCGATGAAGCAGGCCATCAGGACGAGATACGGCCCGACACAGCGCAGGAACAGCACACCGTCGTGGGCCACGGCGGGCCCAGCGCCGAAGGCGGCCATCACCCACCGGGCGGTGACACCCAGGGCAACGGCCGCCACCAGCCCCACGCTCCCCGACACCAGCACCGCCTGCCGCCCGATCGCCCACCGCACTCCCCCACTCTCGACTTCGCTCGAGCGGGTGGACCCCCATCGACCGGCGCCGAGCAGGTGCGCGGTGTGGATGGCGGCGGCCTGGCGTACGGCGTAGAAGGCCATGGTGGCGACGTACATGACCTTGTACGCGATCGAGTACGCCGCCACCGCCGTCACCCCGAGCCGCGCCACGATCGCCACCAGCACCAGCGCACCCGCCTGCCGCACGGTGAAGTCGGCCGACATCGGCAGCCCGGTCCGCAGGGTGCGCCGCGTCGCGTCGGCGAGCGACTCGGCCGGCCGCACCTCGGCCGCTGACCGCAGCAGCCGGTTCCGCCGCAGGGCGAGCAGGCCCACCCCCAGCGCCACGCTCCGGCACAGCACGGTCGCGGCGGCGGCGCCCTGGACGCCGTAGAGGTGGATCAGGAACGGATCGCAGAGCAGGATCAGCCCATTGGCGAGCAGCGCCAGCCGCATCGGTGTCCTGGTGTCGCCGGCGCCCTTGAGGATGCCGTCGACCAGCGTCTGCGCGAAGAACACCGCGACACCCGGCAGCGAGATCGCGAAGTAGCCCACCGCGAGCGCCACCGCCGTGCCGTCACCCCCGCCGAGCACCAGCCGCGCCAAGGGCTCCCGCAGCAGGAACCCGCCCACCACGACCACCGGCGTGACAAGCGCCCACACCACCCAGCCCCCGCGCACCGCCGCCCGCACCGCTCCCGCGTCCCGCGCACCCCTGGCGTGCGCGACCAGCACGGTCGTACCGGAGCCGAAGACGAGCGCCACACCGAGCAGGACGTTCTCGGTGTTGGTCGCGACCGCCACCGCGGCCACGGCCGGGCCGCCGAGCCGGGAGACCCAGACCGTGTTGATGATCCCGGCGGCGACGGAGGCGAGGAGCGAGAAGTAGACGGGGTGGGCGAGCGAGATGAGCTGTTTGCGATGCGCGTTCACGACCTGGCCCCCTGAATCCCGACGGTACCTCGATTAGAGGTAGCTCGATAAGAGGTACCATCGACCCAGTCACGCCCGCAAGGAGGACCATGCTGGAGCTGTCGATCCTGGGCTTCCTGGCCGAAGAGCCGCTGCACGGCTATGAGTTGAAGGAACGCATCAAGGCACTGAGCGGCCATGTCCGCCCGGTCAGCGACGGCGCGCTCTATCCGGCGATCACCCGGCTCATCAAGGCGGGGAAGCTCGACGAGCACGCGGAGCTGGGCGCGAGCGCCGCCCCGCGCCGGGTCCTCTCGCTCACCGACCGCGGCCGCGAGGACCTGCTGGAGCGCCTGCGCCGACCCAAGCAGGTCGAGATCACCGACCAGGTGCGCTTCAACACGGTCCTGTCCTTCCTACGGCACCTGCCGGACCGCCGGGAGCAGGCCGAAGTGCTGCGCCGACGGCTGGAGTTCCTCACCGCGCCCACGAGCTTCTTCTACGAGGGTGGTGAGCCGGTACGGGCGGAGGAGGCCGGCGACCTGTTCCGGCAGGGCATGCTGCGGGTCGCCCGGGCGACCGGCGAGGCGGAACGCGCGTGGCTCACGGAGGCCATCGCGCAGCTCGATCAGCCGAGCTGAGCCCGCAGATACTCCCGCCACTCCCCCGTGAACTCCTCCAGCGATGTGCCGAGTACGTCCTTCAGCGCGCCCTCGACCGCCCCCGCCCGCCCTTCGTGCGCACCCACGGCCCGGTAGAACTCGACGAGTCTGACCTCGCCCCAGCGCTCCGCGATCAGCCGGCAGGCCAGCCACCCGCTCTCGTAGGCCCGCGCCAGCCTGCCCGAGTCGCCGGTGAAGCCGAAGTCCGCGTCGGCGGGGAGCACCTGCGGCACCCGGCCCTCGGTCACCGCACCCCACAGTTCGGGCGCGGCCTGGGACGGGGAGCGCCCGCTGCCGAGGTAGCCGACCCAGTCGGCGTAGCCCTCGGAGAGCCACAGCGGGGTGGCCGCGGTGGTGTGGGCGCGGGTGGCGACATGGGTGGTCTCGTGGGTCAGGACGACCTGCTTGCCGGTGGCGCCGAGCACGCCGTACGCGTCGGGGTTGACGATGATCCGGTCAGCGGGCGCCTTCGCCGGGGCGCCGGTCTCGCCGGTGGTGACCGCGGCGATCCCTCGGTAGGAGGATTCGGGCGAGCCGAGGAGCCCCGCCATGCCGCCGAGCGAAGCCGGTACCAGGACCACGATCCGCCGGGCCCAGTCCGTGCCCCACGCCTGTGACACGGCCGGTACCGCCTCGTCCGCCAGCTCCGCGTACTCCCGCAGCGCCTCGGCGGACTGCCCGACGCCCATGACGAGGCTGTGGTCACCCCGTACGACGCTCACCGCGCCCTGGTCCCACAGCTGCTCGGCGGAGCCCTTCGCGGGCCGCTCGGCCTCGACATACCAGTGGCCCCCCGCGTCCAGACTGAGGCTGAGTGTGCGGCCGGCGCTGACGGGGGCGCGGTCGTAGCCCCGGACGGAAAAGCGCAGTTCGGCCTCGGCGGTGGCGGTGTCGCCGGTGCGGTGCAGACGGGTCAGGCGGTACGACCAGTCGGCGAGGGGCAGGGCTCGCACGTTGCCGAACCAGTCCGGGGCGCCCGTGCGCAGGAACGCCGCCCGGTCGCGGTCGAGGATCGCCGCCGCCCGCCCGTCCAGGACGCGCTGCACCTCGGCCCGCGCGCTGTCGGTGGCGGGCCGCCCGCCGCAGCCCACCAGGGAGACGAGCAGCAGACAGAGCGCCACGACGACCCGCGTTCCCGACGCCCGCCTTCGACCAGCCACTTCCCGATCGTACGGCGGCGCGGGCGCGGAGGTCAGACCCGCGTCGGACCCTGGTGACCGCCGTCAGACCCGGGTGACCGTCGCGCCCGGCATCATGCCGACCGGGTCGTAGCGCACGGGTGCGCCCGGGTAGGGCGCGTGGATCACCTGGCCGTTGCCGACGTACATCCCGACATGGCTGGCGTCGCCGCGGTAGGTGACCACGTCGCCGGGCTGGGCCTCGGCGAGCGGGACCTGCCGGCCGGCGTGCCGCTGGCCCTGCGAGGTGCGCGGCATGGCGACGCCGGCCTGGGCGTAGGACCACTGGATCAGGCCCGAACAGTCGAACCCGGAGGGGCCGTTGGCGCCCCAGACGTACGGCTTGCCCACAGCGGAGTGGGCGGCGGCCAGGGCGGCGGCCGCGCGGCCCGAGGGTGCGCCACCGCCGAGGAAGCCGGGCATGATGTCGCGGCCGGAGCGGGTGGCGCGGTCGTAGGCGGCGCGGTCGCTCGCCGTGAGGGTGTTGAGGAGCCTGCGGGCCTGGGCGAGTTTGCGCTCGACGGTCCGCTTGTGGGCGGCGACGGCCTTGCGGCTCTTCTCCAGGTCGGTGAGCTTCTTCGCCGCCTCGGCGCGCTCCTGGGCGAGGAGGCGCATGGCGTCCTGGAGTTCCTCCAGCTCGCCGGCCTGGTGGGCGCTGATCCGGGCGATCCGGGCGGCCTTGTCGAGGTAGTCGGCCGGGTCGTCGGAGAGCAGCAGGGCCAGGGAGGGGTCGATGCCACCGGACCGGTACTGGGCGCCGGCCAGCGAACCGAGGGCGTCCCGCATGGAGTTGATGCTGTCCTGCTTGCGGGCGATCCGGTCCTGTGCCCGGCTCACCTGGTCGCGGAGCCCGTCGGCACGCTCGTCGGCCTTGTTGTAGGCCTCGGTGGCCTTCTCGGCCTCCTCGTAGAGGCGGTCCACCTTGGCCCGGGTGTCGTCGTGCGGCGTGGCCGTGGCGGGTACGACCCCGAGGGCCGTGGCGGCGGCTGACATGACGCAGAGGGCTGTACCGGCGCCCCGGTCGAACCCGGACGATGCAAGACGGCGATGGGACCCCACGGGAAGCCGCTCTCCTTCCGCTCGCGGACAAGGACCGTTCCCCCGGCAGCGGGGGAAACGCGGCAGACAGTAGCTCCGTGTCGGGCCGGCGACCAACGACCTCGCCGGGCACACAAAGTGACGCCCCGCCTCTGACGCAGGTCATCGGCGGGGCGCGGGGTCAGCGAGTGTCGTCGCGATTCGCCCGTTCGGGCGGCAACGCGTGTTGATCTTGGAGGCGTACGGCCGGGGTCAGATCCGGACGCCGAACTGGAACGGCATGTTGTTGATCGACTCGTAGCGCACGACCGTGCCGCTGCGCGGGGCGTGCAGCACCTGGCCGTTGCCGGCGTAGAAACCGACGTGGTGCAGGTCGTCGTAGAAGATGACCAGGTCACCGACCTTGAGCTGGCTCTGCGAGTAGATCCGGGTGCCGGCGTTGGCCTGGGCCTGCGAGGTGCGCGGGATGGAGACGCCGGCCTGGGCGTAGGCCCAGGAGGTGAGGCCGGAGCAGTCGTAGGAGGCGGTGCCGGTGGCGCCGTAGACGTACGGCTTGCCGATCTGGCTCTGGGCGGCCTGGAAGGCGGCCTGGGCCCGGCCGGAGGCGGAGCCGACGTTGCCGAGGTCCACGCGGTCGGCGGCGGAGCGGCTGGCGCGGGCTTCCTCGGCGGCCATGGCGGCCTTCTCGGCGGCCGTCAGGGTGTTGAGCAGCTTCTGCGCCTCGGCGAGCTTGCCCTGGACTTCCTTCTTCTTCTTGCCCAGCTCGGTGCGGGTGGAGGCGAGGTCCTTGAGCTTGTCGGAGGCCTCGGCGCGCTGCTGGGAGAGCTCGCGCTGCTTCTCCTGGATCTTCTTCAGCGAGTCGACCTGCTGGGCGCTCAGCTGGTCGGCGGTGGACGCCTTGTCCAGGTAGTCGTCCGGGTTGGACGACAGGAACAGCTGGAGGGAGGAGTCGATGCTGCCCGTGCGGTACTGGGCGGCGGCGGCCAGGCCCATCGCATCGCGCAGCTCGTTGAGCTCTTCCTGGCCGCGGGCGACGTTGTCCTGGATGGTGGAGATCTCCTTCTGGAGCTTCTCCTGCTTCTCCTTGGCGCCGTTGAACTTCTCGGTGGCCTGCTCGGCCTGCTCGTAGAGCTTGTCGACCTTGGCCTTGACCTCGTCCTTGCTCGGCTTCTCGCTGGGGGCCGCGTTGGCCGCCTGCGAACTGATGGCCACGGCAGCAGCGGCGGCGGTGGTCAGCACGGTCACGCGTGCTCGGCTCGGCTGCTTGGGTCGACGGTGGGACGCCACTGAGGTGAAACCCTTCTTGTGAGTGATCACCCGCTCGGAGGTTCGAGGCCAGACCCTAGTGACCCTCTTGTGATCAGATCAAATCCTCACACGAAAAATCTCGTCACACCCATCATTCTTTACACACAACTCACATGCGGTAACGCGCGCTTGACGCTACGTTGCGTGACGGCCCGGCCAATTCGGGCATTGAGCCCGCACGTTGGCCTAAATCAGGACAGTCGCTTCAGAAGCACCGCAGAAGCCACCGGCCGCGCTCCGGCCCGGGCCACCCCGTCGGCCACCTCGCGGTCGGTCGAGGCGACGATGACCGGACGGCCCGGCGGCTCGGCGCGCACCAGCTGGCGAATCAACTCGTCGGCGGTCACACCCGGCTTGGAGAACAGCACTCGCACCCCGCGCGGCGGCGCGAGGAGCACCGGCGCGGCCAGCTCGGCCCCGTCGAAGACACAGGTCACTTCTGCCCCGGTTTGGGCGGCGAGCTGCGAGAGCTGGCCGAGGAGTCTCAACCGCTGCTTCTCCAGCGGCATCTGGGGGTAGCCGGTCTTGGTGACGTTGTAGCCGTCGACCACCAAGTGCGCCTGGGGCAGGGCGAGGAGCTGGTCGAGGATCGCGGGGTCGTTCTCGGACAGGGCCCGGGCGGCGATGTCCTTCGGGGTCATTCGTCCCGGTTCGACCGCGTCCACGGTCTCGGCGGGCCGCACGGACACCGGCGGCAACGCCAGCTCCCGGCGCAGCCCTTGGGTGGCGTCCAGCAGGGTGTCGAGCAGCAGCCGTACGCGCATGTCCTCGACGCTGCGCCCCTCGCGTGCCGCCCGGCGCATGGCCTCCAGGGCGGCCTCGGCCTCCCCGAGCCGCGCCTTGAGCCGCCGGGTCTCGCTCTCGGCCGCGGAGACCTGGGTGTGCCCCTCGGCGCGCACGGTCTCCATCTCGCCCTGGACCTTGCGCAGGGCGGCCTCGCCGCGCTTGACGTCACTGAGGGCGGAGCGCAGCTTCCGGTGAAGCGATTCGGCTTCCTTCTTCGCCGCGTCCAGCTCGGTGCGCAGCCGCTCGGTCTCGTGCCGGGTGTGCTCGCGGGCGTGGGCGAGCTCCTCGCGCAGCCGCTCCAGCTCGGCGCGGCTCTCCTCGTCGGCGCGCTCGGCGTCGGCCCGCTGGGCCTCCTCGCCGGCCGCGGTGACCAGCTTGACCCAGCCGGTGGGCCGCAGAACATAGGCCGCGGCCGCCACGTCGAGCGGGTCCGCGGCCGCAGGCGCCGAGCCGGAGTCGAGAGCGCCGGAGAGCTCCGGCTGGGCCTCTCTGAACTTCTCCCCGATGCGCTGCCGGAACAGCGGATCGGTCTCCAGCGCCGCGGCCATCGCGTTGCCGGCGAACTTGGCCCGGCGATTCGGGGCGAACCGGGCGTACTGCCGCAGCTGTGCGGGCAGTTCGCCGACGGTCAGCCCGCCGAAGCCGTCGGACACGATCTGTACGACCCTGCGCCGCACACCGTCGGGCAGCGGACGGTCGAGCACCTCAGCGGCGCCGTCGCCCGGCCCCCCGCCTTGTGTCTCCACCATCCGTCAACACCCCAATTGCCTGTGCGGGGCCGCGCTCCCGTCAGGAGTCGGCGCCCGGCCTGTCCACGAGTTCCACCTTGTCCACGGCGTTGCACCAGCGGCAGCGCACCGTCTCGATCGTCTCACTGAGCACCTCGCGCTCCTCGACCTTCGGCGCACCGGCCAGATCGAGGTGGACGTACTCCACGACCTTGGACGAGCGCGTCACGTCGAAGCGCGTGAGGTTGCCGCAGAGGGTGCAGCGCCACCGCGTCGTGTCGGTCGGCAGGGGAACCGTCATCGTGAGCGTGCTCTTTCCTTCTAGGCTTTCTATTGTCAGTGACGCTTCGGGACTCCCCGGTGCGTGTGGCTCGTAACCCTACGGCCTGGCGGGTACTCGCCGCCTGTCCGTCTCGGGCGGCGAGGCGGTCTGTGCGCCTGCGTCCCGTTACGTCATGCTCTGTGTTCATGATCGGCAACTGGAGCGTGGCGCATTTCGGGACGCGGTTCGGCAGGGCGGGCCGATCGGCCCTGCGGTCGCCGGCACCGGTCACGTACGGGCTGATCGCGCTGTGCTCGCTGCTCTTCCTGATCGGCCCGGCGGCGGGGTTCAATCCGACGTACGGCTCCGGTGAGGGGCTGCTCGCCGCGCAGCGGGCCTATTTCCACCGCTGGGGCGTGGTCCCCGCGGAGCTGTTCGAGGGGACGCCCCGGGCCGCCCTCACGCCTGCCACGGCCCTCTTCGTGCACGGCAGCTGGGTGCACCTGCTCGGCAACATGCTCTTCCTCTACGTCTTCGGCGCGATGACCGAGGAACGGATGGGCCGCGTCCAGTTCACGCTCTTCTACCTCGGCTGCGGCTACCTGGCCCTGCTGGGCTACGCGGCCGCCAACGACGACTCCACCCAGTCCCTGGTCGGCGCGTCCGGGGCGATCTCGGCCGTCCTCGGCGCGTTCCTGTTCCTCTTCCCCGGGGCGCGCGTGACAAGCCTGCTCCCGTTCCTGCTCTTCCTGCCGCTGCGCTTCCCGGCCTGGGTGGTGCTGCCCTTCTGGGTGGCCCTGCAGTGGGTGGCGGCGGGGCGGGCGGACCAGGGGCCCGGGGTGGCGTACCTGGCGCACCTGGTGGGCTTCGCACTGGGCTTCGGCTTCGCGTGGGCCAGATTCGGACGGCCTACTAGAGTGAGGCCCGCCCCAGCTCCGGCCCCCGAGGGAGAGAACCAACCGTGATCACCGCGATCGTCCTCATCAAGACCAGCGTGGACCGGATCCCCGAGATCGCGGAGCGGATCGCTTCGCTGGAGAGTGTGACGGAGGTCTTCTCGGTCACCGGTACGTACGACCTGATCGCCATGGTGCGCGTGAAGCAGCACGAGGATCTCGCCGAGGTCATCCCCGGCCGGATCAGCAAGATCCCCGGCGTCGAGGGGACGGACACCCACGTGGCGTTCCGTACCTACTCCCAGCACGACATCGAGGCCGCGTTCGCCATCGGCCTGGACAGCTGAGCCGTGCCCCAGGATGAAGAGTTCTTCATCCTGGGCTCATCCTCACGGCCGGGCGCCGGGGGCAGGCTCGGTCGCATGGTCTTCTCGCATCGGATCGCGGCCCTGGCCGCCGTAGTGGCGATTCCGCTCGGCATCGCCGCGACCAGCTTCGCCCTCACCGACAGTCCGGAGTCTCCCAAGGTCCCGGCCAAGGTGGAGCTGGAGAGCGGCTCCCCCACGCCGACGCCCACCCGCCCCGTCCCGACGCCGAGCGACGAGGTCGTGTCCCGGCCCCCCGTGACCGACAGCCCCGCGAGTGACGACGATGACGACGCCCCCGACCGGGAGACCGGAGACGACGACCGTGGCGAGCCCGGGGGCGACGGCTGACCCCATGCGGCGCCGTATCTCGGCCCGGGTCCGCATCCTGCTCTGGCTGTTGCTGGTGATGGCCGTGGGACTCGTGTCCGTGGCGACGACCACGCGCTCGATCCTGCTGCGGGACGTCGACCACCGGGTGAACGGGCTGCTCGCGCAGGAGGCCGGTGAGTTCGCCAACTTCGAGGAGCGGGGTGTCGACCCCGAGACCGGCCGTCCGTTCACGGACCCGGCGCGGCTGCTGCGGGAGTTCCTGGTACGGCAGTACGCCGACCCGGACGAGGAGCTGATCGGCCTGGTGGGCAGGCCGGACCACACCCCGGCGCAGATCATCCAGCCGCGCGACATCCCCGTCGCCCTGCCCCTGCACAAGGACGCCGACGCCCGTCGCCGTATCTTCGACTCCCCCGACTCCACGGGCACGCTGCAGCGCGCGTCGGGCGAGATCCGCTGGGCGAAGGTGGCCGTCGCCCGGGCCGGCGGCGCGACGGAGGCCGCGTTCGTGGTCGCCTTCCACCCGGGGCGCGAACAGGCCGCCGTGAACGACGAGTTCAGGATCCTGCTGGCCATCTCCGGGGTCGCCCTGCTGATGATGACCGGCATCGGCTGGGCGGTCTCCGGGCGCATCCTCAAGCCCGTACGGCTGGTGCGCACCGCGGCGGCGCAGCTCACCGAGCAGGACCTCACCCGCCGTATCCCGGTGCACGGACGCGACGACATCGCCGCGCTCGCGGAGACCTTCAACGCCATGCTCGACCGGCTGGAGCGCGCCTTCGCGGCCCAGCGCCAGTTCGTCGACGACGCGGGCCACGAGCTGCGCACGCCGATCACCATCGTGCGCGGCCATCTGGAGCTGATGGGCGACGACCCGGCCGAGCGCGAGGAGACCATACGGCTGGTCACCGACGAGCTGGACCGGATGAGCCGCATCGTCGAGGACCTGCTGCTGCTCGCCAAGGCCGAGCGCCCCGACTTCGTCACCCCGGAGCCGGTCCAGCTGGCCGAGCTCACCGCCGACGTCTACGTCAAGGCCCGCACCCTCGGCGAGCGGGACTGGCAGCTCGCCGAGGTCGCCGACATCGAGGCCGAGCTGGACCCGCAGCGGATCACCCAGGCGATGGTCCAGCTCGCCCAGAACGCCGTACAGCACACCGCACCCGGGCAGACCGTGCGGATCGGCTCCCGCGCCGACGGGCCGGGCGTCGAGCTGTACGTCGCCGACTCCGGGTGCGGCGTCCAGCCCCAGGACGCCGAGGTGATCTTCGAACGGTTCCGGCGCGGCACGTCCCGCCGCGGTGCCCGGGGCTCCGGCGCCGGGCTCGGCCTGTCGATCGTCCGGGCGATCGCGGAGGCCCACGGCGGCCGGATCGGACTGCGCGACACCGAGGGCGGCGGCGCCACCTTCGTCCTGACTCTGGAAGAGGCCCGTGCATGAGCGTGAACGAAGAGGTGCGCCCGTGAACCGCATTCTGATCGTCGAGGACGAGGAACGCATCGCGTCCTTCGTCGAGAAGGGCCTGCGCGCCAACGGCTTCACCACGACCGTCGTCGGCGACGGCGACGCCGCATACGAGTACGCCGTCACCGGCGGCTTCGACCTGGTCGTCCTGGACATCGGCCTGCCCGGCCGGGACGGCTTCACGGTGCTGCGCGAACTGCGCGAGGCCCGGGTGTCGGTCCCGGTGATCGTGCTGACCGCCCGGGACTCCGTACGGGACACGGTGGCCGGTCTGGAGGGCGGCGCCGACGACTGGATGACCAAGCCGTTCCGCTTCGAGGAACTCCTCGCCCGGGTGCGTCTACGGCTGCGTACGGCGGCCCGGGCGCCCGAGGTGACGGTGCTGCGGTCCGGCTCGCTCACCCTGGACCTGCGCACCCGGCGGGCGCGCGCCGACGAGCGGACGGTGGATCTGACGGCCCGTGAGTTCGTGCTGCTGGAGCTGTTCCTGAGGCATCCGGGGCAGGTACTCTCCCGCGAGCAGATCCTGTCGCATGTGTGGGGGTACGACTTCGACCCCGGCTCCAACATCGTGGATGTGTACGTGTGGGCGCTGCGCAAGAAGCTCGGGGCCGAACGGGTCCAGACGGTGCGCGGCGTGGGGTACCGCCTGTCCGCCTGAAGCCCCCTGGCGCCCGTGTGAAGTCTCCTTCATGTAGGGCTCATCGAAGGCTCACCCCCCAGGTGAACCCTCGATGACGTGACCCTGAACCTCCGTCTGAGCGCGGCCCTCTGCGCGGCGCTCTCCCTGTGCGCGCTGCTCGCTGTGCCCGGCAACTTCCCGGGACTCGGCGCCGACGCCCGTCTCACCCTCGCCGTCTTCGCCCTGGCGACCTGCGCCTGGGTCGCCACTCCGGTCGACGACACCTACATCGCGCTGGGCGCCGGACTGGCCCTGACGGTGACCGGGGTGATCAGCAGCGACACGCTCTTCGGCACCCTCGGCGACTCCACGGTGTGGCTGCTGATCTGCGCCTTCGTGCTGGCGGCCGCGGTGACCCGGACCGGGCTCGCGGGGCGGGCGGCGGCGTTCCTGGTCGGCGGGGCGCGCACCGTACGCCAGCTCGTGCACCTGACCACGGCCGCCCTCGTCGTCACGGCGTTCGCGGTGCCGGCCACCTCGGGGCGGGCCGCCCTCGCGCTGCCGGTGTTCCTGGCGCTCGCCAAGGCGCTGGCCGACCGGCGGCGGCTGGTCGTGATGCTGGCGCTGCTGTTCCCGACCGTGATCCTGCTGTCGGCGGTGGCGACCCTGATCGGGGCGGGCGCGCATCTGATCACCGTGTCGGTGCTGTGGCAGGCCACCGGCGACCGGATCGGCTTCACCGAGTGGCTGCTGCTCGGCCTGCCGCTGGCCGTGGCGTCGTCCCACCTGGCCGCCGAGGCCGTCCTGCTGACGGCCACCCGGCGCGCGGACCGCAAGGGCCCCGTGCGCATCACCGCCGAGCAGATCCAGGAGCACAGCGACCACCCGGTCACCGGCCCCTGGTCACAGGCCGAGAAGCGCTGCGCGCTGCTGCTCGGCACGGTCGTCGTGCTGTGGTGCAGCGAGCCGCTGCACCGGGTGCCGCCCGCGGTGGTGGCGCTGATCGGCGCGGTGGTGGCGGCCTCACCGGCCCTCGGCACCGTGCATCTGAAGGACGCGCTGAAGACGGTCCCCTGGTCGCTGCTGCTGTTCATGGCCGCGACGATGGCGATGGGCGTCGCGCTCGCCGACTCGGGAGCGGCGAAATGGCTGGTCGACGGGCTGCCCGGTGGAGTCAGCCCGGTGTTGTTCCTGATCGTCGTGATCGCGATCAGTACGGCAGCCCACCTGGTCCTTCAGTCCCGCTCGGCCCGCTCGTCGGTCCTGGTGCCGCTGGTGGTCGCGGCGGCCGTGGGCGCCGGCGTCAACCCGGTCGCCGCGGCACTGGCGTCCACTGCGGCCGCCGGTTTCTGCCACACGCTCCCGGCCTCCGCCAAGCCGGTCACGCTCTTCTCCGACCTTCCCGGAACGCCCACCTATACCCCGCGTGACCTGCTGCGCCTGTCCGCGGTGCTGGCTCCGCTGACCGCCGCGGTCGTCCTGTTGTTCACCGTGGCGGTGTGGCCGTTGCTCGGCGTGCCTGTGACCCGATGAGAGTGCCGCGATGTGTCGTCGGTTGTCTGCTGCGCCGTCGTGGCTGGTCGCGCAGTTCCCCGCGCCCCTTTAGGGCGTTGCCGAACCCCAGACCTGCTTAGGAGACCCCATGCTGACCCGAGTCGTCGTAGCCCCCAGTGGCTTCAAAGAGTCCCTGTCCGCCCAAGCCGCCGCCGACGCCATCGCGGACGGTGTCCGCCGGGTTCTCCCGGACGCCGTGCTCGACCTGATCCCCCTGGTGGACGGCGGCGAGGGCACGGCCGCGGCCCTCGCCGCCGCGACCGGCGGACGCCTCGTCGCGCTGCCCGCCACGGGCCCGGTCGGCGAACGGATCGGCACGCACTTCGCCCTGCTGGGCTCCCAGGACACGGCGGTCGTGGAGATGGCCGCGGTCGCCGGGCTGTCCCTCGTCCCCCGCTCCCTGCGCGACCCGGGTGCCACGACGACGTACGGCGTCGGCGAACTCATCGGCGCCGCGCTCGACACGGGCGTACGGCGCATCCTGATCGGCTGCGGCGATTCGGGTACCTCCGACGGGGGCGCCGGCGCGCTCCAGGCCCTCGGCGCCCGGCTACTGGACGCCGACGGCTTCGAACTCCCGCACGGCGGACGGGAGTTGACCCGGCTCGCCCGGATCGACCCGTCCGGCCTTGACCCGAGGCTGCGGGACGTGGAGCTGCTCGTCGCCTGCAACCCGTTCAACGTGCTGTGCGGAGCGCGCGGCGTGGCCCGCGTCTTCGGCCCGCAGAAGGGGGCGACGCCCGCTCAGGTGGAGGACCTGTCGGCGGGGCTGGAGAACTGGGCCGACGTCCTCACCCGCGATCTCGCCGTCCACGCCACCGACCTGCGCCACGGCGACGGCACCGGAGCCTCCGGCGGTCTGGGCGCGGGCCTCGCCGCCCTGGGCGCCCGGCTCCTCCCCCGCTTCGACGTGCTGCTTGATCACCTCGACCTGGACGCCCGCCTCGCCCGCGCCGACCTGGTCGTCACCGCCGAGGGCGCCCTGGACCACCAGACGCCCAGGGGCAAGGTCCCGGCCGAGGTGGCCCGCCGGGCCAAGCTGTACGGCCGCCCGGTGCTGGCGCTGGCGGGCACCCTCGGCGAGGGCGCGCACGAAGTGCCGGGCGTGGACGCGTACAGCGGGATCCTGCCGGCGCCGATGGCCCTGGCGGAGGCCCTGGTGCGGGCCTCCGAACTCCTCACGGACGCGACCGAGCGCGCCCTGCGGATGATCCTGCTGGGCGCCCGGCTACCGGCTCACGCGGAGGTGTCCGGGACGCAACGACCGTCCTCCGTGCGGTAGTTCCACTGCGCGCCGACCTGGACGAGCTCCTTCACGGCGCCCACGAACCGCTCGACGTGCTCGTCCGGCGTACCGGCCCCGAAGCTCACCCGGATGGCGTTGAGGGACTTCTCGCCGGGCGCGGCCTCCGGGGCGCCGCACTCGCCCTGCGTCTGCGGGTCGCTGCCCAGCAGGGTCCGGACGAGGGGGTGGGCGCAGAACAGCCCGTCCCGCACCCCGATGCCGTACTCGGCGGAGAGCGCGGCGGCGAAGTGGGAGCTGTTCCAGCCCTCGACGACGAAGGAGAGGACACCGACGCGCGGGGCGTCGTCCCCGAAGAGGGAGAGGATCCGCACCTCGGGAACCTCGGCGAGCCCGGCGCGCACCTTCTCGATCAGGTACTCCTCGCGCGCGACCAGGCTGTCGAACCCGGCCTCGGTGAGCGCCTTGCAGGCCGAGGCGATGGAGTAGGCGCCGATGACGTTGGGCGACCCGGCCTCGTGCCGTGCGGCGCTCTCGTGCCACTCGACGTCCACTCCCCCGTCCTCACGCCGGGTGACCTTGCGGCTGGCACCGCCGCCCGCGAGGTACGGCTCCGCCTCGCGCAGCCAGTCGGCCCGCCCGGCCAGGACGCCCGAGCCGAAGGGGGCGTACAGCTTGTGCCCGGAGAAGGCGACCCAGTCGACGTCGAGGTCCTGGACGCTCACCGGGTGGTGCGGGGCCAGCTGGGCGGCGTCCAGGACGATCCGGGCGCCGTGCGCGTGGGCGGCGGCGGCCAGCTCGCGGACCGGCCACAGCTCGCCGGTGACGTTCGAGGCGCCGGTGACGCAGACCAGGGCCGGGCCGTAGGGGTCACGGTCGGCGAGGGCGCGCTCCAGCGTCTCGACGGCCTGGCGGTGGGTGCGGGGCGCGTTGAGGTAGGTGACGCGGGCCTCCCGCCAGGGCAGCAGCGAGGCGTGGTGCTCGGTCTCGAAGACGAAGACCTGGCAGTCGGCCGGGAGGGCGGCGGCGAGCAGGTTGAGCGAGTCGGTGGTGGACCGGGTGAAGACGACCTGGTCGCCGTCCCGGCAGCCGAGGAACTCGGCGACCGTCCTGCGGGCGTTCTCGAACAGGTCGGTGGAGAGCTGGGAGAGGTAGCCGGCGCCGCGGTGGACGCTGCCGTAGTACGGCGCGTAGGCGGCGACGTCGTCCCAGACGCGCTGGAGGGCGGGGGCACTGGCGGCGTAGTCGAGCGCGGCGTAGGTGACCTCGCCGCCGGTGACCAGCGGAACGGTGACATCTCGACCCAGAACGGGCAGCGGGGCACAAATGGTCTGGGCGGCGGCAGCGGTGGAGACAGACATGGGGAACTCCCGTGAGAGGCATGCCGATTGAAGGCATGCAGGAAAAGAGAAAAGGGTGCGCGGAGGCGGGGCTCAGCAGCCCTATCGCATTCGCTTGCTCACGGAAGACTCCCTCGAACGACCAGGACCCCTGGTTTCGAGAGGGGCCCGCGCTTGCCGCAGACCTCGCTGCCTACGGCCTGGTCTTCACCCGGGGCACCCCGCCACGGACGGAGGGTTGCCGGACAGTCGGCCGGGGCCTCATGACTGTCACTCATGACCTGGTCCAATATCCTGCCACACGATCATCAGCACGCAAGGCGCAGTCCAGAATTCGGACTGCGCCTTGCGTCACATCACGGGGAACTCAGGCGTTGCTGGCCGCCACCCAACGCTCCAGCGTCCGCTTGGCCGTCCCCGAGTCGATCGACTCCGCCGCCCTCGCCATACCGAGCCGGATCTGCTCGGTGAGCGGAGCGGCCGTCGGCTCCAACGCCACCAGCGCCGCGGCCGAGTTGAGCAGTACGGCGTCCCGTACGGGCCCCGTCTCGCCGTCCAGCAGCCGTCGCGCGACCTCCGCGTTGTACGAGGCGTCCGCGCCCCGCAGCGCCTCCACCGGCACGAGGTCGATGCCGACGTCGCGCGGGTCGAAGCCCTCCTCGGCCACCTTGCCGTCCCGGACGACCCACACGCGCGAAGTGGCCGTCGTCGTCAGCTCGTCGAGGCCGTCGTCGCCGCGGAACACCAGCGCGGACGAGCCGCGCTCGGCCAGTACGCCGGCGATGAGGCCCGCCATCCGGGTGTCGAAGCAGCCGACGGCCGAGGCGGTGACGCGGGCGGGGTTGGTCAGCGGGCCGAGGAGGTTGAACGAGGTCGGGATGCCCAGGTCCCGCCGTACGCCGCCGACGAACCGCATCGAGGGGTGGAACTTGGCCGCGAAGCAGAAGGTGATGCCGGCCTCGTCCACCACCCGCGCCACGCCCTCGGGCGACAGGTCGAGGTTGATGCCGAGCTTCTCCAGCACGTCGGACGAGCCGCTCGCCGAGGACGACGCCCGGTTGCCGTGCTTGACGACCTTCGCCCCGGCGCCCGCGATCACGATGGCGGACATCGTGGAGATGTTGACCGTCTTGGCCCGGTCGCCGCCGGTGCCGACGATGTCGACGGCCGGTCCGGGAATGTCCAGCGGCTGGGCGTGGGCGTACATCGCCTCGACGAGACCGTTGATCTCCTCGACCGTCTCGCCCTTGGCCCGCAGCGCCACCATGAATCCGGCGATCTGGGCGTCCGAGGCCTCGCCGCTCATGAAGCGGTCCATCGCCCATGCCGTGTCCGCGGCGCTCAGGTCTTCTCCGGCGAGCAGGGCACTCAGCACCTCGGGCCAGGAGCGGGCCGCCGCGGTGTCGCCTCCAGCGGGGGTCACAGCGCTCATAAGCCGCTCCAGGTGTCAGGCGTCCCGCAGTACGGGACGAGAGTCTCAACGAGGTCCACCCTATCCAGCCCCGGGACCCGGAGAAGGGCCCCGTCCGAAGACCGGACGGGGCCCTGACCCCGGGCACGGCCGAGGGCCCCACCCGTTCAACCGGATGGGGCCCTCGGCCGTGGCGTGGCGAAACGCAGCGATCAGTGGTGGCCGTGGCCGCTCGTGATCTCCTTGTACTCCTCGACCGTCGGCTTGGGGATCTGGCCGTTCTCGTCGAAGTAGGACTTGCTGAGCTTGGCGCGCAGCTTCTCGGAGCCCTTCACCTTGCGCTCGACGCCGTTCTCGTCGACCGTCGGGCCGATCTCCAGCGGCTGGTACTGCTCGTGCGCGGTGAGGGTGTGCAGCGCGTCCTGGCTGAGCGGCTCGTGCACCTCGATGAACTCACCGTGCGGCAGGCGCTTGATGATGCCCGACTCGCGTCCGTGCAGCACCTTGTCCTTGTCCCGGCGCTGCAGGCCCAGGCAGATCCGCTTGGTGACGATGAACGCGATGACCGGTCCGGCGAAGAACCCGATCCGGACGAACCAGGTGACCGCGTTGATCGACAGGTGGAAGTGGGTGGCCCACAGGTCGTTGCCACCGCCGACCAGGCCGATCATGTACACCGTGATCCAGGCGACGCCGAACGCGGTACGCGTCGGGGCGTTGCGCGGGCGGTCCAGGATGTGGTGCTCGCGCTTGTCGCCGGTGACCCAGGACTCGATGAACGGGTAGACCGCGATCGCGCCCAGCACCAGGCCGAAGAGGACCAGCGGGATGAACACGCCCAGGACGAGCGTGTGACCCCAGAAGTTGATCTCCCAGCCCGGCATGTAGCGGACCAGACCCTCGGCGAAGCCCATGTACCAGTCGGGCTGGGCGCCCGTGGACACCTGATCCGGACGGTAGGGACCCATGGCCCAGATCGGGTTGATCTGCGCCACCGCCGCGATGATCGCGATGACACCGAAGACCAGGAAGAAGAAGCCTCCGGCCTTGGCCATGTAGACCGGCAGCAGCGGCATGCCGACGACGTTCTTGTTGTTCTTTCCGGGGCCCGCGAACTGCGTGTGCTTGTGGTAGAAGACCAGGATCAGGTGGCCGACCACCAGACCGAGCATGATGCCCGGCAGCAGCAGGATGTGGATCGAGTAGAAGCGGGCCACGAAGTCGACGCCCGGGAACTCGCCGCCGAAGAGGAAGAACGAGATGTACGTGCCGACGATCGGCATGGACAGGATCGCGCCCTGGGTGAAGCGGACACCGGTGCCGGAGAGCAGGTCGTCCGGGAGCGAGTAGCCGGTGAAACCGGTGAACATGCCCAGGACGAACAGCAGGAAGCCGAACAGCCAGTTGATCTCACGCGGCTTGCGGAACGCGCCCGTGAAGAACACGCGCATCATGTGCACGAACATGCCGGCGAGGAAGATCAGCGCCGCCCAGTGGTGGATCTGCCGGATGAGCAGACCACCGCGGATGTCGAAGGAGATGTGCAGCGTCGAGCTGAACGCCTCCGACATGAGCTGACCCTGCAGCGGGACGTAACTGCCGTGGTACTCCACCTCGTTCATCGACGGGTGGAAGAACAGCGTCAGGTACACACCCGTGAGGATGATGATGATGAAGCTGTAGAGGCAGACCTCACCCAACATGAACGACCAGTGGTCGGGGAAGATCTTGCGCATGTTGGCCTTGGCCAGGGAGTAGATCCCCAGCCTGCCGTCGGCCCAGTCGGCGACGCGCTCGCCGGCCGGTGCCTTCCCGCGTTCGCGGGACTCGGTCTTCTCTGTCGTGCTCATCCGCGCTCCCAGAATGCAGGACCGACGGGCTCTTCGAAGTCGCCGAGCGCCTCGAGGTAGCCCTCGTCGTTCACGCCGATGCGCAGCTGCGGCAGGGCGTGGCCGGCGGGGCCGAAGATCACTCGGGCACCGTCGGAGAGGTCGAAGGTGGACTGGTGGCAGGGGCAGAGCACGTGGTGCGTCTGCTGCTCGTACAGGGAGATCGGGCAACCGACGTGGGTGCAGATCTTCGAGTACGCGACGATGCCCTCGTGCGACCACTCGAGCTCGCGCTTGTCCTTGATGTCATCGGGCTGGAGCCGGATGATCATCAGGGCGGCCTTGGCGATCTCGTTCTGGAAGTCGTGGTCGTGCTCCTCCAGGCCCTCCGGCTTGGCGAAGGTGAGGGAGCCGACCGCGACGTCCGAGGGACGCAGCGGCTCGTCGGTGTTCATGTTGACGAGCAGCTTGCCCTTGGACCACAGGGTGTGGCGCAGCTTGGTGCCGGGCAGCGGACCGAGGTCACGCAGCAGGACGACACCGGAGAGCGGGAACAGGGCCAGCGCACCGAACATGGTGTTGCGGATCAGCTTGCGGCGACCCAGCGCGGACTCCTTGGCGCCCTGCTTGAAGTCGGCCATGACCTTGGCCTTGACCTCGGGCTCCGCCGCGATCGCGTGCCGGTCGTCCGCGACTTCCTCGTCGGACATCAGGGTGCGGGCCCAGTGGACCGCGCCCGCGCCGATGCAGAACAGCGCCGCACCGAGGGTCAGCCCCAGCGCGAAGTTCAGCGCGTTGAGGTGCCCGATCGGGAAGACGAAGACCGACTTGTCGTGCGGGATCGTGACGTACGAGGCGATGAAGGCGACGGTGGCCAGCATCGACACCGTGAACAGCAGGGCGACCGTGCGCTCGGACCGCTTGGCGGCCCGCTCGTCGATGTCCTGGATCCGGTGCTCGTGGGGCGGCAGGCCGGGGTCGGCGAAGGGGTTCTTCTCGTCCGCTACCGCGACGGTGGCGTCCTGCTCAGCGGGCAGGTTCTCTTCTGGAATGTCTTGGCTACTCATGACTTCTTGGCCTTTGCGGTCCGAGCGGCGACCCAGACGGCGACCGCGATCAGTGCGCCGAGACCGAAGATCCAGGAGAAGAGGCCTTCGGTGACCGGCCCGAGGCCGCCCAGCTCCAGACCACCCGGATTCACCGTCTCATCGCTGTTGACCGCGTGCAGGTACGCGATGATGTCCTTCTTGTTCTGCTCCGACAGGGTGGTGTCGGGGAACGAAGGCATGTTCTGCGGGCCGGTCTGCATGGCCTCGTAGATGTGCTTCGGGTCGACGCCCTCAAGGCTCGGCGCGTACTTGCCCTTGGTCAGCGCGCCGCCCTTGCCGGTGAAGTTGTGGCACTGGGCGCAGTTGTTGCGGAAGAGCTCGCCGCCCTTGGCGATGTCCGCGCCCTCGGGGCCGTACTGCTCCTCGGACGGGACGTTCGGGCCGGCGCCCAGCGAGGCGATGTACGCCGCGAGCTGGTCGATCTCGGCCTGCGAGTAGATGTTCTTCTTCTTCGGGACCTGGGCGCCCTGGGAGGTGGCGGCAGGCATACGTCCCGTCGAGACCTGGAAGTCGACGGCGGCGGCGCCGACGCCCACCAGGCTAGGACCGTCGGAGGTGCCCTGACCGCCGGTTCCGTGGCAGCTGGCGCAGCCGACGGCGTAGAGCTTCTTGCCCTCTTCGATGGTGAGGGACTGGGCGGTTTCCTCGGCCTGCGCCTTGTCCGCGGGCGCGAACACGGCGTACAGCCCCCCCGTGCACGCCAGCGCGAGGAGTAGTACGACGACCGCCGCCAGCGGATGGCGTCGTCGTGCGGAGAGCTTTTTCACGGATTACCCCGGTGTCAGGATCTTCTGCGTCGATGCTTCTGGAAGGTGCGTTGTGGAACGCGCGCGGGATCGGGCCCGACTACTTGATCATGTAGATCGTGGCGAAGAGGCCGATCCAGACGACATCGACGAAGTGCCAGTAGTAGGACACGACGATCGCGGCGGTCGCCTGCTCGTGCGTGAACCTCTTGGCCATGTACGTGCGGCCGAGGACCAGCAGGAAGGCGATGAGACCGCCCGTCACGTGCAGGCCGTGGAAGCCGGTGGTCAGGTAGAAGACCGAGCCGTACGGGTCGGACGAGAGCGAGAGGCCCTCGTGCTTGACCAGCTCGGTGTACTCGTACACCTGGCCGCCGATGAAGATCGCACCCATGACGAAGGTGACGATGAACCAGCCTCGGAGCTTCTTGACGTCACCGCGCTCGGCGGCGAAGACGCCGAGCTGGCAGGTGAGCGAGGAGAGCACCAGGATCGTGGTGTTCGTCGCCGAGAACGGGAAGTTCAGGGCCGCGGCCTTCTCATGCCAGAAATCGGGCCCGGTCACCGATCGAAGGGTGAAGTACATCGCGAAGAGGGCCGCGAAGAACATCAGCTCGGAACTCAACCAGATGATGGTTCCGACGCTGGTGAGGTTCGGTCGATTGACCGACGGGTGCGCGTGACCCTTGTCTACTGTCGTTGCTGTCGCCACGACCGACATTATGTCGGTCGCTTATCCCGCCCTCACTCCGGGGGGTGCCGTTCGGAGTGTCTTGGGTGTCCGTACCGGTGTTGACGTGGTGTTCAAGGGAGTAGCATCCGGCCCAACGGGCCTGTCCTTACGACGCTGACGTCACGGAGGAACAATGCAGCCGACCGCCACGGTGCTGGTCTACAGCGACGACTCCAACACCCGGGAGCAGGTGCGGGTTGCCTCCGGCCGGCGACCGGCTCCCGACGTGCCCTTGGTCAAGTTCGTGGAGTGCGCTACGCCCGCCGCGGTGCTGCGCGAGCTGGACAAGGGGGGCATCGACGTCTGCGTGCTGGACGGTGAGGCGGTGCCCATGGGGGGCATGGGGATGTGCCGGCAGATCAAGGACGAGGTGTTCAACTGCCCGCCGGTGCTGTTGCTCATCGGGCGGCCGCAGGATGCGTGGCTGGCCACGTGGAGTCGGGCTGAGGCGGCCGTGACGTTGCCTGTGGAGCCGGTGGAGTTCGCCGGGGCGCTGGCTTCTCTGTTGCGGACGCAGCGGCTGCAGAGCGCCTAGGAGCTCGGTTCTGAGGGTTGTGGGGCGACTGCGGGTCCGGCTGGGCTGGTCGCGCAGTTCCCCGCGCCCCTGAGGGCGTTGCCCCGCTGCCCTCTCAAATGCTCTGGGGCCTCAGTCTTGCCCGTTCCGACGGGCTCGGGCCCTCCGGGATGCCGGCCACCAGGGCGCTGCCGTTGCGCCAGTTGCTCCACGGCAGGTTCCAGTCGCCGAAGCCGTTGCCGAATGGCTCCATGGTGTTGCCGTACGAGTTGATGACCTTGACGATGTCGCCCTCGCGGACGTTGTCGAAGAACCACGAGGCGTTGGCGGTGCTCATGCCCGTGCAGCCGTGGCTGACGTTGGCGTAACCCTGGGAGCCGACCGACCAGGGGGCCGCGTGCACGTACTCGCCGCTCCAGGTCACGCGGGTGGCGTAGTAGACGGGTAGGTCGTACGACTCCGAGGAGCCCTCCGCTATCCCTATGCTCGTGCCGCGCATGCGTACGAAGTACTCCTTGGCCAGTACGACCTTGACGCCGTTGCGGGTGGCGAAGCCCGGCTTGCCGGTGGTGACGGGCATCGACCTGACGGCCTCGCCGTTGCGGTAGAGCGTCAGCTGGTGCGATGCGGCGTCCGTGACGGCGATGACCTGGTCGCCGATGGTTATTCGCAGGGGCTTGACCTTGCCGCCCCATATTCGGTCGCCGATCTTGACGCCTTCGAGGTTGCTGCGGGCCTGGATCGTGGCGCCGGTGGGCCAGTACTCCTTGGGGCGGTAGTGGAGTTCCTTGTCGTCCACCCAGTGCCAGGTGCCCTCCACGGCGGGCGTGGAGTCGACCTTCAGGGCCCGCTCGACGATGGCGCGCTGCTTCTTGTCCTTGACCGGCTCGTTCAGTGTGGCCGTGATGGGCTGGCCCACGCCGTAGGTGCCCGCCTTCGGGCCGAACTCCACCGTCAGGTGCTTCTGGGTGGTCGGCCGGCTGGTGTCGAAGGTGAGGACCTTGCGGCCGGGGGCGCCGTCCTCGTCCTCGGTGCTCACCCGCACCGTGTAGCGGGCGTTTGCGGCCAGCGGGGAGGTGCTGTGCCAGCGGGTGCCGTCGGCGGAGAGTTCGCCCGCGACGTAGCGTCCTGCGGCGTCCCTGGCGGTGACGTCCGTGATACGGCCGTCGGAGTCCTCCGCGGTGACTTCCAGGGGCTTGTCGGGGTCGGCCTTCTCGCCGTCGCCCGAGGGGCCGTTGAAGGCGATCTGGTCGGCCGCGTCGTAGGGATCGGCGGCCAGCGGGTTGCCGTCACTACTGCAGGCGGCGGCACTCGCGCCGAGTGCTATCAGTAGGAGCGTGCAGCCTATGACGGTCTTCTCGCGCTGTGCTCTGTTGCTCATGGCTTCACGCTAGGAAGCGGCGTCAGTGGCGGCGCGCCGGGTGACTCGTACGGGTGATTTCGATTGCTGCAAAAGCGGGAGCCCGGACGCTCCTGACGGAGTGTCCGGGCTCCCGATGAGCTCGGTTCGTGTTACTGGGTGCGGTTCTCACCGCGGTAGTACTCGAAGACCCAGCCCCACAGGCCGATCAGCAGCAGCGGCGCCGAGAAGTACAGCAGCCACCAGCCGATCGCGATCGCCAGGAAGGCGAAGGCGCCACCGATCGCGAGGGAGAGCGGCTGCCAGCTGTGCGGGCTGAAGAACCCGACCTCGCCGGCGTCGTCCGCGACGTCCGCTTCCTTGTTGTCCTGCGCACCGGTGTCGACCCGCCGGGCGGTGAAGCCCAGGTAGAAGCCGATCATGATGGACAGGCCGAAGGCCAGGAAGAGGGCCGTGGTGCCGGCCGGCTCCTTCGACCACACGCCATAGACGACCGCCATGGCGAGGATGAAGACGCTCAGCCAGATGAACATCTTGCCCTGAACCTTCACTTGCCGGCCTCCTTGCCACCAGCCAGAGCCTTTTCACCGTGAGGTGCGTTCTCGAGCTGGTCGAGGGCGGCGATCTCAGGGTGATGCAGGTCGAACGCCGGGGATTCGGAACGGATCCGCGGCAGGGTGAGGAAGTTGTGCCGCGGCGGCGGGCAGGACGTGGCCCACTCCAGCGAGCGGCCGTAGCCCCACGGGTCGTCGACGCCGACCGGCTTGCCGTACTTGGCCGTCTTCCACACGTTGTAGAAGAAGGGCAGCAGCGACGCGCCGAGCACGAACGAGCTGATCGTCGAGATCGTGTTCAGGGCGGTGAAGCCGTCGGCCGCGAGGTAGTCGGCGTAACGACGCGGCATGCCCTCGGCGCCCAGCCAGTGCTGGACGAGGAAGGTGCCGTGGAAGCCGACGAACAGCGTCCAGAAGGTCATCTTGCCGAGGCGCTCGTCGAGCATCTTGCCGGTCATCTTCGGCCACCAGAAGTGGAAGCCGGAGAACATCGCGAAGACGACGGTGCCGAACACGACGTAGTGGAAGTGCGCCACCACGAAGTACGAGTCGGAGACGTGGAAGTCCATCGGCGGCGAGGCCAGGATGACACCCGTCAGACCACCGAAGGTGAAGGTGATCAGGAAGCCGGTCGCCCAGAGCATCGGTGTCTCGAAGGACAACGAGCCCTTCCACATCGTGCCGATCCAGTTGAAGAACTTCACGCCGGTCGGTACGGCGATGAGGAACGTCATGAAGGCGAAGAACGGCAACAGCACACCGCCGGTGACGTACATGTGGTGCGCCCACACCGTCACGGACAG